>JBPCYB010000098.1:0-140241 GCA_051007995.1 Woeseiaceae bacterium | reverse complement strand
TGGAACGTGACTCGCGCATTGCCAATACGGTGATAGACGACTCTAAGCATTACCAGCAATGGGAAACACGGCAAGCGAATTTGTTATTGCCGGTTGCGCATCATAGAGCGAAGAAACCGCAGATAATCGAGTTGCGAAAAGCCAAGATTGAATTGGTTCATCGCCGTTCTCTCTTCAAGTACTTACGCACTCACAATGTACGTGGCAAGCAACGTGAAAAATTGTTGCGGCTATTTCATTCGACGCTCGACCTCAATGACGCCATTCTTGCCGAACATCGTCTCTACATGCTCGCCGTCTCGAGTCGTATTTCGACCGATCACATTCTGCACATAATGGATGATCCGGCGACCGATCAGTTGCTGCGCCAATATGAGAAAGCGTATGCACGTTTTTTCGAAATGAAGTGCTATCTCGCCTGCGCCAAGGAAAGCAATTGTATGGATCTCGTCAGAGGGTCGATGCGTGAGGCACAGGCACGTTTGTTCCGCATTCGCCGTCGAATTGAAACGGAGCCGCCGTCTGGCCACCGAGGCAATTTCGAGCGCGAAGAATTGCTTTCGCGCAGTGGCCGCTATCCGGTACTTAACTACCTCAACGCTTGAGCCTTGCCCCTGGCTAGTCGATCCAGCAGCTGAAAATAGGATCCACGATGTTCGCATAGACCGCTCGGTGCACCGGATCCGAGTCGGTGGCGGCTTCCTGTATATGGCTGACGGCAGCGTCACACTGCTCGCGATCGCGAAAAATCATGACGAAGAAGAATTGATGACCGCGTTGTTCGTCCGTGTCCATGATCGGGTGTTTGCAACGTTCTGCAACTGGCCCAGTCGATACGATCAGGTCCTTTGCGATCATCAACCCCGTGAACGCATCCAACGCGTTTTGAAACTCATCAATACTCGTACTCGTCGCGAGATCGAAGCTCGTATGCATATGGAACATGTTTCAGCGACGCAGCGTGTCGATCAAACCAGCCAACCGAAAATTCCGCCGGTCAATAAGGCGTAGACCAATGCATCAAACATGTTCTTTACAGTCATCGGCCACGGCCTCGCAAACCATATGCTTTCAGGAATCACAGCCAGTCCATTCGCGATGAATGCCACTGTGCCAGCAATTCGGAACACGGCCAGGTAATCGGCATCCGGCGCTATTGTGCGTGTGACGATGTAGGCACATATCACCGACACAAGCAGAAAATAGATGAGCATGCTGAACATCTTCGGGCCCATTGCCGGCATCCCATTGGGCGCTACCGAAATGTATGCGACAGGTCCGTCGCTCAGCTTTTGCTTCATTTCCGGCTTTTCCATATCGGCATAGTCGGCGCAATACGGGAGTATGTAGTAGCCCGGTTTCGCGCCCTTCAACGCAGCGCGGACGTCGTCTTCACGGTCGGTGCTACTGTAATCCCGGTTGTGGTACTTGAGAACCGCCCAGATGACTGAACTCGCCAGGAAACAAACCACTCCTGCGACGAGTATTGGTAGCCATAGATCCAGAATAGTCATAGTAACCCCCTGTTTTTATTATACTTTTGACAATCAGACAGACATTTTAGCCCGAAAACGGTGCCAATGCCGCTTTTCGTCGGTACAGGGGTGGTAAAGCAGTGCTGAGGCTTAGGTCGCGGCCGTGCTGATATCAGCGTCTGCGTCTTCGTCTTCGTCGTCGTCCGCAGGCTTTTCTCTAAGCACTTCGTTCGTCAGCGAATAATCGAGGACGCCAGTGGCGATCATGTCGGTCGATGCTTGTGCGACTTCGAGCTCGGTTTCGACTTCGCGAATTTTCAATTCCGACTTGATACCTTCAGTTGCTCGCTCAGATAGCTCGGCGCGCAGCTCACGCGTCTTTAAAACCGATTCCTTAAGGTCGCTGGTCAGTTCTTCGATGCGCTGTTGCTGATGCGAAATCACATTGTCGCGTTTCTCTATGCCTTCCTGCGACTCTTTGAGTTCGCCCTCAAGACCCGAGCCCTTCTCAACCGATTTTTCGGATTCTGACTGAGAAACACGCAGATCAGCTTCGAGCGAACGGATACGATCATCGCGTGGATCGCGCTTACGAGCCTCGTATTTAGCCGTCATGCGCGAGCTTATCGTCGACAAAATCCAGCCGATAAAAAATGCGCCTGCGGTAAACAGGATCAGGTTTGAAGGGAGTTCCACAAACATCGGTTTAGATTATGCACTTTTGAAATTCAGAAAAGGACAGAGTTCTCAGTCCGGAAACGCTGCGTAAGGACCTGCAAGCCCAATGATTACGGGACTTATAGCCGAATAACGCCTTTTTTCTTTTAAAAAACAATAGTTTACTAACTATTTATCATGTAAATACTGACGAAAATACTATTTACAGCCCGGCAGCCAAATCGTTAGCGATCACACTAAAAATCAACACCTTGGGCGTCAAGAACGGCCGCCGCCAGCCGTATTTTTATGCTGCTGGATGGGTGCTTTCCAATATATCGATGACCTGATCTGTGAAATCCGTAAACAAGCCGTCTACTTCTAAATCGACCGCGCAAAATCGGACCAGCTCTTCAAGCGAATCGAATTCCTCCGGAAGATCATCAGAACGGAAGGTGTATGGATGCACCACTAAATCTAAGCTATGGGCCTTTTCCACAAGTCCAGATGAGATCAGCTCACCTTCTTCCGCCGAGTACAGCAAGGATATGTGCGGGCCGACCCCATCGGCGACTTCGGCAATGCGTGTCAGCCCCTCCGTCGTCTGAATCTCGTCGTAGTCTGTCGCCGCTTCCTCCCACTCGTTTAAACCGATCAGCTGCACGATCGGCCAGCGGCATTTCAACTCATTCTTGAGTCGGCGGACTTCTGTGTCATCGAAACATTGGACGAAAACGAGGCTCGGGTCATTTGCGCCTTCAAATTCATCCAGCTGCTCCAGCACCAACGGCGAAATATCGATGCCCTCCTGTTGGTGCCAGGCCGGGCTCTTGATCTCCGGGTAGGCGCCCACCCGCCGCCCGGTGGCCTTGTTCAAGCGATTGAGCAACTGCATCTCTTCTTTGAACGTATGCACCCGGTAATGACCCGTCTGTGCGGGGTAGCGGCTGGGGTAGACAGCTGTACCGTCAGCTTTCATGCGTTCCCAGGCGGTTAGCGTCCGAATCTCATCCATATCGAAGTCTCTGGCGTAGAAACGGCCATCGGCCCGGGCGCGGTCAGGAAAAAGGACCGAGACATTGGTAACGGTATCGAGATGGATGTCGTGCGAAACGATGAGTTCATCGTCACGGGTCGCTACGATGTCCTGTTCAAGGAAATCAGCACCCATGATGTGTGCCAGCACTTTGGCCGGTCGTGTGTGTTCAGGCAGATAGCCTGATGCGCCGCGATGTGCAATTACCAGTGGTTTCATCGCATTAGTTACATTAAGAATACAATCTAATTATTTGGTTTTTAAGTAGTTTCATCGGGCTCAAAGCCTGGGAAATCGATGACTTCCCAACGCTGTGTGTCCTCACCTCTTGCCGATAGCTTGAGACTGTCGATCAACTGGCGTGCGTTCCAGTCGATGGGGTCGCCGGATCGCTCGACGATTTCCTTAGGCGTTTCAGCCATGCCGCCAAACGGCCGGACACCGATCATGCCGATGCTATTCGCTTCGGCGACATCCATCATATAGCTGACCAGGTCTGCGTTTCTTTCATAGGCTTCGGGCAAGACAATCATCGCTTCAGACGCTTTGATCTGGGTAATCAGCTCGTCCTTAATGCTCTCGATTTTGCCGTCAGACGGTACATTTTCGGGTTTGCTGACATTGAGGTAATAAAAGCGGTCATCGCTTTCCAGAAATTCAAATATCCGCAGATAGTCGTCGCCCTCTTCAAAAACGTGCGTGACGAATACTCGGATTGGATTTTTTTCAGACACATTCGGCTCCCAGTCAGGATGCGTAACATTATAGTATCCAAGCAGTTCCCATGCCTACGTCGATTCGGTATCGTAACCCTTAGATGCGCCTCCTTCTGTACAACATACGCTATGCCGTCGGCGGCGGCGCAAGCATGCACATGCCATTGCCCGGCGCTGGCTACGTATTGGGCAATCAGTCCGTACTGCCTGATATCACTAAATTCATCAAGTCGGTCGATCCGGACATAGTCGGTTTGATCGAAGTGGATACCGGGTCGATCCGCAGTCGCAAAGTCAATCAGGCTGAAAAAATCGCGGCTGACCTCAGCATGAACACCTCGTATGAGACGAAGTACGGCAGCAAGTCGCTGAACCAGATGCTGCCAATTGTGCGCAAACAGGGGAACGCGTTCATGGCAGCGGCGCGCGTGCACGGCGAGACATTCCACTACTTCGATACCGGCATCAAACGCCTGATCATCGAACTCGAAATGCAGGACTTTGCTGTATTTCTGGTCCATCTGTCGCTCAAGTACAGGCATCGGCACCTGCAGCTCAGACACTTGTACGACCTGATCAGTGAGACCGACAAACCTGTGATCGTTGCGGGTGACTTCAACACGTTCTGGGGCGAGAACGAGATCTACCTGTTTATGAAGGCAGCCGGCCTGACATCGGCCAACGCCGAGGGAATACCCACGTATCCGAGTCGCTCACCGCGCAAGGAGCTTGATTTCATCCTGTATCAGGAAGGCATTCAATTAACCGGTTTTGATGTTCCGCAAGTGAAATTCTCGGATCATCTACCACTCGTTTGCGAGTTTGATATCGACTAGAACGACAAAGCAACAGAGAAAAATAATGACGTACAAACATTGGAATATTGACACCGACGACGCCGGAATTTCATGGCTGCGCATCGACAAAGCAGACGGCAACGCAAATGTGTTGTCGACCGAAGTCATGCTCGAGCTCGACGAGATTCTCAGCGTCGTAGAAAATAATGTGCCGCGCGGCCTGGTCATACATTCAGGCAAGCAAAGCGGTTTCATCATGGGCGCAGACATCACTGAATTTTCTGCTGTGACATCACCCGAATTGGCGTACGAAGTGACGCGACGCGGTCAGCAACTTTTCGACCGCATTGAAAACCTGCCCTGTCCAACGGTCACCGCGATAAACGGTTTTTGTCTTGGTGGCGGTCTGGAACTGGCGATGTCGACCACCTATCGTCTCGCGCTGGCCAACAAGAAGCCGATACTCGGCCTCCCCGAAGTGCAGCTCGGATTGCACCCCGGCTTTGGCGGAACCGTGCGGGCCGTACAAATATGTGGCGTGCGACCCGGCATGCAGATAATGCTGACCGGCAAGCCCGTTACGGTCGAGAAGGCACGCCGTATCGGCTTGGTCGATCGCATCGCGGCCGACGACAACTGGCGGCAAGCCGCCAAAGAGCTCATAGCATCTGGTCGCTCGAAACATCGACCGGCGTTTATGGAGCGCGTCCTGAACCTCGGTCTCATCCGACCGTTCATCAAATCGATGCTGATCAAGCAGGTCGCATCCAAAGCGCGTAAAGACCACTACCCTGCCCCCTACGCAATGATTGATCTGTGGGCGCGCTTTGGTGCGTCGTCGACAACGGGCTACGAGGCCGAAGCGAAGTCATTTTCAAACCTGATGTGTTCAGAGACATCGCGCAATCTCGTGCGTGTATTTTTTCTGCAGAACAAACTTAAGGGCCAAGGCAACAAGCCGACGACGAAAATCAAGAATGTTCATGTCATTGGTGCCGGAGTTATGGGTGGTGACATTGCGGCATGGTGTGCGCTACGCGGACTGAACGTTACGCTTCAGGATCGTGCCGAGAAATATATACAGCCGGCTATCGAACGCGCTCACAAGTTGTACGCGAAACGAATTCGTGATGATGGCGATCGTGCCGCTGCAGTAGATCGCCTGCAATCGGATGTCGATGGCGCTGGCGTCGCGAATGCCGATTTGATCATCGAGGCCATTTACGAAAATCTCGAAGCGAAGAAGGGTCTTTACGCCAACGTCGAAAAGACGATGCGCACGGATGCCATTCTTGCAACGAATACATCGAGCATTCGACTGCAGGAATTGCGCACCGAGTTACGCGATCCGGATCGATTCATTGGCTTGCATTTTTTCAATCCCGTGGCGCAGTTGCCGCTGGTCGAGGTCGTCCGTTGCGATGATACGCAACAGGATGTGCTCGACACCGGTTTTGCATTTGTCAAAGGCATCGGCAAGTTTCCGCTGGAATGTGCAAGCTCGCCTGGCTTTGTCGTAAATCGGATTCTGGCGCCGTACATGACCGAAGCAATGATCATGGTCGGGGAAGGTGTAAGTCTGCCCGCGATCGACAAGGTCGCGGTCGCGTTTGGTATGCCGATGGGACCGATTGAGCTCGCCGACAGCGTTGGACTCGATGTCGTCACGCACGTGTCGCAAGTGCTCGGCACGCAAATGGAAGGACCGGTCGCCGATCGAATTTCGAAAATGCTCGAGGATGGCAATCTCGGTCGCAAGACTGGCCAGGGTTTCTATGAATGGCAGGACGGTAAGGCTCAAAAACCGACCGACGGCGGCAATCGGCCAGGACCGGACACAGAGGATCGCCTGATTTTGACGATGGTCAACGAAGCTGTCGCTTGCCTCGCCGATCGGGTGGTTACGGACGCCGATTTGCTCGATGCAGGTGTCATTTTTGGAACTGGATTTGCGCCGTTCAGGGGTGGTCCGATCAACTATGCTCGGGATCGCGGCCTTGATGTCGTCGTCGCTCGGCTACGGGAATTGTCAGCAACCTACGGAGATCGATTCGAGCCGCACTCGGGCTGGTCAGAGCTACAAGATGGCGACTGAGGCTGAATCGGCGGCAAACTGTGCGCCGCTTCACGCTGCGAACGCCTGTGGGTATCGGAAGTCTGTGAATGAAAGGTAGAATACGGCCGATTCAGAGATCTAGACGCCGCTAGGGCAAAACAGGAATAAGAATGTCGAATGAGGAGACCAGCGTAGACATGCTCAAGGGTTTTTCGCCCCTTGACGGTCTTAAGCGCGACAATCTTGCCGCATTGGCGCGCAAGGTGCAGTTGCGTGAGTTGTCTCCGGGTCAGGTCCTGTTCAAGGAAGGGGATACCGAAAAACGGACCTTCTATATCTCCTCGGGCATACTTGAGCTCGTCGATCAGGGCAAGGTAGTCGGCACCGTCGAAGGCGGCAGCGAACTCGCCCGCAATCCGATCGCACCGGTGTTCCCGAGACGCGTTTCAGCGCGAGCGCGCGACCGGGTCCAGTTCCTGTCCATTGACAGCGACCTGCTCGATGTCATGTTGACCTGGGACCAGACCGGAACTTACGAAGTTTCGGAATTGCAGGGCAAAGCCGACGACGGTGGAACCGACGACTGGATGACAATGCTTTTGCAGACCAAAGCATTCCACAAGATTCCGCCGGCAAATATTCAAGCAATCTTCATGCGCATGCAGCAGATCAATTATCGTTCCGGCGACGTTATTCTGAAGCAAGGCACGGAAGGCGATTATTTCTACGTACTGACGCGCGGCAGCGCGATCGTCACGCGAGAAACGCCGCTGTCAAAAGACGGCATTAAATTGGCCGAACTCATCGTTGGCGATACGTTTGGCGAAGAAGCACTTATTTCAGATGCGAAACGCAATGCCACGATCACGATGACGTCCGATGGCTCGGTGATGCGGCTGGGCAAGGACGATTTCAAGACACTGCTGAATGAACCAATGCTCGACTGGGTGTCGTACGATCAGGCGAAAGAGCTTGTAGCCGGCGGCGCTGTTTGGCTCGATGTGCGGTTGCCTAGCGAATACGAAAACCATCACTTAGACGATGCAATCAACATTCCGTTGTATTTCATCCGGCTAAAAATCAGCACGCTGGATCAAGACACGAAGTACATCGTGTGTTGCGATACGGGTCGTCGGAGTTCGGCAGGTGCTTATATCTTGAGTGGCCGCGGCTACCAGGCCTATGTGTTGCAGGGTGGCATTAACAAAGACCAGATGTAGGGTCCACTACATCGTGTGTGTCTGTTTGTCTCCGCCGAGTGCACCGGCGAGATAATTCTCAATTTTCTTCTGCGTATTGCCCTGATCCTGATCACTGAATTGCACACCGATTCCTGCCGTGCGCTTGCCTTGCGCGCCTTTCGGTGTCATCCAGATGACCGTCCCTGCAACCGGGATCTTCTCTTCTTCGCCCATGAGGTTGAGCAGCATGAACACCTCATCACCGAGGCGATATGAGCTGTTCGTGGGAATGAACAGCCCACCATTAATGACGTACGGCATATAGGCCAGGTACAACGCACTCTTGTCCTTGATCGTAAGCGTCAATAGTCCTGGTTTGGTCATCTAAATACCTCATCCGCCTGTCCGCAGTTTTTGAGACCCTCGGACAGGTCAATTAATAGTCCTTCTAGCGTCAACTAGACGTTGTACGAGCCGCCTGGCTGGCCACGTAGCCGGTTGATTATGTCTAAATAGCAGAACAAATTTCGCCTGTCCATGCGCTTGAGCACAGATTCGTCAATTGCCCCTGCCGAACCGTCACGATGCGCGCTGGATGCGCGAAAAATGACGCTTTGAACCTGGCGTGCGAGCCAGTCAAGGACAAATCCTGTGTCGAGTGCATTCCAGCGGGCCGCAACATCGATAGCCGAGCCCCTGCCCGCCGCGACTGCCGCAAAATCGCGGCTCATTGCGGCATGCGTATCCAGCTGTTCTAGCGCATCAATTGCCGCCAACGGTGAGTTTCCGGCCAACCTGAGCGCCTCAGGCCAGGTACTGCCCGGCTGCAATTTTTCCAGCCATGCCAATGCGTCGGTCTCGTCAGGGACCGCAATGTCGATACGCTGGCAGCGACTAAAGATCGTAGCCGGCAAATGGCCCTTGCGATCGGCGATCAGGATGAGCAGTGCATCTCCGGGCGGCTCCTCGAGCGTTTTCAGAAGGCTGTTGGCGGCGTTATGCGTCATTGCATCAGCCGGATCGACCACGGCGACCTTGCCGCCGCCTTTGTAACTCGTCAGGCTGAACTCGGCGACGAGTGCCCGAATCTGATCGATACCAATGGCCTGTTTGCCCTCTGCTGCCGTAATCCAACGCAAATCGGCATGTGCGATGTCCTGTGGTGGGTACTGTGGCAGTTCAGTCTCAGGATCGATGCCCAGATGACGCGCCGCCATCCAGGCCGCCGCCGCACGTTTGCCAACGCCGACCGGTCCCGTTAACAGGACAGCGTGTGGCGAACGACCGAGCTTCAATCGGTCCAGCCAGCTCGAGGCAATCGTTTTGTGCCACCTAATATCCATTATTTCAATAATATAACAAGCATATTTAATCTAATGTCTCATCGAGAATGCGATTAATTTCACCCTCTACAGCACCCCGTACAGCCTCCATGTCGCCGGTCGCATCAATGACGAGAAAGCGATCGGGCTCAGCGTCTGCCAGCGCCAGGAAGCAATCGCGGGCTCGAGCAAAGAAGTCGTTGCGTTCCAGTTCGATGCGATCAGGTTTGCTCCTTTTGCCGGCCCGATTCATTCCCGTCTCGACCGGTGCATCTAAAAGGACGGTCAGATCCGGCTGCAGATCGCCATGCACCCAATCGGCGAGCGTATTGATCCTATCTTGCGAAATGCCCCGACCTGCACCCTGATACGCCCTGCTGCTATCGGTAAAGCGGTCACAAATTACCCAGGTTCCTGCAGCGAGCGCTGGCCGGATGACATTTTCAACGTGCAGGGCACGCGATGCGAACATCAATAATGACTCAGCGATATCCGGCATGGCTTCATCACCATGCTCAAAGAGAATGTCGCGAATTTTCTCAGCGGTTGGTGTGCCGCCGGGTTCCCGCGATGTAAGCACCGTGAGGCCGCGGTTTTCTATGGCGTTTCGCAGGTAGCCGATGTTGGTCGACTTGCCGACGCCTTCGATACCTTCAACCGTGATAAATTTTCCGCGTTGCATCCCTAGTCCTTGTGGCGATTACTTCTGAGCTGTCGCAGGTAAGCGGCAACTGCGGCATCGTGTTCGTCTTTCGTGGTCGAGAATGTATGGCCACCATCGCCAATCCCGGTTGCAACAAAATACAATTCTTCGCCGGCGGCAGGATGCAGTGCCGCGAATATTGCGGCGCGTCCTGGCATCGCGATCGGTGTCGGTGGCAAACCTCGTTGCGTGTATGTGTTGTATGGCGTCGGCGTTCGCAAGTCTTTTCGTGTGAGATTGCCATTGAACCCTGGCCCAATACCGTAAATCACGGTTGGGTCGGTTTGTAAGCGCATGCGTATTGCAAGTCGACGCGTGAATACGCCAGATATGCGTTGTCGCTCATCGCTGCGCCCGGTCTCCTTTTCGATAATGGACGCCAATATCAACGCTTCGTACGGTGAGTTTGGTGCTGCATCATCGGCTTTGCTCGCCCACTCTTCGGCGAGCGTTGCCTGCATGTGCTCGTAGGCCTGACGAAGAATGGTGCGATCGTCAGCGTTGCGCGGAAAGCGATACGTTTCTGGTAGAAACAGGCCTTCGGGCTCAGCTGTTTCGGCCCCTAACGACTCAAGAAAAGCCGGCCAGTCTTCGTCGGTCATCCCGGCATCAATCTCCGGATGATCGTGCAAGGCGTTAAGCAGGTCCCAGCGATTCCAGCCTTCAATAATCGTGAATGAGTAGAGTTGCACCGCGCCACTCGAGAATTGCTCGAGCAAATCACGAGGCGTGGAGCCCGACGCGATAAGATAGTCGCCGGCCTGAATTCGTGACGCTTGTTTCGTATAACGCGCGTAGATACGCAACATACGTGAACTGTCTACGATGCCGCGTTGCTCAAGTTCATCGGCGATGCCACCAAACGACGCGCCGGATGGAATTTCAAACTCAACGCCGTCGCCATCAATTTGCATAGGCGAATCGAGAAACTGATTGAAGCGCACTCCGGCATACGCGGCCGCTGCGGCAACAACAACCAGTGCAATCAGAGCGATCTTAACAATCGGTCTCAAGGCGCGCACTCAGGAACGCCGTTTGCGGCGGCAAGTTGCTGAACGCGCTTCGTAAGCGCACCGCTTTTCCATTGTCTTTGCGCACAAGCTCGAACCGGCAAAACACCGAACTGACTGTTGCTCAGGAATATCTCGTCAGCGGAATCTAATTCTGCAAGGTCAATATCCCGAACGTCGCATTCAATCCCCTCCTCATCCATGACGCCCAGCAGATGCCGACGCATCACACCCGACACGCCGCATCGAGTCAGTGCAGGCGTCGCAAGCCCGGATGCAGTCACAATAAACATGTTGCTCATAGTACCGCAGATAAGACGGTCGGCCGTGTCCAGCATGAGGCCCTCAAAAATCTCGGCGTCGGACCATTCAGCACATGCAAGCACCTGCTCAAGCCGGTTCATTGATTTGATGCCGGCCAATTGCGGTTGCATGGCGAGCCGAGTCGAACAAATGCGCACGGCCACGCCATTTTTATACGTATCTGCAGGTATATGCTGTGCTGAGAACATTCCAATCCTGACGTCCGATTGGGTTTCTGCGCCGCGACGATACCCGCGGGGTCCGCTGCCTGCCGACACGATCAGTTTTGCCGTGCCAAATTCCGCAAGCGTTGGCGATTGTTCGATCGCGTTTTCAAGTTCGTCGTGCAGTGTTTCTTCCGCAGGACAGGTGATTCCCAGGCGCGAGCAGGCTGTTTGTAATCGGGCATTGTGCAACGACCAAAAGCGCGCCGCTCCGTCACGAATCGCAATCGTCTCGAACACACCGTCGCCGTAGTGCGCACTGCGATCATCGACTGCAATCGAGTCGATCGACCGACCTGCTGAAAACCAGTTGCTCATGCTGTAATTGCTCGCAACAGACCCTTCGCCTTGGCACGTGTTTCCTGGAGCTCGGCATCGGGATCGGAATCGGCGACGATGCCTGAACCGGCTCGGAACGTGATTTCATCGTCACGAATAACCATCGTGCGTATCAATATGTTGAGGTCCAGATTCCCGTCGCGATTCAGATAACCGAATGATCCAGTGTAGGCACCACGCGGACCGGCTTCCAGGTCGCTTATGATTTCCATGCAACGGACTTTTGGGCAACCCGTAATCGTGCCGCCCGGAAAAACTGCGCGTATAGCATCGCCAGGCGTTACGTCCTGGCGCATTTCGCCTTTTACATTCGACACGATGTGGTGCACGTGCGCATAGCTTTCGACAATCATCATTTCATCAACTTGCACTGTGCCGGCATCGCATACGCGACCCAGATCATTACGTTCCAAATCGATAAGCATGACGTGCTCCGCGCGTTCTTTCGGATCTTGAATGAGTTCTTGTAGCAGCTGTGAATCAAGTTCTTCGTCATCTGAACGCGGCCGTGTGCCCGCGATGGGTCGCGTGGATACTGTTCCGTCCTTAACACGCAATAGTCTCTCAGGCGATGACGATACAACCGACACCCCGTCCCAATATAGCAGTCCCGCAAATGGACCCGGATTGGATTTGCACAAAATTTCGTAGACGCGATTCGGGTCGACATCGTTCACTGATGCAGACCATCCGCGTGAAAGATTTGCCTGATAGATTTCCCCATTTGCGATGAGGTGCTTCGCGTTGGCAACCGCATCGAGGAACAAGGCAGGGTCTTCCTCAGCAACGCTTTTCTCATTGATAATTCGATCGGCGTCCAGCGCATTGGTTGCCGGAAGCTCACTTGCGGCAGCAATATCATCCTCAATCATTTGCAAATCGAATGCACTGCCAGATTCTGCAACGAAATGGCAATTGCCCGATTGATGTTCGCGAATCAAAGCGGCAGTACACCGAACCGCAAACGCGGTGGGCAGAATCGGATCCGGTTGAAGTGCGAGCGTTGGTTCAACTTCAGCGGCGAGTTCGTAACCAAGGTATAGAAACCAGCCGCCATCGAATGGCCACTCACGGCTTCCTTTTTGGACGCGCTCTTCTTGCCACCAGTCATCCAGGGCCACAAGGAAGTCGGTATGGCCGGCCGCCCCGTGACCGGATAATTCTCCGGGCGCCTCAAGGACTAGTGCATCGCCCTGCGAGAGCATCAGTATGTCGAAGCCACCAAGGTCGGATTCTGCCGCAGTGCTTTGCAGGAGGAATGGGTAACGCGCAGGATTAAGCCGATGCAGTGCGTGTAAATCGACTCCTGCGGTCAGCAGGATTGAACTCATTCAAAAGCTCGAATGATCAGCGTGCCGTTGGTGCCACCGAAGCCAAAGGAATTGGAAATAGCGGTCTTGATGTTCGCACTGCGTGCTTCGTTCGGGACGTAATCCAGGTCGCAGCCCGGATCCTGGTTGTCCAGATTGATCGTCGGCGGGGCAACCTGATGTCCAATCGCCTGAACACAGAATATGGCTTCGGCTACACCGGCCGCCCCGAGCAAGTGACCGGTCGTTGATTTCGTAGAACTAACCAACAACTTGTCGGCTGCGTCGCCGAACGCACGACGAATTCCGACCGACTCGCCAATGTCGCCGGCCGGCGTCGACGTACCATGAGTGTTTACGTAGTCGATATCAGAAGGGTCGATACGGGCATCCTTAATGGCAGCCAACATCGATCGGCGCGCACCGTCGCCATCCGCGGGCGGTAAAGTGATGTGATAGGCATCACCGCTCATGCCGAAGCCGATTAACTCTCCGTATATTCGTGCACCACGCGCTTTCGCGTGTTCAAGTTCCTCAAGAACAACACAGCCTGCACCGTTACTCAGGACGAAGCCGTCGCGATCAATGTCGTAGGGTCTGCTCGCAGCTTTCGGATCGTCGTTGCGCGTGGACATTGCACGAGCCGAACAAAACCCGCCCATTGCCAATGGCGTGGTCGCAAATTCGGAGCCGCCTGCCAGCATGACATCAGCATCACCATGTTCAATCATGCGACCGGCGAATCCAATGCAATGCGCCGACGTTGCACACGCCGTGACGATCGAAACATTCGGTCCGGTTATCTGTTGCAGAATACTGACGTAACCGGATGTCATGTTGATGATGCTGCCCGGAATGAAAAACGGTGACACTTTGCGCACACCACCCGCCAACATCTTGTTGTGCGTATCTTCAATCGTTTTGATGCCGCCCATGCCAGCACCCATGGCGACGCCAATCGTGTGACCATTTTCCTCGGTGATCTCGAGCCCCGAATCTTTGATCGCATCGACCGATGCCGCGATGCCGTAGTGGACGAACGGGTCCATTTTACGAGCGTCTTTCGGTGTCAGATATTCGCTGACATCGAAGTTCTCAACCGTACCGCCAATGCGGGTCGGAAATGCACTCGTGTCAAAGTCGTCAATCAGACGTATGCCGGATACGCCGTTGCAGACATTGTCCCAAGCTTCATCCAGCCCGTGACCCACCGGCGAGACAATGCCCATTCCGGTAATGACGACGCGTCGTTCTTTCAATGTTTACCCGCTTGACGTGGCAGAACTGCCAGAAGGCGATAATGGAAATCGGCGCGGCACACGAAGTGCCGCGCCGTAATACTTAGTCTTCGCTGGAAGCGCTAGACGTTACAAAGTCAATTGCCTGTTGCACGGTCGTGATTTTCTCGGCGTCCTCGTCAGGAATCTCGGTCTCGAATTCTTCTTCAAGAGCCATTACCAACTCAACGGTGTCGAGCGAATCAGCGCCCAGGTCATCGACGAATGAAGCATCGTTCGTTACCTCGTCTTCTTTCACACCGAGTTGCTCGGCAACGATGCCTTTTACTTGTACTTCGATACTGCTCATAGCGATCTCTTCTCCTGGAAGATTCATCAAAAAACGGTCCACAGGCCCCGTAAGTCATTGATATTTCAAGGTACGGACCGGCGGTGACGCGGTATTGTATGTGAATAGGTCATGCCATGCTACTGGCAATTCACACCATTTTAGTCCATCAACATGCCGCCATTTACGTGCAGCGTCTCGCCGGTGACATAGGCACCCGCAGGCGATGCCAAAAATAGCACCGCGTTGGCGATATCCGAGGTATCCCCGAGTCGTGCCAGCGGTATGTCGTCGAGCATCGCCGTTCGCTGGTCTTCTGGAAGCACTCGCGTCATGTCAGTGTCGATGAATCCCGGCGCAACGACATTCACTGTGATATTTCGCGAGCCAATCTCACGCGCCAACGATTTCGAAAAACCAATCATGCCGGCTTTGGCTGCTGCGTAGTTCGCCTGCCCCGCATTTCCCATGACGCCGATGACCGATGCAATGTTTACGATACGTCCCTGCTTCGCTTTCATCATGCCACGCAGACAGGCTTTGCTAACGCGGTAACAGCCACTGAGATTCGTTGCGATTACGTCTTCCCATTCTTCGGCTTTCATACGCATCAACAAATTGTCACGCGTGATCCCCGCGTTGTTCACAAGAATTGTTGGGCTGCCTTCGTTCGCTTGAATATCAGCGATCGCCTCTTTAACAGATTCGTCATCGGCGATGTTTAGCGCCAACCCACGCCCATTGTCGCCAAGTGTGTCTGAAATTGCTTCCGCGCCGGCAGCACTGGTTGCTGTTCCGATGACTGTGGCGCCTGCGTCTGCAAGCGCTTGTGCGATCGCCGCACCAATGCCACGCGATGCACCAGTTACCAATGCTATTTGTCCCTGCACAGCATCATTGCTAAATGAACTACTCATGATTATCCCTCGCCCTGCAGGGCTTTTTCTAAACTGTCGGTTGAGTCGATGTAGAAACAGGTGACTGACTTGTCGATGCGCCGCATCAGACCCGCCAAGACCTTACCTGGACCACACTCGATGACGGTATCAGCCCCTTCGCTGACCATCGCAGCAATCGTGTCGACCCACCGAACCGGTGCATATACCTGGCGCGAAAGTCGCTGCCGAATGTCATCGCCATCACCATAAGGAACGCCGTTAGACGCGGCGATTACGCTGATGTCTGGTTGTGAAAATTGTGCATTCGCGAGCGAGTCCGCCAGTGCTTCGCCAGCACCTTGCATTAATGCCGAATGGGCCGGCACGCTAACAGGCAACATCAACGCCCGGCGTGCGCCTTGCTCTTTCGCCAATTCGATCGCCCGATCGACAGCGGCAACATCACCAGCGATAACTACTTGTCCCGGCGCATTAAAATTCACAGCATCGGCAACACCGTCTCCGGCCGCCTCGCTACAGACTTTGACGATCGTGTCGTCGTCCAAACCCAGAATGGCAGCCATAGCTCCGGCACCGGCCGGAACCGCGCCTTGCATGAGCTCAGAGCGCTTGCGAACGACCGTGAGTGCGTCGGCAAAGCTGACGCTGCCGGCACAAACCAGCGCAGTGTATTCGCCCAAGCTATGACCAGCCATTAGAGTCGGTGCTGTGCCACCGGCAACCTGCCAGACGCGCCATGCCGCGTATCCGGCGGTGAGCATTGCGGGCTGCGTCACCGTGGTTTCTCCCAGACGTTCAGCCGGCCCCACTTGCACGAGCCGCCAAAGGTCGTAACCGAGAATGTCGGCCGCTTCGGTATAGACTTCGCCG
Source organism: Woeseiaceae bacterium (assembly GCA_051007995.1). Lineage (GTDB taxonomy): Bacteria > Pseudomonadota > Gammaproteobacteria > Steroidobacterales > Woeseiaceae > UBA1847. The sequence goes on along the minus strand of JBPCYB010000098.1, from coordinate 123,777 downwards.
ACTTCCTTGAATCGGGCCGCCAGGTCCGCCTGCATTCCCGGCGATTGGGACCCCTGTCCCGGAAATACCATTGCAATGCTCAAAATAGTCTCCGCGTCGCGTAGTGATTGTGGGCGCGCATTATATAGACGCCGGCGGCGCTTTCCTAAGGCAAAAACCCAGACCGGCGATCACCCCGCCTACGGCGCCGTACAAATGTGATGCGACCACAACCTCACCACCTGCCGTGCCTTCGGATCCAGGCAAGGGTCCCACCACTTGCTCATAGGCCAGTTTGGCGACCAGAAATGCGGCGATTAGCCAGAAATCCTTCTGCCTGTCGAGCATGCCGCTGACGGCGCCGGCGGCCAATAAACCGTGTAAAACGCCGGACAAGCCCACGTACCAGCTCAACTGCGGTTCTAGAAACCAGAATCCCAGATCAATGCCTGCGATCACAGTAGCGGTGATAATGAGCCAATCCCGGTCCCTGAATCTTGCTGCAACCAGATAGCAGATCAGCATTAGTCCCACGGCGTTCATGGCAAAATGCGACCAGCCGAGATGCACAAGGTGGCCGCTCAGGAGCCGCCACAGCTCGCCGTCGGCGATCGCGATACGATCGTAGCGAAACAACTCGCGCCCCCAGTCACCGCTCAGGGCCAGCGCCGCAGAGACGATAATGGCGACTCCCGGCAGCGACCAGGCCGCTATTCTTCGCGATTTACGGTGATCCATGTCACCTTGGTTTAACCCCATATTTGGTATACTCGCGTTTAAGCAGTTAATGAGTCAATGCAGGCGGATCGGCGCCTGTCATGGAGTGAACAAGTGTATCGAAAGCAGCAAAGCGGCTTTACTTTGATCGAGATCATGGTTGTTGTGGTCATCATCGGCATTCTTGCTGCACTGGTCGGACCACGCCTGTTTGGGCAGGTCGACAGAGCACGTATCGAAGCCGCCAGGGCCGAAATATCGACCATCGAAAATGCGATGAAATTCTATCGTCTCGACAATTTCGCCTATCCGACATCCGAACAGGGCATCGAAGCATTGGTTACCAAACCCAACGACCCGAATGTGAAGAACTGGAATCCCGGTGGCTATCTCGAACGCATGCCATCTGATCCCTGGGGAAATCCGTACCTGTACCTCAACCCGGGCAATCAGGGTGAAATCGATGTTTACACGCTGGGTGCCGATGGTGCGCCGGGCGGTGAAGGTAACAATGCCGACATCGGCAATTGGGACCTCGAATAAGTACCAGTCGCGGGCAAGTCATTCTCGTGGGCAACCGCAGATACTCTTCCGGTTTTACGCTGATCGAAATTCTGGTCGTCGTTTCGGTGATGGCGATCATCGTTTCGATCGCCCTTCTGTCATTGGGTGTTCTCGGCGACGACCGGCAGCTTCGTGAAGAAGCACGACGTGTTGGTTCGTTGCTGCAAGCCGCGCAAGACGAAGCCATCATGCAAGGTCGCGAATTCGGACTTGAAGTGATGCGAGAATCCTATCGCTTCGTCGAATATGACCCCTACGAATTGCGCTGGCTCGAAATGCAAACGGATGACATTTTTCGGTATCGCCAACTGCCCGGCGATATCGAATTTGATTTGTTGCTTGAAGACAAGATCGTACTCTTAAGTCTCGATGCAAAAGAAATTGATCAGGACGACGATGACGAACGCGGCTCGAACCGGTCGAACGAAGCCTATGCGCCACATATCATGATTTTTTCCAGCGGCGAGTCCACACCGTTCGAATTGCGCCTCGTAAATCGAGGTCTGGAACAAATCGTCATCTTAGAGGGCGATGTGTTGGGGCAAATCGAGATCATGACGTTAAGCGAGCAAGAAGATGCGCTGCGTTAAATCCGACAAGGGTTTCACGTTGCTTGAGGTGCTGGTCGCGCTGGCGATCATCGGCCTCGCGCTGATGGGTGTGGCAGGCAAGATGGTGCAAATGCTGAATGCGGCCAATACGATGCGCGATCGCACCTATGCAAGCTGGATCGGGCACAACAAGATCACCGAAATGCGTTTGGCGAATGTCGTTCCCGATGTCAGCGCAACCAGCGGCGAAGTCGACTACGCCGGCGTCGAGTGGGCATGGCGCGCAGTTGTTACCGAAACCGGCGTTGATAATCTTTACCGCGTCGATGTGAGCGTATCTTTTCCAGGGGGCGATCCTCTGATGCGGCCGATCACGGGCTTTATTGGCGAGCCGATTCGCCCAGGATTGGGTAACGGGTCCTGGATTAGTGGTTCGCAAGGTGGAGCTGGGCGACAAGGGATCCCGGAAGAAGGTGCTCGCGAATGACCAGGGCTCGCTCATACGGCTTCACGTTGATCGAGATCATGGTTGCTGTGGCGATCTTCGCGGTCATGTCGATGCTCGCCTGGGGCGCTCTGGCACGTTCTCTGTCTGATGCCGAAATGTTGACGGATCGGATGGACCACTTACAGGCAATACAGCGCAGCATGCGCTACCTGAGTTCCGAGCTGACACAAGCCGCGCCGCGACCGGTTCGGGATGAGTTGGGCGACACGTTTGTTCCTGCCGTCTATAGCAGCCTGAGTGGCGACTTCGCTATTGAGCTGACGCATGGCGGTTGGCGCAATCCGGCCGGACTGCCGCGAAGTACGTTGCAACGCACCGCCTACCGCATCGAAGAAGGTCAGCTGATTCGCTATCACTGGACAGTGTTGGACCGTACCTACGCCAATGAACCCATAACGACAGTGATGCTCGACGAGATCGAGAGCCTGGTATTCCTGTTCTATGACGACAATGGCCAGGCCAGCGAAGTGTGGCCGCCACAAGGTGCAACGGGCGTGTCAGCACTGCGCATACGACCACGTGCTGTCGAAGTCATACTGACGATGGCCGATGAAGGCGAGATTTCACGGCTATTGGAGATTGCGTTATGACCCGGCGACTCAGCAAGGGGGTTGCACTGATCACTGCATTGCTAATCATGGCATTGGTCGCGACGCTCGCCTACACGCTTGAATGGAACAATTCGCTTGATGTACGACGCACAGTTGTAATGTTGAATCGAGATCAGGCGGTTCAGGTCGCGCTCGGCGCCGAAAGCTGGATGCAGACGATACTGTTGCAAGACGTGCAGGATTCCCAGACCGATCATCTGGGTGAGATTTGGGCGAGCGATCTGCCCGGGCTGCCTATCGATGGTGGTGAAATTTTTGGCGCCATTGAGGACCTGCAAGGCCGGTTCAACGTGAACAATCTTATCGACGCCGATGGTGAAGTCGATCCAATTGCCGTTGAACAGTTCGAAAACCTGTTGCGGGCATTGGCTCTTGACGAAAAATTTGCCGGCATCGCTGCAGACTGGATTGACAGCAATCAGAATGCGAGTTTCCCGTACGGTGCCGAAGATTCGATATACACAGGAATGACACCGCCCTATCGCGCGCCCAATCGGAGGCTATCAAGCGCCAGTGAGCTGGCAGCGATAGACGGCATGGATAAGGAATCACTGGATATACTATTGCCGCATGTCATTGCCCTTCCCAAACGAACCAGTATCAATGTCAACACGGCAACCGGGCCCGTATTGCAGTCGCTGGACAAAGACATGACGCTGGCGGATGCGGAAGGCCTGATTTCGGAGCGCGCCGAAACGGGATTCTCGGATCTGGGGCGGTCATTTTCGCAATGGCCTGACGTTGTGAACCAGCTGGAGGAATCCAGTGAGTTTTTTCATTTGAAGGTCGTCGTGCGGATTGATACGGTGCGCATCACTTACTTCAGCATATTGCAGCGCGACCCGGGTCGCGTCACACCCATCCTGCGGACCATAGGGACAACCTCATAATGGCAGAGTTTCTCGTCATTCGACTTGGCAACAATCCGGCGGAGTCTGCCGACTGGATTGCTGTCGATAGCAATGGCACCCGCCGCTCGCCGCCCGTCACGGGCCCACTTGCTGAAGCGACCAAAGACGTTGGTAACCGCACGGTTATTGCGCTGGTGCCGGCCGAGACAGTGCTGAGTACGTCGGTCGATATCCCTATTAAAGGCGGCGCACGGTTACGCGCCGCTCTGCCCTTTGCGCTCGAAGAACAACTGGCCGACGATGTTGAAGACCTGCATTTCGCAGCCGGTGTTCGCGGTGACAGCGGCCTGTTGCCCGTTTCGGTAGTGTCACGCGAGCAAATGGACGTGTGGGTCGATGCGCTGGATACCGCGGGAATCGTCGCGCATCAAATTATTCCCGAGAATCATGGCCTAGCGCGCATTCCAGGAACGTACAGCATGCTCGTTGCAGATGATCAGGTCATGTTCAATGATGGCGCCGAGAATGAATTCGTCATGCAAGGCGTCAAGCCAAGCGATGCGCTCGGTGTTGCAGGTGTCCTTGATGATCCGGACACCGAAGATGACGATGAGGCTAAGTCACCTGGCCACTTGCTCGTGTATGCCGAGCCGGCCGAGGAGCAGCGTTTCGGGCACGACTGGAATGCATTACGCCACGAGCTGGCAAGCCTGGACATCAACCTGTTACCCGATGGCGTCTTGCCGCGACTGGCCGTCACCGTTGCCGCTGGACGCGGTGTCAATCTATTGCAGGGTCGCTATGGTGCAAAGACAGACTACGGCTCGATGCTGCAACCCTGGAAATACGCCGCTGTGTTGTTTCTTGCCTTCATGGTCGTCGCATTTGCCAGCAAGGGCGTCGATTACTACCGACTGACACAGGAACAAGCTGCGCTAAAAGAACAATTCACGACGGAGTATCAGCAAATCCGTCCTGGCGACAATCGTGACATTGTCGATCCGGTGAGCATTGTCAATACGCTTCGCCGCGGTACGGGTGCACCATCGACCGCAGAAGTATTCCTGCCATCGCTCGCTCAACTCAGTCTTGCACTGCAAGAGAACTCGACGGCTGAGATAGAAGCCATTAGTTACCGCGCTGGAATCATCGACATTCGCTTGACAGCACCCGACGTTGCGACGCTCGATAGCATCCAGAGAATTGTTAGCAACTCCGGCCAGTTCAGTGCATCTATTCAATCGACCGATCAGGTTGGCGACAAAGTCAGCAGTCGGATACAGATTCGGGAGACCGGCGCATGAAGGACTGGTTCGAATCATTGCAACAACGCGAGCAGATCTTCGTTGCTGCTGGTGCATTTTTGGTTTGCGTGGCGATCATTTACGCATTCGTTTGGGTACCGTTGGACAGCGGCCAGAAAACCATGGCATCGAGCGTTAGCAACTGGGAGCGTTCACTTGCCGAGCTGAAGCCGCTAAAAGGTTTGCAAACCACAGCGGGTAATTCGTCGCAACCGGTCACTGTCGGAACCCAGCAGACGCCTGTCGTTATCGTTGATCAGACACTGCGCGCGCGTGGTCTTGATCGCGCATTGAAACGCAGTCAACCGACAACGAGTAATGGCATTCGCGTCGAATTCGAAAGCGTCGCTTTTGATGAACTCGTCCTGTGGTTGGGCGACCTCAGTGGCCAGTATGGAATGCACGTCACATCAGGCAGCATGTCGCATACTAGCCAGGCTGCCGCAGGTCGAATCAACGCAACTTTCACTCTAGAGCGATCCTAGTGCACAAACGCTCGCGCCTCATTGTTCTCGGCGTCGTCACGTTTGTTGTCGGTGTGGTTCTATTTTTCCCTGCCCGCGTCGCTTATCGTTGGTTTGCGCCTGAAGAAATCAAGGTGAGTGGCATCAGCGGCTCCGTATGGCAGGGTTCGGCCAGTGAGGCGCTCGTCAGTGGCGTCTATCTGCGCGACCTGGATTGGCGCATACATCCCCTCAGCCTGATTTCCGGCAAGTTGAGCTACGCGATCGAATCGCAACTTGCTTCAGGTTTTCTGGAGGGTGACATCGGCGTTAGCATCATGGGGAAGATCGTCGGTAGTGACATTAATGCCGCGTTGCCGTTGCAGGCCATGCAGTCTGCGCTGGGAGTTCCCGGCCTGCAAGGCAGTCTGTCCGCAGAAATTAGTGATCTCGAGATCGATAACGGATTGCCCGTAGCAATGGATGGCGTCGTAAACGTCTCGCGTTTGATTGTGCCGCTTGTGCAACGTGAATCCCTCGGCGGTTTCAAAGCGGAATTCATGACGCAGGACAGTGGCATTGTTGCAAGCGTCGAAGATACCGACGCCGTTGTCGATATCGCAGGAAGCTTGCAAGTCGGCAGCGATCGCAGTTATCAATTTATTGCGCAGTTGAGTCCCAAGGAAAATACGCCGGCGCCGGTACGTGAGCAGATGAAGTTTCTCGGGTCCGCGAACGAACGCGGCCAACATGAGCTGCGACTCGAAGGTCAGCTATAAGGGAACTTCGACGAATTCCTGCAAGAGTGGGAAGTACAGCGCACAGGCAACGTCGGCCGATGAATAGTCTCGATACATTTGCGCGTATTTTTCTAATTGCGGTGTGTATCGATCAACTTCGGCCTGTAGGAACGCAGCAAGATTGCCACCTTCGTGAGTACTGGTCTTGTAATCCACGATCCAGTGCCTGCCATTCTCATCAATGCGAACGCGATCCAGGATGACTGAAGTTATTTCATCGTCGTAAACGCCTGTCAGTGCCAACTCGGCATTGCCATCGCCCTCGAGTAACCAGCGCCCTTTCGCATCGCTGAGTATCCCCAGCAGTGCTGCTTCGACGCGCCGCGAAATTGTTGCAGAACTTTCGCCACCGACACCCTTGGCACTTAACCATCGTTCGGTAGTTTCCCGCACCCATGTCAGGTCGTTCGATTCGAATTTCACGCGCTTGTCGGTGGCCATTTGCAACCACCGATGCACAAGCGTTCCGGCCATTCTGGCCTCGGTGCCCACCCAATAAAATTCGACCTCATTGTCAGCGTCGGTGATTTTTCCTACAGCTGTGTCGAGCGCCGGTCCGACGAACTCCGGTAAGACGAACGGTCGATTGAACCGTCGCAATTCCGGGTTCAACCATGGCTCAAGATCTTGTTGGCTTGACGCCGGCCGCTCGGCTTCGAATTCGCTCTCGAATTGCACGCGCACCGCCGGCCATAGAAGCCCGAGCAAGCTGCCCGCACGTGCAGGCCGAACTTCAGTCTCGTCCGCGGACAGCGAGACGTGTCCCATCAGGTGCAGGGTCTTGCGAGCTCGCGTGCAGGCAACGTACAACAAGCGGCCAAGCTCGTGGCGAAACTTGCCAGCCTCCACACGTTCGATAAAACGGTGCAGAGGATCGTTCTCGATATCGGCACGCGGTCCGACCGGGCTGATAATCTTTTCATCAACACCGTGCTGGGCTGGAACGTCAAACCAGCTCAACACACTCTTTTCGTGTTGGCCTGGTGCGCGTCCCAAACCAAACAAGAGCACATGATCGAATTGCAGTCCTTTGGCGCGGTGCATCGTCATAATTTGCAGTCGTGCATTCATGTCGCTGGAAACGTGCTCCAGGTCTAATGCGCGCTCAAGATCTGCAACATCGACCAGCGTGCCGCCCTTTTCGAGGCGCTCAATGACATCGAAATATCGATAGACATTCTCTACCGCATGGACATCGCCGACAATCGCCGGGCCACCAAGGCCGAGCCAAGTTCTTTCGACACGATCACGCAATGTTTCTACGCGATTTGGCCGCATTGCGGGGCGCAAGGATGCAAACAAACTTGCCACCACTCTCTGTCCGACTTCGCTAAGGCTCGCCAGGCGCGCTTCGTCCTGCAGCAACTCCCAGACAGTCGAATGCGGTGCGTCCTTAACCAAAGCGTGCAAGTCAGTCCAGTCAAGACCTGCCCAGGGTGAGCGCAGAATCGCCAGCCAAGCCAGTCGGTCACCACGGTGAACCAGTGCACGGGTCAACGACAGTACATCGATAATTTCCGGGAGATCCGTAAGCCGATCAATTTCGACGGCACGATAGGGAATGTTCTCAGCGCGCAGCCGCGCCAGGAGCTTGCTCAGGTGACTGCGGCCCCGCACAAGCACTGCCATGTCATCATCCGGGTGAGACGCCAGTGTTTTTGCAATGACGTCGCAACCGCGATCGGCTTCAGCGCCAGTATCACTTCCATACAGCGGATGAATGACGCAGTCGCCCTGCTCTGCGAGCGACGGCACACTCACCGCAGCCGAATACGCGACGGCACTCTGTGCCGCGTCGTCGAACTTTGCCAATACATCGGGAAAAACTGCATTAAACCAGTCGACGAGTTTTTCGCCAGAACGAAAATTTCGTCTCAACGTGAGTGGCTCTAGTGAGACAGCGCCAATCCCGGACTCTTTTGCGAACAAGAACTGACCGACTTCGGCATTGCGAAAGCGATAAATCGATTGCATCGGATCGCCAACACAGAACATCGTGCGACCGTCGCCGACCTGCCAACCTCCGGTCAGCGCCTCGAGCATTCGATATTGCGCACTCGACGTATCTTGCATTTCATCCACGAGCAAATGCCGCAGCTGGTAATCAAGCAAAAGGGCAATATCGCCTGGTTCGTCGGCCGTGCCGAGTGCATCGGCAGCGCTTAGAGCAACTTCGATGTAATCCGTAATGCCGCGTTCTGCAAACAACCGTTTCAGTTCGGTTACTGCCAGCGGCAGTACTCGAAACAAGGCCAACAGAACAGACCATTGCTCGTCGCTGTAAGCGACCGGCGGCAAGTCACGAGTGCCGGCGAGCAGCTCTCGAAAGTTGCTAAGTGGCCCTAGTTCTTGCAACAGATCCAGCATGATCTGTTTTTGACCAGCATCACCCGGAGGAAAGCCCTGCGTTTTGTTGACGGTCTTACGCCATTGACCCTGGCGCGTAAGCAATAACTCTGCAAGGCCCTGCCATTTCGGTAAGTCGGCCAGTTGCGCCTGCGGCATCTCGGGGTTCTCGGCAAAACTTACAAACGGATGCGTGTCGATTCCCGCAGCGGTCAGCTGCTCGGCTGCGTACAACACAGAGTCACGCATGCTCGCCGAGAATTGCTCCGGCAATCCCGCATGAGCACGTTGCAGGTAACGCGAGACAGCAGTTGCAAGATTCTTTTCGAATCGCGCGCGCAGTTCGGCCTCTTCATCCGCGCCGATTAGTCCGCTGCCGACAAACGGCAACCACTGATCGCGAGTCGCCAACATGTGTGACACGTATGCAACGTAAAGTGAGGTGTTGATGTCGACATGCAATAACACCTCTTGGGTGGCGTCATGCATCGGCCCGGTTTCGGCAAGTTGATCGAGCGTCAACATCGCAGCATTTCGATACAGTGCACTCATTTCTGCATCGGCAACAATATTGTTATGCGCCGCACTACTTTCTGTCGACATGGGCTGCATACGAGCAATCGAGGCATTGAGCGAATCGAGCGTCTGAATGCGCATGCGACCCGGATTGGCGATCAGTTGCCACTGCAATTCATCGTCAACGGCCATTACGGCGGCCGCCGCTGCCGCAGTAGTTTGCTGATGAGATTCAGTGGGCTCATCGCCTCTACGCGAGGCTTTCAACGCCTCCAACACGCGATGCTGCATTTCGGCCGCCGCTTTGCGCGTAAACGTGATTGCCAGAATCTCTTCGGGGTTTTCGACAGTTGCCAGCAATTTCAGATAGCGCTGAATCAGGAGTTCCGTCTTGCCGGACCCGGCAGGCGCTTGCACGATGAAAGACCGTGTAACGTCGAGTGCCGCAACGCGTGCAGCCTCATCATCCTGCAAGAGTTGCGCTTGCTTATTCATGTACCAATTCCTGGAATCGGCTTAACAGCCCAAGCGCCCTTGCGGCCTGCACGCTCTGGAATGCTTGAATGCGAACGTCACCCGCCGCGATTTCCTGCGCGGCCAACTCGACTTGTGCTTTCCATCCGTCCAGCGTGGTGTCCCAATCGAGCTTCGGTGTCCAGGTTCGACCCGCTGCATCCAGTTCGACGGCGCGTGAATCGATATTCAGCAGCGCTAAACCGCCAACGGATTCGTTCAGAACGTATGCGTAGACAACCAATTGCATATCATTCGGATTCTTGTCGCGGTCGAGCAGGCGTTTAGGCGCTCCCGTCTTATAGTCCAGAATGTGCGACTGACCGTCGTCATCGACATCAACTCTGTCAATTCGCAGCCGCAGCGACAGGTCTCCAATGTCGGCCGCAATTTCTTTTTCGACACTTGCGATATCGAATCGCTCACGCTGCGAATCAAGGGCAACAACGTCGTGCAGTAATCGCACCACACGCTGCTGCTCCAGGCTTAACATTCGGAGCAGCACCGAATCGGCATTACGTTTCTGGTAGCGAAAAGCGGATCGCACCGCCTGCTCGATCCGCGAGTCGACTTCCACTGCGTCCCAGGCACTGATTTGCTCGCTCGATGGGCAGTCCTCGTACAGTCGATACAAGGCCGAGTGAATCAGGCTGCCACGGATGCTGGCCGGTAATCCGCTAGCGATAGGCCACAACGAACGAACGCCAAGGCGTCCCGTTACGAACGCGGCGAACGGCTCTACGAATTGCCGCTGAATGCTCGCGGCGCCACCCTGGATCACCTCACCGCGCTGAACGGGTGGCACAGGGTCCGCACCAATCGACTCCGCTGCTGACACATCGCACAGATTTCGAGCATGCCAGCCAGGGTCGACAACATCGCCTATATCCTTAATTGAGTAGGCAGCTAATAACTCGCTCGGTGTTTGCTGCGCATCCGAATTCGAGCGCGCATAACTGAGAACCACCTCGGGCGCACTGGCTAGCAGCCGAGCAATGACCCTTTGTGCATATTGCAAAGACTCTGCCGGTGTCGCATCTGGCATTACACGTTCGCGTTGTAATTCCCGCGAAACCAAAGGCATCGCCCTGCCATTAGGTGGCCAGCTATTAGCGCTTAAGCCGGTGACCCAAAGCTTGTCGAACTGTAAGCCTGCGGCTTCAAGCGGCCCCATTACCTGCACAGCGGCCGCTATTGATTCTGGTTGAAATATGACCTCGCTTGCGATGTTGCTGAGCCGTCCCAAGGCCTCTGCTGCGCTCATACCCGTACTCACAAGATCGAGCCGCGCAAAATCATTGAGCAACTCACGCCAACGATTGATCAGTTGAAACTCGGCGCTTTGCAAACTGGCGTCACCCGGCCATTGCAATTGTTTCAAAATATCGTCAAACAGGGTTACCCACTCCGCGGCGCTTAGACGTTTCGGTATTTGATCGCGCCGTTCAGCGATTCGTTGTATTCGCTCCTGTACATCGCCTTGTGAAAATTCGTCGCCCCAACTCGCGAATTCACTGAGCAATCGCTTTGGCGACCAGGACTGGTCCGGTTGTTGCCGCAACCGCAATTCAAGGCGGATTCGCGCGTCACTCGAATCGGAACCCAGCATCGTTGTTTGCAGCAAACGGCTTATGTCGACCGTCGACAAATCCTCGAACAACCAACGCAGTGCCAGCAACGCTATCGAGATTGCCGGATATTCAATGAGCTTTCTGCCATAAGAAACGTTGATAACGCCATTTTCTCGCGCATCAGCGTTCTGCCATCCGGGGATCATTCCTTCCTTGATCAGTCGCAAACTGCGTTGCGCATCCTGCTCCAGATTGGTAACCACAATGGCTAGCCGTGCTTGCGGAGATTGCGCCAGTTGTTCGCGCGCCCACACCCCGGCCGCTCGAAATTCGCTGTCTGAATTTTCTGCACTGCACAGCGCAACTGTCGAGCTCTGCTCGGTAACCGTTACCTGATGGGCCGATCCCGTCGACTCATTGATGGTATCGATCAGCGTCTGTAGCTGCGGTGTTATGCGGTCAAATCCTGCAAGCAGGAGTTCGGCGGGAAGCCTGCAATGTCCAGCGGCGATTTCCTGTGCAGCGAGAGCGGCTAAACCAGATTCATCGAGCCAGCCCTCACGCTCGAGAATCGAGCAGTAACTAGTGGCAGCCTTCGCAAACAGCACCTGGTCGCGATTGCGAGCTTGGCGCAAGCACTCGGACGCCGGGACCTGCCACTGCTGGAGTCGATTCCAGGTGTCACGCGACTGGCGCGATAACATTCGGATGTTTAGTAAGGGGTCAGAAATCTCGCGCCTAAGACAGCGCTCCCACAATATCCTGCTCTGTTGCGCTGTGATTTGTACCGGCAAAGACGCTTGAGCATCGCTATCCGCCAACAATCGTGACAACCAATCGTTGAGCGACAAGATCGTAGCGCTGCGCCAGACTCTTGCTCCGCTCGCCGCCATCCGCTTGCCGTGCTCGGTTTGCAACACGCGCGCAAGCCGTCGGCTGGCTGTGACTACCTCAGACGAGCCTTCCAACGCATCGTCAAGCCAGTCAAACATGCTTCAAACGGCTTGCTCTAAAAGCGCATCAATACGGTCAAAGACAATATTCAATGTTTCAGTATTGGGTAAGGTTGTGATGCGAAAATGATCTGTATAGGCGGTGTTAAAACTGCTGCCGGGGGCAACCAGCACATGTGCGTCTTCCAGCAATCGAAGGGCAAACGTCTTGTCATCGAGCTTTTCGGCAACCTGTTCGTTCAGCTGTATGAACGCGTACATGGCACCCATCGGCGCATGCATATTCAGGTAGCGGCTATTCTCCACCCGATCGATCACCGCTTGCCTCGACTCATACAACCGGCCACCGCTCTGGACGAGTTGCTCGATACTCTGGAAGCCACCTAGAGCAGTTTGCACGGCCCATTGGCCAGGAACGTTACTGCAAAGCCGCAATGCCGCTAGTAATTCCATGCCGTGAATAAAACCCGCCGCGCGCTCGAGGTCACCGCTAAAGACACACCAACCGACCCGGTAGCCGCACGCGCGATAAACTTTGGACAAGCCCGAGAAAGTCAGACAGACCGTTGAATCGGCCAAGGTTGCCATCGGCACAAACTCCGCGTCGTCATACACCATGCGGTCGTAGATTTCGTCGGCGAGCAGAACAATGCCGTGTTTTTCCGCGATGGCGACAATTTGTTGCAGTGTTTCGCGGTCGTAAACTGCGCCGCTGGGATTGTTCGGGTTGATGACCACGATGGCCTTCGTTTTTGCGTTGATCAGGCCTTCAATTTCCGACGGTGACGGCTGAAACGCGCGCTCAACGGCGCAATCGTAGTAACGCACCACGCCGCCATTGAGTGCGACTGCCGCCGACCAAAGCGGATAATCGGGACTCGGCACGAGTACCTCATCGCCTGGATTAAGCAGTGCCCGCAGCGACAAGTCGATCAATTCACTCACGCCATTGCCGATGAAAACCTCATCGGCACTGATGCCATGCACGCCGCGATCCTGTTGCTGCATGACGACGGCTTCGCGCGCTGGGAAAATCCCTTTTTGGTGGCAGTACGGCTCCGCCTGGCTCATATTTTCGATCATCGCCAGACGCATCGTCTCAGGCGTGCGAAACCCGAACAGCCCCGGATTGCCGATATTCAACGAAATTATTTCATAGCCACGCTTTTCAAGCTCATAGGCACGATGTGCAAGTTGCCCGCGAATCTCGTACTTCACATCGCGTAGCGTCTCGCTGGTTATGATCTGGGATGACATTGATGTCGCGTCGGCAATTTATCGGACGCATGATTGTCAATGTCAGGATGGCAGTCCGCAAGGGCAAACTCTAAATTAGCGGTGTCGCCAAAAAATAAAACCCGGCCAACCTTGCGGTTAGCCGGGCGGGTCCGCACGGAGATTGCGGATTGCGTGACTGGATCGTATTCCCGGGAACCGGTCGCGACCTAGTCCAGCTCTTCTACCTCGGCGCCCGTAACATCTTCAGGCTCCCGTGGTTGTTCGTGTTCCGGTTCTTTCTTGCCGAACCGAATCAGTAAATCTTCTTCGTCTTCCGGCGTTAGCCGCCGAATTGACGCGATTCGTATTTTTTCAGGTCCGAAACCATCGTCGGCGATGATCTCGCTGAATCCTGCGCAGACTCGGCCGGTGGCCGAACTAAAGGCTATTCGCCAGCTTGATCGCAGACCGAAGGCCCGTCTCGAAAGGACCATATGGTATTTGCGCTTAGCCCCTTCCGAGACGATCAGATTCGCATCGTCCAATACAGTGTAGTCTCGGATAGACCCCTGCGAGATGCAATCCGAACCTGCCCGGGAGTCGTCCTCAAGCGCCTCATCTGGGCGATTTTCGGTCCCTGCACAAGCTACTAAAGTACATGACAAAGTGATTATAAGTAATTGTTTATACATAGAAAAATAGACCTTTTGTTAAAACACTCATGGCGACAGTTCGCATCCTGCAAAAGACATGGCCTATTTCATTTCGACCGCCATAATCGGGATTAAGTTCACGCAGCTTCCGCGAACCTGCGCCGACAATTTTACCCTGTCAGCCGGGTCCGCTGGCAACCCCACGCGCCGGATCCCGGATCCACTCGCTCCACGAACCCACATAGAGCCGTGGCCGTGAAATCTCGGCCAATTCGGCGGAAATGGCGAGGTGGCATGCTGTCACTCCTGAGCCGCACATGACGCTCCACGGCGCCTCCATCCCTGTAGCGAACACATCCTGCCAAAGCTTGCGAAGGTCCTCCACAGGACGCCACCGGCCGTCAGGCTCAAGACAATGCTCAAACGGCAGATTCACCGCGCCAGGTACATGCCCGGCAAGCGTATCGACGGGTTCGAGCTCGCCTTCAAAACGAGCCGCGGCGCGAGCATCAACCAGACGCAGGGAATCACCCCCCATTGTTGTCAGTTCATCTACAGTGATCGTCCACCCAGATTGCACTCTCGCTTCGAACGTATTTTCGGGCACTTCGAAAGCGCCCTGCTGCAGCGCGAAGTTCGCAGCAACCCAGGCGGCCAACCCGCCGTCCAGCAGACGCACATTCTCGTGTCCCAGCCAACGCAGCATCCACCAGGCACGCGCCGCGATGGCGCCACCCTGGTCGTCATAGAGCACAACGTTGCTGTCGTTGCCGACGCCCAATCGGCCGAATGTTGCTGCAGCGGTCGCCGCATCGGGCAACGGATGGCGACCCGAATCGGGCCGTACGGGGGCCGCCAGGTCCCGATTCAAATCTACGTAAACGGCACCAGGTATGTGAGCGGCCTGGTACGCCGCTCGCCCTGCATTGACGTCGAGCAGGTTAAAGCGGCAATCAAGCACTCGCAGGCACGGGTCTTTCCCGGCGGCCGCGAGCTGCTCTGCTGTAACCAGAATGTCTTGGTTATTCACGGCAAATCCATTGTCAAAGGCGACACAAAGTCTTGTACACGCACAATTCCTCGTAGACAATAGCCGGCCGTAGGTGCCACCAGCTGGTGCCGCATGTGGTTGCCGTATGTTGGTTCAAAACTCGAGTATTGGGGAATCCATTCGTGGACAAAATATTAGTCGGCCTGAAAAGGGTCGTTGATTACAACGTTCGTGTTCGCGTCAAGAGCGACGGCTCAGGCGTAGAGACCGACGGCGTCAAGATGAGTATCAATCCATTCGACGAGATTGCTCTCGAAGAGGCGCTACGCATCAAGGAAAAAGGCGATGCTAACGAGGTTATCGTAGTCTCGATCGGCAGCAGCGATGCGCAGCAGCAATTGCGAACGGGCCTGGCCATGGGTGCTGATCGCGCCATTCTCGTCCAAACAGACGGCGACACCGACGCTCTGAGTCGCGCACGGGCATTGCTCGAAATTGTTAATCGTGAAGAGCCGGGTCTGGTTATCCTTGGAAAACAAGCAATCGACGATGACAACAGTCAGACCGGACAGATGCTTGCAGCTTTGTGGAATCGCCCGCAAGCGACATTCGCATCGAAGCTTGAACTAAGTGGCGACACCGCACGCGTGACCCGCGAAGTCGATGTCGGACTTGAGACGATCGAAATTGATCTTCCCGCAGTGATCACGACCGACCTGCGCCTCAATGAGCCGCGCTACGTCAAACTACCCGATATCATGAAAGCGAAGAAAAAGCCGCTTGATGAAATCGCATTCGCTGATCTTGCTGTTGACCCGGCCCCTGCCCTGGTAGAAACATCATTTGAACCACCAGAGGAACGCCAGAAAGGCATCATGGTCGACGATGTGCCGGGTCTGATCGCCGCGCTGAAAGATAAGGGGCTACTCTGATGTCAAAAGTTTTAATAGTTGCCGAACACGATGGCCAATCTCTGAATTTGAGCACGGCGAAGACCATCGCCTGTGCAGCCGAAATTGACGGCGCCAGCATTGACGTTTTGGTCTTAGCCGAGACGGCGGCCGATATTGCCGCCGAAGCAGCCAAGCTAGACTCGGTCAGCCGAGTTCTGACGGTCGAAGCTGCAATCAATGCCAACGCACTCGCAGCCACCATCGCGCCGCAGGTAGTTGCAATGGCTGCCGACTACACTCATGTATTCGGACCTTCAACGACATTTGGCAAGGACTTGATGCCGCGCGTGGCCGCACTGCTCGGCGTCAACCAAATCAGCGATGTCATGACCGTATTGAATTCGCATTCGTTCAAGCGACCTATCTATGCGGGCAACGTAGTCTTGACCGTTGAAGCACCGTCGGACAAGCCGGTCGTCGCAACCGTGCGTACCGCGTCCTATCAAGCTGTTGAGAGTAATAACTCTGCGGCAATTGAAGCTGCTACCTGCGATGCAGAAATCCCAACGCACACGCGTTACGTCGAACTACAGGCGGGCTCTTCAGACCGCCCCGACCTGCAAACAGCTTCGAAAGTCATCTCGGGAGGCCGAGCTCTGGCGAGCTCCGAAAACTTCGACTTGATCTACGCGTTAGCCGATAAACTGGGCGCCGGCGTTGGCGCATCACGAGCGGCTGTCGATGCGGGCTACGTGCCAAATGAAATGCAAGTTGGACAGACCGGCAAGATCATTGCACCGGATCTTTACGTGGCGATCGGAATATCGGGTGCGATTCAGCACCTGACCGGCATCAAAGACGCCGGCACAATTGTCGCGATCAATAAGGATGAAGAAGCGCCGATATTCGAAGTCGCCGACATTGGTTTAGTCGGCGACCTGTTCAATATCGTCCCGGAACTTACAAGCTCGCTAGAATAGCTTCCGCTTTGCTGACATCAAACTCGCCGGGCGCTTCGACGGCGACGTGCGTTGCTGTGCCATCGTCCACGACGATTGCGAAGCGCTGGCCGCGATGACCCATGCCGAAACCGGTTGCGTCGAGTTCCAGGCCAAGCGCCTTTGCGTAATCGCCATTGCCGTCAGCAAGCATCGCGACCTTGTCGCCAACGCCGCGTTCTTTGCCCCACGCATCCATAACGAATACGTCGTTAACGGCCATGCACGCAATCGTGTCGACACCCTTGGCGGTAAGATCGTCCGCGGTGTTGATGAAGCCGGGCAAATGCCCTTTTGAGCAGGTTGGCGTGAAGGCCCCGGGGACCGACACCAGCACCACTTTTTTACCGCCAAACAGGTCATCGGTCGACAACTGCTCGGGACCGGATTCGCCCATTACACCAAAACTTCCAGACGGCATTTTCTCACCAGCTGATATCGACATCTTTTTCTCCTGATAATTTGTCTTAGTATTCGTTGTCCGCGACATGAATCACGAGCCCATCGAGACTGTCGTTCACCTCAATTTGGCAAGTGAGTCGACTATTGTCCTTCCGCTCGTATGCAGCGTCGAGCATGCTGTCTTCCATATCATCCATCGCCGGCACTTTGTCGAGCCATGCCTCGTCGACATAACTGTGGCAGGTAGCACATGCACAGGCGCCACCGCATTCGGCGACGATACCGTCGATGTCGTTATTGATCGCACCCTCCATGACCGAATAGCCGTTTTCGACTTCGTGTTCATGACGGTCACCATTAGGTGTGATGTAGATAATTTTGGGCATTGTAAAGTTCTGGGATTGAAAAGACGGCGCGAACTATAAGGGCGTTGACGGTCTCCCGTCAACGCCCCGCAAGATTAATGAATTTTTAGTTGGCTGCTTCGATCAGGCTCGGCCACTTTGGCGACGGCGCTCGTCGATTTCGGCGCGTTTCTTACGAGCTGCTTCCTCCGCCAGTCGAATCTGTTCATTACGCTCGATGTCAGCGCGAATGACGCTAATCCACTGGTTCGCAACGCGACGTGAACGGGCTGTCTTTGCAGCAGCCTGAAACGCGTCTATCGCGGGCCGATATTGGCGCTGATTATAGAGACACATGCCCAGCGAAATTTGCGCGTTGTCGGGACTCTTTAGGCCGCCTTTGCGAATACCCGCGCGAACAGACTTGACGCAGTCATCGTACTTGCCGGTATTCAAATAGGCGTTGCCTAAGCGGACATTCAATTCACCGTCAGTGGCTAGTCGCGCCGCTTCCTGCAGTGCAGGTATGGCTTTCTCATCTTCCATCGAAAGCTGCCAGGCCTGAGACAACAGCCGGTAGTTCTTGCCTTCTTTGGTGATCCGGCCAGCATTCATTTCTTTTTCGAGTAACGTCGCTGCCTTGTAAGGCACTTCGCGTTGCATAAAGAGCTGCGCCATCGTGACCAGTTCAGCTTCTTTCTCGAGCATGTTTTGCGTATGCGCCGAGGCGTAAGCATTGATTAGATTATCGTCCTCGCCAAGCTCGGTGAACGCTCCGGCCAGCGAAAACCAGTAACGCTTTTTCGGCCACTTCACGAGCATGATCTTTTGTATGTCGCGAACCTTGGCGTAGTTTTCTTCTTGGAAATACGCAAAGTTCAACAATACATACCAATCTTCCTTAACCTCTTTATCGCGCTCCGTGGCGATCCGCATCGCGTTTTCAATCGGCTGGATCATGTCGTTGTAACGTTGGACCTGATATAGGTTTTGCGCCTTCAGAATGAACGGATCTGATGCCGGGTTCGGTTCCTGCATGAAGTAGCTGTCTATCGATCGCAAGGCATTATTGTATTCCTCTTGCATCGTGTACAACTGCGCGACTGTATAGGTCGTTTGCTTCTTAAGCTGCGGCTCTAGCGAAGGAATCTGGATCATCTTCGCGTAGGTTCTCAGAGCATTGTTGATGTCGTCCATGTTGTAGTAGACGAAACCAATGTAGTTGAGCACATTGGCCTGCTCATATTCTGTCAGCTTGTCCGGGTTATACAGATTGTTAAGCAACCTCAAAGCACCGGCATAGTCCTTTGCATCGACGGCTTCTTGCGCCTTTGCAATCTTGTCATAGACTTCTTTGCTGACGGCCTGGGCTTGCTTCGTCTGCCGCGAGGCTGATTCCCGTTCCGCGGCCGCTTCGGCTGCCTTTCTTTCTTCCTTAGTGCTGTTTTGCGCAAATGCGCTTCCCGATACAAGAACGGCAAAAGCACACACCGCGGCTAAGGTCAGAGATTGTCGATTTTTGCTATGCATATCGAAATTCATCCTTTAATAGATCAGTCAAATCCCGCCAGGGAAACTAACCTTCAATCTTGAATGTAATACGAGTTTTTACTCCCGGGACATCGACCGGCACGCCGTCAACTACCCTGGGCTTGTACTTAAATTTGAGAACAGCTCTTGTCGCTGCACGCTCAAACAAACTGCTGGTTGAAAAGACCACAATCGGATTAATCACGGTGCCTGTTTGGGTAACCGTGAACGAAAGATCGACGTGCCCTTCCAATCCACGCGACAGCGCCCGTGCCGGATACACCGGTGCAACGCGAACAATCGGCAGGTAATCACCTTCAGCGATGTTCATTCCGCCGGGTCCGCCAATATTGGCATCCGTATTCACCGTTGGTGCCGCGATATTGATCGTCGGCGTATTCGGATCTACGTTGTCCATATCCTGAGGTGGAGTCTCAGGTGGCGTTTCCGGAGGTTTCGGCGGTTTCTCCGGCGTGAAATCCTCGGTGTTTAGCGATTCATTACGCTTTACGCGAACGAATTCGAGATTGTGTCGCGTGCGTTCCTTCTGTACTGCATCCTCACCGTAGAGAATGAGCAAATGCATGACGAACAACAAACTCAGCGTAACTAACGTGCCGATGACGATCGAAAAAGCATAACGGCCTATCATGTTCTAAGTCTCCTAAACGGGTTTCCCGCCCAAATTGCTAGTCTTCAACAGCCGATATCGCAACGTTGGCAACACCGGCTTGTTTCGCAGCTTCCATCACAACCGTCAAAGCTTCATTTGTCGAATCTTCATCAGCCTGGATCACAATCGATCCTTTCGGATTCTCGGCATGCAAGCGTTCGATGGATGCTTTGACAAACCTTGGCTCGATAATCTTCTTATCAATCCAAATTTCGTCAGCTGCACTAATAGCAATGAGAATGTTCGCATCCGGAATCCGATCCAATGTACCGGCGATCGGTCTGGACACATCAATTCCTGCTTCTTTAATAAATGATGCGGTTACGATAAAGAAAATCAGCATGATGAATACGACGTCGAGCATCGGTGTCAGGTCGATGCTGGCCTCTTCATCTTCTCCGCCAAAGGCTCCGCTCTTTTTACGCATATCTAGCTCCTATTCACTGCGGGCTATCGGCAATCGAAATGCTGTAAACGCCCGCCTGTCGCGAGGCATCCATAATCGTCACCAACATCTTATTTGACGATCGCGGGCTCGGTTGAATAACGACCGATCCGTTCGGATTCTCTGCATGCAGGCGTTCGATATTTGCACGGACCGCGCGCGGATCGATCAAGCGGCGGTCGATAAAAATATCGTTGTTTGCATCCACAACTACAAGAATATTGGCTTCTTCCGGCTGCGACTCAGTGACCGGGGCATCCGGTCTGTTGACGTCGATTCCGGCCTCTTTAATAAACGAAGCCGTCACGATGAAAAAGATAAGCATAATAAACACGACGTCCAGCATAGGCGTCAGGTCAATGCTGCTTTCTTCCTCTTCACCACCCAAATTGAAATCATGTTTTCGAGACATGCTTAATTCCTTAGTGGTCCATCGTGAGCGAATCTTCTAGAAACTCGACTTCACGTGCCGCACGGCGGCTTAATATTGTGACAAGAAGAACGCCTGAAAGTGCGCCAACCATTCCAGCCATTGTCGGTACCGTAGCCTGGGATACACCCGCAGCCATAGCTCGCACGTTGCCTGAACCGGACACTGCCATTACCCCGAACACTTTGATCATTCCGGTGACTGTTCCCATCAAACCGAGCAACGGGCACAACGCAACGAGTGTTTGAATGACGTTGATCCCTTTGTTGGTCGCCATATCGAATCGGGAAATCATCATTTCCCGAATCTGGTGAGCATTCCAGGACCGGCGTTCACTGCGTGATTCCCAGTTGTCGTGAATCTCTCTCGACATGGTTTTCATCGAAGAGCGGAAGTACATGATCCGCTCCGCGATGAGAACCCACATAAGAAAGATCGTGACGGCTATCCAGCGCAGTATCGGTCCACCGAGCTCCATGAAATCTCGAATGGCTTCAAAACTATCAGTTAGCCAAAGCATGATCTCTCCTCGATTAGCCGTTCCGCTCGGAGTGCTGGGCAACAAGACCTGCGCTCTGTGACTGGAGAATGTTAATGACTTTGCGGCTTTGGCCACTGACGACCGTGTGCAGCAATACCATCGGAATAGCAACGACCAGACCGAGAACCGTTGTCATGAGAGCTTGCGAAATACCGCCTGCCATCATCTTCGGATCACCCGCACCATAAAGCGTGATCACCTGGAAGGTCTTGATCATACCGGTCACCGTTCCGAGCAGCCCCATAAGAGGTGCCACTACAGAAATTACCTTGATGAACAACAGTCCCTTAGTTAGCCCCGGCATTTCTTTCAATGCCGCTTCACTAAGTTTCAACTCGATAGTCTCAGTGTCCGCACCTCGATTGCTCTCGTACGCCGCCAAAACTCGACCAAGCGGGTTGTCCGTGCTGGCCGTATCGCGTTTGAGCTGTGCAGCCACTTTGCGACTGTCTGATGAGAGACCCATGAAGCGCCAGATTGCAATCAATAAGCCGACCGCGCCGAGCGAAAGAATGCAATAACCAACAATGCCGCCTTGTTTGATGCGATCAGTAACGGTCGGAGATTCGACCAACAGCGCCAGAATGCTGCCGCGGGTAACGTCGAGGCCGAAGGTCACCATCTCGCCGGCGCCTGCATCAATCATGTTACCGGCTGAACCTGTGTAACGTCCTTGCTCCGGTTGACGCTGCAATTCGCTGACTGCCTTGGTGGTGGAGTCGTAAGCAAGGTAGCCATCTTCGAATACGATATTGAATGAACCAATGCGGACAATCTCCAGATTCTCCTTGTCGCCATTCGCCATCGAAACGTCATGGTTGAAGCGAACGATTTGGCCAGACTCGGTAATCTCGCGCTGCAATTCGAACCACAGTCGCTCGATGTCTTCGATCGAAGCCAACGTGTTTGCACCCGCCATCTTATTACCGAGTTCAACAAGGAAGTCGCTGCGGTCCGGGTAGTGGATGTTGGTCAGCGAAGCATTGAAACGGCCTTGTGCGTCGCCAGAAACGGTTTGCAGTACGCCGAACAGCTCTTTCAGTGCGCCAAGGCGCTCGTCAAGCGCGGCTCGAGCCGCAACAATCTTCGTCTGATTGTCCTCGAACAATTGTTCAAGACGTGCACTCTCGTTTTCCTGACGCGTGCGTTCAGCGCGTGCCCGGTTCAGCAATTGCTGTTGTTGATTACGCTGCTGATTGAATTGTGCTTCGCGCTGCCGTGCTTCCTGATTGTCTCTGGACTGACCTTGTTCGATCAGATTGAGCAGTTGCTGCATGTTGACAGCATCGTCTTGTGCTGAAGCAGTGCCCATACCCAGTACCAGCAAACCCGCCGCAATTATTATATTTATGCGTTTCATTTAGGTGGCCTCCGTTGCTGCGCGAACCGGAATCAGGATCAACTCCGGCGCAATCAGCTGCTTGGCCATACGTAGGCCTTTTCGCACTTCATTTCTTGCACTGTCATCAAGGACCCAGTCATCGGCTTCCATGTCCCATCGACCTGTGATCTGCGTGTCTTCCGACTGGAAGTACAAGCCGACACGGCCTACGCGAAGCATGTTGTAATCGCGAGTCGAGCCATCGCCAGTCAGGGTGATCGTCTGTTTGTACTGATCGACGGATGTGCCGTAATCGTTTTCGATCTGGTAGGCCTCCATCACCTTGCGGAATTTCTCCGCAACACTGACGTCAGAACGCTCCATGATGTCTTTGAGCGCGTCAACACGAGCGGTTCGTTCTTCCATAAGGAACGGAATATCGAGATTAACGGACTGTTCGATGCCATCGATCATCCGCTCCATTAGAGGGAAAATCTGACGATTGATGACGTCAACCTGGTCCATCGACAAAGCGATATCTTCGAGTACAGCTCCTTGTCCGCTGGTTTGAGCCACCATCAGACGGTTGTAGACCTTCAGGCCATCGATCTCTTTGTTAATAGCCCGGTATTGGTCTTCAAGCGAACGCGTACCCTCAACGATTCCGTTGATTCGTTCTTGTGATTGTTGCGCCAGATTAAGACGACGGTCCTGTGCTTGTAGAACCTGATCGACTGACTGGGCGAATACGCTGCCGGATGCCGCAATTAAGCTGGTTGCAAGGAATGCAAGGCTAATGCGCCGACTGCTGCTTTTGCACCGTTTCATGAACGCTCCTTTACGAGGTCAAATTGTGAAATCTAATTATTATGCGGAGAGGGATGCAACGTATCCGTTGAATACATGCATAAATGATAAGCAGGGTCGCTGATCTGCAACTCCGCCTGCGCACACGGCCCTCTCCACCTTCGCCGCGGCGTTATATTTTTGTTGGACCCTTATCGGCTCTCTCTGCTGTATGGCCTTCCGGAAATAGTACATTCCGGCTTCCCCGCCATTTATTCCGTTAATTATTTTAGGTCCCGATAACCTTTGCCAGAGAATAACACATGCATCGCATTTGACTAGCCCGCCAGCGACATAAGATTCGACTCGTTTGTGCACCAATACGACCTTAATTTCGCGCCCTTTTGGCCGCCAAATTGGTAACACAAGTAACTGATTTTATGGCAGTTGACATCACCCCTGTGTTGCAAGATCATGCGCCAATATGAAAGTCACTTATAGAACACTGAATTTTTTGACGGAGCTGGATCTTGTGCTCGGGTTGCTTCTTCTTCGGAGGAAGAGCGGGTAGCGCGTATCCAGACCAAGGAAATCGTAAACCCCGCATCCAAATCAGGATTGTGGGGTTTTTTTTAGTTCACCTATTCGAAAAGGGCAAAACGCCCAAGGAAACAACAGCATGCAAATGTATTCGGAATCAGACGTCGACACTGCCAGCCTTATTGATCAGCAAGTGACCATTCTGGGCTATGGCAGCCAGGGACGCGCCCACGCACTCAATCTCAAAGACAGCGGCTTCAACGTTGTGGTCGGATTGCGCTCCGGCGGTGCCAGCTGGAGTAAGGCTGAGGCGGATGGATTGGTCGTCAAAGAGCCGATTGAAGCGGTCAAAGGCGCTGCAATTGTCGCGTTCTTGACCCCCGACATGGTGCAGAAGCAGCTGTATGGCACGGTGATCGATGCGATCGCCGACGGTGCTGCCCTCTTGTTCGCGCATGGATTCGCTGTGCACTTCAAGCAAATTGATCCGCGCCCGGATCTCGACGTTGTTCTGATCGCGCCGAAAGGACCAGGCGGCCTCGTTCGTCGCCAATATGAAGAAGGGCACGGTGTGCCCTGCCTCGTGGCGGTTCATCAGGATTCGACCGGAAACGCACTTAAGATGGCCCTTGCGTACTCATCGGGCATAGGTGGCGCACGTGCCGGTGTCATCGAAACGACGTTTGCCGAAGAAACCGAGACAGATCTCTTCGGCGAGCAGGCGGTTCTTTGTGGCGGTGCCACAGAATTGATCGTCGCGGGTTTCGAAACCCTGGTCGAGGCCGGTTACCAACCGGAGGTCGCCTATTATGAAGTCATGCACGAGCTCAAGCTGATCGTGGACCTCTTGCACGAAGGCGGCTTGCGGAAAATGCACAAGTTCATTAGCGACACGGCTGCGTGGGGCGACATGGTCAGCGGGCCACGGGTTGTAGACGACAGTTCGCGAGCCGCCATGAAAACGGTTCTGACCGAAATCCAGGACGGGACTTTTGCCAAAAACTGGATTGCAGAGAATGAAGCAGGCATGCCGGAATTCAAACGCATGATGAGCGCTGATCTGGAGCACCCGATTGAAAAAGTCGGTGCTGATTTACGCAGCAGAATGGACTGGCTGGAGGAATAGACTCAATGGGCGACCGCATTCGTATATTCGATACCACGTTGCGAGATGGCGAACAGGCGCCAGGTTGCAGCATGACCTTGCGCGAAAAACTGCGAATTGCGAAGTCGCTTGCCGAGCTTAACGTTGACATCATCGAGGCCGGGTTTCCAGCCGCCTCCCCTGGCGATTTTGAAGCCGTAAAGGCGATCGCCGATGCGGATTATGGCCCGGTAATTTGCGGTCTGGCGCGTTGCAATCCCGACGATATCCAAAAGGTGTATGCGGCCGTCAAAGGGGCCAGTCAACATCGCATTCATGTGTTCGTTGCGACCAGTGCAATTCATCGCGAGCACAAGCTGCGCATGGCCAAAGAAGAAATCATCAAAAGCGCAGTCGGCGCCGTCAAAATGGCCCGAGAGCTGTGCGATGACGTCGAGTTTTCTCCCGAAGACGCCTCGCGCACCGAATTGGCCTATCTCGCCGATGTAGTTTCCGCCGCCATCGAGGCTGGCGCTACTACCGTCAATATTCCGGATACGGTGGGCTATACGGTGCCTGCCGAATTTGACGAGCTATTTCGCTACTTGAAAGCCAATGTCACTGGAATCGATGACATCACTCTAAGCGTGCATTGCCACGACGATCTGGGTATGGCGGTCGCCAACAGCTTGTCTGCCGTGCGCGCTGGCGCCCGACAAATCGAATGCACAATTAACGGCATCGGCGAGCGCGCGGGCAACTGCAGCCTCGAAGAAGTCGTTATGGCATTGAAGACGCGCTCCGAGTTCTTCGACCTGGAAACGGGCGTGGACTCGACCCGCCTGTATCCGGCCTCGCGGCTGGTCTCCAGCATCACGGGCATGCAGGTCCCCAGAAACAAAGCCATCGTTGGAGAAAATGCGTTTGCACATGAAGCCGGCATTCACCAGCACGGCATGCTGCAACACAGTTCGACCTACGAAATCATGCGGCCCGAGGATGTGGGTCTCGCTCGATCCAGTCTCGTGCTCGGAAAGCACAGTGGCCGACACGCGTTTCGCGATCGGGTCAAAGAACTGGGCTTCGACCTGGACGATTTTGAAACCAATCGTGTATTTCAGGAATTCAAGAAACTCGCCGACAAGAAAAAAGATGTCTATGACGGCGATATTGAGGCCATCATTATGAATGTTGACGGCGCTTCGGCGGGCCCGTGGAGCTTGCAGAAACTCGAAGTGCAAACGGCATCTGATGAGCCCGCCCAGGCAACAGTAGTGCTGGCAGGGGAAAACGTTGATCCGGTCACCGCTTCGGCACAAGGTGACGGTCCGGTCGCTGCAGCATTCGCCGCGCTCGAATCAGTGACTGGCGTACAAATAACGCTCAAGAAATTTGACCTGCACAGCGCATCGATTGGTGAAGACGCGCAAGGCGAAGTCGCGATTACGGTCGAACACGAGGGCGAGCTTTATCGCGGCAACGGCGCGAGCGTCGATATTGTTGAAGCTGGAGCAAAGGCTTGCCTCGAGGTCATCAATCGAATCATCCGGCGACGTGCACGAACCGGTGACGACCCGGACTCAACAGCGAGCGTCTCCCGAGCAACCATTTGATGGCGACAACCCTGTTCGAAAAAGTCTGGAGTGAGCATGTTGTATCACCCGAAACGCGTGACACACCGGCGGTGTTGTACATCGATTTGCACCTCATTCATGAGGTAACGACGCCACAAGCATTTGCTCTGCTGCGCGAGAAGAATCTCCCGGTCAGACGTCCCGACCTCACGCTGGCAACAATGGATCATTCGACACCAACCCTGCCCGGCGTCAGTTTCAAAGACGTTACCGTCGTCGGCGCAAGCGCAGCCAATCAGATCTCGCAGATGCAACAAAATTGTGCTGACTTCGGCATCAACTTGCTGGATTCCGATAGTTCTGATCGCGGGATCGTGCATGTTATCGGGCCGGAGCTGGGTGCGACCCAGCCAGGCAAAACAATTGTCTGCGGCGACAGCCATACGAGCACACACGGCGCATTCGGTGCGCTGGCATTCGGAATCGGAACAACCGAAGTCGGACATGTACTGGCTACCCAGTGTTTGCTGCAGCGTAAGCCGAAAACGCTGGCGATCGATGTGCAAGGCCAACTGCCGCACGCAGTCACATCGAAGGATCTGATTCTTGCCATCATCAGAGAAATTGGCGTCAATGGCGGCACCGGTCATGTAATCGAGTATCGCGGTGACGCGATCGCCGGGATGGGAATGGATGCACGTATGACCATTTGCAATATGTCGATTGAGGCGGGAGCACGTGCCGGCATGATCGCCCCGGATGACACAACCATCGACTATTTGCTGGGTCGTCCGATGGCCCCGCAAGGCAACGACTGGGACACGGCTGTTACACGCTGGCAGGCGCTTTCTAGCGATGCTGACGCGCAGTTCGACAATACGGTGAGTATTGACGCCAGTCGGCTCGAACCCATGGTGACCTTCGGTACCAATCCCGGCATGGCTGTCGGCGTTAACGAACCCGTGCCAAACCCGAGTGGTGACGCGAGCTTCCAAAAAGCGCTCGATTACATGCAGCTGTCACCCGGCAAACCATTAACTGACACTAGCGTCGATGTCGTATTCGTCGGCAGCTGCACCAATTCACGGCTTTCCGATTTGCAACAGGCGGCCGATATAGTGGACGGACGCAAAATTGCTGACGGCGTGACGATGCTCGTCGTACCTGGCTCGCAACAAGTGAAAAAAGAAGCTGAGGCAATTGGGCTGGACAAGATTTTTCTCGCTGCCGGTGCTGAGTGGCGGGAATCGGGTTGTTCGATGTGCCTAGGCATGAACGGCGATACGGTAGCGGCGGGCAAGCTCAGCGTTAGTACCAGCAATCGGAATTTTGAGGGCCGTCAGGGCGTCGGCGCAAGAACGGTCCTCGCAAGCCCGATGACTGCAGCCGCATCTGCAATCAATGGCCGGGTCAGCGACCCGCGTCAATTGCTGCGAGGAAGCTGACGTGCAGGCAGTAAATGTCATCAAGTCGTGCACCGTGGTCCTTGCAACGCGCGATATCGATACAGACCAGATCATCCCGGCACGCTATCTGACCGCGACATCTCGCGCAGGCTTTGGTGAGCACCTGTTTCATGATCTGCGATTCGATGCAGATGGAAATTTGCGACCCGATTTCGCATTGAATCAGCCCGAAGCGGCAGATTGTCGAATCCTCGTTGCCGGCAATAATTTCGGCTGCGGTTCGTCGCGCGAACATGCGCCGTGGGCTTTGTTGGATTACGGCCTAAGCGCAGTCATCAGCACCGAGATCGCTGACATCTTTCGCAATAACTCGCTCAAAAATGGCTTTCTGCCGATCGTCGTCGATCAGGACACACACCGTTGGCTGCTGGACAATCCGGGCACTGAAGTTGAGATAGATGTCGGCAGTGCCAGCATGCGATTTGCGGGCGATCGATCCGTGACCTTCCCGATCGATGACTTCGCACGCTACTGCCTCGTTGAAGGTATCGATCAACTCGGTTTCTTACAGCAACGAGGCGATGACATCGCGGCTTTTGAGGAGAATCGACCCTGGACGCCCTGATTACATTGTTACCAGGAGACGGGATCGGACCCGAAGTCCTTACGGCGGGAAAACGAGTTCTCGAAGAAGTCGCAGCGCGCGGTGGTCATAGTTTCAAATTTGACGAACAACTGATCGGTGGTATTGCCATCGACACGGTCGGCAAACCGCTGCCTGACGAAACCGTAGCCAGCTGCGAGCGTGCGGATGCTGTGTTGCTCGGCGCTGTCGGTGGCCCCAAATGGTCCGATCCGGGCGCAGCAGTTCGACCCGAGCAAGGGCTCCTGGCATTGCGATCCCTTTTGGGCGTCTACGCCAATCTTCGGCCCGTTAAAGTCATACCGGAGCTGGCCTCAGCGTCGCCATTGAAAAACGAGATTCTCGACGGCGTCGACTTGCTCGTGGTGCGGGAGCTCACAGGCGGTATCTACTTTGGGGACAAGACCCGCAGCGAAGACGCGGCCAGCGATCTCTGCACTTACACGCGCGGCGAGGTCGAACGAATTGTACGCGCAGCCGCGAAACTGGCAGCGAGAAGGCGTGGGCGCTTGTGCTCAGTCGACAAGGCAAACGTGCTCGAAACATCCAGACTTTGGCGCGAGGTCACGAATCGTGTCGTCGCTGACGAATTTCCGGGTATCAAACTCGAGACATTGCTCGTTGATGCTGCCGCGATGCATTTGCTCAGCCGCCCGGCCGATTTCGACGTGATCGTCACCGAAAACATGTTCGGCGACATCCTTACGGACGAAGCCTCAATGCTGGCCGGTTCGCTCGGTATGCTGCCATCAGCGTCATTGGGCGACAGTTCAAAGGGTCTTTACGAGCCCATTCATGGTTCGGCACCGGATATTGCTGGCAAGGACATCGCCAATCCCTGCGGCACGATTGCCAGTTGTGCTTTGTTGTTGCGGCATAGCCTGGGTCTCGCTGACGAGGCGGATCGGGTCGAGGCAGCTATAGAGAAAGCCATTGCAGGCGGCGCTCGAACGGCCGATTTGATGGCTGGCGACGAGCAGGCGTTGTCGACAGGCGAAATGACCGAGAAAATCCTCAAATTCCTGAATTAATCGCGATCAGGCCCTTGTGCTATTTGTATTAATGTAATAGCGTACTAATACATTAATACATGAGTACAAGCATGAAACCCAATCGCACCGAAACCGACCGCGAACAGGAGGCGGCTGAGAAAGCCCTTAGCCGCGCCGTTATATCGCTACGAACGCCAGAGGAATGTCGCAATTTCCTGCACGATCTTTGTACCCCGGCCGAGCTACAGGCACTGGTCGACCGTTGGCAGGTTGTCGAGTTGCTCGAGGAAGGACTGACTTATCGCCGCATCCATGACCTGACCGGCGTCAGCGTCACCACAATCGGGCGTGTGGCCCGTTTTCTCGCCGATGGCTATGGCGGCTACCGAACTGCGATCGACCGCACCCGCGGCCAGACCAACCCTACTTCACACTAAGGAAAACCCATGGAACCTTCTGAGCAGCGCATTCAGATTGCGGTGCAAAAAACCGGCCGTTTGACCGAGCACTCACAGGATTTGCTCGAACGCTGCGGATTGAAACTGACCAAGAGTAAGGATCGGCTGTTCTGCTTTGGCGAGAACATGCCGATCGACCTGCTCCTGGTCCGCGATGACGATATCCCCGGATTGGTCAGCGAGGACGTTTGTGACCTGGGCATCGTTGGCTTGAACGTCGTCGAAGAGAAGCGCCTCGAGCTTGAGGCGAGCGGCCGCGAAGCGATGTTCAGCCAGGTATTCGAACTCGATTTCGGGCATTGCCGACTCTCATTGGCCGCCCCCGACGAGGTCGCCTATGACGGCGTGCAATCTCTACAAAATAAAAGAATAGCAACGAGTTACGTTGCTTTGCTCAAGCAATTTCTCGATAAAAATTCAATCCAAGCAGAAACCGTCTATTTCTCAGGTGCCGTTGAGATCGCGCCCAAACTGGGCAAGGCAGACTACATTTGTGACCTTGTCTCTACAGGCTCCACGCTGGACGCCAATGGTATGCGCGAGGTCGATGTGCTCCTGGACAGCGAAGCCGTTGTCATCCAAACCCGCGCCAAACTCAGTGATGAGAAACAAGAGCTCGTGAGTCGACTGTTGCAACGCCTCGACGGGGTGCTGCAGGTTCGGGAAAGCAAATACATCATGTTGCATGCACCACGGGCAGCCTTGAGTGAAATACGGGATCTGCTACCGGGTAGTGAAGCGCCAACGGTTATTCCGTTGGAAGGCACGCCGGACAGGGTCGCGATCCACGCCGTTTGCCGGGAAAACGTCTTCTGGGAAACGCTGGAGAACCTAAAAGCCGCCGGAGCAAGCTCTTTGTTGGTCTTACCGGTTGAAAAGATGCTGGCCTAGTCATGACTCTGAATACCATTAACTGGCTCGATTTGGATGCGACAGCACAGCAAGCGCTGCTGCGACGACCCGCGATGATCGATGATGCCGACCAACGCATGGCTTGTGCCGCGATTGTTGATCAGGTGCGTACATCTGGCGATCAGGCTATTCATGCGTTGACGTCGCAATTTGATCAGGTCGAGCTTTGCAACACCAAAGTCTCAAACAGCGAATTCGAGGCGGCGGAGCAAGCATTGAGCAGCAAGGCTAAGGCAGCGATCGATTTGGCGATTCGCAATGTCAGATGCTTTCACGCGGCACAAAACCCGGCCCCGATCACGGTTGAAACCATGCCAGGTGTTACCTGCGAGCGAATCAGCCACGCGATCGATTCCGTTGGCTTGTACGTACCTGCCGGAACCGCACCGCTACCCTCTGCTGCTGTCATGCTTGCCGTGCCAGCAGCACTTGCCGAATGCCCGGTTCGCATCATGTGCACACCGCCGCGCGCCGACGGCACCGCAGATCCAGCGGTGTTAGTTGCGGCGTCACGCGCTGGTGTACGCGACATTTTCAAGATTGGCGGCGCCCAAGCGATCGCCGCAATGGCCTACGGTACCGAGTCGGTACCCAAAGTCTGCAAGATTTTTGGCCCCGGCAATGCATGGGTGACGGTTGCCAAAAATATTGTCAGTGCGGATCCGAATGGTGCGGCTATCGATATGCCGGCTGGCCCGTCTGAAGTATTGGTGATCGCTGACGCCACCGCGTCGCCTCAATTTGTTGCCGCGGACTTATTGTCACAGGCGGAACACGGAGTTGACTCGCAGGTCGTGCTCATCTGTACGAACATCGAATTCGCGCAACAAGTGAATATCGAGATCAGTGCACAACTCGCCGACCTGCCGCGCGCTTCCATAGCAAAGGCGGCGTTACAAAACTCGCGCAGCATTATTGTCGCCGATATCGAAACGGCGATCGAGATCAGCAATGCATACGCACCCGAGCATTTGATCCTGCAGGTTGAATCTGCACGTGAGTTCTTGCCGAGCGTGCGCAATGCCGGATCGGTATTCGTCGGTCCTTGGACGCCCGAGTCTGTCGGTGACTATTGCAGTGGCACTAATCACGTACTGCCGACGCACGGTTTCGCGCGCGCATATAGCGGACTGGGCGTCGAGCAATTTCTGCGTCAAATGACCGTGCAGGAACTCACTT
This sequence comes from Woeseiaceae bacterium, assembly GCA_051007995.1. Lineage (GTDB taxonomy): Bacteria > Pseudomonadota > Gammaproteobacteria > Steroidobacterales > Woeseiaceae > UBA1847. The sequence goes on along the minus strand of JBPCYB010000098.1, from coordinate 91,537 downwards.
CAAAAGGGCTTGCCGATATTGCGGAGGCCGTCATCGAACTAGCCGACCTGGAAGGATTGAGCGCGCACGCGGCAGCGGTGCGCTTGCGACAGGAAAGTACGCCATGAGTATCGTCAAACTTGCACGTCCTGAAATTCAGGAACTCACACCCTACGGTGCGGCGGCGCAGGTCAAGAACACAGTTCGGTTGAACGCCAATGAAGTCCCATGGACAAGAAACGGTGACACCTTTCGCCGTCCGTTAAACCGCTACCCGGAAGTTCGCCCGGCAAGGCTTGGCGTCGCGCTTGCAGAACATTACGGATGCGCGCCTGACAATTTGCTCGTAACGCGCGGTACCAGTGAGGGCATTGACCTGTTGATCCGGGCGTTTTGCCGGGCAGGAATCGACAGTGTAGCAACGCCTGCGCCGACCTTCAGCATGTACCGGCACTACGCGAAAGTTCAGGGTGCTCGGCTAATCGAAATAGGCACCACACGGGACAATGATTTTGCCGTCGACGTTGACGCTCTACTCGCTGCTTGTGACGATTCAACACGTCTCGTCTTTCTTTGTTCGCCCAACAACCCTACCGGCAATCTCATACCTCGCGATGATTTGATTCGTATTCTCGAGGCACGTCGTGACCGCTCAGCAGTGGTGGTGGATGAAGCCTATATCGAATTTTCAGATGCTGCTTCGACAGTCGATCTACTCGATCAATTCGACAATTTGATTGTCCTGCGAACACTGTCAAAAGCATTGGCCTGCGCTGGCGCCCGTTGCGGCAGCGTCATTGGATCTGTCGAGGTCATCGACATGCTTGCAGCGGTTCAAGCGCCCTACGCGTTGGCCACACCCGTGGTCGAAAGTGTTGAAAATGCACTGCAGTCCGAAGGATTTCAGGAAGCTGACAAATACGCCCTGGAAATTGTGCTCGAACGCGACAAGCTCATGGCCGAACTGCGCAACATGTCGTTCGTGCAGCGCGTCTGGCCAAGTGCCGCCAACTTCTTCCTGATAGAAGTGCAGGATGTTGCTGGCCTGTTACAGCATTGCTCGGAGCGTAATATTCTGCTGCGTTACTTCGGCGGCGATCTCGCCGATTGCATCCGAATCACTGTCGGTAGCCGAGAGGAAAACAAGCGGCTGCTCATGGCCTTTAACGAGAAATCAGGAAACTAGGCATGGCACAACGGATTCTATTTATTGACCGTGACGGAACGCTCGTCGAAGAACCGGCCGACTTTCAGGTTGACGATATTTCGAAAGTCCGGCTGGTTGCCGATGTAATCCCTTCCCTGCTCGAACTTCGCGACAACGGCTACCGTTTCGTGATGGTGAGCAATCAGGATGGGCTCGGCACGGAATCGTTTCCTGAAGAGCAGTTCAAACTACCTCAGGAGTATATTCTTGCGCTGTTTAGTTCACAGGGAATACAGTTTGATGAAGTCTTCATTTGCCCTCACACAGCCGCTGATGGCTGCGAATGTCGCAAACCGCGTGCCGGATTATTAACAAACTACCTCGCCGCAAATGATATCGATCTTGCCGCGTCTGCGGTTATCGGTGATCGAGCTACCGACATCGAACTGGCCGAAAGAATTGGCGTACGTGGCTTCTTAATCGCTGCCGAACAGGCTGCGCATAGTTGGTCATCCATCGTAACGGCGCTATGTCATTGCGATCGTCAGGCACAGGTTGAACGCCGCACTAACGAAACCGATATTTCCGTAGCTGTGAACCTCGATTCCGAGGCGCCGATTGAAATAACAACGGGCATTGGTTTTTACGATCATATGCTAGAGCAGATTGCAAAACATGGCGGCTTCAGTATGAACGTTCGTTGTGACGGTGATGTGGAAATTGACGACCATCACACGGTTGAAGATACCGCGATCTGCCTGGGTAGTGCCCTGCGCGAGGCGCTCGGCAATAAGTTGGGAATCGATCGTTACGGATTTGTTGTGCCGATGGACGAAAGCGAAGCGCAGGTGTCAATCGATCTGTCCGGGCGCGCGAATTTCGTTTTCGAAGGAGAGTTCCCTCGCGAACGAGTTGGCGAAATGTCCACCGAAATGGTGCAGCACTTTTTTCATTCGCTGTCGGATGCGTTAGGCGCTGCGTTGCATATTCGGGTTCGGGGCGAAAACACACATCACATGGTAGAGGCGTGTTTCAAATCGGTGGGCCGTGCATTGCGCCAGGCTATTCGGCGAGACGGCAATGCATTGCCGTCAACCAAGGGTACTTTGAGCTGACATGACGGCGACACGCATCGCAATCATAGATAGCGGGGGCGCGAATATTGCCTCCCTGGAATATGCCTTACAACGCCTTGGCTATTCGGCGTCGCTGACCAGCGATGCGCAGGTCATCCAATCAGCAGAACGCGTCATTCTGCCGGGTGTCGGAGCTGCTCGTAACGCTATGGAAAAATTACATCATTACCAGCTAGTCGATACGATTCGCAGTCTCGAACAACCGGTTCTTGGCATATGTCTCGGCATGCAGCTTCTTGCGGAAGCTTCTGAGGAAGAAGATGTGGATTGCCTTGGACTGATTCCGGGGGTCGCTGCGAAGTTGCCGGCAAGCCCCGATTGTCCCGTGCCAAACATGGGCTGGTGCCCGGTGCAAAAGACAGCCGATCACGAAGTTCTTGGCGACACTGAGTCCGGCGACTACTTCTACTTCGTGCATAGCTATGCGCTACCGGTATCTGAGGATACTCTGGTCGTTGCTGAACACGCAGAGCAATTTGCAGCGGTTACAGCAAACGACAACTTCGTCGCGGCTCAGTTTCATCCTGAACGGTCTTCCGCAGCAGGATCCCGTTTTTTGCAACAATTTCTGCGGTGGCAACAATGAACATCATCCCTGCGATCGACCTTCGCGATGGCAAGTGCGTCCGGTTGTTACAAGGTGACTTTGAGAAAACAACCGAATACAGCGACGATCCCGCCGAAATAGCGCGTCAATTTGCCGATCTTTCTGCGACCAACCTGCATATTGTTGATCTTGATGGTGCGCAATCGGGGGAGCAGAAAAATCGCGACATCGTAGCTGCGATAGCTGCCGAATCAAATATGGACATTCAATTAGGTGGTGGAATACGCGACGACAAGATCCTGAGCGCGTGGCTCGAATCTGGCGTACAACGCTGCGTCATCGGAAGCCTCGCTATCACCAAACCTGACACGGTGAAAGCGTGGCTCAGCAGATTTGGTAGCGACAAGATCGTACTGGCCCTGGACGTTCGATATGACGAACACAACGAGCCAGTAATCACGACCCACGGATGGACGCGTGACAGCAAGGCAACACTTTTCGAATGCATTGACGACTTCATGAACGCGGGGTTGCGGCACGTGCTATGTACCGATGTTAGTCGCGATGGTGCGATGTCAGGGCCGAATTTCGAACTGTACGAACGCATCATGGCGACCTATCCCGATTTGTTACTGCAAGCATCCGGTGGCGTTCGACACATCGAGGATATGCAGCAACTCCGGCGCATCGGTGTGCCAGCCGCAATCAGCGGGCGAGCCTTGCTTGATGGAAAGATCAGCGCAGAGGAGATCGCGGCATTCCAGCAAAACGCATAATTCCATGCCTTGATGTCCGCGATGGTGTCGTCGTCAAAGGTGTTCAGTTCCGCAATCACCGAGTCGTCGGTGATATTGTCGACCTGGCAAAGCGTTACTGTGCAGAAGGCGCCGATGAACTTGTCTTTTATGACATCACAGCCAGCCCGGATGGCAGAACAGTTGATCGCAGCTGGGTCAATCGAGTCGCAAGCGTTATCGATATTCCGTTCTGTGTGGCAGGCGGGATTCGCAGTATCGAATCAGCCGAGGACGTCCTTAACAAAGGTGCTGACAAGATCTCGATAAACTCTCCCGCCCTCGCCGATCCAGCGCTGATCAGCAAGCTGGCAGCACGTTTCGGATCACAATGCGTCGTGATCGGCATTGACAGTCGTGACCAGGACGGCGATTACCGCGTTTACCAAAATACGGGCGACCCCGATAAGACTGCGGCTACCGAAAAGCTGACGATGCAATGGATATCTGAAGTGCAGGATCGCGGCGCCGGCGAAATTGTCCTGAACTGCATGAATCAGGATGGCGTTCGTCAAGGTTATGACTGCGAACAGCTGCAGCTAGCGCGAAATTGCAGCCTGGTGCCGCTGATTGCGTCAGGCGGTGCTGGCACTGAGCAACACTTCGTCGACGTATTTCAATCTGCAAACGTTGATGGCGCACTGGCAGCAAGCGTATTCCACGACAATCAAATTCACATTACTGAACTCAAACAATTCCTCGCCGAACAGGACGTGGACATACGACCATGAGCAAAAACAGATGACAGATTCCAATCTCCAATTTCTCTCGACACTCGAAGAAGTGATCGAAGAGCGGCGTTCGTCCGTGTCCGATGAGAGTTATACCTCGCAGCTATTCACCGCCGGTACCAAACGAATCGCACAAAAAGTCGGTGAAGAGGCTGTTGAAGTAGCCTTGGCGGCCAACAGCAATGATCGCGATGAAACGCGTAATGAAGCGGCTGACCTGATCTATCACCTGTTGGTACTACTGGCTGACCAGAATATTTCACTCTCTGATGTCGTAAGCACCTTGCAAGACAGGCACCGGCCTTAGATTGCCAGGATTGCTAGTGCGCTGCCGCCTCTGCCCGCCGTTCTTCACAGGTTGGCACAACTGATAGCTTACGTAGCACGTCGAGAAACGGGTCGATCTGAATGTCGTTCTTCAAATGTCCCTTGAGCAGCGCCTGATTCCCAGAAAACTCAACTCGGACGATCTCGCCATCGAGTCGAACCGGAATCGGCATCGGAAAATCCAGACCGTTGACGTTTTGCCACTCCAATACGACTCCTTCATCGCTGTCCCGACTGGCAAGAACCGGTAGCGGTCCGCGACGCGCATACACTTCGAAAAACCATGCGAGGTCATCACCGTGCACGTCGCTGGCGATGTGCATGAAGTCATCGGTTGAACGCAGTCGTGCTTGGATGGGTGGCAGCAGTTTTTCGGGCTCAGCTGTGTCATAAACGAGAACGCGAATTGCCCGCCAGAATGCCTCCTCACCCATCACAAAGCGCAATGACTGCAGCAGCCACGTGCCTTTCGAGTAAATATCACCCGCAGGACCCAGCCCTTCCGGGTCATCGAAGTACAATTCATCCGCCGAAAACTCTTCGCGTGGTGCGATCGGGTTGCATGCACTTATTCTCTGATAGGTTGAATACATGCTTGCGTAATAGGCAGCATCTCCAATGACTTCACGCGCATAGACAGGTTGCATGAAAGCACCGAGGCCTTCGTGCAACCACATATCGGAAACCGTCACATGCGTCATTACATTGCCGAACCATTCATGCGCAAGTTCGTGATGAAACAACCAGTCGTAGCCGTACTCACCACGTCGAAACTCATTGCCGTAAGCGTTTATCGTCTGATGCTCCATACCCAAGTGCGGCGTTTCAACAACACCGAGTTTTTCCTGGCCCCACGGGTACGGACCGACTTTTCGCTCGAAGAACTCGATCGTCGGTTCGAATTCACGATCGAACAGTTCTTGTGCCTGCTCCTGGTGCTCTTCGATCGCCCAGAACTTGACCGGTATCTCAGTTCCATTCGATGAGGTGTAGGTGCTTTCAATGAGGACATAAGGTCCGACATTGAGCGCTACACCGTAGGTATTGGTTGTTACCGCCGTGCGCCAGTGGAAGGTGCGTCGACCGTTGTCATGTTCCTCGATGTTCACGAGCACACCGTTAGAAGCGGCCGTTAATCCAGCATCGACCGTAAAATACAGGTCCATGCTTTCGGGTTCGCCCTGCGGATGATCAATACATGGCCACCACAGGTCACACCCCTCACCTTGTATGGCTGTCGCTATCCAGGGTTTACCTGTTGGCGTTGTCGACCACTGAAAGCCACCTGCCCATGGCGGACGAACGGCTTCGTGAGGTTGACCGTGATAAGCGACTCTAACGCTATGCGACTTATCAGCCGTCACGGGCTGACGCAAAGTGATATAGAGCTTCGCATCGTCTCTGCTATACACCAGCGCACCATCAGCGTCAGTCACACCATCGATGACAAACAGTCCATCGAAGTCCAATTCGAGAACCGCCAGCGTTGATGTCGCTCGAAAAGTAATCTCAGCAGAACCGGCAATGGACTTTTCCGCGGTCAGGATGTCGTTACGCAGCTCATAATGCTCAACTTTGAAGCTTTGCATGCCCTCGGAGAGCGGAATCCCGCTATTCAGCGTTATTTCGCTGCGTTGAACGGTCGATTGTTGAGCGCAAGCGCTTAGCAAGAGCAAACAACTCAATCCCGTTATTACTCTCATTATTACACCTCTTTCGATTGTGCGGTCTGGAATGCCGGCCGTTGCCGACATCGATCCACATACTCTGCAAGTAGAGGAGCATCTCCGAGCATGTCGAACAACTGCAGGAAGTGAACGCTGGACCCAAGCATCACATCGGCGGCTGTGAAATCTTCGCCGAGAATCCAGGGGCCATTGCCGAGGCCATCCGAGAGCGTCGCTATCATTGTATTGAAATCGCCCCAGCCGTTACGGCCGCGATTTGGTTGAATCTTGTTTATTTTTTCTGACATCGTCGGTTCAATGACTGCCGGCGTATACATCAGCCAATACAGAAACTTGCCGCGTTGTGGATCGTCAATTTTAGGCGCGAGCGTACCCGACCCGTAGCGGTCCGCAATATACAGGCAGATCGCAGCAGACTCGGCTAACTGTACGTTGTCATCGATCAGGGCGGGAACCTTGCGCATCGGGCTGGCCGCTCGAAAGTCGGCACTGTCCTCGCGCGCTGGATCACGGATATCAATCCGTTCAAGGTCGTATTTGACACCGGCCTCTTCCAACATCCACACAGCACGAGAGGACCGCGTTTGCGGTGCCCAGTAAAGCTTCATCAAATTCTCCCCAGGTGAATCAGATAACTATTTCGACGGCGTCGGCACGCCGATTATAGTTGGAGCGCATAACGTAGCCGTACGCTCCCGTGTTCGCAATCAGGATCACATCATTTTCGTTACACGGTGGCAATAGTCGATCGCTACCCAGACGATCACCGGTTTCGCAGATAGGCCCAACAACGGTGACGGTTTCAGTCGCAGGCTCGCCAGCGCGACTCAGATTGACGATTTCGTGATATGAGCCATATAACGCCGGCCGTATCAGCGAATTCATCCCTGTTCCAACGCCGATGTATCGCATATCGCCTTTACCTTTGACCTGCGTAACTCGGGTCAAAATAATCCCGGCGCGCGCGACCAGATAACGTCCGGGCTCTAACCAAAGTTCGTATTGTGGGTACGCCTTTCTGATTTCACCGAGTGCTTCGTCAAGTTGCGACAGATCAAAATCCTTATCGCCGGGTTTCTCAGGAATCCCAAGCCCGCCACCAAGGTCAATTGTCTTGACCGACGGGAATCGCTCCGCGACCTCAGCCAAAGTACCGGCAACAATTCGCCAACTGTCTGGATCCTGTACACCACTGCCACTGTGTGCATGAATACCGATTACCGTCGCGCCGGCAGCGTCCACCAACCGAATGAGTTCTTCGACTTCGAACAAAGGCACACCAAACTTTGAGTGCACGCCGGCAGTCTTGACGTGCTCGTGGTGGCCGCGGCCCTGCCCCGGATCAAGACGAATGAACAGGTCATGCCCGTTGAACAGTTCGGGCCAGGCTTCGAGCGGGTACAGGTTGTCGAGTGTTACCTGCAGGCCTTTTTCTAGCCCCCACTCATACTCCTGACGCGGTGCGAAATTCGGCGTAAATAGAATCCGGCCTAGATCAAGATCAGGTATTGCCGTTTCCAGTCGTTTGACCTCGCCCGGAGAGACGCATTCGAAATCAATATTTTTCGCTGCCAGAGTTTGCAGTAATTCAATATTGTCGTTGGCTTTAACGGCATACAGAATACGGCCGACGTTCTTGAGCCTTAGTAGATCAGCGGCTGCGCTTTCAACGCTGGCACGATCGTACACGTACGCATTAAGCTGATCACCGGACAATTCCAGCAATTGCTCGCGTTTGTCGATCCACCATGGATCGATTGCCGTAGCAATCAGGTCTTCTCTCTTGAACAATTGTTCCCAACTTTGACCGAACGCTGGGCTACCACCACTCTTGCGAATGATTGAAGAGTGCAATTTGCTGACCAGCCTCTCGCCTTGCGTACGGTCAACGACAAAACTCAAATTGAGGTCATTTGCAGCCTGCGACATCAAATGGATCTTTTCTTCCTCAAAAACCTCAAGCGCAGGTGCCAGTCGCGGCAAGATCGTCCGAATTTTGCGCCCAACCAAGCTGATCGCCGAACAATCCGGTATGAGACGCACGCGGCATAGTTTCTCGAGATCAGTCACAAGTTCGTGCACAAGGTGATCACCCATAGCACCGGTGCTTGTGTCTATTGAAACCGTCACATTGGTTTCCGAGGTCGAAACAAGATCTACAGATACGCCGTGTTCGCCAAAGACCGCAAATATGCGTGCGAGAAACCCGATCTCGTTCCACATACCGACCGTATCCATCGAGATGAGCATCAGGCCATCACGATTACAGATGCCCTTTACCTGAGGTTCTATTTCTTCAGTGATTGAAGACACCACGGTGCCACTGATGTGCGGTGCAGTGGTACACCGAATGTGCAGCGGAATGTCATTGCGGCGCAATGGAGACAGACATCTCGGGTGCAGAACCGCGCTGCCAGCTGACGCAAGTTCCTGCGCCTCATCGTAATGTAATGCGACCAACAGTCGTGCCGACGGGACCTTGCGCGGGTCGGCTGAAAACATACCCGGTACGTCGGTCCAGATTTCAAGACGTCGCGCCTGCAATCGCGCAGCGAAATACGCTGCTGATGTATCGGACCCACCGCGGCCGAGCAACACTGTTTCGCCATGCACATTTCGAGCGATAAAGCCTTGCGTCAAGATGACGTCGGCGCTTGCCTTGAAAGCCGCTTGCATCGCCTCGTCTTCGGCCGAATCACAAGTCGCACTCAGATAGTCCTGTGTCCGTTGCTGTCCGGCCCGGCTATTGCTGTAAAGATGGTCCCTGGCATCGATCCATTGAACTGGCAGGCCTTGGGCAGCCAAGAACTCCGCGCCGAGCCGCGTAGCCATGATCTCGCCTAACGCCATAACACGCACCCGAACTCGCACACTGACTTCGCGAACCAGCCGGATGCCGGCGATTAGTTGCTCGAGTTCATGCAGCGTCGAATTGAGAAGAGCGCCGCCATCAAGCCCAAGCGCGGCCGCCAGATCTTCATGTTGTTTGCGGATTGCGGCCAGTTGCTCGGAGGGGTCGCCGTCAATGGCCTGTTGCAGTATCGATTCAAGTTGATTGGACACTCCTTTAAGCGCCGAGTGCACCACAACCGGTCGTAAGCCTGACTCCAGTCGATTGCGTAACAGACCTGCGATTGTTTGCCAGTTGTCGGCTGTCGAAACACTTGTACCGCCAAACTTGAGTACCACCCACGGCGATACGTCCACTGCAGGGCCGGCGTCAGGCTCGAAGGTCGCTTCCGTAATCTTGTCTGTCATGGTGATGCTAGGGTCCAGTCCGGTTCAACGATTCAATTTACAAAAAAAAACCCGCCAGGATGATCCTCGCGGGTTCGATGACAATGTCCGTACTTTATTAACTAGTCGGTACTATCGCCACTCGCACCCACGCACCTCTGGCGCGCCATGTATTTTATGTGTTTTTTCATATCGAGCGAGTCGACACGTTGGCACATTACGTGGGTGACAAAAAATCTCATTGACGGAGTAGAGCGAACCTGCCTGCAAACGTCAAGTTTGAGTTGCAACGGTAAGCAATTATTCGTCCCATGGCGGCGGAATTGTCACCGCCCCTTCGGATGCTGACGAAACTTCCGCTCTGTATTTCGCGAGCGCTCCGACCCGCACTGAGGATTTTGGCCGCTGCCAGGCCGCACGGCGCTCGGCCAGAATCTCCTGGCTGATATCGACATTTATCTGCTGATTTTCCGCATCGATTACGAGCTTGTCGCCGTCCTCGAGCAGCGCTATAGGGCCACCAACAGCTGCTTCGGGAGAAACATGTCCAACGACGAAACCGTGACTGCCGCCGGAGAAACGTCCATCCGTGATCAGCGCAACATCTGCACCAAGTCCTTTACCCATTATTGCCCCGGTAGGACTTAGCATTTCGCGCATTCCCGGACCGCCCTTCGGGCCCTCGAAACGGATCACCACCACGTCACCGGCAACAATCTCATTGTCAAGAATGGCCTGCAGCGCGGTCTCTTCCGACTGAAAAACACGCGCTCGCCCCTCGAAGCGTAATCCTTCCTTGCCGGTAATTTTTGCAACCGCGCCGTCAGGCGCGACATTGCCGTACAGGATGGACAAGTGGCTGGTTGCCTTGATGGGGTTATCAAAATTGCTAATGATCTCCTGCCCCTCCGGATAGTCCGCAACATCAGCAAGATTTTCGGCAAGCGTCTTGCCGGTCACGGTCATGCAGTCACCATGTAACAATCCGTGGTTGAGCATTCTTTTCATGAGTGGCTGAATGCCGCCGATCTCGATCAATTCAGACATCAGGTATTTGCCGCTAGGTTTCAAATCGGCCAGCAGCGGGACTCGCGCGCCGATGTCTGTGAAGTCATCGATGGTCAATGGCACGTTCGCTTCACGCGCCATAGCAATCAAGTGCAGGACTGCGTTCGTCGATCCGCCCAGTGCGATTACGACAGCAATTGCATTTTCAAATGCCTCGCGAGTCATGATATCGAGCGGCTTGATGTCTTTCTTCAATAACTCGACGACCGCTTCACTCGCCCGTTGACAGTCCGAGACTTTGGCATCGGAAACCGCTTCCTGCGCGGAACTGTTCGCAAGGCTCATACCCATTGCCTCAATCGCCGAGGCCATCGTGTTAGCGGTATACATTCCACCACAGGCCCCAGGCCCGGGAATGGCAGTTCGCTCAACTTCCAGCAACTCATCTTCAGTGATCGTATCGCTGGAACGCGCCCCAACCGCTTCAAACACTGACACAATGTCGCGCCGCTTAGCGCCAGGTCGGATCGTACCGCCGTAGACGAAAACCGACGGCCTGTTCAACCTGGCCATTGCCATCACGCACGCCGGCATATTCTTGTCACAGCCCCCGATCGCAACCAATCCGTCGAAACCCTCAGCCCCGGCAACGGCTTCAATCGAGTCCGCGATAATTTCGCGCGACACCAATGAATAGCGCATGCCCGGCGTACCCATTGTGATGCCATCCGCTACCGTGATGGTATTAAATACGACGCCTTTGCCGCCCGCCGCATCGGCGCTTTTCGCGGCTTCGTCTGCTAAATCTCGAATGTGCATATTGCATGGCGTGGTCATAGCCCAGGTCGAGGCAATGCCAATTTGTGGTCGCGTAAAGTCTTCTTCCGTGAATCCGACCCCACGCAGCATTGCCCGACTCGGGGCTTGCTCATCGCCATCAACGACGACGCGCGAGTAGCGCCGCAGTTCCTTTTCATCCATTTCACTTGCCTTGTGCGAGTTTCGCAGACAACGGTAGAGTCCGCCGGTAACGGCAGTCTAACAACGAAATGGATTACAGCGAAGAGTCTAGGAGTCGTCGTCGCGGATAATAACCGCAGTCCGCAAGAAGACATCGACGTCGGCCGCTGAATCGGCTGGAACCAACTCAACGCTGAACGCCTCGTTGTCCTCGAATGCGAAATCCTGAACCAATGGGATCAGGAGTCTTGCTGAGCGTTGACCGGGTCGAAACTCAATCGTGTAGCTACCTGGTGCGAAGTAGTCTTCGCCCTGCGTCGCTGTGATGTCACGCAGCACATAGTCAACCACGATGCGAGAATTGTCCGGATTAAATCGCAGGACATCGATCTGCACGGCGGGGTCGCGCTCGCGAACCGAAATCTGACTAACAGCGAAGGCCACTGTATTCGCAGGCAGCGTCGCCTCGAAGGCACGCTGGTCGTCGTCTTCAAGATTGACGCTGATCGTCGCCAGTTCAGAGGCCGCCGTATCCACACTGCGCAGACGCAAAGAGGATTGTTGATCTGCTTCTCGAAGCGGATCCGAAGCCATCGTCAACGTGACTCTCGCCCGCTCCTGACCGACCGGAAACTCAATCATCTCCGCATTCGAAATACTGTATTGACCCGATGCCAGCGGCGAACGGTTGCCGCTGAAGCCAACCTCCTCGAGTCGCAGGGTCAGGGCTTGCGTAACGTCTCGTCGCACGATATCAACAGTTGCGGGCGCACGATCTTCGCGCAGCGTGAGCGTCGTTGAATCAATTTCGGAGCCGCTCAAATTGACACGAACCTCGCTCGTCGGCGGTGGCAACAATGAGAAATCGACAAGCGGTGGCGCAGTCTCTTCCGGGGTTTCCTCGGCTAGCACTGCAACCTCGTCTTCGACTGCGACCTCATCGTCGGCCTCGAGCGGAAGGTCGACCAACACTTCGTCTTTAAATCCAGCATCTGTAGCCGCATCGGTTGACTCATCGGTCGACACGTCGTCGGCCGGTACCTCGTCAATTGTCTCTGCTTGCGTATCAACGGTCGTATCAAGCAGTGCCGGTTCTACCGCTGCAACTTCAGTGTCTTCTATTGAAGGTAATGCCACTAATTCGGGCTGGTTAGGCAGGTAACGCTCGATCAGTTCATCAAGATATCCGAACTGGTACGCGGTTCCGCCAAGTAAACCCAGCAACACGATCAGTCCAACAATCCAACGTCCGGATCCGTGCGATTCGTCTTCGATATCCAGGTCATCGCGCGCTGGTACGGTCAGTGTTATGGGTTCATCGACACCGACGTCGAGCGCCTCGATGAAATCTGTCATCGTTGCGAAACGAGCAACTCGAGAGTAGGACAGTGCTTTTTTCAAAACGCGCCATCGAGCATCACTGAGCCCCTGTGGACACTGTGGCTTCATTCCCTCTTCGGCCGCTTCGGCCGCGTTGCGTGGCCCATATACGCGATACCCGGCGATAAGGCGATACAGAAGACACGCGAGCGAGAACACGTCGTCGGCAGGCGTCGGGTCTTCTCCCGTAAGTACCTGCATACTCGAATACGCTGGTGTTAACAGTCCCAGCACGCCCGGATCGAATTCCTGCCGATCCTCAATTTGTTTTTGCCGTACCCGCGCGACGCCAAAATCAAATAACTTCGCGTCCCCATTCGGCATGATCATAATGTTGCCGGGCTTAACGTCAGCATGAACGATGCCGCAGCGGTGTGCGTACTCGAGTGCCTTGCCGACTTGCTCCACGATTTCGAAGGCGCGTTTCTTTTTGATTTTGCCGCCGTCCGGCGAGTCGAGAATATCCGCCAGGGTGCGACCTTCAAGCCACTCCATGACAATAAAATAGAGGTCTTCGTCGCGATCCAGGTCAATGCATCGAACGATATTGGGATGCGTCAGGCAGCGACCTTTGGCAGCTTCCTGTTGCAAAGCACGCAGCGCTTGCCCGTTCTCTGCCAGATACGGAGACAGTACTTTGATCGCGACGTGTGGATCCGAAGTACCCGCTTCGGCGAGACGTCGGTCCAGTGCTTTGTAAACGACGCCCATGCTGCCGCCCGAGACGCGTTCCTGCAGCATGAATCGATCGCGCAGGACAGATCCGACCTGCACACGTTCGTCGGCTGACTTGGGTTCTGACGGCGTGACAATCGGCAGCGCCTGAGTGGCGCCCACTGATGGCTCTTCGGTCTCCAGTTCCTCAGCGGCATCGGCGATCGTCTTCACATAGTCGGTTTCCACGGGAGCCAGTGTTGCCTCGTCTGGCCGCGGTAGGATGACTGTCCCGCTCGTCGCCACTTCCTCGGTCACAAAGCGGTCGAGCATGGACTTGACGAGTTGAAACGTCTCCTTGCGCAGATCGCCACTTTCATAACGATCCTGCAGGACACGGCGAATCTCGGCCTCATTGCCACCCGTCGTACCCAGAAGTTTGCCAATCCCTTCCTGGATATCGGCGAGCATCCTGACGTCGTCAATCTTGCTGTCGAGTCCTTCTTCGAAACTCGACAACTGATCGACCAATGACTCACGAATTTTGTTTGAATCGGCGTTCATACTTTTTTGCTGAGTATTCCTATACCTAAGCCAAAAAAAGAGACTCCAACCGCCGTAGTCTAGCCGTTTGCTCGAGCCTCTACGCGGAACTGGTCGTCAAATTACCTTGCCCGGATTTAGCGTGTTTTTGGGGTCCAGAGCCCGTTTCAGGCGTCGCATCAACTCCAGTTCCGTACCACCCCGGAATTGACTCAAATACGACTTCTTCAGGACACCTACCCCATGCTCGGCACTGAAGCTGCCACCCATTTCATCAACAAGCCTATAGACAAGCTGGCTGGCTTGCTCACCAATCTTGCGGAACGCATCTGCATCCGCGCCAATCGGTTGCGAGATGTTGTAGTGCAGATTGCCATCACCAACGTGGCCGAATGCCACAATACGAGCATCTGGAGCGATTCCAATGACCGCTTCCTTAGCTCGCGCCATGAATTCCTCAATGCGCCCGATGGGGACAGATATGTCGTGCTTCAGACTCACCCCTTCTGCGCCTTGCGATTCAGGAATGGCATGTCGAATACGCCACAATTTTTCGGCTTCGTTGCTGTTTTTCGCCAGTACCGCATCGAGCGCCTGGCCCTCTTCAATTGCAGCCGCCAATTCAGATGCAAATACCGAATCATCCTTTGACGTTGCTGCCTCGACTAATACAAACCAGGGATAGGCATCAGAAAACGGCGATGCAACGTCGCTGCCGTGGCGCAATGCCATTCCCATCGCTGTATCCGACATCAATTCAAAAGCCTGCACCTGATCCAGGCAAGCCGTCCGCATTCGACCGAGTAAACGAACAGCCATCGCCGGCGATTCGAGCGCGACCAGCGCAGTACTGGTATTCACGTTCTCGGGATACAAACGCAAAGTCGCCGCAGTAATGATGCCGAGAGTCCCTTCGCTGCCTACAAAGACCTGTTTCATATCGTAGCCGCCAGTGTCTTTACGCAACGAACGTAAACCATCCCATATTTCGCCATCCGCGAGCACAACCTCTAGACCCAACACCTGCTGCCTTGCGGTGCCATAGCGGATGACATTGATACCACCGGCATTGGTTGAGAGATTGCCGCCAATCTGACAACTCCCTTCGGCGCCTAAACTAAGTGGAAAAAGTCGATTCGAATTACGAGCCGCTTCTTGCAAGTCGGCGAGAATGCAACCTGCCTCGACCTCCATAGAAAAGTCATCTGCATCAACGCGACGAATACGGTTCAGTCGCGACAGGGAGAGCAAGATCTGTTCGCCACTGTCATCCGGGATTTGCCCGCCACAGAGCCCTGTATTGCCACCTTGCGGAACGATCGCTACCCCAGCTTTGGCGCAATGCGCGACGATCGCCGATACCTCTTTGGTTGTTTTCGGCGACAACATGATCGGCGTCTGACCGAATACAGCGCTGCGGCGTTCAGACAGGTGCGGCGCCAAGTCCATCGCGTCCATTGTCCAGCCTTTCGGTCCGACGATTTCTTTCAGTTCATCAAACAAGGCCGTCGTCCCGGAGAATCGCTTGCGTGGCGAACGTCTGCCAATCGATATTGCTACCGCACATGACCAACACAATCTTACGACCGAGCAATTGCGATTTTAGCGGGCCAAGCATTGCAGCTGTGCTTGCCGCACAGGCCGGTTCTACGGCGAACTTCATTGAACGAAACAGGATTCCCATCGCTCGTCGAATCTGCTCATCAGTGACCGTAACCAACTGATCGACATTTTCCTGACACAACGCGAATGAGTATGGCATCGCGAATGGCGCACCGAGGCTGTCGGCAATGGTCTCTACAGCGTCAATCGCCTGTGGCTCTCCCGCTGCGAAACTCCGGCGCATTGAATCAGCGCCGGCGGGTTCGACGCCGATAATTTCGCAGGTGGGTCGCAATTGCTTCAGCGCATTCGAAATACCACCGATAAGACCGCCGCCACCGACTGACACAAGGACTGCATCAAAGTCAGGGCATTGCTCGTGAATTTCGAGTCCAACCATGCCCGTGCCGGTAGCAATCGCCGGTCCTTCGAACGGATGAACGAAGAATCGTCCCTCCTCCTCCTGAATTCTCTCGGCCGTGGCAAACGCATCGTGAACACTGTCCACCATAATCACCTCACCGCCAAAGTTGCGACAAGCCTCGATTCGCGCTGGGTTCGCGGAACTGATCATGACCACTTTGGCGCTGGTGCCCGCAGCTTGTGCCGCGAATGCCGTGGCGATGGCGTGATTTCCAGCGCTCACAGCCGTCACGCCGATCTTTTTTTGCTCGTCACTGAGGTCGCTGACCGTAGCAAGCGCACCGCGCGCCTTGAATGTGCCCGTACGCTGAAGAAATTCGAGTTTGCCGTAGATCTCGGTGCCACTGCCCATGAGGTCTTCCAAGCCTGCACAGCGGAGCAATGGCGTTGTATAAATTGATCCGTCGAGCGCTCGTCGCAGAGCCTCTATGTCATTGATAGTCGGTGCTTGAATCACGATCGTATTCGTCGTTCCGGTATAAAAAGCTTATGTAATATGGCATTGCTGCCGAAAACAAGTAATGTCAGGAAATTAAGTAAGATACACTGACTTTCTAATAATACTTGCGTGAAACGCATTAGTTGATTAATTTCGACTGGCACTTGGGGCACTGCATGGAACTTGATGATCTGTCGCAATCCGGAATCCGGCGTATCGCCGATTTCTCGCCCTATCTTGATCAGCTGGCAGGACTTGCACAAGGCATGGGGCTGCGCCAACGCAGCAACCTGGTCGATCTCGAAAAAAGCCTGCACATGCACTGGTCGTTAGGCCAGAACAATATTCTGAGTTGGGCCCCACACGACGATGGACTCTTGATTCTCGTCGTACCGCACTACGCCATCGCTGAATACACTTCGTCCGGGACCGGCAAGCAAGCGCCACAGGTTTCGGCACGATTCATCACAGAGCTGATATCCGGCGACCGGCAGTTGTCCATCGCTCAAATGGAGAAGGTCGCGCGACTCTTGAACGTGGAGCCGAAGTTTGTGGCGCTGCGCCAGGCCCTCAGTCGGCATCCTGTCGAGACTCAGATCATTGAGAAGATGATTCGGCGATACGGCATCAACTATGTTGCCAGCCGCGCTGTGACGTTGTTCGACATCGTCGGTTTCAGCCTGCTCACACCGTTTGAGCAGATGACGCAGCTCAACAGCCTGTCATATTCGCTGAACTCCGCGCACGCGAAGATGCTCGAGCAAGACGTTGGCATCAATTTCGCCCGCTCGTCGAGTGGCGACGGATTCTATGTCTGGAATCGCGACGACGGGCTGGAAGCAAACGTCAATTTGTATCATTTCATGCACATCGTGCTTGCTGATAACGCCATCGCCAGAAGCAAGGCATCCTCGAAGGCAGTTCCAAGGCTACGTGCCTGTTTTCATGTCGGCAGCTGCTACGAATTTCACCAGGCCGAAGGTCTGAATCCGACCATGCATGATTTCATCGTCGGCGATGTCACCATCGAGCTGGCTCGTATGATCGACGCTGCCCTGCCGGGCCAGATTCTGGTCGGAGAATTTCTGGCGGATCTGCAAAACAACGAACCCAAAGATCATTCTCAGACCCAGGCACATATTGACGCCGTGACGTTCTTGCAACGTGCGCAGGGAAATCTGGCCAAACTGAGTGGCCTGGAGTTTTCTGGCGAACGAGTCACAGCAATCAAGTGTTACTTGACTGGCGAAAACATGGGCGGCGGAGAATTTACGATTCGGCGTTTACAAATTAAGGATAAACACGGTTTATCGCGAGTTGCTTATAACGCCAAGGTCAATATCTATCGAGAAACGGCGCAACCCATTCTTTTGGGCATCGAGGATCGAAAGCTGGTTCCAGCCGCCGAAGCCGGTTGAATTAAATTACTAAGAAATTGGTCGGGGCGAGAAGATTCGAACTTCCGACCCCCACAACCCCATTGTGGTGCGCTACCAGGCTGCGCTACGCCCCGACCGGATACCAATAATAAATGGATTTGGACCTGAAGGCCCATCCCGAATTACTCAAAGCTGGATTTATCTGCGCAGAATCTTGAGAACTTGTTCGAGCTCGACGCGCAATTGCTTGATGATTTGCTGGCTCTGAGTGACGTCCGATTTTGCCGTGTCACCCATCAAACGCTGACGCGCGCCACCGATCGTAAATCCTTCGTCATACAGAAGGCTTCGAATCTGACGGATAATCAGGACGTCTTGTCGCTGATAATAGCGGCGATTGCCGCGCCTTTTTACAGGCTTCAGCTGCGGAAACTCCTGCTCCCAATACCTAAGAACGTGCGGCTTAACAGCGCAAAGATCGCTGACTTCACCTATCGTGAAGTAGCGTTTTCCAGGTATTGCAGGTAACTCGTCGTTATTCCCCGGTTCCAGCATATGCTTCTACTCGGGCCTTTAATTTTTGGCCGGGCCGAAATGTCACTACACTTCGTGCAGTGATCGGGATTTCTTCTCCCGTTTTTGGATTTCGGCCAGGACGTTCTTTTTTATCCCGAAGGTCGAAATTTCCGAAACCGGAAAGTTTGACCTGCTCCCCAACTGCTAATGACGCTCGCAGCTCCTCAAAATACATGTCGACCAGTTCACGGGCTTCACGCTTGTTCAGTCCAAGTTCGTTGAACAGCGATTCCGCCATGTCAGCTTTTGTTAGTGCCATTGAATCTAGTCTCTTAACTCGGCGCCATATTTTTCTTGCAATTTGCGCACCGCAGCGGCCATCGCAGAGTCCGCATCATCGTCAGTAAGGGTGCGGGATGTTTCCTGTAAAATCAAGCCTAAAGCTACGCTTTTTAGCCCTGCTTCTATTCCTGGGCCCGTATAAATGTCAAAAATTCTGACGCTCGAAATCAAATCCGGGGCTGACGAGGCTACGGTCTCGCGCAATTCATCGGCAGAAATTTTGTCGTCCACAATGACGGCAATATCACGTCGAATCGATGGAAATTTCGAAATTGCTGTTGCTTCTGGTGGCGTCGATGCGAAGGCAAGTTCGGTATTCAATTCGAAAACATAGACAGATCGTTTGAGGTCAAACATTTTTTCATGGCGCGGATGCAGTTTTCCAATCACGCCAATGACTTTGCCGTCGCGAATAATATTCGCGGATTGTCCGGGTTGTAATGCTGCGTGTTCTGTTACAACAAACTCGCTCTTTGCAGTTTCTCCGGCGAGCAAAAGTATAGCTTCGACATCCGCTTTTAGGTCAAAGAAATCAATACTTTGTGACTGGTCGCCCCATTGCTCCGGTCGCACCGCGCCTACCGATACGCCGGCAACGCGAACAACTTCTTCGTGTGCATCAAGTTTGCCGTGAAATGATTTTCCGATTTCAAAAAAACGAATTCGTTCTTGTTGGCGTGCGATGTTGGATGCGGCGGCATACAGCATGCCCGGCAGAAGTGATGCGCGCATGACTGACATTTCAGATGAAATCGGATTGCTAAGTTGCAGCTCTGAATCTGTACCGGTGAGTGCTTGATTCGAGTCACCGTCGATAAAACTATAGGTGACAATTTCCTGGTAATCGCGTGCGACCAAGGTTGCAGCAACTTGACTCAGTCCAATCTGTGACTCGGATTCTGGGCGCAATGGTGTTTCGGCGACGGCCGTGATGGCCGGTATTTCGTCGTATCCGTAAATGCGCGCAACTTCCTCGATTAGGTCGACTTCAATAGCTATGTCAAACCGGTGGCTGGGCGGAATTACATCCCAACCATCACCCGTTTCACTGACCTCCATACCGAGGCGATTCAAAATTCCCGTGACCGTTTCGTCATCAATTGAAACGCCAAGCAATTTTGAAATTCGCTCGCGACGCAATCTAACTGCACTTGCTTTGGGTAAAAATTTCTCAGCTGTATGCAGTTCGAGTGGGCCCGCTTTGCCACCGCAAATTTGCAGCAACAATTCGGTTGCACGTTCAACAGCACGTGCCTGTCCTTTTGGATCGACGCCTCTTTCGAAACGCAATGAGGCGTCGGTATGCAGACCGTACGAACGTGCACGACCTGCGACAAACTGCTGTGGCCAGAAAGCGGCTTCGAAGAAAACATCGGTGGTTTTGTCACTGACGGCGGTACTCAGCCCGCCCATAATGCCCGCGAGTCCGATAGCGCCAGAGTCATCGCTGATCACGAGCGTGTCTTCGCTCGCAGTGACTTCTTTTTCGTCCAATAACGTGACTTTTTCGCCTTTTTTGGCCAACCGGGGCCGAATAGTGCCCTGCACGTGTGCCAGGTCGTAGGCATGCAGCGGCTGACCAAGTTCGAGCATCACGTAATTGGTAATATCGACCACCGGACTGATCCCCCTTAGTCCGGATCGGCGCAGCCGTTCAGTCATCCAAATCGGCGATGCTGCCGTAGGGTCGATGCCACGTATCACCCGGCCGGCAAAATTAGGACATCCTTCGGGAAGTGCAATTTCAACCGCCTGCTTATCGTCAATTTCGGCTTTGACCGGATCGATCACAGCACTCTTGAGATCAGAGCCACTGAGCGCCGATACGTCACGTGCAATTCCAAGTACGCTGAAACAATCGCCACGGTTTGGCGTCAGGCTGAGGTCAAACGCCGCGTCAGGCAATTTCAGAAAACTTGTTAGCGAGTCGCCAACCGGTGCATCGGCAGGCAATGAAATTATTCCGTCAGACTCGTCGCCTAGT
Source organism: Woeseiaceae bacterium (assembly GCA_051007995.1). Taxonomy (GTDB): domain Bacteria; phylum Pseudomonadota; class Gammaproteobacteria; order Steroidobacterales; family Woeseiaceae; genus UBA1847. The sequence goes on along the minus strand of JBPCYB010000098.1, from coordinate 70,721 downwards.
CCTAGCTCGACTGCCGAACAAAGCATGCCGTTCGAAACCACGCCACGAATCTTAGACTTGCGCAATTTAAGCCCGTTTGGCAGCGTCACACCGGGTTTGGCCAGAGGGCTACGCATACCGACAAAAACGTTCGGCGCACCGCAGACGATTTCCAGCGTCTCCCCGCTGCCATCCGACACCTGACATACGTTGAGACGATCAGCATCCGGGTGCTTTTCAAATTCGAGAATCTCTGCAATGACAACACCGTCAAGCGCGTCACCTTCGCGGTCAATCGCATCGACTTCGTGACCCGTCATGGTCAGCTGGTGAGCGAGTGCATCCGTATCCAAGTCCGGATCGACCCATTCGCGTAACCAGGATTCTGCAATCTTCATGGCGCTACCTGAATTGCCGTAGGAAACGCAAATCGTTTTCGAAAAACGTCCGCAAATCTGAAACGCCGTAGCGCAGCATTGCGAGACGCTCGACACCCATACCAAACGCGTAGCCCGTGTATTCTTCGGAATCTATGCCCGCCGCTTCAAGCACGTTCGGATGCACCATTCCGCAGCCGAGAATTTCAAGCCATTTGCCCTTCTCCCACAACACGTCAACTTCTGCTGACGGTTCCGTGAAAGGGAAATACGACGGACGAAAACGCAATTCGGCTTCGCGTTCGAAAAAGCTCTCGACGAACTGGTGCAGTACAGCCTTTAGATTGGCCAAACTGACACCGCGATCGACGACCAAGCCCTCGACCTGATGGAACATCGGCGTATGCGTTTGATCCGAGTCGCAACGATAAACCCGGCCAGGGGCGATAATTCGAATCGGCACACCCTCTTCAACCATCGATCGAATCTGTACGGGTGACGTATGTGTCCGCAGCAACATTCCGCCTGGCAAAAAGAAGGTGTCGTGCAATGCACGGGCTGGATGATTTTCAGGGAAATTCAGTGCCGTGAAATTGTGAAAGTCGTCTTCAATTTCGGGCCCCGAACGGACGCCGAATCCTGCGTTTCGGAATATCGACTCAATGCGCGCCATTGCACGCGTCACCGGATGACGTCCGCCAATTGATGCGCCCCGTCCAGGCAGCGTTACATCAACCGCTTCGCCAGCTAAGGTCGCTTCCAGTGCCGCAACTTCCAATACCTCGCGACGAACATTCAGACGCTTCTGAAGATCCTGCTTGGCCTGGTTGATTTCCTGTCCTGCGGCCGGGCGCTCATTGACTGGCAATTGACTCACGGTCTTTGCCCGTGAGGTCAGCTCGCCCTTCTTACCGAGATACGTGACTCTAACCGCATCAAGTGCGGTCAGGTCACCCGCAGCATCGATCTCCGACGCTGCTGCTTCGATCAAGTCGCTCAATGCCTGCATGATTTCGGTCCTTATCGGCTACACCGATAAGGCGTCCTCAGCTGCTTTGCGCCAGACTGGCTTTCGCCTGCTCTGCAATCGCACCAAACCCTTCAGGATCGTGTACTGCGATGTCAGCAAGAACTTTTCGGTCAACTTCAATATTGGCCAGGTTAAGACCGTTGATCAGCCGGCTGTAGGACAAGCCGTGCAGACGTGCGGCTGCATTGATACGTGTAATCCACAGCGCACGGAACTGACGTTTGCGCTGGCGACGATCACGATAGGCGTATTGCCCGGCTTTGATAACCGCTTGTTTAGCGGTCTTGAACAGTTTGCTGCGTGCGCCGTAGTAGCCCTTCGCTTTTCCGAGGACCTTCTTATGGCGTGCTTTGGCGGTTACGCCACTTTTTACTCTTGCCATCTCTCAATCTCCTCTTAGCTATACGGGAGCATGCGACGCACGCTCTTAGTGTCGCAGTCAGCAACCTGTTGGGTCAGACCCAACTGCCGCTTACGCTTCGACTTTTTCTTCGTAAGAATGTGATTGAGGTGCGACTGAGCGCGTTTGAAACCGCCCTTAGCCGTCCGCCGGAAGCGCTTGGCTGCGCCCCGGTTCGTTTTCATCTTCGACATCTTTTTTCTCCACTTTAAAAGGCCATGCTACGTACCGGACTATTCCGGCCGATGCAGGCGGGATCGTACTTAGTGTTTCTTCGGTGCCATCACCATAATCATTTGCCGCCCTTCCATCTGCGGCATTTGCTCAACGACACCGTACTCTTCCAGGTCCTTGCGAACCCTGGCAAGCAGATTTGCACCAATATCCTGGTGGGCCATCTCCCTGCCTCTAAACCTCAATGTGATTTTCGTCTTGTCGCCGTACTCAAGAAACTCTGTGAGTTTTCGCAACTTGATCTGATAATCACCTTCGTCCGTTCCCGGGCGAAATTTAATCTCTTTGACGTGCACCTGTTTTTGCTTGCGTTTGGACGTCTGGGCTTTCTTGTTCTGTTCGAACAGATACTTGCCAAAGTCCATCACCCTGCAAACGGGCGGATCTACGTTCGGTGAAACCTCAACAAGATCAAGCCCAACCCCTTTGGCTAACTCTATTCCCTCACTAAGCGGCATGACTCCCGCTTGCTCGCCTTCCGCGTCAATGACCCGGACATTGGTGGCTTCAATCTCTTCGTTACGCCGTACGCGCTTTGTGGCTGCGATCCCTAAATCCTCCAGTAATAAACAGGTCCGCAGCTGACCCGGACGCCCATTGGCGCCGCAGCAGATGCGGGAACGAGATTCTATATAGCCGATTGCTAAGAAACAACCGCCAAAGCACCTGTTTTTCCAAAAAAATCAGGCATCTCGGCGGAATCTGGTGGGCGATGGTGGTCTCGAACCACCGACCTCCACGATGTCAACGTGGCGCTCTACCCCTGAGCTAATCGCCCCGCACTTCGACCTACCCCAGCGAGGGGCGGCATACGATACTCAAGCCCAAAGCCCTGCGCAAGACTTGTCAGCCGGCTTTGCGTTCCGACATACCAAGTCCAATCTGCCGAATTCTCTGGATTTCGTCACGCAGCCTCGCCGCATCTTCGAATTCCAGGTCGCGGGCATGCTTGAGCATCTGTTTCTCCAGCTTGACGGCCCGCTTCATCAGCTGCTCCGGTGACATGGCGTCGTAATTTACTGAGCTTTCAGCAGCCTTTTGGCGGCCGCGCTTCGGTGTTGGATAGGCTGCTTCCATGATGTCCGCAACCTGCTTCACAATGCTCGCAGGCGTGATGTTGTTGGCTTTATTGTGCGCCAGCTGCCGCTCTCGACGCCGCCCCGTTTCATCCATCGCGCGTTGCATCGAGCGGGTGATGTTGTCGGCATACAAAATAGCCGTCCCGTTGATATTTCGAGCGGCGCGGCCGATGGTCTGAATCAAGGACCGCTCGGAGCGCAGAAATCCCTCTTTGTCGGCGTCGAGAATCGCGACTAACGATACCTCGGGCATGTCGAGCCCTTCCCGCAACAGATTAATGCCCACGAGGACATCGAACGCGCCCAATCGCAGATCACGGATGATCTCGGTTCGTTCTACGGTGCCAATATCGGAGTGCAGATACCGCACTCGAACGCCGTGCTCGTCCAGATAGTCCGTCAGGTCCTCAGACATGCGCTTGGTCAACGTCGTAATCAGCACCCGTTCATTTTCCGCGACGCGCTTGTGAATCTCGGATAGCACGTCGTCGACCTGTGTCTTGGCCGGCCGGACCTGCAATTCTGGGTCGATGAGCCCGGTCGGCCTGACGAGCTGTTCGACCGTATTGTCGCTGTGCTCGACCTCATAGTCCCCCGGGGTCGCCGAAACGTAGATTGTCTGTGGCGACAAACCCTCAAACTCATCGAATCGCAGTGGCCTGTTATCCAGTGCCGATGGGAGTCGAAAACCATACTGCACCAGGGTTTCCTTACGCGACCGGTCGCCTTTGTACATGCCACCCAGCTGCGGGACGGTGACATGGCTCTCGTCGACGATCAGCAGTGCATTTGGCGGCAGGTAGTCAAACAGGCAGGGGGGTGGCTCGCCCTCTTCGCGACCTGACAGGTAGCGTGAGTAGTTTTCGATTCCGGAGCAGTATCCGAGCTCCTTAATCATCTCTAAATCAAATAAAGTTCGCTGTTCAAGTCTTTGAGCTTCCAAGAGTTTATCGTTCGTTCTGAGCCAACTGAGGCGGTCCTTAAGCTCGATCTTGATGTGCTCACACGCCTCGACCAGCCGCTCTCTTGGCGTGACGTAGTGGGTCTTCGGAAATATCGTCAGGCGCGGCACCCGACGGCTCACCTCGCCGGTCAACGGATCAAAATAGGACAGCGACTCGATTTCCTCGTCGAACAACTCAACTCTGACCGCATCCCGGTCCGAATCAGCCGGAAAAATGTCGATAACGTCGCCACGCACACGATACATACCCTGCGAGAAATCCAGTTCATTGCGTTGATATTGCAACTCGGCCAAACGACGGAGAATCGTCCGCTGGTCAACACGATCGCCGCGATCGAGATGTAAGACCATGCTGAAATACGCTTCCGGATCGCCAAGACCGTAAATCGCAGAAACTGTCGCTACGATGATCGCGTCCGATCGTTCAATCAACGCCTTCGTGGCTGACAGACGCATTTGTTCAATGTGCTGATTTATAGACGCGTCTTTCTCAATGAACGTATCGGAACTCGGCACGTAGGCTTCCGGTTGATAGTAGTCGTAATACGAAACGAAGTACTCCACGGCGTTATTCGGAAAAAACTCACGCATTTCGCCATACAATTGGGCAGCCAGGGTCTTGTTCGGCGCAAGAACGATAGCGGGTCTCTGTACCTTCTCAATGAGGCTGGCGATCGTAAAGGTCTTGCCCGAACCGGTCACACCAAGCAGGACTTGCCGCGCCAGGCCATCGTCGAGTCCTTCGAGAAGACCGCTTATTGCCGCTTCCTGATCCCCCGCCGGTTGATAGTTGGATACGAGCTGTAGCCGATCGCGCTCGTCGACAGCGGTTTTCTTGGGCAGCTTTGTGGATTCACGTACCATGGCAATCGTTTTACTAGGAGACAACCGATTGAGTTTATCAGTTTCGAAACGTATGGCACGGGTTAAGCCCTCGCCGACCGGAGCGGTTCTAGCGTTGGCCACCGAATTGCGCGCGGCTGGGCGCGATATCATAAGCCTCGGAACCGGCGAGCCGGACTTCGACACGCCTCAGTCCGTCAAGGATGCTGCAATTGCTGCGATCAAAGCTGGCGCTACGAAATACACGCCGATTGCCGGCACGGTCGAGCTTAAGAAGGCGATCCAGCGCAAGTTTCGTCGCGACAACGAGCTCGACTATGAGCTGTCGCAAATCGTCGTCAATAGCGGCGCGAAACAGTCTTTATTTAACCTCTGCGTTGCGCTACTGGACGCCGGTGACGAAGCGATAATTCCCGCCCCCTACTGGGTTTCGTATCCGGACATGGTCAGACTCAGTGATGCGAACCCGATATTCATCGAAACCGGTATTGAGAGCGGATTTCGGATTACGCCAGAACAATTGGCAGATTCAATTACTGCCAATTCGAAACTATTGTTCATGAACAGCCCATCGAATCCGACGGGTGCGAGCTATTCACGTGCCGAGCTGCAGGCGCTTGGCGCTGTGCTCGAGCAACATCCCGATATTGTGATTGTCTCTGACGAAATCTACGAGCACATACACTGGGCCGACGAGCCGTTTGTGAGTTTTGCCGATGCCTGCCCGTCGCTCACGGACCGGACGGTCACAGTAAATGGTGTTTCCAAAGCCTACGCGATGACCGGCTGGCGTATCGGGTATGCGGCCGGGCCAGAACACTTGCTGACGGCAATGACGACGATACAAAGCCAGAGCACGTCGAACCCTTGCAGCATTTCGCAGAAAGCCGCAGAAGCCGCCCTCGATGGCGATCAGGCCGTGGTTCAGAAAATGACAGCGGCCTACCGGCAGCGACATGACTTCCTGGTGTCAGCTCTGAATGAGATTCCAAATTTTGAATGTCGACAGGGTGAGGGCACGTTCTACGCATTTCCCAAGGTCAGTGGCGCAATCGAGCAGCTCGGATTGAAGGATGATCTCGAATTGACTGAATATCTGCTCAATGAAGCGGACGTGGCCGTTGTGCCTGGCAGTGCATTCGGAGCCCCGGGTTACCTGCGGTTGTCATTCGCGTGCTCGATGGAGACCCTGCAGGAGGCGGTGCAGCGCATAAAACGGGCAGTAGCGGCTTGACTTCGAACGGGTGCTGGACCAAAATCCCGCCGCGCACTTAATGGTGCCCAATATTCCCCGATAGCTCAGTTGGTAGAGCGATTGACTGTTAATCAATTGGTCCCTGGTTCGAGTCCGGGTCGGGGAGCCAATCAACACAAACATAGCCCCACATAGCCAACCGCTAGTGGGGCTAAGTTTTTGAAATCATTGGTGGGATTGCCCCCACTGCCTCCCCTTTGCCTCCGTTGTAGCCCGCCCCTTTTGGGGATACCTTTCGGGATACTTCAGCGTAAACGCTGATTCCCACATCGCGAGGTATCCCCTAATGGCGAAGCTCAATTTACTCACGGTCAAAGAGGTCGCAGCGGCCAAGCCGACCGACAAGATCACACGCCTGTTCGATGGCGGTGGTCTCTACCTTGAAATCAAACCCTCCGGTCAGAGTGACTGGCGTTACAAGTTCCGGCTGCATGGACGGGAGCGGCGAATGAGTCTTGGGCCTGTCGCGCAATACTTTTGGAAGGTGGCGATCCACAAGCTCCGTCAATCGTGATTTCGAAGCTTCCATCGCGGCATACGCCTCAGCCTTTTTCGGAAAAGCTGTATTGAATTGGGTGGCGCCCAGACCGAAGCAAAGTACGAGCCGCTTGAGGTCCGTTGAGTATAGGTAGACCAAGTAATAGCCGCTTGTCGCGCTGTCAGTAATCCGTTCATCGAATGTAGCTATCCACGGCGCAGCTGTTATGTTGCCTAGTCCCGTAGAACCGTGAAAAATCAGTTTATGAGTATCGTCAATGCTACCTCGGAGCTGATCCGGTAGAGTTCGGTCAACCAGTTCATAGACCGGATGGGTTTTGTCCACCCGCTTCTTGGCCAAGTATTCTGGCCATTGAACGGCAATTTGTAATAGTGTATCGCGCAAGCTCATTTCCTACTTCGCATTAATATACTGTCGCGCTTTTTCCGATTCGAATATGGATTAGTACAACTGTTATCGGCTGAGAGCAAATCATCGGAACAAAGAACACTGAGGGGCCTGATATGTGCCGGATCGACTGGACTCTGTTTGCTGCCATGCTGGGCGGTATCGGTACGTTGCTAGTGGGCATCGCCGCCGTAGTCGTTCTGCCCAAGCAGTTAGGCTATCGCAAAGAGGCTAAGGAATCTCGTACTGCAATGAAACTGATGCTGCTGGCGTATCGCCGCTATATGGGAGGCGAGGAAGGCATAGTCTGGGGGGACTATCCGAAAGATGCCGACAACATCATCAAAGGAATTTGCAGGGACACGAGCCTAAAACCGGAGGTGGTTCGCGGACTACTGGATGAGTTGAAGATCGAGAACAGAATATAGGTTCAATGCCCGACCAATAACCGAATGCATCCCCAGTGCAAAGCGAGAATCAACTACTTGCAATTTGCTGGCTGAGAACCAACCACAGAGGCTGGGGCTACTGTGGGGCTGCTATACCCCCAAAAGCAGCCGCTCGTGAGTGATACACTCAGTGGCTGGTAATGACCCAAAGCGGCCGCACAGAAAACGTCGGTTCAACGCCAACAACCCAATCAAGACGCAAGCCGTCGACCCAATTTAACGCCCGGATTATGTGATCTGAGTCACACATTATTGGCGGCTGAGATTCTGCCCCGCACCTCTCAACGAGCGCTTCCTCTGGTGAAATACCCTCCAAGCTTCACCAAAAGGAATACGCACATGGATCGCAATTTCTACTTCTCATTCGTCGCAATCTACGCACTTGCCGCCGGCATTGGCGTCTTTGCCTCGAGCGACAACCGGGATGAAACAACCGAGATGGTGGATGAGACCACATCTTACATCGTGCAGGGTGAGTCGCTGGACATAGTAGCGGGCGCAGTGCGCTCTGTCGGCGGTGAGATCACGCACGAACTCGGCATCATAGACGCAGTTGCTGCAACGCTCAATGCCGAACAGCGCGATGAACTACTGGTGAACCCGGCGATTCTCGCGATCAACAAGGACGGCGAGGTAAAGACTGCTGGCAAACCGGTTCCCGATGCCGAACACGTCAAGCTCATTGGTGCCGACCTGCTTCATGCGCAAGGCATTCATGGTGATGGCATCACGGTAGCCATTCTGGATACCGGCATGTGGTATAGCCACAATTACATTAAGCGCGACTTGTACGAAGACAATAAGATTGTCGCCGAGTACGACGCGCAGGAGGACGAAGAAGGTCACGCCAAGGACCGGCACGGCCACGGCACTCATCTGGCCAGCATCATTTCGAGCTCGTGGTTCTCGGATAACGGCAACGTCCAGGGTATCGCACCCAACGTCAGGCTGATTAATGTCAAGGCATTTAGCGAGGATGGCAGTGGCAGTTATGCCGACGTGATCCGCGGTCTCAACTGGCTCGTCGCCAACAAGAACACCTACGATATTCGTATCGTAAACCTCTCTTTTAGCGCCACGCCGCAATCTCACTATTGGGACGATCCGATCAACCAGGCAGTTATGGCCGCGTGGCAGGCCGGAATCGTTGTCGTGGCGTCTGCCGGCAATGGCGGCCCCGACGCTATGACCATCGGTGTGCCGGGCAACGTACCCTATGTGATTACGGTGGGTGCAATGTCGGACAATTACACGCCGGCGGATGGCTCAGATGATGTGCTCGCCTCTTTTTCTGCTGCAGGACCCACCGTGGAAGGTTTCGTCAAGCCTGAAGTGGTCGCACCGGGCGGCCACATGCTGGGCATCATGGACGACGGCAATCACCAGATTGCCGACAGTCATCCTGAATGGGTGCAGGAAGAGGACAATCTGTACGTCATGTCCGGTACATCGCAGTCGGCCGCTGTAGTTACTGGTGCCGCCGCATTGCTGCTGCAGGCCAAACCCTGGCTAACGCCCGATGAGGTGAAGTGCCAGTTAATGAGCTCAGCTCGACCGGCGGTTAACGATGACGGGACTCTTGCTTACAGCGTTTTCCAGCAGGGCGCTGGAATGATCAACGCCTACAAAGCGGTACAAAACACGAGCTACGACTGTGCCAACAGCGGCATGGATATCAACCTGGACATCACTGGTCAGATTCACTATGGCGGCCGCGCTAATGTCGATGAGAACGGCAATTACTACCTTATGGGACTCGACGGTTACATGTGGACTGATGGATACATGTGGACCGATGGATACATGTGGACTGATGGTTACATGTGGACCGACGGATACATGTGGACGGATTCGCTCACCGAAACCGCAGGCGTCAATACCTGGGTCGAACAGGAGTAATAGACTTCATATTTTGCGATGCTAAGGGAACCGTATTCCCCTGGTGTAAAACCCCGCCTTCGTGGCGGGGTTTTTTTATGTCCGCAGTTGGCCGAATGGTATGGCCCCGACGAAACGGACCATTCGGTTAAGTCCTAATGTCCGGTTATGGCCGAAAGCAGCCCCTCACACGCTAGCCAGTGAATGACCGCTATCGGGGAGAGCAGACGTTCGACCGTGCCGTGTAATAACCCAGTGCATCCCCAGTGCATAGAGAGAATCTGCTGCTGACGAACGCAACAAGATCAAGGCGGTACCCCATTCTGAGAGCCCATAGTTGGACCGCGACTCAGAATTTGCGATTTCCCACGATCAGCCTTAATCAGGCCGTGCGTCACCCTGAATTACCCACTTTCGATATGCAAAAATATTCTGATTTTTTTCGCAGCGTAGTGCCTTTGGGGATACTAGTGGGGATACCTCTGCCACTGCCCTACCCTAGACCGGCTTAATGATGCGATCCACAGCTCGCTCTTCGAGTCCGGGTCGGGGAGCCAAATTTAGAAAAGCCTCCGGTCGGAGGCTTTTTTTTGCCTCACTGATCGGCCCATATGCGCTCCGTCAGTGCAGGACCGACCAGTCTTTCCGCGCCATGTAATGACAGATGATCATCGTCCGAATAGATCGGTTTTCCTTCGAAAAGCAGGCGGCAATCATCATTACAGATGATGTCGACGACGGGAACGATTCGAAAATTCGGGTCGCCGGCGAATGTATCAACGATGCGTTCGACGACTGCATTGCGTAGTTCAAAATCGGCAATCGTTGGCGGCTGAAGATCCAGATTCCGGCCCAGTTGTTGCTGCGCAAGAACCCGCGGCACGTTCCAGCCAATTTCCGGGACGCCACCCAGAAATACGATCTGCTTGTCCATCGCAGAAAGTGCGTTCTTGCTGCGATTCAATGCACGTTCAAGAACCCGCGAATTTTCCAATCGCGATGAGTGCTTGGTGCCATCGTCAAGCATCAACGGGGGTGCCCCTGCTTCTCCAAATAATCGCTCACCTGTCGCGTACATCGCCCACCGGCCCGCCATAATGACCAGGTCAATCGGCTCTTCAGCCTCCTCCAAATACGCAATAACCGCGTCATTAAATTCGTAACAGGTTCGATCACCCGGCTTATCATGACGCCAAACAGCTAGAATCGGCGGACAACCGCTGGTACCCACAAACAGTCCGGTTTTGCCGGCAGCTTTCGCGGCGGCCGAGACAGCCGGCATCAATGCGGCCGCGTGCGAATCACCCCAAAGCAAGAAGGTCGGCGGCTCATTATTTTGCTGCCCGATTCGACACAATTGATTTCCAGGAGCTACATGAAAGCATTCCTTACGGCGCGGATCGATGTCTGTCGCGGCATTCACAAGCGTGAGGGTTTCCTCATCGAACCGGAACGGCGCCCCATCAGTTAGCCATCCGCCTATGCCGATCGACGTAGTGACCAGCATGAGCGTCGACACAAGACCCAAAAACTGCCTTCTTGATACCCGATCTCTGCGACGAAACGGTGACTCGATAAATCGGTAAGACAACGCCGCTGTGAGAATTGATAACAACACCGCCGCGACCGCGAGACTTGCGCCGATATCAACTCTCGACGTGCTAGCCCTGATCAAAGCCAAGATGAGCCAGTGCCACAGATAGAGTGAATAGGAGATCAACCCAAACCAGACCACTGCACGGAGCGACAATGCGCGCCTTACCCACGTGTCCCCCTGCGACCCTGTGTAAATGATTAGCGCCGCTCCAAGACAGGGCAAGAGCGCAGCGACACCTGGAAAAGGCGTGCTACTGGAATAAAACGTGACGCTGGCTGCGATTGCCAAGACAGCCACCGCGGCCACTACTTCTCTCAACCATCGTCCCGTCAAAGACGGCATTTTTCCGATTGCGAGGTAACAACCTATGGCCAGCTCCCATGCACGGGCCGGCAGCAAGTAAAAAGAAATCATTGGATGCGCCGCGAGCCAATAGCTGCTCAATAGCAGTGAGGCGACGAGCCCGGTAGAAAGAACAATCAACAGCCACTTTCTTCGAGTCGGCCCAAGACATAACAGCAGAAGCGGATAAAAAACATAGAACTGTTCTTCGACGCCGAGTGACCAGGTATGCAGCAGCGGCAGAAACTCTGTCGCTGATCGGAAATAGTCGGTCGTGATCCAAAAATAGATGTTCGACGCAAACAGCGTCGATGCAACCACCGATTCTGATAGCGCTTCAAACTGCGACGGAAACAGGACAATACTACCCGCGACGAATGCCACGAAGACCACACTGAGCAACGCTGGCAGTATCCTTCGCGCCCGCCGCTCATAGAACCGGGCGAGCGAAAACGTTCCGTCGACCATCTCCGAGTAGATGATCCTTGTAATCAGGAATCCGGAAATTACAAAAAAGACGTCGACACCGACGAAACCGCCCGAAAAACCAGGCAAACCAGCATGGAAGAATACGACTGGCAATATCGCAATTGCCCGCAGGCCATCGATATCGCTGCGATATGTTTTGTCTATCCGAAGGTTCTGCATTCGTTGAACATATTGTTTTTGATAAACGAGCTGATGAAGAATCCGGCAACTATACCGAGACTACAGGGGCCTGGGAGATAGCGCTAAACATTCACGACAGCCTGCCGATAAGGGGATCGACGGTTCTATTCCAACAACAACGGAGAAAGGCACTATGTCCGCTGAAGCAATGCATACTGCCGCCGGTTTCGTGCAGGAACTCGCGGGAGACTTGAATAAGGGCGACCTTGAACTGCCGATGTTTCCCGATTCCGTAATACGCATTCAAAGAGCATTCGGCGCCGAAGAAGTCGACATAAACGAGATTGTTCGAATTATCAGTTCCGATCCGGCACTTGCCGCACGCGTCTTGCAACTCGCCAACTCTGCCGCCGTTCGCGGTAGCATCGAAATTCTCGAAGTCCGTCAAGCCGTGATTCGTATCGGCAACAAACTTGTTCAGAGTTCAGCCGTCGCATTTGCGTTGCGCCAGGCTGAGCAAAACGCCGGTCTATCCAACGAATCGAAAAAAGTGCTCAAGAGCATCTGGGCAGAAAGCATGGAACTCGCAGCGCGCTGCTATGTGATCAGCAAAAAGTATACGAAACTCAATGCCGACGAAGCGCTCTTGACCGGCCTCCTCAGCGCACTCGGGCGACTCTATATTTTCATGAAGTCACTGGATTCCGCAGATGTGGACTACGCCGCGCTTGAGCCAATTGTTGCCGATTGGCACCCGGCAATCAGCAAAGCAATTGCGGAGAGCTGGAATATGTCCGAAGAACTCGTCAATGCACTGGAGCAGCAACTCGATACAAATCCGGCATTGCGCGAGTCAGCGTCGTTAACCGAAGTGCTCTCTGCTGCCCGCCTTATCCTGGAACATGAAACATCTGGCGAACCGCTGGATGCCGGCGAATACCCACTTTTGCAGCGACTTGGTATCGCCGATCACAATGAATCGTCAGTGACGCTGGACGAACACACAAGTTTAATCACCGCCATTCGCCAAGGTTTGCAAGGCTAGTTCGACTAACGCAATTCTTTTTCCATGAACACGCTAAGAGGATCTGCGCCGTATGCCCCGAACGGGCCGCGATCACTGTAGCCGAGCTTTCGATACAAACTGAGGGCCTCAGGTTGCTTCGGACCCGCTTCGAGTCTGACAACATTGATTCCGTTGCTAGACACATACTCTTCGAGATGTTGCATCACTGCCGTTGCAAAACGCTTTCCTCTGAATTCTTCCGCCACGAAAACACGCTTGATTTCTCCGTAAGCCGTGCCGTTTTTAACCAGTTTCACCGCGCCGCACGCAGCCAAATGCTCGCCTAGATAAGCGGCGAAAAACGCAGAATTGCGGTCGATAAGTGCCTCGAGAGGCTCAGCATGATTGCTTTCTGGGGGATATAGCGAGCTTAGGTAGTCGTCAGACTTTGCGATCAGGCTCAGAATATCCGCATCGTGAAGATCACGAACGCGCCGCATTTCAAATTTTTCTGTCATATTCTTGAGTGTTCGAAGTTCTAGGCTATTATGGTCCGTAAGATTGTGAACTGACAAAGAAGTGGTCGATATGAAAGATATCAAAAAATTTCTGGCTGAACTCAGCAAAGAAATGCAACGCGGCGAAGACTTTGACATTGATGCGCGCCAGGTGCTCGACGAACTTCACAAGGACGCAGCAAAAATTGAAGAGTCCGGTAACTCACACATTCAGCCGATGCTGGATCGCCTGGGTGAACTGGAAACCCGCTTCGCGACCAAGCACCCGGGATTGGAACGAGCGGCTCGCGAACTTGCTGATGCATTAGCGAAGATGGGGATCTAGCGTTCGATTGCTCAGAGCAGACTCTTCAGGTGGGCTTTGAATTCATCGCCAGTTTCTGGGTGACTAAGCCCGTACGCAACTGTCGCTTTTAGGTAGCCCACCTTGCTACCGCAGTCATAGCGGTCACCTGAAAACGGGTATGCATAAACGGGTTTGTCGGCCAACAGGTCGGCAATGGCATCAGTCAATTGAATTTCGCCGCCCGCACCCCGACCCGTCGTCTCTAATTTATCGAAAATAGCAGGGTCCAACAGATAGCGACCGACAACTGCGAGATTTGAAGGCGCATTGTCCGGCGACGGTTTCTCAACAATTTCGGTAATGCGATCGTTATCGTCGGCGTCAGTGGCAACAATGCCGTAACTCGACGTATCTTCTTTGGGCACCGTTTCGACAGCAACAACGCTACCTCCGTGGCGCTCGTGCTCGGCCGCCATCTGCGTCAGGCAAGGTGGTTCGCCGTCAATCAGATCGTCGGCAAGATGCACGTAAAACGGCGCATCGCCCACTGCCGGGCGCGCACAAAGCACAGCATGGCCCAGTCCCAGCGGTTCTCCCTGACGAATATAGATGCAAGTTACGCCATTCGGCACAATTCCACTGATCAGGCTGACCACGTCATCCTTGCCTGAATCGCTGAGCGCCTTCTCAAGCTCCGGATCGGAGTCAAAATGATCCTCGATGGCGCGCTTGGAACTGCCGGTGATAAAGACGAGCTTGGTAGCTCCTGCGTCTAACGCTTCCTCCACCGCATATTGAATAAGCGGCTTGTCCACGATCGGCAGCATCTCTTTGGGGCTGGCTTTGGTTGCAGGCAGAAAACGCGTGCCACGTCCGGCTACCGGAAAAACTGCAGCTTTAATTTTCTCACCCAATGACTCGCCCCAAGATTTTCTGAGGACCGAATCATAGCCAATTCAAATGGCCGGCGCCGGACCTTTGTCACGGACGCCGGCGCGACGAGGGTCGCGATTTTGACCCTATTTCTTCTTGGCAGCGCTAACGAGAATATTGTCGCGGTTGATCTCGACTGTTCGATCACCGATGCCCTTTACGAGTGAAAGGTCTTGTGCGCGCTTGAACGGACCGTGTTTCTTGCGGTACTCGACGATCGCTTGTGCCTTACTAAGTCCGACGCCATTCAGTTCCTTGGAAATGGTTTCGGCGTCTGCGGTATTAATATCGACCGGACCTGCATATGCCCAAAGCGGCAGGCACGCGAGCAATAGTGTCAGGAATCGGGTGTGCATTTTCATGGTTGGCTCCTTGCGTGATGAGTTAGGAGCCTAAATCCGTTGCGGTGAAAATGCCGCCTGAGAAATAGCGCGAAACCGCTAGTTTCAGTGGTTCGTAATTGAGTGCTGCAGCACAGTATCAAACTGAACCCGAGACGCAGGTCGCTGTGTTTCCCAATTTCGGCAGCTCGGGCATTGCCACAAGAGTCGCTGGCTGGAAAAACCGCATTCCTGACATTGATAGCGTGGCGTAGCGCTCGCCAGTTTCGCAAGTGCGCTGCGGACCTTATCAAGCGCTTCGGCCTGGCCCCTGTTTGCGCCCGGCGACAGACGATGCAAATCCACAAACTCGGACAATGTCGGCTCATCGAGCATGTAGCGCTCAACGCACTCATCAATAATCGGGATTCCACCAATCTCATTCACGATCGCCGTGTAGGCGACCAGTGAGCCCATCTCGGGGTTTTTGTCGAGCATCGAACGTATTGACTTGTCCAGGCCGCTCGTCGAACCAGCCCGCTCATACGCGGCAACAATCTCTGGCAGGGCTTCAGCGATCAGATAGGTTTGCTCATCAATTATGCGGTGGTAGAGCTTGATCGCTGTTTTGTTGTCGTCGGTCTCGCGTGCAATATGCGCACGCGTCAGAGCACCACGCATAGTGCGCGGCCGACCGGCCTGCGCTTTCTTCACATGCTGTCGTGCCGCGTTGTAGTCATTCCTGGCCGCCGCTTCTTCGGCTAACTCACAATAGTAATGTGCTATCTGCAACGCCAAAGACTGACCGCTCAGTGTTTCAAGCCGCTGCCCTGCATCGATCCCCTTTTGCCACTCCTTCTCCTGCTCATAAATCCGACACAGATTCTCGAGCGCCTGTACCTGATAACGCGATCCCTGTGACAAGCGCACGAAGAGTTTTTCGGCACGGTCCAGCAAGCCGGCATGCAAATAGTCCTTAGCCAGTGAAAAAAGCGCCTGATCGCGCTGTTCGGCCGCCAGGTCCGGTCGGGCGATGATGTTTTGATGGATTCGGATGGCGCGGTCTACTTCACCGCGGCGGCGAAACAAACTGCCCAGTGCGAAGTGGGTTTCGATCGTTTTGTCATCGACCCGCACCATTTCGAGAAAGTGCTCGAGTGCCTGATCGGTTTGTTCGTTCAGAAGGAAATTCAGACCTTTGAGATAGTCGACATTGAGGGGTGGCGGCGCATCGTCATCATCGCGTTCGCCAAATCGGCCCATTGCCCAGCCAGCTGCAGCGAGCAACAGAAATAAGCCCGCCAGTAGAAAAGTGGATTCAGTCGGCATCTGATAACGGCAAGCTGCGCAGCGAACTGACCTCAGACTCGGACATGCGCAGCGCACGGCGCAACGTACGTCGTTCATTGATTAGACGGAATACGAAAGCCGTCATACACAGCATGCCGAAAATCGTACCCAGGACAAATGTCACAACCAGCACGACCGAAACAGGATAGCTACCGGCAAAAAAGGCCAGATCCAGCTCAACGGTTCCCGAATTTAGTGCTGTAAACGTGAGGATCGTCAGCAATATGATCAGGATCAGGAGTATCAGGCCAATTCGTTTCAACATTCGCGGCACTCCATGAGCGGCGTCAATAGTAGTGGAGCATCCGAGTGTATTGCTTTACCGCAGAAAGGGTAAAACTTGCAGATACGCATCTGCGACGTTTCTAGCTCTTGATCGGAAAGTGACGGCTTTCGTCGACCCGTTCGCGCAAGTCCTTGCCAGGTTTGAAATGCGGCACGTATTTTCCCGACAACGCGACAGCTTCGCCTGTCTTGGGATTGCGTCCAATTCTGGGTGGCCTGAAATGCAGCGAAAAGCTGCCGAAGCCGCGAATTTCTATACGCTGACCTTTGGCGAGCGAATCGCTCATCAGGTCCAGCAAATGCTTGACTGCCAATTCCACATCCTTGGCAGGCAGGTGCTTTTGCTTGCGTGCGATAACTTCTATGAGTTCCGATTTGGTCATCTTTCGCTTCGCTTATTAGTCTTTGGCCCGTAACCCACGGATAATATTAACAATATAGCCCAGACCGACCGGTCTGGGCTACTGTTTTTACGTATTATTTGCCGCCGCCGCTCATTTTTTCCTTCAACAGCTCGCCAAGCGTGGTGCCAACCGGGGCTGCGCCCTCTTCAGACTTGTAGCTGCTCATGGCTTCGGCTTCCTCATGGACTTCCTTCGCCTTGATGGAAAGCGCGATCGAGCGATTCTTGCGATCGACATTGGTGAATTTCGCCTCAACTTCCTCACCGACCTTGATCAACATGCGCGCATCTTCGACCCGACCACGTGCCATCTCTGACGCTCGGAGCGAGCCTTCGATGCCATCACCCAGATCGATAATCGCGCCACGTGCGTCAACTTCGGTAACCGTGCCTTTGACGATCGTATTTTTCGGATGTTCCGCAAGCCACGCCGAGAACGGATCTTTCTCGAGCTGCTTAATGCCGAGTGAGATCCTTTCTCGTTCGGCGTCGATGGCGAGCACTGCGGCCTCAATCTCTTGGCCCTTCTTGTAGTTGTGTACAGCCTCTTCGCCTTCTTCCCAGGAAATATCCGACAAGTGCACAAGTCCGTCGATGCCACCGTCGAGCCCGATGAAGATACCGAAGTCAGTGATGGATTTGATTTGGCCGGAGACTTTGTCATTGCGATTGAATGTCGCCGCAAATTCTGCCCACGGATTCGACTTGCACTGTTTGACACCGAGAGAAATGCGACGGCGCTCTTCGTCAATCTCGATAACCATGACTTCGACTTCTTCGCCGATCGACACAACGCGTGCCGGGTTAACGTTTTTGTTGGTCCAGTCCATTTCAGACACGTGCACGAGACCTTCAACACCGTCCTCGATTTCAACGAAACAACCGTAATCAGCAATGTTGGTAACCTTGCCGAACATACGTGTTTGCGGCGGATAGCGACGTGCGAGATCCTTCCAAGGATCATCACCCAGTTGCTTCATGCCGAGTGAAACGCGTTGGCGCTCACGGTCAAACTTAAGAATCTTGACGTCGATCTCAACGCCAACCTCAACCACTTCTGACGGATGCTTGACGCGCTTCCAGGCCATATCTGTGATGTGCAACAGGCCGTCGATACCACCGAGGTCTACGAATGCACCGTAATCGGTGAGATTCTTAACGATACCCTTGACGGTGTTTCCTTCCTGCAGATCCTCAAGCAGCGCTTCGCGCTCGGCTGAGTATTCCTGCTCAACGACTGCACGGCGCGACACGACAACGTTGTTGCGTTGCTTGTCCAGCTTGATGACCTTGAATTCCAGGCTCTTACCTTCGAGGTACGCGGGATCACGAACCGGACGAACGTCAACCAATGAACCCGGTAAGAATGCACGGACATTGTCGATTTCGACCGTAAAGCCGCCTTTGACACGACCATTGATGATTCCCTCGACAACCTCGCTACCCTCGAATGCTTTTTCGAGTTCAGTCCAGGTGCGCGCACGAATCGCTTTTTCACGCGACAATTTCGTTTCGCCGAAACCGTCTTCAACGGCATCCAGCGCAACTTCAATCTCGTCGCCAACGGTAAGCTCGCTTTCGCGCTTATCGTTCTTAAACTGTTCGATGGGGATGACAGCCTCTGACTTGAGACCGGCACTGACGATTACAACATCGTCGTTGATTGCCACAACGGTTCCGGTGATGATCGAACCCGGCTTTATTTGTTGACTGGCAAAACTTTCTTCAAATAACTCAGCAAAACTTTCAGACATGTGAAAAATCCAAGAGAACGTATAGTTCTCACCCAATTATCGTCGCACCAATCCTTTGGCGGACGGACTAAAAAAAAGAACCGGACTCCATGTCCGACTCGTGCTCAAACTCATTTCCGGAAAAAACTAGATAGTTGGGACCCAATCGAGAACAGTCTGAACGACCTCGTCGATTGGTGTACCTGAAGAATCCAGAATCCTGGCATCCTCTGCAGGCCTCAACGGCGCTACCGATCGCTCGGAATCCCGCCTGTCCCGGTCCACAATATCCCGTGAAACGGCGGCGAGACTAACATCAATACCCTTGTCATTCAACTGCTTATGGCGCCTTTTGGCGCGCTCTTCGGGTGAGGCTGTCAGAAAGACTTTGAGGCTCGCATCGGTGAAGACATGAGTGCCCATGTCACGGCCATCCGCCACAAGTCCAGGTGCGGTCCGAAATGCCCTCTGGCGGTCAAATAATGCGTCCCGAACCGCCTGTATGGCAGCTACAGCTGACGCCCCGCGACCAGCGTCTTCAGTACGAACCGCCCTGGTCACATCATTTCCAGCAAGGATTATCCGCTCCTCGCCCGCAGAATCGCTTAAAAACTGGACATCGAGACCCGCGGCAAGCGCTGCCAGGCCTTCGGCGTCATCAAAATGGACACCCTTGGCAATCGCATCCAGCGCCACCAGTCTGTACAGCGCACCGCTGTCGAGCAGGTGCCAGCCAAGCTGTCTGGCGACCCGGCGCGCAACAGTGCCCTTCCCGGAGCCACTGGGCCCGTCGATCGCAATAACCGGTATGCCAGTCGAATTCGTCATTGGACCACCATACCGAGCTGCCCGAGACAGGAGGTAAAGCCAGGAAATGAGGTATCGACCGCCGCAACGTCATTAATGACCACCGTATCTTCGGCGACGCTCCCAGCTATCGCCAGGGACATGGCAATTCTGTGATCGCCAAGGCTATCCACCTCGCCGCCCTTGAATGTTCCGCCATGCACCGTCGCGCCGTCGTCGGCTTCGTCCACCTTGATGCCGAGTTCACGCAATCCGGTCGCCATTGCCGCGATTCGGTCACTTTCCTTGACCCGGAGCTCGCCGATTCCAGAAAACGTGGTTTTGCCCTTGGCCGCCGCTGCGGCGACGAACAAAACCGGGAATTCGTCAATTGCCAGCGACACCAGAGCAGGATCCACAGGACCACCTTGCAGGTTTGACGATCGCACCCGAATATCGGCTACCGGTTCAGCGCCGAACAAACGTGGGTTTTCCAGAGCAATGTCAGCGCCCATCGCCTGCAAGATGTCAATCACACCCGTGCGAGTCGGATTGACGCCGACGCCAGTGATCAACACATCGGCGCGCTCCGCCAGTATTGCGGCAAGCATGACAAAACTTGCCGATGACAAGTCAGCCGGCACCTGGACATCGGCACCGTGCAGTGTCTGGTCGCCGCGCATGCTTATGCGGTGATCGTTACGTTCAATCTCAACACCCATTGTCGAGAGCATGCGTTCCGTATGATCCCGCGTGACGGCCGGTTCTTTGACCGTCGTGATGCCGTCTGCATACAAACCGGCCAAGAGCACAGCCGATTTCACCTGTGCACTCGCCATTGGCAACGTGTAATCGATGCCCGTCAATCGAGTTTGTCCGTGCACAGTCAGAGGAGGACAGCCGTCGTGACTATCAATCGTCACGCCCATCATTCCAAGCGGAGCGATAACCCGTCGCATCGGCCGCGACGTTAACGACGCATCTCCGGTCAACACCGATGTGAATGACTGACCACCGAGAAGCCCAGCCATGAGCCGCATCGCTGTGCCTGAGTTGCCAAGATCAAGATCCTGTGCAGGTTCAACCAGGCCGCGTAGCCCGACGCCATCGACAATGACATCAGTCTCACCTGGCTGTTCGATTCCCACACCCATTGCGCGCATCGCTGCAAGCGTCGACAGGCAATCCTCGCCGGCAAGAAAACCGCTAACGGTCGTGCGTCCTTCCGCGATACCACCGAGCATCAGTGCCCGGTGCGAAACGGATTTATCACCGGGTACCGTAAGCTTCGCGTCTGTGACGGTTGATGGTTGTACGTGAAATTGCATTGTTACGACTGACTCGATGCGTCAGTTCACTGCTTTTGGGTAGGCGCCAAGCACTCGAAATAGCGAGCTGACTTGCTCGAGTTTTTGCAGTGCTTCGGAAACGGGTGACTCGTTGGCATGACCTTCGATATCCATGAAGAATACATAGTCCCAGTTTTGGCGCTGTGAGGGACGTGACTCAATGAATGTGATGTTGACGCCATGATCGGTCAACGGCTGCAACAATGTGTGCAGAACACCTGCTCCCGCGCCGGTATCGCTGGTCGATACGAGTAATGTCGTCTTGTCAGAACCACTGGCCGCAAGCAACTGCCGCCCAACCACAAGGAATCGTGTTGAGTTATCGCGACGATCCTGAATGCCATCGACCAGAATCTTCAAGTTGTAAACATCTGCCGCAACGTCCGGGCCGATCGCCGCCGTTCCCGCTTCATCACGAGCTCGTCGCGCGCCCGCTGCGTTGCTCGACATTCCAATGAGCTCGACTTGCGGCAAATACTCACGCAACCAGCCACGACATTGCGCCAGCGATTGCTCATGCGCGCAGATCCGCTCAATATTCTCAAGACTCGACACTTGACCGAGCAAGTGTTGCTCAATGCGTAATTCGATCTCGCCGGAAATCTTCAGTGGCGACGTCAGAAACATATCCAGTGTGTTGTTGACCGAGCCTTCCGTTGAGTTTTCGATCGGCACTACGCCGAAATCTGCGGCACCACTCTCGACCTCCTGAAAAACTTCGTCAATGGTGTGGAATGGCAGCGCTCGCACCGAATGTCCAAAGTGCTTGTACACCGCTGTTTGCGTGAACGTACCTTCAGGCCCGAGGAACCCGACTTTTAACGGCTCTTGCTGCGCCAAACACGCCGACATAATTTCGCGAAACAGTCGCAGCATTTCTTCGTCACGCAGCGGGCCATCGTTCCGTTCCTTAACGTTGCGCAGAACCTCCGCTTCACGTTCCGGCCTGTAATAGTCCACTGCCTGAGCAAGCTCACCTTTTGCGACACCAACTTTCTGTGCAAATTTGGCGCGCTCGTTGATCAGCGCCTGAAGACGCTCATCAATTTCGTTGATGCGTTGCCGGATCTCTGCGAGATCGACCTCTGTCATTTTTTCGTCGTCGGCCATCTCTGTTCAGGTTACAGGCTTGCCTAGATTTCGCAACGTCAGCACGCCGTCGATCGCACGCAATTTGGCGCGTGTTTCGTCGCTGACAGGACCATTTACATCAACGATTGTGTAAGCAAGCTCGCCGATCGACTTGTTCAACAGATCCTCAATATTCAGTCCAGCTTCGGCCAGGCAAGTGGAAATCTGGCCAACCATATTCGGAACATTTGCATTCGCGATGGTGATTCGCCACGCATCAAGTCTTGGCATGCGCGCTTCCGGAAAGTTAACGGAAAATCGAATGTTGCCATTATCCAGAAAGTCCTTGATGTTTTCGGCCACCATGACGGCGCAGTTCTCTTCCGCTTCAGCTGTTGATGCACCAAGATGGGGCAATGCAACGACACCCGGATGAGCGATCAATTCCGGTGTCGGAAAGTCACAG
Organism: Woeseiaceae bacterium; assembly: GCA_051007995.1. GTDB lineage: Bacteria > Pseudomonadota > Gammaproteobacteria > Steroidobacterales > Woeseiaceae > UBA1847. Next base: position 48,293 of record JBPCYB010000098.1, on the reverse strand, counting down.
ACGTAGGTGCCCAGCTTGCCGCTTTCCAGCGCCCGCAGAGCCGCCTCGTTATCAACGATGCCGCCGCGCGCGAAATTTATCAGTACAGCTCCGTCCGGCAATTTCGATAGCCGTTGCTCATTGACGAGACCCTTCGTTTCATCGACCAAAGGCACATGCAAAGTCACTGCGTTCGACCGTTGAAACAGCTCGCCGATCGACTCGGCGTATTCCACGCCGGATGACAACTGCCATGCACTTCGCACCGTTATTTTCGGGTCAAAGCCAATGACCTTCATTCCCAACGCCAACGCGGCATTCGCAACTTCGACACCAATCGCGCCCAGACCAATAACGCCAAGTGTCTTGCCTGGCAATTCGAAACCGACAAACTTTTTCTTACCGGCTTCGACGGCTTTATTGAGCGCATCGCCCGTCTCACTCAGACCTTTGACATGCTCATTGGCGTCGCAGAGATTTCGAGCAGCAATAAGCAGCCCGGCAATAGCAAGTTCCTTTACTGCATTCGCGTTTGCACCTGGCGTGTTGAATACCGGCACACCGCGCGCGCTCATTGCTTCAATTGGAATATTGTTTGTTCCAGCGCCAGCGCGACCAATGGCCGCAACCGAGGCAGGAATTTCCATGTCATGCATATTGTGCGAGCGAAGTATTATCGCGGTCGGGTCCGCGATATCCGTGCCAACTTCGTAGCGTTCTTGCGGCAATCGGCGTAAGCCCTCTTCCGCAATATTGTTGAATGTTAAAACCTTGTTCATCTGTTATCCGTTGTTACGTTCAAATTCCGCCATGAATTCAATCAACGCGTCCACGGATTGCTCCGAAACGGCATTGTAAATTGACGCGCGCATGCCACCGACCGAACGGTGGCCTTTCAGGTTTGTGAGACCCGCCGCCGCCGATTCAGTCAAAAACTTCTGATCCAGGTCAGCATTGGCCAAGATAAATGGAACGTTCATCCAGGAACGACATTCCGGCATTACAGGATTCGAATAGAAATCCGATTCGTCAATCGCCGCGTAGAGTTTCGTGGATTTTCTCTGGTTGATTTCAGCCATAGCATCAAGACCACCCGCACGTTGCAAATACTGAATCACGAGATCAGCGACATACCAGGCGAACGTCGGCGGTGTGTTGGTCATAGAATCTGATTCGGCATACGACTTCCACATCATCAGATGCGGCAAGTTCTTGCGAGCCGGTTCGAGAAGACTATTGCGAACAATCACGAGCGTAATACCAGCAGGTCCGATATTTTTCTGAGCGCCGGCGTAGATCACGCCGTAATCGCTAACATTGATCGGCCTGGAGAGAATCGTACTCGACATGTCGGCGACGATCGGAACATCGCCTTGCGGCATGAAATGAAACTCCACGCCGGCAATCGTTTCGTTTGACGTGAGATGCAAGTACGCAGCCTCATCACTTCGTTGCCAGGATGCCTCTTCGGGAATGCAGGTGAAGTTCTGTTCTGCGCTACTGGCCGCGACATTCAACTTGCACATCTTTCCGGCTTCGCCGGCGGCTTTTTTACCCCAACTGCCTGTGATGACATAGTCCACCGTGTCCTCAGGCGTTGCCAAATTCAACGGCGTCATCGCCATCTGCATCGTCGCCCCGCCCTGCAGCCAGAGCACGCTGTAATCATCCGGGATACTTAACAAGTCACGTAGATTGGCCTCGCAACGCTCAGCCAGCGCGATGAACTCCTTGCTGCGATGACTGATTTCCATGACCGACATACCTGTGCCACCCCAATCGGGTAGGTCGGATTTGATGATCTCGAGCACTTCTGCGGGCAACGCCGCAGGACCGGCGCTGAAATTATGAACACGGGACATCTAACAGGGTTCCTTACTCTTCGTCGTCCTCTATTGACTCGATTCGTGCCACACCAACGAGTCGTTGTTCGGACTCTACACGAATTAAACGAACGCCTTGTGTATTGCGGCCTTGCACCGAAATATCACCAACGGCGGTTCGGACCAGCGTGCCATTTGAGCTGATCAACATTATTTCGTCATCGTCACCAACTTGCGCGGCACCGACTGTCCTTCCGTTACGTTCTGAAGTCTGAATGGCGATAACGCCCTGGCCACCGCGACCCTGCACTGGAAAATCTTCAATTTCCGTGCGTTTGCCGTACCCATTTTCGGTTGCGGTCAGGATCAGTCCTTCGCTCACAATTGTCAGCCCGATGACTTCATGACCTGCCGGCAACTTAATGCCTCGAACGCCGGCTGCGCCCCTACCCATTGGCCGCACGTCTTCTTCAGCAAATCGAATGCCCTTTCCGGAGCTCGCGACGAGCAAGATTTCAGCTTTGCCATCTGTAATGGCGACATCGACCAGACGATCATCTCGCAAGTCGATAGCGATAATGCCGCTGGCTCGCGGCCTGGAAAACTGGCTGAGCGGGGTTTTCTTGACCGTACCGCCCGACGTCGCCATGAAGACAAAACTATCCGTATCGTAGTCGCGAATCGGCAATACCGCGTTGATGCGCTCCCCTTGGTCTAGTGGGAGCAAGTTGACGATCGGTTTGCCGCGCGAACCGCGGCTTGCTTGCGGTACCTGGTAGACCTTGAGCCAATACATCTTGCCACGACTCGAAAAACACAGAATCGTGTCGTGCGTATTGGCGACAAACAGGTTGTCGATGAAGTCTTCATCCTTGACCTTGGTCGCCGACCGTCCGCGTCCACCGCGCTTTTGCGCCTGGTAGACATCAGTCGGCTGGGCCTTGGCGTAACCACCATGGGAAAGTGTGACGACAACCTCTTCGCTCGGAATCAGGTCCTCGACACTGAGATCGCTGTGATCCTGCACGATCTCTGTACGGCGCTCGTCGCCGTACGCTTCACGGACCTCTGCCAGCTCATCGCGGATGACCTGCAGCAACTTATCGGGGTCCGCCAGAATATCAGATAACACTTTAATGCTATCTAATATCTCTTTGTATTCCTTAAGTATTTTATCTTGCTCAAGGCCCGTCAATCGATGCAGACGCAGATCCAGGATTGCTTGCGCCTGAACCGTTGAGAGCCGGTAGTCGCCCTTCTGCAGACCGAAACCTTCATCGAGGCCATCGGGACGTGTGTCCGTGTCTCCAGCCGCCTCCAACATCGCGGTAACGGATCCCGGTGCCCAGTCTTTCGCCATCAAGGCTACTTTGGCGTCCGCAGGTGTTGCTGACGCCTTGATCAGTGCAATCACCTCATCGATATTTGCCAACGCGACGGCCTGCCCTTCGAGCACGTGGGCGCGATCGCGTGCTTTGCGCAACTCGAAAATAGTCCGTCGAGTGACTACTTCGCGTCGGTGGCTAAGAAATGCCTCAAGTGCCTGCTTGAGATTCAGCAGTTTTGGCTGGCCGTCGAGCAATGCGACCATGTTGATGCCAAACACACTTTGCATCGATGTTTGCTTGTACAAGTTATTCAGTACTACGTCTGTGACCTCGCCTCTGCGAAGCTCGATGACGATACGCATACCGTCCTTATCGGACTCATCGCGAAGCTCGCTGATGCCTTCAAGCTTCTTGTCTCGTACGAGCTCGGCAATTTTCTCGATCAGACGCGCCTTGTTCACCTGATACGGCAGCTCGGTGACGATGATCGCTTCGCGACCGGCCGATCCCAGCGGCTCGATACTGGTTCTGGCCCGAATATGAACTCGCCCACGGCCAGTCGAATACGCCGAGTAAATCCCTTGAGCACCGTTGATAATGCCCGCCGTCGGGAAATCGGGGCCTGGAATGTGCTGCATCAGGCCAGGCACATCGATGGCCGGGTTCTCGATCAGCGCCAATGCCGCATCGACGACCTCGCACAGATTGTGCGGCGGGATATTGGTCGCCATTCCCACTGCAATGCCGGATGAGCCATTGACCAAAAGGTTTGGCAGCCGCGTTGGCATGACCGACGGTTCCGACTCGGAGCCATCGTAGTTCTCGACGAAGTCGACGGTCTCTTTGTCGATATCAGCCAACAATTCATGGGCGATCTTGGACATGCGGACTTCGGTGTATCGCATCGCCGCCGGAGAATCGCCGTCGACCGAACCGAAATTGCCCTGTCCATCAACGAGCAAGGCTCGCATCGAAAACGGCTGCGCCATCCTGACGATGGTGTCGTAAACCGCAGTATCGCCATGCGGGTGGTACTTACCGATCACGTCACCGACGACGCGAGCAGATTTCTTGTAGGGCTTGTTGTAGTCGTTGCCGAGCTCACGCATTGCATGCAGAACGCGGCGATGGACGGGTTTCAGGCCGTCTCGAGCGTCCGGCAGGGCTCGACCAACAATGACGCTCATCGCGTAATCGAGATAGGACTGCTGCATCTCCTCTTCGAGGCTTACGGTCAGCAATTCCTGGGCAACTTCAGCCATAAATACTCACAATCTCAGCGCAGTTCCGGTCATCGAGCGGAACCAAAACGGGTTATTAAACTCTTGAATTTGTCTTTGGATGGATCTTTGAGTGTTTCGAATATTTCTTAATTTTGCCGGGCTCGATGCGACCCGTTAAAAGGGCCAAATCAGGGCTGTAATTCTATCACAGAGCGGCTCAATTCAGCACTGTTTCTGGCGCAATAAATCGGCACCTAAAAGCCAGTGGTGACAGGCGTTTCGGCCTGTATACTGCGCTCTCGAATCGGCCCATTTGAGGCCTGGGAACGAAATTGATCGCTATGACCGAATCACAACAAAATGTCGATGCTGCGGAGGTCGCAAAATTCGATGCTTTGGCAAGCCGCTGGTGGGACCCGGACGGTGAATTTCGGCCATTGCACGAAATCAATCCGCTACGTCTGGACTGGATTCGCCAACACGTTGAGCTGGACGGCAGCACTGTTGTGGATATTGGTTGCGGCGGCGGCATTCTCACGGAATCCATGGCACTCGCCGGTGCCAACGTAACGGGTGTGGATATGGCCGAGGGACCCCTGGCAGTGGCCCGGCTCCACAAGCTTGAATCGGGTGCTGCGGTCGACTACCACCAGTCAACTGCCGAAGAATTGGCGAGCAAACAAGCAGGTCAGTTCGATGTCGTCACTTGTCTCGAGATGCTCGAACATGTGCCAAGCCCGGCTGGCGTCATAGAGTCGGTGCACACGCTCTTGAAACCGGGTGGGCATGCGTTTTTCTCAACCATTAACCGCAATCCGAAGTCTTTCATGATGGCCATCGTCGGCGCCGAATACGTACTCAAGCTGCTACCTGCCGGCACGCATGAATACGAAAAGTTCATTCGACCGTCTGAACTGGACGATTGGGCGCGACGCGTGGGACTTGAATTGCGGGACAGCATCGGGATGCACTACAACCCGCTCACACGTGAGTATTCGCTAGGCCCGGGTTTGGACGTAAACTACCTGATGCACTATCGCCGCCCGGATACCGAGTAGACTTTTGAATCATTTATTTGAAGGCAACACAGAGGCCGTATTCTTCGACCTTGATGGCACCCTTGTCGATACTGCTCCGGATATGGTCGAAGCGCTACAGGATTTGCAGCGATCGCATGACATCGAACCGGTCACCTATGCGCTCGGGCGCTCGCATGTATCCAACGGCGCGATGGGATTACTGGCACTCGCATTTCCCGATGAGGAGATATCTCCGGACAGCTCCTTGGTGTGCGAATTTATCGACCGTTACAAAGAACAGGTCTGCGACAAGTCGAGCATTTTTGCGGGCCTCGAAACCTTGCTTGATGAGCTGGATGCGGCATCTCTGCCGTGGGGCGTCGTCACCAACAAGCCGTCGCACCTGACAGCTCCAATTCTGGCGACGCTTGGACTGGCTGATCGAAGCGTTTGCACGGTAAGCGGAGATACCCTGCCGTTCCGGAAACCAGATCCTGCACCGCTGTTACACGCCTGCCAAATGGCGGACGTAGCGCCCGATGATTGCATCTACGTGGGCGATGCGATCCGTGACATTGAGGCTGGCGAACGCGCCGGCATGGCGACCATCGCTGCCGCCTACGGCTATATCGTCGATACGGACAATCCACGAGACTGGGGTGCGAACGAAATCGTCGGCGATCCAGCCGAACTCACCCAAATGATCCTCAAAGCGGTTAATCTGGCGGAATAGATGAACGCTATCGACATTAACTCGCCTCTGATTCAATTCGCTGCACCGGCATTGTTGCTCGGTCTGTTATTGGGCGTGTTAATTACGTGGTTGGTCGCACGCAGCAAGCAAGCTCGATTGGAGGCGATTGTGCACAATCAAGAAGCGCTCCAATTGGAACGCGACGTCGCATTTGAAGCCGCGCGATCGCAACTGACGACTGCATTCACCGACCTCGCCAATCAGTCGCTAAAATCCAATAGCGAAAATTTCTTACGCCTCGCCGAGCAGAATCTCGGCGCGCAGCAAGACAAAGCAAAACGAGACTTGGGCGATCGAGAGAAAGCCATCGAAAACCTGGTCAAACCAATACAAGACGCGTTGCAGTCATCGCAGAAACAAATAAACGAACTCGAGAAATCTCGCAGCGAAGCTTACGGCGGTATCAAGGCGCAACTAGAGTCGATGCAGTTGAGCCAGCAGTCATTAACTCAAGAGACGCAAAATCTGGTCAAAGCGCTTCGTCGACCTGAAGTGCGTGGTCGTTGGGGTGAGATCACGCTGCGCCGCCTGGTCGAGTTGGCTGGCATGGTTGACCACTGCGATTTTCAGGAACAGGTGCACAGCGTCGGCGACGACAAAATTATTCGGCCAGACATGATCGTGCGCATGCCCGACAAGCGCGAGCTTGTCGTCGACGTGAAGACGCCATTGGATGCGTATCTCGCGGCGGCTGAAGCGAAGGATGATGCGCAGCGCAAGTTAGGACTCGAACGACATGCTCGAAACGTGCGTGAGCACATCAAGATGTTATCCAGCAAGGCGTACTGGGCACAGTTCACGAATAGCCCGGAATTTGTGATCTTGTTCATTCCTGGCGATCAGTTCCTGAGTGCCGCTTTGAATGAGGACCCGGACCTCATCGAAAGCGCTCTGTCTCAGCAGATCATTCTTGCAACGCCAACGAGTTTCGTAGCACTTCTAAAAGCTGTCGCCTACGGCTGGCGTCAGTTGGCGCTAGCCGACAATGCCCAGGAGATCCGGGTGTTGGCCGAAGATCTGTATGGACGATTAGCGACGTTTGTGACGCACATGAATAAAGTCGGTCGGCAACTCGGCAGCAGCGTCGAAAATTACAACAAGGCGGTCGGCTCCCTCGAGCGTAAGGTCTTGCCGGGGGCGAGAAAGTTTGTCGAGCTGGGAATTCATCCGAAGAAAGAAATTGAGAAAATCGACACGCTTGACCCGGTACCGCGCAACATGATCGAAAGTACCGGTGATGACGACGACAGCAAGGAAACACATTGACCTCAGATCACCAATCGTATTCGGCCCCGGCGAACTTGCTACAGGACCGAATCATCCTGGTTACTGGAGCTAGTGACGGCATTGGTCGTGCTCTGGCGTTACGCGCAGCCGAACTCGGTGGGCAAATCATTTTGCACGGCCGCAATGTTTCCAAGCTTGAAAAGGTCTATGACGAGATTGAGGCGCTGGAATCCGCGCCGCGCCCATCGATTGCTGTTGTCGACCTGGCGACCGCCAACAATGTGGCCTACGAGTCTTTGGCGGACAATCTTGCCGAAGAGTTCGGCCGGTTGGATGGACTTGTGCACAACGCGAGCATCATTGGCGATCGCTTTTCGATAGAACAGTACGACGCTGTTCAATGGCAACGCGTGCTGCATGTCAATCTGACGGCCGCATTTGCACTCACTCAGGTCTTGTTGCCGATGATGCAACAAGCCGAAGACCCTTCGATCATATTTACGAGCAGCAGTGTTGGCCGGGTTGGTCGGGCATTTTGGGGCGCCTACGCCGTCTCCAAGTTTGCGACTGAGGGACTGTCGCAGGTGCTGGCGGACGAACATCGGCAAGGCAAATTGCGCGTCAATTGCATCAACCCCGGGGCAACACGGACGAACATGCGTCTTGAGGCCTTTCCAGCGGAAGATCGCGACTTACTTAAACGCCCCGACGAGATACTGGCAACGTATCTCTATCTGTTGGGCCCCGACAGCAAGGGCGTAACCGGAAAAAGCCTGGACGCACAGTAAGTGATCACATTAAGTTAGCGTCGTACCCTTTTCTTTTTACTACGTTTTCTTGGTTTCACTTCGCGTTTCTCTCGATCCGGCGACGGTAGTCCGCCCGCCTCGTACAGCTGCCGGACCTGCTCCGGTGTCAGGTCTTCGTAACGACCCACTCTCAAGCGACGTGACAGCTCAAGCGGTCCGTAAGCAACGCGCACCAAGCGGCTGACGTCAAATCCCTGCGATTCCCATAAACGCCTGACTTCGCGATTTCGACCCTCGCGCAGAGTGACATTGAACCAACGATTTCGCCCTTCGCCTCGGCCGGCTTCGATCTTGTCGAATCGGGCTGGTCCATCGTCAAGCTCAACACCCCTGCACAAGGTTTTGATCTGCTCATCGGTTGGTTGCCCATGCACACGAACGGCGTATTGCCGAACCAGCTCTGCCGACGGGTGCATCAATGCGTTGGCCAGCGCGCCATCGGTTGTGAACAGCAATAATCCAGTCGTCGTCATGTCGAGGCGACCAACAGCGACCCAACGCGAGCCCTTCAGACGCGGCAGGCTGTCGAATACTCGCTTGCGGCCCTCAGGATCAGAACGTGTCGTGACCTCATCAGCTGGCTTGTTGTAGGCGAGATGGCGATGTTTCGTCTTGCCGGCGTAGATGCCCAACGGTCGTCCGTCGAGCGTTATGTGCTCACCGCCCTCAAGGGACTCGCCCAGGATTGGCACAGCGCCGTTAACCTTGAGGCGACCCTCCCGGATCCACTGCTCGATGGCCCGTCGAGAGCCGTGCCCGGCCGCGGCAAGGACCTTTTGAATACGGTCAGCCACCGCTGGCTGAAGCGTCCTGATCCTCAGCGGCGATATCGTCCTCTGGCTGGTCGCTCGTTTCAGCAACTGCAACCAGATCGGGAATACGCTGATTGACGGCGTCGATTTCAGCGTCGCTTAAGAACTCCGACTCATCTTCAACGGCCTCATCCTCATCTTCCGCATACAGAACAGGCAGCTCAGGAATTGGCGGCGCTTCTTCGGTTGTATCTTCAACTTCTGGCAGGTTGAGCTGTACGCGTAAGCTCTCCCAATCCGACAGGTCAGCAAGCGGCGGAAGATCATCGAGCTTCTTGAGTCCGAAGTAGTCCAGAAATCCTCTCGTTGTTGCGAACATCTCAGGTCGACCCGGGACATCGCGGTGACCCACGACCCTTACCCAGTCGCGTTCGATCAGCGTGCGCATGATATTCGAACTGACTGACACGCCACGTACCTCTTCAATCTCGCCACGTGTAATTGGCTGCCGATACGCGATCAGCGCAAGTGTTTCAAACATCGCCCTCGAATAGCGTGGCGGCCGCTCTTCCCACAATTTCTGCAAGCGATCAGCCATGGCGCTCTTGATCTGCAACCTAAATCCGGACGCAACTTCACCAATTACGATGCCACGCGATTCATAGTCCTCAACCAGGGCTGCAATCGCCTGGCGAATTTCTGACTTCTCAGGCGTCATCCTGCCGTCGAACAAGTTCTGCAGTTGCTCGACACTTAGAGGCCGACCGGCCGCGAGCAAGGCAGCTTCGACGAAGTACTTGATTTCAACAGCTTCCATTAACGTAATATCTCTATTTTCATGATTCCATACTTAGCATTTCATCATCGTCAGCAACCAGCCGAACAGACGACGCCGCACGAATGTGAATCGCCGAAAACTCTTCGGCTTGCACAACTTCAATGACTGACTCGCGCATTAACTCGAGGATCGCGAGAAATGATACGGCGATGCCATGCCGGCCTTCTTCCGGATCGAACAAGTCCGCAAAGGCAGCAAACGTATTCGCATTGACCCGATCGAGGATTTCCGACATGCGTTGACGGACTGACAGTGGTTCCCGCTGCAAATGCAGGTTTGAGAACATCTCGGCACGTCTTAAGACATCGTGAAACGCGAGCAGCAGTTCTTTAAGCGTTACATCGGGCAACTTGGTGACAACTTTGCGCTCTGGCGCATCCGCTGTCGCGACAAACGTGTCGCGCTCAAGTCGCGGCAAGTCGCCGATGTCCTGCGCTGCCTTCTTGTAGCGTTCGTACTCTTGTAAGCGACGTACCAGTTCCGCCCGCGGATCTTCCTCGTCCTCCTCCTCGGAGACCGGCCGCGGCAGCAGCATGCGAGATTTGATCTCGGCCAGCATGGCAGCCATTACCAAGTACTCACCCGCTAGTTCGAGCTGCAACTCGCTCATCATTTCGATGTATTGCACGTATTGCTTGGTGATCTCAGCAATAGGAATATCGAGGATGTTGATATTCTGACGACGAATCAGATACAGCAATAAGTCGAGCGGTCCTTCAAAAGCCTCGAGAAAGACCTGCAGCGCGTATGGCGGGATGTATAAATCCTGGGGCAACGCAGTGACAGGCTCGCCAGAAACGACGGCAAACGGCATTTCGGACTGGGCTGGGGTCTGTTTTTCGTCCTGCGGCGGTTTCGCAGCATCTTCAGGGTTCAGGACTTTTAGATCGGGCTTCATACGGCTTCCATAGCGATTCTGGCGCATTCTAGCGCAATTCCGGGCGGATACCTCACTTCGGTGAAGGCCACGCCTTGCCGCTCAGACAAACGCACTGACATCGCCACGACCGACACGGAGGACTTGGGCATAGCCGTCGGTCAAATCGATGACGCTGGTGGGCTCGATACCCACCGGACCCGCCTCGATGACTGCCTCAATTTCATGCCCGATCCGATCCTCGATCTCGATCGGATCGACCATTGGCCGATCATCGCCTGGCAACAATAACGTCGAGCTCATGATGGGCTCTTTCAGCGCGTCGAGCATGGCGTGAACAAGCGGATGATCGGGCACGCGTAGTCCGATCGTTCTGCGCTTCGGGTTCTGCAGACGTTTTGGAACCTCTCGAGTCGCCGGCAGGATGAACGTGTACGGCCCTGGCGTCAGCGATTTGATTAACCGATACGCCCAATTGTCGACCCGGGCATAGGAGCTGATTTCTGAAAGGTCGCTGCACACCAGCGTGAAATTGTGTTTCTTATCGGTGCGACGAATGCGATGAATTCTATTGATCGCCTTGGCGTCACCAATGTGACAACCAAACGCATAACTGGAGTCGGTCGGGTACGCGATGAGCCCGCCATCGCGAATAATTTGCGCAACTGTTTCCACTCGTCTGGGTTGCGGGTCGGTCGGATGAATTTCGATCAGTTTGGCCACGCGCGGATTGTAGTTGTTTGTACGGTTATTTGGCGGCTTTTTGAGCTATTATCCCGCCCCTTCGATGAACGGTCTTGAGGCCCATGCAACTACTTATCGACTTCCTGCCAATAGTGCTGTTTTTTGCGACATACGTGTTTACGAAAAAGTTACTCGTAGCAGTCGCTGTGCTGATGGTAGTCGCGCCGATCGCCTTCATCGCGCAGTGGTTTCTTACACGCAAGATAAATAAGATGTCGGCCGCCTCTACAGCGCTCGTAGTGGTTCTGGGCGGGGCCACCCTGATCTCCGGGGACTCGGTTTTTATCTATTGGAAACCGACCGTGTTGTATTGGGCTGCCTCGATCGCATTTCTTGCTAGTCAGTATGTTGGCGAGAAACCATTTATCCAAAGGATGATGCAGGCGGCGAGCAAGGACGATGATGACGGGATCCAGCTATCACCGCAGAACTGGAACACACTGAATTTTCTCTGGGTTATTTTCTTCATAGTGGCTGGCGCCATAAACATCTATGTAGCCTATAACTATGAAGAATCGACGTGGGTGAATTTCAAGTTATTTGGCCTTCTTGGAATGACGTTTGTTTTCATCGTCGCCCAGTCTTTCTGGTTAGCCCGACATATTGAGAGCGACGATCCGGAATGAGCGAACGAACTGTAACCATTGAGCGCCTACTGGGACAGGCGCTTGATCCCACTGAATTATTGGTCAAGGACCAAAGCCACCTTCATGCGGGCCACGCCGGTGCGAAGGACGGCAAGGGGCACTTTGACGTTCGGATAGTGTCTGACAAATTTGCGGGACAGAGCCGGATCAATCGACATCGAATGGTTTATGATGCGCTTGGCGCCTTCATGCAAAGCGATATTCACGCACTGCGAATTACTGCACTTACTTCATCGGATCGCTAAGCGCGATTCGTATCACCAAATTTTATGAACGAGGAATACTCCATGGACAACCATGCACATTCCAGACTCGCTGGAAGAAGTCTGGCCTTAGTAGCACTTTCGATTTCTGCGGCATTTGCGACAGCTGCTCATGCAGAAGCGGTCGCAACTGTTAACGGCGTCGATATCGAAGATTCAACCTTCGAGTTTTACGTTGAAAGCCGTCTTCAAAAACCGCTTCTCCAGGTAACTGCTGAAGAGCGCGAAGCGGTGTTAAGTGAATTGAAAGACATATACGTACTGACAACGCAGCCACGTGCGAATGAGTTAGCTGCTGACCCACGATTGCAAGCTCAAATCGAACTGCAGCGAAGAGCCGCACTTGCGCAAGCCGTTGCTACAGACTGGCTTGCCAATAATCCGGCGACGGACGAGGAAATCCAGGCAGCTTATGAATCACAAGCGCAATTGGCGCCCGATGTGCAATTTAAAGCCCGCCATATCCTGGTTGAGACGCAGGGAGCCGCTGTCGATGTGATTGCTAGTCTTGATGCTGGCGAGAGCTTTGCGGAGTTGGCGCAAACACATTCGACAGGTCCTTCCGGCCCAGCCGGTGGCGATCTAGGATGGTTCTCGCCCAATCAAATGGTGGCACCATTTTCGGATGCTGTTGCTGCGCTTGAAGATGGTGCATATACGAAAGCACCGGTGCAAACTGAATTCGGCTGGCACGTAATTTTGCGTGAAGAGTCTCGTACCAGTGAAGCCCCTCCATTGGACAGTGTTCGAGATGCTGTAAAAACAAATGTCGAACAAACGAATTTCCAGCGTTATCTCGAAGGATTACGAGCTGCAGAAGAAGGCTCGTAATTACTTAACTTAATCTTTAGAAATAGACTATTTGAGGCGCCTATTGGCGCCTCATTTCGTTTTCGGGTTGGTATTTGTGATCACAATCACACCGCCGTCAGAGGAACAAAACTAAGATGGCCTCGAAGTCATCCCTAATCGCTCGGGGGTGTCTTCTCCAACCCTCGCATCTCCTTATGGTTGATACGAGAACTAAGTCGGCAGGGACGCCGACTTTTTTATTTCCGAGAAAAGAAAAAGGCCGCGCATGCGGCCTTTTCTTTTTTGGCTCCTGAATATGGCAGACGTCTCTGCCCTAATACTTCAAATAGCGTTTTTTGAAGTATCAGTTCTTCAGGAAAAGATCCGTCTTATCGAGAACCTGATCACTGATCATCAACCCACCGAGCGCCGGCTGGGTACCGAAGACAGTTATCGCGGCTCCAATCCCTTTAAAGTTTGAATCACCCATCGACTGTGTGTAGTCGATCTGTAATTCGCCAATCGTTGCTGTTCCGAATCGCATATTCACTGACGACGGGATTCCGGTAACGAACACTTCAGATGCGCCTGCAATGTAACGTTGTCCCATCTGCGAGACCGTCTCGCCCTGGATCGTCCCAGCGCCGGTGATTCTGCCGCTGACCAAGACGTAGTCGCCCCTACGGAGACCGCCCAAGATATCGGCGGAAACGAACACGGTTTGACCCAATGACCTGAATGAACCGTTGTCGGCATTTAACGAATCAATCCGGCCAGCTAATACACTCGATCCACTACCCAATCCTGAACTCGAATCGATCGCCGAACCGGAGCTTGAATCAATGGCCGAACCGGAGCTTGAATCAATGGCCGAGCCGGAGCTTGAATCAATGGCCGAGCCGGAGCTTGAATCAATGGCCGCTCCTGAACTTGAATCGATCGCCAGAACGGAGCTCGAATCGATCGCCGATCCCGAACTCGAATCGATGGCCGATCCGGAACTCGAATCGATCGCCGAGCCGGAACTTGAATCAATGGCCGAGCCGGAGCTTGAATCGATCGCCAATACAGAACTCGAATCGATCGCCAATCCTGAACTTGAATCAATGGCCGCTCCTGAACTTGAATCGATCGCCGATCCGGAGCTTGAATCGATCGCCAATCCTGAACTTGAATCGATCGCCAATCCTGAACTTGAATCGATCGCCAATCCTGAACTTGAATCGATCGCCAATCCTGAACTTGAATCGATCGCCAATCCGGAACTTGAATCGATCGCCAATCCTGAACTTGAATCGATCGCCAGAACGGAGCTCGAATCGATCGCCAGTCCTGAACTTGAATCGATGGCTAGGCCAGAACTTGAATCGATCGCCAATCCCGAACTCGAGTCGATGGCCAATCCTGAACTTGAATCGATCGCCAGAATGGAACTCGAATCGATCGCCAGCCCAGAGCTTGAATCGATGGCCAATCCAGAACTTGAATCAATCGCCAAACCAGAGCTCGAATCGATGGCCCAGCCGGAGCTGGAATCGATCGCTAAGCCTGAACTTGAGTCTATCGCTCGCGCCGAACTGGAATCGATCGCTAAACCGGAACTCGAATCGATAGCCATAAGACTACCTGAAACTTGCTCAGCAGTTGAAACTCCAGATACGGCCATTGCAGCAAGCGACGCTCCCAAGGCGACTTTCGCCTTGGCGCTTTTTGCAGTGCGCATTTTAATCTCCTAAAGGTTTCCCCTAAATGGTTGACTAACTTCCAAATTGGCGAGAAATCCTATCTCGCCTTCATTAACTGGTAGGTTCTCAGGAATCACTAAACGAGCTGATCTCCAACCCTCGCCCCACCAATAAATCTCTTAAATTCTCTTCGTCCTCAACGTTCACAACGTAATGAACCATGCACAATCCGGTATTTTTTCGCTCAGGTTTGCCCTTATCCTTCTTTTCCATCGAAACAAACCAATTATCCAATTCTTCTAGAAATTCTTGACCACGATTCTTGATGTACTCATCAAATTGCTCGATCGATCTCGCCGACAGCCCTGCATCGGTGTAAACGCGTCGATCAAAATATCCTGATCCTTGTTCCTTTTTCTCGATGTTTGCTGCAGCGGTTGAAAAAAAGTAGTGGCCGACCTTACCTAAGCGCTCTACCAATTCTGCAGACAATGCCTCGGCCTCAAAATCTCTTCTCACCACCTTATAAGTCTTGTTCTCCATCTCGACGACCGCACCTACACGGACCAACTCCTTCAACATCGGCCGCGGAGCCATGTCGCCGCTGTAAGTTCTCACCAATTCCGTAAACCCTGGCCCACCTTCTCCAGATGATTCGTACGGTATCTCCAGCGGCACCCCATAAGGCCCGATGTACTTTGGATCACTATGCCAACCCGCTAATACTCGGCTTGGTCGAGAGTAATTCTTGTTATGCGGTTCCTCACTTAATGCACGGTCAATAACGTTCTTAACTTCTTTTCTTGTTAGCCCCGTCAGTATCGCTGTACGTGACTGATTGAGCTTTTCTGATTTTTCAAAATGCCTGATCGCCATTTCGACATAAACGTCCTTGGCTACCTCAGAAAAATCACCATGTGACACCCCCTGACTGATTAGAAGCCTCACTAGGGGTTTCAGCATCATCCTCACAGCGAGCCGAAGATGCTCTTTTACGTTTTGTCCCATCTTGGGAATCGCTCCGAGGCAATATGTAAAGTAAACGCAGCTTATGTAAGCTTGCAAGTATTAATAGTATCTCTTTGTTTGTATTGAACAACCAAAAAGGTCACATAATGTAATTATGTCAAAATCGGTGAATTCCCGGCTCAATGAATCGGGTGTTTCCGCAATCTAACTCTTTGAAATACCGTATATTTCTCTATACGGTTCAATTGGCCCAGATGCCGCAGTTTGCGGGTAGGCAGATACACACATTTCAGACAGCATTTTTGACCGAATACCGGACCGCTGAAATTCCCGCAAAACCATCGCAGTTTGCGCGAGAAATTATCCGTCCGGCCCCAATTTGCCGGCAACTGCGGAACTCCGAGAATTCGAGTCCTCAGTCCAAATTAGTCAAATATGTCTGATTCGGTCTTGTCTTCCTCAAAATAGAATATTCCGACGCCAAGTGTTAAGCCATCAGCATCACTATTCTCGTCCTCGCCCTCATAGAGAGATTCGTAACCTGCTTGCATATCGTCCATCAAATTTGCGAACTCATTGATGCGGTCTTGGGCGATGCGCTTGTACCGACCGCGGTCACCTACACGAAGATATCTCGTATGCGTAACCAAATTCGCCCACCGGTCAGACTCGTCAGCGATCTTTAGATTGTGATCCAAATTGAGAGCGGCTGGAAACAGTATTGTTGTAAGTCCCCCTTTCAATTTGTCGTGTAAGTCCGAGTTATAAGCGACCCTTTTCGTAGGCAACAGAAACCCATCCTCCCGAACCTCAATCGCGTTAATACGCTCCAACTCGGTTCTCATCGCACCTGGCGGAACGTCGCCGCCATACTTTTTCACTAAGGAAGAAAATGATTTCTCCTTGCCGTCGGCACTGAGCGGCAGGGGCTCCCCATCAGGAGTCAAAAAGTCATTATCTGTGTGCCAGCGGTGGAGAATTTGCGCGATCGGCGTATGTTTAACATCAAGATCTCGCAGGCTTAGTTCGTCACTCCCGCGTATTCTTCTGACTTCTTTTCGGGTAAGACCTGTCATGACGGCGACGCGAGATATGTTCGTCGGTCGACCTCGTAGGCCGTAGTCTTTCGTAGCAATATCGACAAACGCGGTTTTCGCTATTTCGGAAAACTCTCTGTACCCAACACCACCACGGAGCAAGGCCCTGGCAATTGGACGTAGCACCAAAAGGATCGCCGAATGTATTTGACGTTGGATGTCGTTCTGCATGGGCGCAAAATATATTCATGCCGGACCATTTTAGCTAACGAAATGACGGACTTGGGAAAAATGGACCAAGTCTTGACTTTTTCGATAAAATTTCGCAAGTGCTAAAACTAAGGAAAACATGCAGTTTCTCTGCCTTACAAGACGCTTACGACGCCCCTATCAGCTCGCGAAATTCGCTTTCGTTAAGTGTGTCAACGTCGAGATTTTGCGCTTTCGTAAGCTTTGATCCAGCTTTTTCACCATATATCAGGTAGTCAGTTTTCTTGGAAACACTCCCTGTTACCTTGCCGCCAAGTCCTTGAATCAGGACCTTAGCCTCGTCCCGAGTCATGGCTGACAGAGTTCCTGTAATCACAAAGATCTTGCCCGACAACGGCCCTTCGCTCGGCGCTTGCTGAGGCTCTGAGTCTGGCCAGTCGACTCCAGAATCCTGCAAGCCTTGAATCACCTCGCGATTGTGCGCTTCGTCGAAAAACGCGCGTATCCGCGACGCCACGATCGGTCCGACGTCAGCGACCTCCACAAGATCTTCTTCGCTAGCCGCGACAATGCCTGGCAGGTTCCCGAAGTGGCTAGCAAGACTTGCCGCCGTGGACTCACCCACCTCCCTTATTCCCAAACCGAATAAGAACCGGGCGAGCGTAGTTTCTTTGCTCTTTTCAATTGCTGAGACCAAATTTGCCGCCGACTTGTCGCCCATGCGTTCCATCGCTGCCAATTCGTCTTGCGCGAGTGAATAGATGTCGGCTGGTGTCTTGATGCGCTCTATTGCGACCAATTGCTCAATCATCCTGCCGCCAAGCCCATCAATATCCATCGCTTTTCGCGATACGAAATGTTTCAGTGCCTCTGCTCGTTGCGCCGCGCAATAGAGTCCACCTGTGCACCTGGCGACTGCCTCGCCTTCTTCACGCGTTACCGCAGAGTTGCAGACCGGACATTTTTTCGGCAACTGGATTCGTCGTGTGCCTTTGGGCCGGCGCTTTTCAATGACGCTGACGACTTCCGGAATTACATCTCCCGCCCGACGCACGACAACAGTGTCGCCAACGCGCACATCTTTACGATGCAGCTCGTCAATATTATGCAACGTGGCGTTGCTGACGGTGACGCCGCCAACGAACACGGGGTCCAGACGAGCCACCGGCGTTAACGCACCTGTCCGTCCGACTTGAAATTCCACAGCCTGCACGACTGTTAGCTCTTCCTGGGCCGGAAACTTGTGCGCGATGGCCCAGCGCGGTGCACGCGACACGTACCCCAACTCACGCTGTAAGGCGAGGTCATCAACTTTGTAAACGATGCCATCAATCTCGTAAGGAAGCGCATCACGCTTGTTACCGACGGACTCGTAATAGCCCAGACAGCCTGCAACACCGTTAACCACCCTACGCTCAGGACAAGTCTTGAGACCCCACTCCTGCAACTGGTCGAGAATCTCACTGTGACAAGAAGGCAATGACTCGGCGTTCGACTCGCCGACAAAATACACGTAGATATCCAGCGGTCGCGCAGCAGTGAGTTTTGGGTCCAGTTGTCGCAAACTCCCGGCTGCCGCATTGCGGGGATTCACGAATGTCTTCTCACCTGCAGCAAGCGCTTTCTTGTTGTAGTCGTCGAATCCCGCCTTTGGCATGAACACCTCGCCACGAACCTCAAGAAACGACGGAAACTTTCGCCCGATCAACTTTAACGGGACCGATTCAATCGTCCTGACGTTGTGGGTGATATCTTCACCGGTCGTACCGTCACCGCGGGTAGCGCCGCGAACCAACACGCCGTTCTCATACAGAAGACTAACCGCCGCACCATCGAGTTTAGGCTCTGCCGCATATTGCAATGAATCGGTGACGTCCATCTCCAGTCGGGACGTTACACGGCGATGAAAATCCTGCACTTCATCAGCCGAAAACGCATTGTCCAACGACAACATTGGCACTCGGTGTTCGACTGTTCCAAATCCAGACTTGGGTTCGTCACCCACGCGTTGCGTTGGCGAGTCCGACGTCACAGAGTCCGGGTGCTCGTTCTCCAGCGCCTGAAGCTCTCGCATCAGCCGATCGTATTCGGCATCCGGCACCTCAGGATCGTCAAGGACGTGGTAACGATGATTGTGGTAACGAATTTGATCCCGAAGAGTTTCGAGTTTCTTTTCGATAGCAGACGACGCAGGCATTAGCTATTCGGTAGACGCTGAATCAGGCGACCAAGTTGCTGTGTTGAAATTGGATAATTTCTTCCCGCATGTAGCGTTCACGCTGAATGCTTAATGTACTGCCCGACTCATCGAGCAATTCTCCATCCATAGTCTGTGTCAACGCTCTCGCCGCTTGCATCATCAAATCGAATGCTTCAGCGCCGTCAATTGGTCCGGGTAATACCAAGAAAATACTGATCCCCGGTATTTCTTGTTCTTTGATGTTCGCCAAATCGAAACTTCCGGGTTCAACCAGACTGGCCGCACTAAAAATAGTTCTTGTTTCATCGTTACCGTCGTAGCGATGATAAATGCCGAATTTTCCGGACCGCATACCGATGCCACGGAGACTCAAGATCAATTCGTCACCGGGAAACGCACCTTTGTTTTTTGCGACTACACGAAGCGTCACTATTTTTTGCGGCGCCTGGCTTTCGCTCTCAGGCTCAGGTGGCGGCTCGACTGTAATGGTCGGCTCTACAGGCTCCGGTGTTTCTTCACCGATCGTCGGTGCGAAACGTGGCGCCTCAACCGGGTCGGGCTTTGGGTTGTCTCGCTCTCTGCGACTATAGAAGTAGACGCCGGCTATCACCAGCAGTCCGAATATCAACAATAACCAGCGCAGCCCATCCATTTCAGTAATCCTAGCTCGCCGCCATCTTCACCGCTTCATCAAGATCAACAGACACGAGTCGTGATACACCCGGTTCCTGCATGGTCACGCCGGTTAATTGCCGTGCCATCTCCATTGTCACCTTGTTGTGCGTAATGAAAACGAACTGAACCGTATCGGACATCGATCGGACAATGTCGCAGAACCGAGTAACGTTCGCGTCATCCAGCGGCGCGTCAACCTCGTCTAGGAGACAGAATGGCGCCGGGTTGAGCTCGAAGATTGCGAATACCAATGCCACAGCCGTAAGAGCTTTCTCGCCGCCGGACAACAAATGAATAGTGCTGTTGCGCTTACCTGGCGGTCTGGCCATGACTGTGACACCAGCCGACAGCAAGTCGTCGCCTGTCAATTCCAAATAGGCATGCCCGCCACCGAACAGTTTCGGGAACAAGCGCTTGAAGCCCTCGTTGACGTTAGCGAATGTATCTCGAAAGCGAGCTTTGGTTTCGCGGTCAATTTTGCGAATGGCGCCTTCTAGGGTCGACAAAGCACTGTTGAGATCTTCTAGTTGGGCATCCAGATACTCTTTGCGCTCAGACTGTTCCTTGAATTCATCGATAGCTGCCAAATTGATCGGCCCAAGGCGGTCAATACGACGGCGGACTTTTTCGAGCTTCTCTTCCCAAGAATCGATGCTGGCGGCTTCATCCAATTCGCTCAGCAGCGCTTCGTATTCAAATCCAGTTTGGACGAGCTGGTCCACTATGCCTTCGCGACGAACACGCATCTCACGCGCGCTCATCTCAGCTTCGGTTACGCTTTGGCGTTGCTCATCAACAGCTTGATCGATCTGCATGCGCGCCTGATCGAGCTCGCGCAATTCAGCTTCAACATTTTCGACCAGAGTTCTTGCAGCAGAAAGCTCTTGCTCGATCTCAACTCTCGATTGGAGTTGCGTGGCAAGCAATTCCTTGTTGTTACCTAACGGCGATTGGCTGGAGTCGAGTTGCTCACTGATTTCTTGTTCGCGCGTTTGAAATTGTTCAAGCTGAGATCGCATTCTCGAAAGATTCTGCGCTGCAGAGTCCTTGCTTGTCCGACGGCTCTCAAACTGAATCGTAATGTTCTGCACAGTTTGTCTGTCTTCGTCGGCTTGCTCGCGAACACGTTGTAGATCTTCGCGTAGCTCTTCGCGCCGACTCTCAAGATTTTCCCGTTGTGCATCGAGCTCGGCAATAACTTCTGACGCTTGATCAAACTGACGCCGGGATTCGCGGAGTTGCTCTTCGGCCGTAATCTGATCGTTACCCAACTCACCTGCTTCTTCGGCGATAGCTACGCGGCGTGCATCTGCCTGGTCGAGCCGATACTTGGCGGAGTCCAACGCCGCTTTCGTTTCCGAGTATTCACTAAGCAACGAGGCCGCATCGCCTTGTACGGCTTCACGTCGCTCCTCGAGTTGATTCTGTCGGGTTCTGCCGTCTTGCAACAATTTGCGCGCGCTCTCAAAGCGCGCCTGCAACTCGCGGCTGTCCGACTTCAATCGGCGCATCTCATGTTCGCGCGCCAGAATTCCCGCCTTGGCATCTTTGTCGCGCGATACCCGCAGCCATTCTTTGCCCATCCAGATGCCATCAGCAGTGATTACTGATTCCGCGTCATCCAGGCCTTCACGAGCAGCGAGCGCCTGCCCCAGCGATTCGGCAACACGCACGCCTGATAATAATTTTTGCAGCGCCAGCGGTGCACCAGAAACTCGCGCGGCCAGGGTATCAATAGCTTGCGCCGGGTTGATTTGGCCCGCCGAGTTTTCGAGGAACGTAATATCGCCAGACTGCAAGCTAGCAATGCTTTCCGTCATCGATGCAACATCGTCAATGCAAACGGCTTGCAGGTAGTCGCCTAACACCGTCTCAATCGCGCGCTCCCAACCATCATCGACATCCATTGACTGGGCAACACGTTTGTTATTCTCGAGTCCGGCACCTTCAAGCCAGGATTGCACTTCGCCGTCGCTCTCACCCAATGCGGCTTTTTGCAGCGCCTCTAGCGATGCATATTTGCCCTGGGCGGCCAGCAATATTGCACGCCGTTCATCGACCAATGACGTTAGCTTCTGATCCTGCTCGCGCAACTTGCGAATCTTCTCGCCCACATCGGCCAGGTGCCGTTCAAATTCATCACGCGCCTGGCGCTTGCGCATTTCTACAGCTGTCAAATCATCAAACGATGCCTTGAGTTCTTCGACACTCGCATCTGACTTGGCATCATCAAGTTTCTTGCGCCGCTCCGCGAAACTTTGGATGCGAGACTCAATTTGTTCTGAACGCGTTTGCTCTACACTGAACTTTTGTTGTGCCTCATTGAATTTCGACGTATACGCATCCCACTGCTGTTGCCAGTCCGCCAGTGCGTTTTCTGCCTGTTGCAGCGATTCAGTCGAGGCACCCTCGCTTTGTCGCGCTTGTTCCAACCCGGGTACGAGTTCATTCAACGTCAGTTCAAGCTGTTCAATTTCAGTTTGATCCTTGTCGATATGATCACGAATCTCAGCTGCACCCTGACGCGCCTGTTCGAGATCCTTCGTTTGGCGCTCACGCAATTCATGCGCATGCTCGATTGATTGTTCCAGGCGTGCGATTTCCGAGCCTACTTTGTAGTAGCGGCCTTGAACCTCATTAAATGCATCACTGCTTTCACTTTGCCGCACGCGTGCACTTTCAACACCGGATTCTTGTTTGCGCTGCTTCGCGATGGCCGCTTCAAGCTGTGTCTTGCGCTCCGCCAACGTTCGATCTGCCGCATTTGCCCCGTCATCCAGATCGCTGGTCCGCAGGGCCAACAATTCTGCCGCGGTCCTGCGTTCGTCATCTTTGTGGCGACTATAGCGTTCGGCAGTCTTCGCCTGTCGGTCCAGATGCTTGATCTGTTTTTCGACCTCTTCGAGAACATCCAACAGGCGATCGAGATTCTCTTTCGTGTGCCTAATGCGATTGGAGGTCTCGCGGCGACGTTCCTTGTACTTCGATATTCCCGCCGCTTCTTCGAGAAACACTCGCATTTCTTCAGGCTTGGCCTCGATCAGCCTCGAGATCATGCCCTGCTCGATGATCGAGTAGCTACGTGGACCCAACCCGGTGCCGAGGAATACGCCCGTAATGTCCTTCCGGCGACAACGTGTACCGTTTAGAAAATAATTCGAAATGCCGTCGCGCGAAACCTCGCGCCGAATGGAAATCTCGGCATATTTGGCGTACTGCCCTTCGAGCGTGGTCTCGCTGTTGTCGAACAACAGTTCGACCGATGCGGCGCCCACGGGCTTCCTGGAGCTGGAGCCGTTGAAAATTACGTCGGTAATGGAATCGCCGCGCAGTCGGCTGGCTGAGCTCTCGCCCATCACCCAGCGGACAGCATCAATCACGTTCGACTTACCACATCCGTTCGGTCCAACGACGCCGACAAGGCTGCTGGGGAAAGTGATACTGGTAGGGTCGACGAATGATTTAAAGCCGGCGAGCTTGATTTTGCTTAATCGCATGTGCAGTTAGACGCCAATGGCCCGTCAAATCGGGCTAGTGTAATGTAATTCGGACAATAAAACGATGGTCGAAGGCCCCAATCTACGGGGCTTCCAGCCTCGTCCTTTGAGGCCGAAACTGAGCTGAAAAAATAGGCTTCCCTGTGGCTGCCAGCAATGTATAATCCCGCCCTTTTCTCGATCCGGCAGGAGCCCCAAATGGCCGCAAGAAAGCCCGCAAGCAAGAAGCGGAAGAAGGCAACAGCCTCTCGCAAGAAAGTAGCCGCTAAGAAAGGCAGCAAGAAGAAAGTCGCCAAGAAAAAGGTGGCTAAGAAGGCTGTGGCGAAAAAGAAAGTCGCCAAGAAGAAACCGGCAAAGAAAAAGGTGTCCAAGAAGAAGGTCGCCAAGAAAAAGGTATCTCGGAAGAAAGCTTCTAAGAAAAAGGTCGCCAAGAAAAAGGCGTCAAAGAAGAAGGTTTCCAGGAAGAAAGCCTCTAAGAAAAAGCTAGCCAAAAAGAAGGTCTCAAAGAAGAGAACTTCGAAGAAGAAAGTCGCCAAAAAGGTGGCCAAGAAAGTGAGCAGAAAAAAGGCGCCGATCAAGAAGGTTGTTCGCAAGCGTCCTATGAAGCGCTCAAGATCTCGCGGCGACGTACTGACTGGGCCGATTCACGGAGTCGAGCCGTACAAGACACGTCGTGGTGAGGAATACATGAGCGACGGCCAGCTCAAACATTTCCACAACATACTAGCCGCGTGGAAAAGTGAATTGATGTTCGAAGTCGATCGCACTGTTCACCATATGCAGGATGAAGCGGCGAATTTTCCTGATCCGAATGACAGAGCGACGCAGGAATCCGAATTTGGACTCGAGCTTCGTACTCGTGATCGCGAGCGTAAGCTGCTGCGCAAAATCGATTCAGCTCTGATTCGCATCGATGATGGCAGCTATGGCTTCTGCGACGAGACTGGCGAGGAAATTGGCCTCAAGCGTCTCGAAGCTCGCCCAGTTGCCACGTTGTGCCTTGAGGCGCAAGAGCGACGCGAACTAGCCGAACGCCAATTCAGAGACCGGGACGATCGCTACCGGTAGTAGCGCAGCAAACGTCAGGCCATACGTTGGGCGATTTGCACCCTCGCCAACCGGCCCACTACATTTCGGCTCACTGATCGCTGCCGTAGCGAGCTTCCTTGAAGCTCGCACGCGCGGCGGCCAATGGCTGCTTCGCGTCGAAGATATAGACCCGCCGCGCGAACAACCTGGCGCCACACGCAACATACTCGGCGCTCTGGAGGCCTACGGCTTCGAATGGGATGGCCCAGTCAGCTACCAAAGCGCAAGTCGCGATCAGCATGACGACGCATTGCGTTTGCTGCTTGAAAGCGAACTTGCCTACCATTGCGGCTGCTCCCGACGCGATCTGGTTGATGCTCCCCAGAGCAGTCTGGGAACGATCTACCCTGGCACCTGCCGCCGCGGCACGGACGCCGATGAAACGGCCATTCGAGTTCTTACGAATGACACAGCGGTAGCGTTCACCGACGGGCTGCAGGGCCGACAATCACAGCGCCTGCAAACAGAGTCAGGCGACTTCATCATTTTGCGCAAAGACGGGCTAATCGCCTACCACCTTGCCGTCGTTGTCGACGACCATCTGCAGGGTATTTCGGACATTGTTCGCGGCATCGATCTCATGGATTCGACACCGCGACAATTGTGGCTGCAACAGCTTCTCGGTTACGACGCGCCGAATTATTCTCACATCCCTGTAGCAACCAACAAGCGCGGCCAAAAACTCAGCAAAAGTTTTGGAGCAGGTGGAGTTCTGCTCGATCAAGCACCAGCAACGCTGCATGCAGCGCTGGATCTACTCGGTCAAAATCCGCCCGCCGCTCTTGCAGCGAACAGTCTTGCGGATATATGGAAATGGGCGCTTGAGCACTGGAATATTGCTGTATTGGCGGGAAAAACTGAGCTACCGGTCGGAAATATGGAGTTAGCTCAAGCAGATAAAAACCCTTGACATCAGGGCCTTAGACCCCATATCGTGAACACTGCAACGGGGATACGCTCCCCCGCCCCCTGTTGCAAAGCCTGAAGGGGTTAACGCTCCACGGCGGGCCCCCTGCGCAAGCGGGGGGCCATTTTTTTTGCCTGATTGAGGGGCGATTGCCCCAAAATACGACATGCTGAATCCATGATCATCCGCAGCGAATTCAAACCACCATGGTGGCTGAGCAATCGCCAGGCACAAACCTTTTATCCACAGTTTCCGTGGGCGTGGCGCAAACGCATGCAATTACGTCGAGAAACACTGGAATTGCCTGACGGCGATGCAACCGCCGTCGATTGGCCGATCAAAGCGGACAAACTTCCTGAATCCGCACCATTGCTGGTAATTCTGCATGGCCTCGAGGGATCCGCAGAATCGTCCTACGCGAGAATGTTGATGCATGCCGCACACAAGCGCCGCTGGCGGTCGTGCGTTCTGCATTCACGAGATTGCGGCGACTATCGAAATCGGCTGCCACGCCGCTATCACGCTGGCGAAACAAACGATATTCGCTATTTTCTCGATCAAATCGCAGCGCGCGGCCTTGACGGTCCGTTGTTTGCGGTGGGCTACTCGCTCGGCGGCAATATTCTGCTCAAATACCTTGGTGAGACGGCCCAGAGCACACCCCTCGCAGCCGCTGCTGCAGTTTGCGCACCGCTCGATCTGCACCAATGTTCAGACGCACTAAATAGTGGTTTTTCAAAGGTTTATCAGCATTACTTAATAAAGAGAATGAAGAATTCCGTCACGCGTAAATTCAATAAGCACACGGCCGCTTTCGATTGGCAGCGCGCTATGGATGCAAAGACATTCGCTGAATTTGATGATGCGGTCACCGCACCATTGCACGGCTTCGACAACATGGAGGACTACTACAATCGCTGTAGTTCGGGGCAATTTCTGAAAGACATACGCTTGCCCACTCTAATAATTAATGCGCTCGACGACCCGTTCATGACGCCGGCAGTGATTCCTGATGAAGACCAACTGTCCGACCAGGTCACGATTGAATTAGCCGAGGCCGGTGGCCACGTGGGGTTTGTTGCGGGAGGAACACCGTGGCGGCCCAGGTTTTATCTGCCGCCACGGTTAATCGAGTTCCTGGAGCCTTACGCGGCGTCCACTTCCTTCATGGACAGTCGTACACGACCCTGACGATCAACTTCGAGGACCTTAACTTTGACCTCGTCACCTTCCGCCAGTTTGTCGCTGACTTTCTCGACCCGCTCGTTCGATATCTGCGAAATGTGAACAAGACCGTCTTTGCCTGGCAAAATCGTCACGAAGGCACCGAAGTCCATTAAGCGTGCAACCTTGCCTTCATAAATACGCCCAACTTCGACATCAGCTGTGATCAGCTCGATGCGGCGCTGTGCTTCACGGCCAGACTCGCCGTCGACGGATGCGATTCGAACCGTACCGTCTTGATCAATATCGATGCTTGCACCGGTTTCTTCGGTCATCGCACGGATAACTGCTCCGCCCTTGCCGATAACGTCACGAATCTTCTCAGGATCGATCTTGAACGCAATAATTGACGGGGCAAACTCGGACATCTCTTCACGCGGTGCGCCGAGAACCTTGTTCATCTCTCCGAGAATATGCAGTCGCGCGTCGCGAGCCTGCGCTAACGCTTTGTCCATGATCTCGCGCGTAATGCCCTGAATCTTGATATCCATCTGCAATGCCGTGATACCGCCTTCGGTACCGGCTACCTTGAAGTCCATATCGCCGAGGTGATCCTCGTCGCCGAGAATATCGGTCAGAACTGCAAAGTCGTCGCCCTCTTTGACCAGGCCCATTGCAACGCCCGCTACCGGCGCTTTAATTGGTACGCCGGCATCCATCAGAGCCAGACTGGTGCCACAAACCGAAGCCATCGAACTCGAGCCGTTGGATTCAGTGATCTCTGAGACCACACGAATCACGTACCCGAAATCGTCAAAGCTCGGCATTACTGCCTGAATACCGCGGCGCGCGAGCTTGCCGTGACCAATCTCGCGTCGTTTCGGTGAACCGACGAATCCGGTTTCGCCAACACAGAACGGCGGGAAATTGTAATGCAGCATGAATGGCTCTTTACGTGAACCTTCGATCGCATCGATGATTTGCGCATCGCGTCCCGTACCCAGCGTGGTTACAACCATCGCCTGCGTTTCGCCACGCGTAAATACTGCAGAACCGTGAGCTCGAGGCAAGATGCCTACTTCGACATCGATTCCGCGAACGGTGGATACGTCGCGGCCGTCGATACGCGGCTCGCCAGCAATAACGCGGCCACGAACAATGCTCTTCTCGAGCTTGTATAGCGCACCTTTGACTTCGTCGGCCGACCATTGTGCGTCGTCACCATCAGCAAGAGCGGCTACTGCAGCATCCTTGGCATCTCCAACTGCAGCCTGACGATCCTGCTTGTCGGTAATCTGATAAGCAGCAGTCAAGCCGTCGGTAGCCTGCGCTGCAGCAGCGCTAGCAAGCGCTTCGTCTTCTGCTGGCGCTTCCCAGTCCCATGCCGGCTTGCTGACATCCGCAGCGAGCTCGTTGATCGCATCGATGGCGACCTGCATCTGCTCGTGGCCGTACATAACAGCGCCCAGCATGACTTCTTCAGAGAGGCCATTCGCCTCAGACTCAACCATGAGGACAGCATCCTTGGTTCCGGCAACGACCAGCTCAAGCTCAGAATTCTCGAGAGCTTCATAACCCGGGTTCAAGACGTATTCGCCGTCGGTGTAACCAACTTTGGCAGCACCGACCGGACCAGCAAATGGCATGCCGGAAATGGCAAGAGCCGCAGACGCACCGATCAGTGCCGGAATGTCCGGATCTACATCGGGGTTCAGCGACATGACCGTTGCAATGACTTGGACTTCATTCTTGAAGCCTTTCGGGAACAACGGGCGAATCGGGCGATCGATGAGGCGGCAGACAAGAATTTCCTTCTCAGCCGGACGACCTTCGCGCTTGAAAAAGCCGCCGGGGATCTTGCCCGCAGCATAGGTTTTTTCCTGGTAGTTAACGGTTAGCGGGAAAAAGTCCCGACCCGGATCAGCCGCCTTGCGGCCTACTGCGGTAACCATTACCTGAGTGTCGGCCATATCGACCATGACAGCACCATCAGCCTGACGAGCCCACGCTCCGGTAGTGATAGTGACTTGGTGTTCCCCAAACTGGAACGATTTCTTAGTTGAATTCACTTTGATTCTCTTCTTGAATTATTGGCAACAGCGATCCGTTGCGGTCCCTTTCGGGAACGACACAAATTTATCGCGAAACCAGAATGACTCGTCGTTTAACGACGTAGGCCGAGCCGGGAAATCAGCTCGCGGTACCGTTCTTGATCTTTTGCTTTCAGATAGTCGAGCAACTTGCGTCGATTGTTGACCATCCGCAGGAGACCTTGACGGCTGTGGTGATCTTTCTTGTGCTCGCCGAAGTGGCCGGTGAGCTCGGAAATCCGTGCAGACAGCAACGCTACCTGAACTTCGGGAGACCCTGTGTCGGTTTCTCCGCGGGAATACTCTTTAACAATCGTGCTTTTTGCTTCACTAGACAGTGACATCTACCCTTACTCCAATCTTCTCTTTTAAGCCCTTTTTGCAGCGCGCATTCTAGCGCCTGTTTGAGCCTATTAACAGTCCAAAATCAAATATCTACGAGTTTTTTTCACCCGTCAGAAATACTCGTTTGGGAGCGACTGACCCGTCTCCGGATGCCTCCCCAACGCCCAAAAATCGTGGCTCATCGTTGTACACCCGCACAAGCCCATTGGTTGTCGCGTTCTCGCCTTGGACGACCATACCACCCGAGAAGCGCGCCCCGTCTGCCGCCGTGACCGAAACCGCCGGAAGTCCAACCAGCGCCAAATCAGGCGCCAACAGCTGCGACCGGAGCTCATCCTGGCCTTGCTCAGCCGCCGCTTCAAGGGCGCCTAAATCTCGCATATCTTCGGCCCGAAAGTCGCCAACCTCTTCGCGGTGCAGCCTGGCAGTATGCGCCAACGTGCCGGCTGCACGGGCGATATCCTCAACCAAAACACGGATATACGTGCCTTTGGAGCAATGCACACGAAAAACCAATCGCGTTCCAGCGGCCTCGAGCAGCTCGATTTCATCGATTCGAATGGGTCGTGGCTCGCGCTCAACCGTCACACCCTGCCTGGCCAGTTCATACAGCCGTTTGCCGTCTTTCTTGAGTGCCGAGTACATCGGCGGTATCTGGCTGGACGCGCCCTTGAAGCTTTGCAA
This sequence comes from Woeseiaceae bacterium, assembly GCA_051007995.1. Taxonomy (GTDB): domain Bacteria; phylum Pseudomonadota; class Gammaproteobacteria; order Steroidobacterales; family Woeseiaceae; genus UBA1847. The sequence continues at coordinate 18,666 of JBPCYB010000098.1, read as the reverse complement.
AAGCTCATTCCACTCCTCGATCGACTTTTCGGGCACTTCAGCGCGGTCGATCTCACTACCATCGGCATCACCTGTATCAGTGGCGATCCCGAGTTTTGCCGTAACTCGATAGGTTTTGTCCGCATTCAGCAGGAATGGGCAGACTTTCGTCGCCTCACCGAAGCACAGCGGCAGCATGCCTGTCGCCGCAGGATCGAGGCTGCCGGTGTGGCCCGCTTTCTTGGCGTTCAGCAGCCATTTCACACGCTGCAAGGCCTGATTCGAGCTGAGACCGGCAGGCTTGTTCAGTAACAGCATACCGTCGACTGCTTCGCGTCGGCGTTGTCCGGATGCGTTCATAGTCGGTTTACTGGGGGTCGTCTGGGTGTAATGCACGATCAATCAGCTGACTGATTCGATCGCTTTCTTCAGCACTGTCGTCATGCAGAAATCGCAACTCGGGCACGTGCCGAATCTTCAATGAACTGCCGAGCTTGCTGCGCAAGAATCCAGATGCGCGCTTTAGCCCTTCGTGCACCGGATCCACGCTGTCTGCGGGATCCAGCATGCTGAAATAGACGCGAGCGACGCTTAGATCGCGAGATAGATCAACGCCAGTCAACGACACGTTCTTGAGTCGCGGGTCCTTGGTCTCGAAACGTAACAATTCGCTCAGAGACCGCAGCACTTCGGTACCGAGGCGTTGATTGCGTGAATATTCGCGCGGCATCAGTCCAACGTACGAGCTACTTCAACACGCTCGAAACACTCAATCTGATCGCCAACTTTGACGTCACTGTAGTTCTTGACGCCGATTCCGCACTCTGTGCCCGACTTCACTTCATTGACGTCATCTTTGAAACGACGCAATGATTCCAATTCACCTTCATAGATCACAACATTGTCGCGCAGAACACGAATCGGGTTGGAACGTTTGACGTAGCCCTCGGTAACGATACAACCAGCGATGTCACCGAATTTCGGTGACGAAAATACGTCCTTAACTTCGGCTAGACCTACAATTTGCTCACGAATTTCCGGAGCAAGCAGGCCGCTCAGTGCTGCTTTCACATCGTCAATTGCTTCGTAAATGATGCTGTAGTAACGCACATCGACGCCCGACTCTTTGATCGCCGCCCGCGCCGCAGCGTCAGCTCGAACATTGAAGCCGATGATGACAGCATTGGAAGCCGCGGCCAGAGTCGCGTCGGTTTCGGTAATTCCACCTACGCCGGATCCCAACACTTTGACCTTGACCTCTTCCGTCGACAACTTGGTCAATGCATCTTTCAATGCCTCAGCACTACCGTGAACATCCGATTTGATGATGACGGACACCGTTGAAAGTGAACCCTCGGCCATCTGGCTGAACATGTCGTCCAATTTCGACGCCTGTTGCTGTGCAAGTTTCGTTTCGCGAGTCTTAGCCTGACGAAACTCTGCAACTTCACGTGCTTTGCGTTCGTTCTTCACGACCAGGAATTCTTCGCCCGCGCCTGGTGTCTTGGACAATCCAAGAACGACCGCCGGCTGTGAAGGCCCGGCCACACTGATCGACTGTTGCGATTCGTCGAACATGTTACGCACGCGACCATACTCTTCGCCTGCGATGATCATGTCGCCCTGGTTAAGCGTGCCCGCTTGTACGAGAAGTGTCGCAACCGCGCCACGACCTTTTTCCAGGCTCGATTCGATGACAATGCCTTGTGCGGGACCCTTATCAACAGCCTTAAGGTCCATCACTTCGGCTTGCAGCAGAATCGAGTCGAGCAGCGTATCGATTCCGTCGCCTGTGTGTGCCGAAACATTGACGATCAAATGTTCGCCACCCCAGTCTTCCGAAATAATCTCATGCTGTGACAATTCGTTCTTAACTCGTTCCGGGTCAGCATTCTCGCGATCACTCTTGTTCACCGCGACAACTAACGGAACGCCGGCCGCTTTCGCGTGCTGAATTGCTTCGATCGTCTGTGGCATTACGCCATCGTCAGCCGCCACCACCAAAACAACGATGTCGGTTGCCTGCGCGCCTCGAGCACGCATCGCGGTAAACGCGGCGTGTCCCGGCGTATCGAGGAACGTCAGCTTGCCCTTGTCAGTCTCTACCGAGTACGCACCGATGTGTTGCGTAATGCCACCAGCCTCACCGTCGGCGACCTTAGTGCGGCGAATGTAGTCAAGCAGAGAAGTCTTGCCGTGATCGACGTGCCCCATGATTGTAACCACCGGCGCACGCGTGACTTCATCGCCTGTCAATTTCTCTTCGCCCGCGAGCAGTTGCTCGTCGATATCCGCGGCTGAAACCATTTTCGCTTCATGGCCAAATTCTTCGACGACGAGTATCGCTGTGTCTTGATCGATTACCTGATTGATCGTAACCATCGCGCCCATGTTAAACAGGACTTTCACAACCTCGTTGCCCTTTACGGCCATACGCTGTGCCAGTTCCGCAACTGAAATGTTCTCCGGAATCTCTACTTCCCGGATGACGGGCGCTGTCGGCTTTTCAAAACCGTGTTGTGAATCCCCACTAATTGAAACCGGGCGTCGACGTGTCGGCGTCTTGCGCTTGCGACGACCGCTCTTGTCGCCCGCAACATGCAGCTCTTTGCGTCCATAGCGCGTGTCTGCTTGCTTGCCGCCTTTCGGTTTTTCCTTGGTGCGTCGTATCCGGGCATCTGCCTCGGCTTTTTCGAGCCTGGCTTTTTCTTCCGACGCCGCAGCCGCAGCCTGGTCAGCCGCTTTGCGCGCATCATCTTCTGCGTCAAGACGTGCCTGCTCGGCTTTCTGACGCTCTTGCTCCTCGGCTTGTGCGGCCTGCTCTTTCTCGACTTTCGCGGCTTCTACTGCGCGTTGTTCCGCCTCTACACGCTCTTCTTCTTCACGTCGTTTTCGATCAAGCTCTTCCTGTTCTTGTTGAGCCTGCTCTTCAAGAACGTCGCGCTTGATATACGTGCGCTTCTTGCGAACTTCGACGTTGACGGTGCGTGACCGACCTTGTGCACCTGATAGCCGCAACTCAGACTGAGATTTGCGCTTGAGCGTAATCCGACGAGGCGCGGCATCACCGGCACGTGATTCATCCTGCCCGTGACTGCGGCGCAAATGCGTCAACAGCTCAAGTTTTGCTTCGTCGCTGATCGTGTCCGTCGAACCACTGACTTTGATGCCAGCCTCGTCAAGCTGCGTGAGCAGCTTATCGACAGGGACTTTCAGTACCTCGGCGAATTGTGAAACGGTAACATCGGCCATTCTTTAAACTCCGGCAGACCTGAACTTCAGGCCTGCTGTTCCTCAGCTTCAAACCAGTGGGCGCGCGCTTTCATGATCAACGCCGCAGCTTCTTCCTGGTCCATTTCGTTTATCTCCAGCAAATCATCGGTCGCGAGTTCGGCCAGATCTTCACGAGTGACAACACCCTTACTCGCCAGGACGTAAGCCAAGCTCTTGTCCATGCCCTCAAGAGTAAGCAGATCTTCGGCAGGTTCTGTCTCGTCAATCTTTTCTTCCTGCACGATCGCCTGTGTCAATAGAACATCGCGTGCACGATTGCGAAGCTCGTCGACAATGTCTTCATCAAACTCTTCGATCTCGACCAATTCAGCCGCCGGTACGTAAGCGACTTCTTCAATCGTAGAGAATCCTTCCTGCACGAGAATCAACGAAACTTCTTCGTCGACGTCGAGTTGTTTGGAGAACAATGCGATCAGTTCTTTCATTTCCGAATCGCTTTTCTCGTCCGCATCAGCGGCCGTCATTACATTCAATTCCCAACCGCTGAGCTCGCTGGCCAATCGGATGTTCTGTCCGCCACGGCCGATCGCCTGCGACAATTTATCTTCGTCAACGGCGATATCCATGCTGTGCTTGTCTTCGTCAACGACGATCGACACGACTTCGGCCGGCGACATTGCGTTGATTACAAACTGGGCAGGATTCTCATCCCAAAGAATGATGTCGACGCGTTCGCCCGCGAGTTCGTTTGAGACTGCTTGCACGCGAGAGCCACGCATGCCAACACAGGCACCGACCGCGTCGATGCGACTGTCATTGCTTTTCACAGCGATCTTGGCACGCAGACCCGGATCGCGCGCTGCACCCAGGATTTCAATCAGGCCCTGGCCTACTTCAGGCACTTCAATTTTGAACAGCTCAACCAGAAATTCAGGCGAAGTACGCGTCATGAACAACTGCGGTCCCCGAATTTCGGAACGCACTTCGGTAAGAAAGGCTTTGATACGGTCCTGAGGACGTACTGGCTCGCGCGGTACCATTTGGTCACGCGCAACGAATCCCTCGGCGTTACCGCCAAGATCAATGTAAACGCCATTGCGATCCACACGCTTAACCAGGCCTGACAGCAATTCGCCCTCACGTTCCTGATATTCCTCGACGACCTGCTCACGCTCTGCTTCGCGTACTTTTTGCACGATGACCTGTTTGGCGGTCTGTGCAGCGATACGGCCGAAATCCACGGATTCCATTGGCACTTCGACAAAACCGCCAGGTTCCGCGTTTTCGTCGACATCGACGGCATCAATCATGCGCAGTTCGCGATCAGGCGTTTCAAGTTCGGTCGACTCGTCTTCAAAAACGAGCCAGCGACGAAACGTATCGTAGTCGCCCGTTTCGCGGTCGATTGCGACACGAACTTCGATGTCCTCGCCATGCTTGCGGCGAGTCGCTGATGCCAATGCGGCTTCAATGGCCTCGAAGATGATGTCCTTCTCAACGCCCTTCTCGTTCGAGACTGCGTCAACCACCATCAAAATATCTTTGCTCATTACCTCTAACTCCAATTCAGCCCGGACCTAATTGTCCTCAAGGCGCCAGTCGTGCAACGTCGATGTTCGATACCGGCAATGTATGCGACTCACCGTCTACCTCGACCACAATGTTCTGTTCATCCGCAGACAACAATTTGCCCCCGAATCGCCTGCGCCCCTCAATCGGGAATCGCATTTTTACCTTCACTGCCTCACCCGCAAAGCGCTCAAAATGCGCCAGTTTCGTCAACTTCCTGTCGGCACCGGGTGAGGACACCTCCAGGTTGTAGTGACCAGGCACCGGATCTTCAACGTCGAGAAGCGCACTGACAGCCATGCTTACCTTCTCGCAATCGTCGAGACTGATGCCATCGGCCTTGTCGATGAAAATCCGGACAAAGCCATTTTGGCCGCCGACCTTCGCCTCAAGATCCGAAATCTCGTATCCAAGCCGTTCAACGGTGGGTTCCAGCAGTTTTGCCAGCTCGTCACTCGTCATCAAAAAAACCTAACTCTTTGTTTTTAAACAAAAAATGGGCCAATGGCCCATTCCTAACCGCAATAAAAAACCCCGAATCGGGGCCTTTTCTGCGAAGACTCTTAATACGGGGCGTCAACCGCCCAACCCCGTACGCGGCCGCGATTATACGGTAATCGCGGCGTTGTACGCAATCTCCAAGAGGCTATTGGCCGGCAAACGGATCTTGCTGCGTATAATTCTCCGGCGGTGAAAATAGACTGGCGGCGAAATCCGCTTCGACGACCGACTGCAAGGTCGTTTCGGCCAACACGGCGCCGTCCAGGTATTCAACGGTAATCACAGGGAAACCATCTATCTGGTCCATCATCCCCATCGGATTGTCGGCCATGGCATCACCCATTCCGCCCGGCAATGAATCAGCCATCGACGTAATGAATACCGCCATGTTTTCAAACGCTTCCATCGCCTCATCGACACCGTCAATGTCATCCAAAGGCGCGGCGCAGAGCATCTGCGTTATTTGGCCCGCTATCAACACCGTGTACTGGGTGCACGCAGATCCCTGCCACTGACCTGAACCGGATTGTTGAATGACAGGTGCCGGCGTATCGTCGCCGCCCATCATGCTGGCCATCTGACCCTGCATCATCTGCTCGACCATAGCGGCCTGTTCCGGGGGCATGTTCGCGAGCTGCGCCTGCATTTGCTGCATCGCGGCATCTATTTGACTGCCTACCTGGGCCATCGTCGCTTCATCGATGACGATATACGTCTGGTTAGAGTGATCGAGAACGATAAACTCCGTGCCCAGAAATATCATGGACGCGTTCTCTCCAGAAGAACCGCCAATGTCATCCATACGAATATTGCCGGACTGCGCATAAAGCTTCATTTGCTCGCTTACTGTGCCCGACGCATTCGTGGTCACGAGGTCCATTTCAACGCCCGCATGAACAGCAGAAGCTGCGAGCAGTAATATACCGCTGAAAATCGATTTGATGTTCTTCACGTCATTCTCCTGATGAGCCACGCAGTCGATCCGCATACGGCTCGAAACTGATATCCCGGCCAAGAAAGTCCGTTACCAGATCTTCGGCCGGAGCGCTGCCGCCTTTTGCGAGCACCTTGTCGCGATAGGCACTGGCGATTTCAAAATTGTTGAGCCCGTTTTCCTTGAACTGCGTGAACATGTCCGTCGCAATCGCCAACGACCATTGATAGGTGTAATAAATGGCGGAATAGCCATTCAGATGCCCGAAAGCGGCCCAACCGTGAGCCTCTTCACGTGGCTCAAAAGGTGTGAATTGACGCGTTATTTCCCGCGACAAAGCATCAAAATCCACTTCAGCAGGGTCGCGATCATAAATCGACATCGACAGCGCCGCGTAGGAAAGTTGACCGCGTGTCTGCATGCCGATGCCAAAATCCCTCGCTGCCACCATGCGACCGTGCAGATCTTCGGGAAGCGTCTCACCGTCAGTGTTCCGAGCAAAACTTGAGACTGTGTCGTAGTCCCAGACCCACTCCTGCAGCATTTGCGAAGGCGCTTCTACAAAGTCCCACTCAGTTGCTATACCTGAGATGTTGCTCCATTGCTGATGGCCGGCGAATTGCCAGTGAATCAAATGACCAAATTCGTGAAGAAAGGTCACAACCTGACTGAATTGCATGCGCTCATCACCGGTAGGAAAGTTACATATCAGCGCCGCGACCGGCAGTTGCTCACCCGCGATGCCATTGACGAACGGGAACATGGCAGCATGTTGATATTTTCCTTCGCGCGGATGCATGTCCAGATAGAAACGACCCAGTACTTCATCCCCGTCGAATAGTTGATAAGCCTGAACGTCCTCGTGCCAGGTATCGGTTTCCCACGGTTCGATGCGAACGCCAAACATCTCTTGTACCAGCGCCAAGATCCCGTCACGCGCATCGTTGTAGCCGAAGTATTGCCGCGTCACTTTGCTATCGACATCGTACTGCTCGCGGCGAACTTTGCTTTGAATATACGAACGTTGCCAGGACTCCAGACGTTCTGCGTCCGGCTGATCTTCGCGCAGTCGCGCAAGCAAAACCTCATACTCGCTATCTTGCACGTCGACCGTATAACCATTCAGCTCGCCGAGGAATTCGGCTACTTTTTCGGGCGATCCGGACATCTTGTCGGCGGTAACCAATTCTGCGTAGTTTTCGAAGCCGATCAGTTGCGCCAACTCGTAACGCAACTCGATCAGTTTTCTCAATACCGGCTCGTTCTGCGGATAGCCCCGCTGGCTGTACGTCAGTGACAAAGATTCGCGATGCTCATCGCTCTCCGAGTACTCGAAGAACGGAAATGCATCTGGATACTGCGTCGAAATCAGGATCTTGCCGTCTTCATTCGGCTGGTGCGCCGCGACATAGTCTTCAGGCAAACCCGCCAGGTCATCAACCGATTCCAATTCGAGGTAGCGCACGTCTTCGCGAATATTACGGTCAAAATCCTGGCCGACAGCCACAATTTCATCGTTCAAGGCACGAATACGATCGCGTGCCTCTTCGCTTCTGTCTACGCCCGCGAGCCTAAATGAAAGCAAGAGCTTCTCGATCGAAAAGCGAGTCGCATCTTCAGCGTCTTTCAAATCGATCTTGCTGACCGCTTCGTATAGCGGTCGCGACAGGCCCATGTCCGTATCCACTTTTGTCAGTAGTTGCTCACAGGCCTCCCCGGCGGTACGCAAGTTCTCGTCCGGATGCACTCCACTCAGGCTGGAACCATATGAGGCGACGGTACCGAGGCTTGCATACAGGCTATCCAGAGAGCGGTAGTAGTCATCGACCGTTGGCACACCCGAATAGCCTTCCAGTGTCGCGAGATGCTCACGAAACAGAGTCTCTTCTTGCTCACATCGGGCTGTAAGTGCCTCTGCCGTTCCGATATCGGCAAGGTCCAGCGACGCATAGCGAACAGGCAGACTTGCGGTCGCCGTTGGCGCCTCGCTTTGTCCACACGCCGATAGCAGCAAAGCACTGACTAGCAGCGCGATAATTCGATAGTCCATTTCATCCCCCGGAACAAAGATCTAATCAGATATTGACAGGATAGATCAAAGCGCCGGCGTGAGAAACATCAAGACGGAAATCTGACCGCACACACGGTCAAATCGTGCAGTCGGGATACAAAAAAGGCCCTATTCGACTTTCCGGTAGCAGCCAGATATCGTGTACACGACAAGCACGAAGCTTATGCCGCACAACAAATCCAGCCAATCGAGAGGGCGGGCTCATGACGAAAGTGACAATTGTTTCTCGCACCACTTTACTTTGTATCTTGCTGGCTTCGCCGCTGCTTACTGCTAACGCGGACAATGAGAATCCGCTTATGGACGCAAGCTTCGAGCTACAACTGGCGTCCGACCAGGGCGGCTGGACGATGTTTGAACAAAGCATGCTGTCGACCGACGAAGCTCGCAGCGGAGATTCGTCCATGTTCAACGGCGGCTTCAGTCGGACGGTTGCGTATCAACCGTATTTCATCGGAACCGTGTCCGGCAGCTATCAGGAATTTCCGGCCACAGCGGGCTCGAAATGGCGGCTCACTGGCTATGGCGCAGCGGACACCGCACTTCAGGGCACCCCGGCATTCGGTATCGTTCAAGTGTCGTTTTTTGATGATCAGGGCAACGACCTCGGAACAGTTGAAACGGCCAGCAGCGAGACGCCGCTTGCGAAGACTTCAAATGAGGTAAACAACCAGACCCCGGTGGGCGAATGGACTTTCCTTGACACTGGAACCGCCACTGCCCCAGCCGGCACTGCGGCGGTGCAGGCCTTTACGCTCTATGTGGACTACTCGGGTTCCAACATCGCTCAGGGCGTCTATTTTGACGATTTAAGCCTGTCCAGGCTCGTCGAGGACGATTGATACTGGCTAGCCGCCAATGGCGTCAAATAGAAAAGACCTGATCCGCGCAGCGAATGGAAAAACGACAACGGCAAGTTCTAAGTTGGGGACCCTAGTGTCGTTTGTTGCTCTTCCGCTGAGATTTCTGCGGCGGATTTTTGGCAACGTAGCGATGTTCTTCGACGAGCTTTAGCAAATCAAAAGCGCTCAGAATTCCGACTACTTCTTTCTCATGTGTAACAACGACGTGATGAATCTTATGGTTGCGCATGATTCTTGCCGCGATGCTCGTGTCCTCATATTGTGGTACGACGTATACTTTTTTCGTCATGATCGCGCTGATCGCTGAACCGGATTTAAGGTCGTGCGCGAGATCGGTAGCAGAGACGACGCCCACCGGATGACCGTCACTATCAACGACAGGCACTGAACTGATGTTGCTTCGGTCCATGAGATTGCGAACGTGCTCAACGCTGTGGTGCGGCTCCGCAGTCACAACACTCTTACTCATGAGATCAGCCACTTTTGTATTCATGATATCTCCACCTGATGCGATCTTTAGAGGATGCATGAAATCCTCGCTTCTGTAGCTCCGTATTTTCCGCAGCTTCGACGCTGCCACATTCACGTCTCGCCATCGGTGAAGCAGATATACTGCATGTACTAGTTGAGAGGGCCGGGAATGACACTACGATTGCGCTTGATCGTCATGCAATTTTTGCAGTACTTCATTCTGGGCTCATGGCTCCTGACCATCGGCGCTTATTGGTTTCAAACCAAGGAATGGTCGGGTACTGAGTTCGGCGCCGTTTTTTCGACGCTCGGCATTGCGTCACTTTTTATGCCCGCGCTCACTGGGATCATTGCGGACCGCTGGGTCAACTCTGAAAAACTCTTTGGGCTGCTTCATTTCGCGGGTGCCGTTACCCTGCTCTATGTCCCACTGGTAGACGAACCCGGATTGATGTTTTGGGTGATGCTCGTCTACATGGTTTTTTATACGCCGACCATCTCGCTATCGACCACAGTGTCCTACTCGGCGATGAAGGAAGCCGGCATGGATGTCGTCAAAGACTATCCACCCATCCGCGTGTGGGGAACGATCGGATTTGTTGCTGCGCTCTGGACAATCAGCCTGAGCCGCCTCGAAACCTCGCCCGTGCAGTTTCAGATTGCAGCAGGCGTGTCGTTCGCTCTCGCGGTTTTCAGCTTGACGATGCCGAAGTGCCCGCCTCTCGGGAAAAGCGTTGGCGGATCGTGGATTAGCAATCTCGGTCTGCAGGGATTCACGCTTTTCAAGAACTACAATATGGCGTTGTTCTTTATATTCGCGATGCTGCTCGGCGTGGCGTTACAACTCACGAATGCCTACGGCGATACGTTCCTCCATGATTTCGCCGCTATCGATGAGTTCAAGAATTCTTTCGCAGTGACGCACCCTGCTGCGATCCTCTCGATCTCGCAGATTTCCGAGACCCTGTTCATTCTCGCCATTCCGTTTTTCATGCGACGCTACGACATTAAGACAATCTTGCTCATCAGTATGCTTGCCTGGGTTCTGCGCTTTGGGCTTTTTGCTTACGGCGATCCGGCAGGCGGACTTTGGATGATCATTCTGTCTTGTGTGATTTACGGCATAGCCTTCGACTTCTTTCACATCTCCGGATCGTTGTACGTAGAAACGCAGGTCGAGCCGAGCATGCGCGCAAGCGGACAAGGCCTGTTCTTTATGATGTGTAATGGCTTCGGCACCATACTCGGCAGTCGAATAAGCGGCATTGTCATCGACAAGTACTACATCGTAGACGGTAACTTCGACTGGCAAGGCATATGGCTTGCATTCGCAGGCTACGCGGCCGTCGTCGCGGTCCTGTTTGTTGTTCTATTCAGACGTCCCGAGCCTACCCTAGCGCTGCAGGCGCAACATACAGCGAAACAATCGTAACGATAACAATACCGATCAGGTTTAGAACAATACCTGCCCTGGCCATCTGCGGAATACTGATCGCGCCGGTAGAAAAAACGATTGCATTGGGCGGCGTCGCCACCGGCAGCATAAACGCACAACTGGCCGCAATTGTTATAGGCACCGCTAAGACGATTGGCGGCAAGCCTGCCTGAACTGCGATAGCTCCCATAACCGGCAGCAAGGTTGCTGTAGTGGCCAGATTACTTGTCAATTCGGTCAGGAAAATCACCAGAGTGACCGAAGCAAGAACCAGCACAACCGTACCCCAGGCATTCAAAGGTGCTAGTTGTTGTCCGAGCCACAGCGCGAGTCCGCTATCGGATACGGCTGCTGCCAGACTCAGTCCGCCACCGAACAGGATCAAAACGCCCCACGGTAGTCGTAATATGTCGTCCCAGATCATCAGCCTCGGTTGCGCGCGGTTGCCACTTGGAAGCACGAACATCAGTAGCGCCGCTGTCAGGACGATACCGGCATCGGAAATTCCTGACAGCCCGAGTGCTTCGCTGACCGGCTTCCTGAACATCCACGACAGAATTAACAGGACGAAAATTACACCGACACGTTTTTCGGCGCTACTCATCGATCCGAGTTCGTCGCGCAATCCGTGCAAGTGCTTTTTGACGGCTTCGGTCGCTGGGATGTCAACCGGAAACAGGAAGCGCGTCAGAATAAACCAGGCAATCGGCAACATGACCAGGCTTACAGGAATTCCAACCAGCATCCATCGTGCGAAACTGATTTCGATACCGTAATTCTCGGCCATGAAGCCCATCAAAAGTGCATTCGGCGGCGTCCCGATCAGCGTAGCCAAACCTCCGATGCTTGCTGAATAGGCCAGGCCGAGCAATATTGCGACTTCGAAGTTTTTGCTCGACTCTTCCGAAAGATCAGGAACGTTCATCCTAATAACTGTGGCAACTGAAAAAACGATCGGGAGCAGCATCATCGTTGTGGAAGTGTTGGTCATCCACATACTCAGGACGGCACAAACAAACATGAAACCGCCTATAAGTCGCCGCCCATCCGTGCCGACGCGGTCAATCACAGCCAAGGCAATTCGCCGGTGCAGGTCCCAACGCTCCAGCGCAAGCGCCATCATGAATCCGCCCATGAACAAGAAGATCGTCGGATTGGCATAGGGTGCTGCTGCATCGCGAATAGTGGCAACGCCGAGCGGGTCGAACAAAACCAAGGGCAGCAGCGCTGTCGCGGGCACCGGAATTGCTTCTGTCGCCCACCAGATGGCCATCCATAGGCCGACTGCTGCGACACGCCAGGCTTCGGCTGGCATTGCGCTCTGCCCGTCCGCCAATAAACTCATCAGAATGAACACGCCAGGGCCCAGGAGCAGCCCGACTCGTTTATGCGTCGCGGTTGCGTCGCTTTCCGTGCCAGTAGTCATTGATCACGTTCCGCGTCCGGGCTTGCATAAAGCAGACCCGGACGCGATTAACGATCCATTTCCTAGTTGTCGAACCTGAGCGATACGTCGAGGTAGTAGTAAATACCCCAGTCGCGATGGGCGTCCTTGAAGAAGCCGAAATTATCATCGGTAAGCGGTGCGCGCTTGTCCGTCAAGTTGTTAACGCCGAGTCGCACGCGTGTGTCAACATCCGACAAGTCGAAGCGATAATCAACCTTAGCGTTGTACGTCCGCATCGCCGGGACTTTGTAGAAATCGCCATTCGACAAGACATCCCTAAACGAGCTGATCTGAAAGCCCTGCACGGATGCCGACCAGTTGTCATTGCGCCAGGCGATACTCGCTGAGTGACGATCTTCCTGATTACCCTCGATGCCCAACAACTTACCGAGGCCCCGCAACGGATAGGTAATCGTTGGATCCACATCCTTCGCAGCTAGTACAGCGGTTGACAATTCACCCGAGGCTGTCTGCTCAAATTTCGTGTAGTACGAACCGTTGTATCTTAGGTCGAACTGTCCGAACTCGGATTCGAAACTGTAGTACGCACCGAGGTCCCAACCTTCAAGCGTACGCGTGTCCAGATTCGCGTAGCTATCTGAGACAAAGTTAACCTGGCCTACCGGGCATATCCCTGCTGCCAGGTAGCCATTGACCAAGTCGGTATCCGTCGGATCATGCGGCTCTCGACTGACCTCCGGATTACCCAACGCCGACGGATTGCTGCAATCCGCCGTACCGGCCTGAGTTCGTAGCACGAGGTCGTACAGCATGTGATTCTCTTCGCCGAACAGCCCAATCGTGTTGTCCTTTTCGATCGTCCAGAAATCGAGCGTAAAGGTCAGACCTTCAGTCGGTTCCAGCACAATTCCGATCGACGTGTTGGTCGACTCTTCCGGTTTCAGGTCTTTGCTGCCTGTTGCCTGACGCTGGATTCCGTAGTCGCAATCTTCGGCGAGCGTGCCTTGATCCTCACCGTAGAAACAAACCCAGTCATCGAGCGTGTTCGAGCGCGCGACAAACGCTTCATTAATCGTGATCAGGTTCGGCGCACGAAATGCCTCGGACCAGGAACCGCGAATCAAAACCCGATCCGCCGCTCGCCAACCGAAAGCAACTTTGCCGACCGTTGTGTCGCCAATGTCGTCAAAGTCTTCGTAACGGGCCGCGAGCTGCACGTCCAGTGTTTCGTGCAAAGGAATCTGCAATTCCGTGAACAAGGAATTCGTCGTTCGCTTGCCACTGCCATCCGGTGTCGGACTCGAGTTCACGACGTCCGATGTTAGCGGATAGGTATCACCTTCGAAATCGGTGAACGTGATTGTGCCGTCAAGACGTGGGTCACGATCGTCTTCATAGCTTTCACGTCGAATCTCGACACCTGCGAGGAATCCGACCGGACCTGCGGGCATTTCGAAGACTTCGGGATTGGAAAACTTGACGTCCCACATCGTCAAATCCGATTTGCCTTTGCGATACACGTCGACCAAGGCTTGCTCTATATTTGAATCGACACCGCCGCTAAACGGATTGTATGCAGCAGGCGTCGGATCGAACAACGCCTGCGTGATCAGCGTGTTCGACAGACGGTTATGGGTAATGTCGTCACGCGTCGCTTCGGACCAAACCACCGCGGACTCCCAGTCCCAGTTGCCGGCCGTTCCGCGCAGTCCGTACATAAGACGATATGCGTCGCCATCATTATCAATGATTCGCGGCACCTCGGCGAAACGATAGAAGTCCATTCGCAATTCATAGCCTTCCGCTGGCACGTCTGTGCCAATGATCGAATCTGGAAGTCGATTCGGAGAGCCGATCGGACCCAATGGATTGTAGTAATTGGACGCGCCTACTCGCAGCGTCACTGCCGAAAGGTCTGTAGAGGGATGAATGATGCGAGTGGTCGACGAGTCGTACCAGTAGAAGTCGCCAAACATCTCGAGGCCGGAGTCCATCTCGTGATTGAAATAGCCGTACACGGTCGAGCGTTTCAAATCCGACAGCAAGTCACGATCACTATTCAGATTATAACGAGGCTGACCCTGGCCATCCTCGTGCATACAGGTCCCATAACCGGTGTCGAATCCACCTGCGCAGCGCGCATCGCCTGACGGATACATCTCGAACTCGCCCGCGCTGTCGACAATGTCATTTTGTCGCAGACTGTGGGAAGACGGTAAGCTTGCAACAACGTCAAACTGACCGAACAGCGAGTTGATGCTGTTGTTACGAAATTGGGTGCTACCCGACGCTTCCGAATACGGCGAACTATCAGGAAAGCGACCACGAAAATCGCTATTAGCCCAACGTGCCTCGTCTTGTGAATTGACCGGATCACGTTGGTAGTAACGCGCGAATACGCCGACATGTGTTGCGCCGCCGTTGAAGTCGGTGCCCCACTCCAGACCGATCGACTGATCGCTTCTCGGCAAATGGTCGTAGTCTGTGTGCCGCAAACGAACTCTAAATCCTTCGAAGTCGTTCTTGAGCACGGTATTCAAGACACCCGCGACCGCGTCGGCGCCATAAATCGCCGAGGCGCCGTCACGCAGAACTTCGACTCGCTCAACGCCATAGACCGGAATGTGGTTCGAGTTGACCGAATTTACGGGGACAAAGCTGCCGCCCACGGATTCAGTCTGGAATCCTGCCATGTTCACTAATCTACGACCGTTCAACAGCACAAGCGTGTTGCCTGTGCCGAGATTACGCATGTTGATTGCGCCAACGTCACCGCGGGCGCCGTTAACACCACCGCCAAGATCGGTTTCGCTGAAGAAGTTCTGCCCCATCTCCGGGATCATGTCGAGTAGCTCGTCGCCGGATTCGATACCGAGAATTTCAATTTCCTCGGAGCCGATCACGGAAACCGCTAACGCGTCGGAAATACGGGCGCCTTTAATTTGGGAACCCGTAATTACAATTTCGTCGATCGATTCGTCGTCAGCTTCTTGAGCAATCGCAACGCCGCTTCCGGCTATGGTCACAGCCAACAAGGCAGCGATAAAAGGTCTAAGGCGCATGTCGTACCCCTGTTTATTAGTATCGTATTTTTCTTACACCAGGCGCCAGTTTATGCACAGTACATCTTGCTGGCAACAATGCATTTAAGTTGCGCAAGAAACTATCTGGATCATAAGGGGATTCGCGAAACTGCGTCGAACTACTGTCGCCTCAAGGAAAGTTCACCAGATTGATCCATGTAATGGTCTTGGCATCCTTGATCTCAACCTGAATCTGACCGCTGCCGCGTTCGCCGAGCACGGCAATTTCATCGCCGGGGTTGGCATCCATATCCGGCACGATTGTGAAGTCCTTCGGTGCGAAATCGCCCTGGAACCAGACGCTCTTGATGAAGGCACTGCTCAATGCGTCTTTGATGTGCACCCAGGCACGTCCGTCTGAGTCCTTACTCGTTAGCACCGCCAACTCATCACCGGCATTCGTATCCAGGTCTGGAATAATCTCCAGTCGCATTGGCGTGTAACCCATGTCGAACCAGACATTCTTCACATAAGCCCCAGTCAATGCATCCTTGATGTGCACCCAAGGCCTTGAATCACTGTCTCTCTGGAACAGTACCGCCACCTCAGAGCCCGGATTACCATCCAGATTATCGATGATTGCCAGGTCCTTCGGTGTATAACCCGACTGGAACCAGACGTTCTTCACATAGGCGCCGCTCATCGCATCCTTCAAATGCACCCAGGCACGATCGTTGTCCGCATCGCGTGTCATCAGTACCGCAAGCTCAGGACCCGCATTGCCATCAATGTTTGGCACCACCTCGAGATCCAGCGGCGTGTAACCCGCCTGGAACCAGACGTTGTTCACGTACGCCAGAGTCTGTGAGTCCTTGATGTGCACCCAGGCGCGGTCGTTGTCGGACGGCTTGGTCATCAACACGGCCACTTCACTGGTGTTGTTGCCGTTAATGTCCGGCAGTACCGCCAGCGCCAATGGCGTAAAGCCGGTTGAGAACCACACGTCCCTGACGAGGGTGCCCGTCACTGCATCACGCACCTCCACCCAGGCACGGCCATCCGCCGCCTCACCCAGCGCTGCAATCGCCGGTGAACCATTGATATCCACCACCTCGGCATCCAGGGGTGTACGCGTGCCATTAAATACCTGGCTGCCGAGCAAGGCATCGGTGCTCGCATCACGCACGTAACCGTTCAGGCTGCCTTCCAGTACTGCACTCAATTCCGAGGCAGAGCTGCCGCCTAAGTTCGACACAGTCAGGACGCGTTGCAGCGTCGATGGCATTGCATGACCAACGGCCGTGATATTGTCGGTTTTTAGCGTGGCGCTGATTATGTCGCCAGCCAGTGGGTGAAAGAACGCGGTTGCTGCATGATGGATGCGAAATTGCCCGACATCGGACATCGTCGCATCATAGGTTTCCAAACTCTGACTACTGACAAGGTCGGTCGCACTGATCGGAAACGAAATGCGATGCCAGGCGCCGTCATTGACGACCGTAATACCGTTCGCTGATACCCATCCTCTACGGGAGTTGGCATTCTCCTGGGCGACGGATTGGAAGCCGACTCGTAGCGTCAGGCTCGACGCCGTTTCAACTTTGACGTCCATCTCAATGAACGCGATTCCGGCAGCGATGTAATCGCCGGTCCATTGCGTCTCGTTTAGCTGCACCATGCGGCCGCCGGGTCCGGATACACCGCTCGATACATTGTTAATGTGGGCGTCGCCCTGCCCATTCGGTCCGCCGTTTGGAATGTTCTGCGGCGGATTCGGACTGCTTGCGAAATCCCCTCCTTCAAACCAGCCTAGTGTAGTGAGATCCTCGAAGTCATCTGTCTGTCCGAGCGTTACAGCGACGGCAGAATGACTTGTCAGCAACGCACCTAACAGCAAGACGACACTTGCGTCAACGAGATGAGATCGGCGATTAATTGGACGGCGTGCAGTCAACATAGGCGCTTACTCTTGCTTTTTCTTCTATGGGAAATCCACTAAATTGATAAAGGCGCCGGTCTTGGCATCCTTGATCTCGACCTGCAGCTGACCGTTGGTGTTGACACCGAGCACCGCCAGTTCGAAGCCCGGCAAGACATCGATGTCCGGGAGCACGGCAAAGTCGAGCGCCTTGAAGTTATTCTGAAACCAGACGTTTCTCACATACGCCCGTGTTAAAGCATCTCTAACGTGTACCCAGGCGCGGCCGTCGGAATCCCTGGACATCAATACGGCCAATTCGTCGCCAGCATTGGTATCCAGGTTCGGAACCGTGTCGAGCCGCACGGGCGTGAAGCCCAGGTCAAAATAGACGTTCCTCACGTATGCCCCGGTCAGGGTGTCCTTCAGATGCACCCAGGGCCGGCCGTCGATGTTATCGGTGACCAGGACCGCAAGCTCCGACCCCGGATTACCATCGAGGTTGTCGATCACGGCGAGGTCCTTTGGCGTATACCCAAGCTGAAACCACACACTCTTGACGTAATTCCCTGTAAGAGCGTCTTTGACGTGCACCCAAGTTCGATTGTCGCTGTTCCGGGTCTGCAGCACGGCCAGCTCCCCGCCAGGATTGAGGTCTACGTTTGGCACATACTCCAGATCCAACGGTGTAAACCCAATTGGAAACCACACAACGTTGATTGTGTTGCGTGTGGACGCATCCTTGATATACACCCAAGCCCGACCAGTCGATTCCTTAATCAGCAGTACAGCGAGCTCCGATGCGCCATTGGCATTCAGGTCAGGCAGCACAGCCAGAGCGATCGGTGCATAGCCAATTGGATACCACACGTCACTCACCTGGTTGCCAGTCACGGCATCCCTGAGCTCTACCCAAGCAACATGTGTGTCCACGTTATGGCCCAGTACGGCAAAGGCTGGCGACCCGTTAATATCGGCGACGCCGACATCCACCGGCGCGCGGCCGCTATTGAAAGTCAAATCACTAGCATTGATCAGGGCATCCGTACTCGCGTCACGAATATAAGCATTCAAGCTACCTGATTGCGCAACCCCAAGCTCCGATGCAGGGCTGCCGCCGCCGATGTTGGTTGCTGGCGCAAGGGCTGCGTATGGTTCAACCTCCAATCGGTAAAGGAGATCGTCCAGCGCCGCTGAGCCGTTCAACTGTGGTCCCTCCGAAATAAGGCTCATTTCTATGATCGATGACATGTTGTAGTT
>JBPCYB010000097.1:0-10733 GCA_051007995.1 Woeseiaceae bacterium | reverse complement strand
GTTTGCAATAGTGGATTCACTCTCTTCACAGGAACAATTGGGCTCGCCGGAGCGCTTCGGTCACTCGTGGAATATCTTCAATGAAATACTGCCGATCCACGAAGAGCAGTTCCTTCGCTGGACCAGTGGCATGCAGAAGGCCGACTGGAACGGTAAGCGATTTCTCGATGTCGGTTGCGGAATCGGTCGAAATTCGTGGTGGCCGTTGACCTACGGGGCCACATCGAGCCTGAGTATCGATATCGATGAACGCACATTGGCCGCTGCGCGCAAGAACCTCGCCGATTACGAGGCAGCCGTTGTCGACAATCGCAGCGCTTACGAAATCAATGAGTCGGACGAATTTGATATCGCGTTCAGTATCGGTGTCATTCACCACCTCGACGATCAGCCGGCGGCCGTTCGCCAGATGCGCGACGCGGTAAAGCCGGGCGGAAAGGTACTGGTCTGGTTGTATGGCTTCGAAAACAATGAATGGCTCGTACGGTTCTTCGATCCCGTGCGCCGATTTCTGTTTAGCAAGATGCCGTTGTGGCTTGTGTATGCATTGTCGTTACCCGCGACTGCACTGCTTTGGGTGTTTCTTAAAGTCGGCCTCGGCAGAACCGAGTATATGAAACTCATACGCACGTTTTCGTTTCGTCATCTACGCGCCATCGTGTACGACCACATGATCCCGAAAATTGCGAAGTACTACACGAAATCGGAAGCCATCGAGTTGCTCGAGCAAGCCGGGCTGAAAGATGTGCAGGCCCATTGGGTCAATGAAATGTCCTGGACCGTAAGCGGTGTAAAACCTGAATGTGCGGAATAGCCGGATTTACGCCTAACAATCCGGCGCAGGATTCGCGCGCGATCGCCAGCAACATGCTGGCTGTTATGGCGCATCGGGGGCCAGACGAAGAAGACATCGTCATTCGCGACGAGTTCACGTTCGTGCACAATCGTCTTACGATCATGGAACCGGACGGCGGTCAGCAACCGCGCGTCAACACGGCGAATGGCAACGCGCTGATCTACAACGGCGAGATCTACAATCACCGCGCGTTCGACAAGGAATTGCTGGCCGCCGGCTGTGAATTGCGCGACCACTGCGACACCGAAACGCTGTTCTGGTTGCTCGAGTTGCACGGCGTCGAAAAAACGCTCTCGATGATTGACGGCATGTTTGCGTTTGCCTGGTATCAGGCGAGCGATGACACGCTGTATCTCGCTCGAGATCGCTTCGGACAAAAGCCTTTGTTCTATGCGAATAGCCGCGGCGACTTCGTTTTTGCTTCGGAAATCAAGGCGTTGCGATGCCATCCGTCCCTGGCACGCGTCACCCCGGATATCGAGGCGCTGCGCCTTTATCTGATGATGGAATACGTGCCATCGCCGGCGACCGGTTTCAATGAAATAGACGAGTTACCGGCAGGGCACATGTTGACGTACCGCGCCGGAGAACTGGAAGTTTCGGCCTGGTGGCAGGCGGGTAGTGTCAGCCGTGATTCCTCTATCGACTACGGCGCGGCGGTCGAAACACTCGACGGGTTACTGAATACAGCCGTGCAACAGCATCTCGTCGCTGACGTGCCGCTCGGCGTGTTCCTGTCCGGTGGAATCGACTCGTCGGTCATAGCAGCGATCGCAAAAAAGCACAGTGATGACATCGCAACATTCACAGTCAAGTTTCCCTATGCGAGTTTCGATGAGTCGGGCTACGCCGAAGAGGTTGCGCAAAGCATCGGGACGCGACATACGACTATTGAACTCGACCGCAAGAATTGCATCGAGGGACTGGAAGACCTGCTGACGAAAGTCGATCAGCCGTTTTGTGATTCATCGCAATTGCCCAGCTATCTGCTCTGCCGGGCAACCAGAGAACACGTCACTGTCGCAGTTGGCGGAGACGGTGCGGACGAGTTGTTTTTCGGCTATCCGAATTTCCAGTTACTCAAATTTGCACGCTTGATGGCAGCAATGCCGCAAGCAGCGGGCGGGTTGCTGCGAGCGTTCGCGAAACTGTTTCCGGATTCAACTGATTATATGAATCGAAGCTTTCTGTTGCGGCAGCTGAGCTACGGCATCGGTCGTTCGGCAGAGCAACAAAGTACGTATTGGATGTCGGCTGTGGCGCCGGCGTTGCAACAATCTGTCTGGCGTGACGGACGAGAAGCGCAGTTGCAGACTGTTGCAGCAGAATCGTCGTTGCTGGCGTCCTGCCAGCGACAGTTTATCGAGAACTATCTAGCGAGTGATATTTTGCAAAAGATGGATAGGGCGTCGATGTATGCAAGTCTCGAGGTTCGCAGTCCGTTTCTTGCGGCTGCCGTGTCTGACTATGCGTTGTCATTGCCGATCGAACATTCGTTTAAAGGCACGACTGGCAAACGCGTCTTACGCGATGTTGCGCGGCGTTACCTGAGCGAAGAAACGATCACGCGCAAAAAACACGGCTTTGCAATGCCGGTCGCCGAATTGCTGCGTGGTGACCTACGTGGGCTTGCTAAATCGACTCTGCTCGACGCCGGCAATGGAATGTATCAGCACATTGATTTCCGGACGGTCGACAGACTCTGGTCGGAACACGCCAACAAGCACCGCAATCACGGCAAATCGTTGTGGGCTCTCCTGATGATGGCAGCGTTTTTCCGCCGCCAGTTCTAGCTCGACTTAAGTTTGTAGAGCAGTGCCAAAGCCTCTCGCGGCGTCAACGAATCCGGATCAATGTCGTCGAGTAACTCGCGCAAAACATCAGGCTCCGGTGATTCACTGGCCATGGACAGTGGCAACGACGCTTGCGGACTGTTGTCGTGTGTGGCCTGTGCAGCTTCAAGTGTCGCCAGGTAGCTTTTCGCCCGATTGATTACGGTTTTCGGTACGCCTGCTAATGCTGCGACTTGCAGCCCGTAGCTTTGATTCGCCGGTCCCGGTTTTACGGCGTGCAGGAATACGAGCTCGCCTTTATGTTCGGTCGCATCGAGATGCACATTGCTGCACGCCGGTAACTCATCCGATAGCGCAGTCAGTTCGAAATAATGCGTTGCAAAAAGTGTAAATGCATTCGCCGTCTCGCCCATATAGTGGGCCGCGGCCCAAGCGAGCGACAAACCGTCAAAGGTGCTTGTGCCGCGCCCGATTTCATCCATCAACACAAGACTCTGTTCGGTCGCGTTGTGCAAAATTGTTGCGGTCTCGGTCATCTCGACCATAAATGTCGAACGGCCACCGGCGAGGTCGTCCGATGCGCCGATGCGAGTGAAGATCCGGTCTACGGGTCCGACGCGGAGTTTTTCAGCCGGTACGAAGCTGCCGATGTGCGCAAGAATGACAATCAGCGCGGTCTGTCGCATATAGGTCGATTTACCGCCCATGTTTGGACCCGTAATGACAAGCAGGCGTTGCGCGCTGTCGAGTGCAAGATCATTCGCGACAAACGGCGTGTCGATAACTTGCTCAACGACCAGGTGGCGGCCGCCCTGGATTTCTATGCAGGGCGACGCAGCGATTTCCGGTTTGCTAAGTCCCAGGGTCGTAGCGCGTTCGGCAAAACAGGCAAGTACATCGAGCTCCGCAACAGCGAACGCGGTCAATTGTAATGCCGCGAGCTCGTCGTTGAGCTGATCGAGCAGGTCTTCGTACAACAATTTTTCGCGTGTCAGTGCACGTTCGCGCGCACCCAATACTTTGTCCTCGAATTCTTTGAGCTCGGGCGTGATGTAGCGCTCCGCAGCTTTCAAGGTTTGTCGGCGCACATATTCGACGGGCGCTTTGTCCGCCTGGCCGCGACTGATTTCGATGTAATAGCCGTGCACGCGGTTGTAACCGAGTTTGAGCGTCGCGATTCCAGTGCGTTCTTTCTCGCGCGCTTCGAGATCGAGAAGATATTGGTCGGCGTTGCTCGCAATGGCGCGCAGGTCATCGAGTTGTTCATCATAGCCGTCGGCGATGACACCACCGTCGCGAATCAGCATCGGCGGATTGTCGATGATCGCTTTGCTGAGAAGTTCGTGTTGCCGGCGATGCTCACCAATTTGCTCGTGCAGCTCCGTCAATGCCGGTGATTCAAGCGACGCGATGAATTGCCGCAGTGCAGGAAGTCGTGACAGTGCTTCGCCCAGCTGGCGCAAATCGCGTGGCCGGGCGGAACGCAGCGCAACCCGCGCCAGTATCCGTTCGACATCGCCGATGCCGTCAGTCGATGCTTGAACTTCGGTGACTACGCCGCTGCTTTGCAGGGTCTCGATGGCCTGGTAACGACCACGCAGGACTTCACTGTCGCGCAATGGACGTTGCAACCAGCGCCGCAAAAGCCGCGAACCCATCGGGCTCTGGCATTTGTCCATGACACCCGCCAGCGTGTGTTCGTGTTGGCCGCTCAACGACTCTTCAATCTCAAGATTGCGTCGTGTCGGTCCATCCATGATCACGGCGTCTTCGCGGCGCTCGACCGAGATCGACTGCAAGTGCGGCAGTTCAGTTTTTTGCGTGTCGTTGACGTACTGCAACAAGGCACCAGCCGCTGCGATGCCACGCGTATATGTTGCACAACCGAAACCGCTCAAATCGCGCGTGCCGAACTGCGCGCACAACAATCGGGTTGCGCTGTCGAGTTCGAAATGCCACGGGGGTCGGCGCGTCACGCG
Organism: Woeseiaceae bacterium; assembly: GCA_051007995.1. GTDB lineage: Bacteria > Pseudomonadota > Gammaproteobacteria > Steroidobacterales > Woeseiaceae > UBA1847. The sequence goes on along the minus strand of JBPCYB010000097.1, from coordinate 6,105 downwards.
CATGCGGTCATCAAAATCGCCAGCGAACACGAGGTCTTCGTCGATGATCAACTCGGCTGGCCGCAATCGCTCGATTTCGCCGAACACAGCCTCCGCGTCGGGTACCTCGGTCAACAGGAAGCGACCACCCGCAAGATCCAGCCAGGCAATACCGGCTGTATTCGCGTCGGCAAATACGGCCGCGACAAGATTGTCGCGAGTCTCTGCTAACAACGCTTCGTCGGTCAGCGTCCCCGGCGTCACAATGCGCGTAACTTTGCGTTCGACAGGGCCCTTGCTGGTCGCCGGGTCACCGATTTGCTCACAGATCGCAACCGATTCGCCCTTGCGCACGAGCTTCGCGAGATAGCCTTCGATTGCGTGGTAGGGCACACCGGCCATCGGAATCGGATTGCCGCCCGATTTGCCGCGCGCCGTCAGTGTGATGTCGAGTAGCTTGGCGGCCTGTTTAGCGTCGTCGTAAAAAAGCTCATAGAAGTCGCCCATGCGGTAGAACACGAGCATGTCGGGATAGTCAGCCTTGATGGCCAAATACTGGCGCATCATCGGCGTGTGGACGGCGGAGACTTCGGCTTTCATTCTTATTATTTGCAGTACTATTGGTTTATGAAAATACTGCATGTCGAAACCGGACGCCATCTTTACGGCGGCCCGCAGCAGGTGATCTACTTGGTTTCGGCCTTGCTGGAGCGCGGCCACGACTGCACATTGATATGCCCACCCGAAAGTGGTGTGGACACGGCCGCGCGTTCAGCCGAGATTCCCGTGCGCAATTTGTTCTGTGCCGGCGATCTGGATCTGCCGTTCGCTTATCGGCTGACCCAGTACCTGCAAGCCTCAGGCCCCGATCTGTTGCATTGCCACAGCCGCCGTGGAGCCGATATGTTGGGCGGTCTGGCAGCCAGTTTTGCTGATGTCCCCGCCGTGGTTTCGCGGCGCGTCGACAATACCGAGATGCGGCTCCTGGCAGCGCTACGTTATCGACCATTCCAGAAAATCATCGCAATTTCGGAGGCGATTGCCGCCGTGCTGCGCGATCACGATGTTGCGGCCGAACGTATCGAGGTCATTCGCAGTGCAGTGGATACAACGCCATTCGATGCGCCGGCCGATCGCCGCGCGTTTAACGCGGAGTTCGGTGTGCCTGACGATGCGCTCGTGTTGGCTGCCGCCGGGCAACTGATCCCGCGCAAAGGGCATCGCTATCTATTAGAAGCCGTCGCCGGCCTGCATCACAAGCACCCGCAAATACGATTGATCATCTTTGGCGACGGCTACCTGAATAACCAGCTTCGTGCGCAGGCCACATCGCTCGAATTGGGCGATGTTGTTCAATTTGCAGGTTTTCGTGACGATCTCGACAATCTGATGGGCTGCTTCGACATCTTCGCGCACCCGGCATTGGCCGAGGGTCTCGGCGTGGCGACGCTCAAAGCGGCGGCGGCGGGCGTACCCGTAATTGGCTTCGATGCAGGCGGTTTGCCGGAAGCCGTCGTTGATGGCGAGACCGGCATACTTGTGCAACCGGAGGATGTCACTGCATTGCAGGCGGCAATTGCGACGTTGATCACCGATGAAGGTGTGCGCTCGTCGATGGGCGCAGCCGGGCGTGATCGGATGCAAAATGAGTTCTCGATCGATACGATGGCTGACAAGCATGTTGCACTCTATGAGTCGATATTGAATGGCTGATCATCAAGCAATCGAAGAATTAGCACAGGCGCTGGTCGACGAACTGGCGGCCGGCAGAAAAGTAGTCGCCACGGCCGAATCCTGCACAGGTGGCTGGGTCGCAAAAGCCATCACCGATATTCCGGGTAGCTCCGATGTATTTCACTATGGCCTGGTGAGCTATTCGAATGGTGCCAAGGAATCCCTGCTCGGCGTAACCATCGAAACGCTGGAAGAACACGGTGCCGTCAGCGAGGCCGTTGTTGTCGAAATGGCCGAGGGGGCGATCAATCTGAGCGGCGCAGATATTGCGGTCGCCGTTAGCGGTGTCGCCGGACCCAGTGGTGGTAGTGAGACCAAGCCTGTCGGCATGGTCTGGTTTGCCTGGGCTGTTCGCGACGGATCCAAGGTAAGATCGACAACGAACTGTGAACAATTTGATGGCGATCGCGATCTGGTTCGCGAACTGACGGTTGTCCATGCCTTGCAAGGCGTTCGGGAGCGCATCGTGTAATGGCAAGCAAAACACTGTTTTTTGCACTATGGCCGGATGATCGGCAACGCGACCGAATGCGAGATTTCATCGCGCCGGTCACGAAGCTTGTCGACGGGCGCGCCGTCGACCGTCGCGAATGGCACGTCACACTTGTCTACATCGGCGATCTCGACGAACGCTATATTCCCGAGTTACAACAAGCCGCGAGTGCCGTCACGTTTGAGCCGTTTCGCCTGCGACTCGATCGCATGGAGTTCTGGCCGCGGCCAAAAATTGCAGCCATGGTGCCGCCACGCGTGCCGTCAGAACTTGAAAAGCTCGTAGAAGATCTCAGCGGCATTGTGTTCGCGGCCGGCGTCGAGGTGCAGCAACGCGTGTATCGTCCGCATGTTACCGTGGTGCGCAATGCCCGGACCTTCGAAACCGAGCGACTTCCGCAATCGGCCAGCACGGAGTGGTCGAAGTTCGAGCTAATCGAATCCATTCGCGACCGCGGCAGCGTGATATACCGCCCGCTAGACAACGACTTCTGAGCGTTTCTTCGAGTTTCTTCAGAAACTGCCTAAATTCGTCTGCAAAAAAGGGCTGACGAATCAAAGGCGTTGTGGAATAATCACTGTTCATATACACAGTACTCGTGTTCAGCCCCTAAATACCCACAGAAAGGCACCAAATAATGGATGACAATCGCAAAAAAGCACTCGCCGCCGCCCTTGGCCAGATCGAAAAGCAGTTCGGAAAAGGCTCGGTTATGCGCCTCGGCGACAATCCGATGTCCCGCGATATCGACGTTGTTTCGACCGGTTCGATTGGGCTGGACGTTGCGCTTGGCATAGGTGGTGTCCCGAAGGGGCGTGTGGTTGAAATCTACGGGCCGGAGGCCTCCGGTAAGACAACGCTGACACTGCAGATCGTGGCGGAAGCACAAAAAGCGGGCGGCACGGCCGCGTTCGTCGATGCTGAGCATGCACTCGATCCGACCTACGCCGAGAAACTCGGCGTCAATGTCGATGAACTGTTGGTCTCGCAACCGGACACAGGCGAGCAGGCACTCGAGATCACTGACATGCTGGTCCGTTCGGGTGCTGTCGATGTGATCATTGTTGACTCGGTCGCTGCGCTGACACCGAAAGCAGAAATTGAAGGCGAGATGGGCGATTCGCATATGGGCCTGCAGGCTCGTCTGATGTCGCAAGCGCTCAGAAAACTGACGGGCAACATCAAACGCTCAAACGCGATGGTCATTTTCATTAACCAGATTCGGATGAAGATTGGCGTCATGTTCGGCAGTCCGGAAACGACCACCGGTGGTAACGCGCTTAAGTTTTACTCCTCGGTTCGTCTCGATATTCGCCGCATCGGCGCGATCAAGAAGGGCGATGAGGTCATCGGCAACCAGACACGCGTCAAAGTGGTCAAGAATAAGGTGTCGCCGCCGTTCAAGATGGCCGAGTTTGAAATCCTGTACGGCCTCGGCATTTCGCGTGAAGGCGAGATCATCGACCATGGCGTAGAACACGGCCTGATCGACAAAGCCGGTTCCTGGTACAGCTACGGCGAAGACCGCATCGGCCAGGGCAAAGAAAACGTTCGCGAATACCTGCGCAACAACCCGGAAACCTCGCAAGAGATCGAAGCGAAGATCCGCGCATTGTTGCTGCCGGATACTGTTGATGCACCGGAAGAGGCGGCACCGGCAGACGACGCGGAGGCCGTCGCACAGGAAGCGTAGTTCTGGAAGATTTAAAGATCGACGACGACAAGTTCTCCAATCCGGTCGAAGCTCGCAAGAAGGCGATGGATTATCTCGCCCGGCGCGAGCACGGTCGGGCCGAACTCCTGACGAAGCTAGGCAATTTCGGCTTTGATGCTGATGCTGCCGACGATGCTGTGGCGCAATTGGTGGACGACAATCTGCAGAGCGACGCGCGCTTCGTCGAGGCCTTCATCTCATCGCGAATCAGTCAGGGCAAAGGGCCCGTGAAGATTCGCGCGGATCTTCGCGAGCGCGGCTTAGCCAGCGGCGTCATCGAGAATGGTCTGGAAGATGCTGAGCAGGACTGGTACGCATTGGCCGTCGAGGTCCGGCTAAAGAAGTTCGCGCCAGAACGACCGGCGGACTACAACGAGAAAGTACGCCAGATGCGGTTCTTGCAATCACGGGGTTTTGAGACCGATCAGATTCAGGCAGCTGTTTCGGCATAGGCCGAATAAGCTTAGAATCCCCCCATGAAAACCATGACCAGCAACGAGCTGCGCCAGTCCTTCCTGGAATTTTTTCGTGACAAGCAACACGAGGTTGTCGCGAGCTCGCCGCTTGTACCCGGCAATGACCCGACCTTGCTGTTCACGAATGCTGGCATGGTGCAATTCAAGGATGTATTTCTTGGCTCGGACAAGCGCAGCTATGACCGTGCGGCGACATCGCAGCGCTGTGTACGCGCTGGCGGCAAGCACAATGATCTCGAGAATGTCGGCTACACCGCACGTCATCACACGTTCTTCGAGATGCTCGGCAATTTCAGTTTCGGCGACTACTTCAAACGTGACGCCATTCAATATGCCTGGGATTTCCTGACCGGCACGCTGGGACTGGACCCTGAGCGTCTATGGGTCACAGTATTCGAAGACGATGACGAGGCCGCTGACATCTGGCTCAAAGAGATGAAGGTCGATCCGTCGCGGTTCTCGCGTCTCGGTGAAAAAGACAATTACTGGTCGATGGGTGATACCGGACCTTGCGGACCGTGCAGTGAAATCTTTTACGATCACGGTGCGGACGTGCCAGGCGGACCACCGGGCTCACCCGATGAGGACGGCGATCGCTACGTCGAAATCTGGAATTTGGTGTTCATGCAATTCGATCGTTCATCGGGCGGCGAAATGACACCATTGCCAAAACCGTCGGTCGACACGGGCATGGGACTCGAGCGAATCGCCGCGGTCATGCAGGGCGTGCACAGCAATTACAACATCGATCTGTTCAAAAGCATCGTCGATGCTGCCGCAAAAACGCTTAGCGTGAAGAATGATGGCTCGAGTTCACTCAACGTGATCGCCGATCACATTCGCGCCTGCTCGTTTTTAATTGTCGACGGCGTATTGCCCGGCAATGAAGGGCGCGGCTATGTGCTGCGTCGTATCGTTCGCCGCGCCATTCGACACGGCAAGAAACTCGGAGCAAACGACGCGTTTTTCTACAAACTCGTCGCACCGCTTGTCCAAGAGATGGGCGATGCCTATCCCGAACTCACCAAAGCGCAGGCGCATGTCGAGAGAGTGCTAGAGAAAGAAGAAAAGCGCTTCGCAGAAACGCTCGACCAGGGAATGGAGATACTCGAGGCAGCGATCGGCAAACTCAAAGGCAAAGAGATCCCAGGCGACGTGGCATTCAAGCTGTATGACACCTACGGCTTTCCGGTTGACTTGACGGCAGACATTGCGCGCGAGCGTGGTTTGAGCGTCGATCAAAGTGGATTTGAGGACGCAATGTCCGGGCAACGTGATCGCGCGCGCGCAGCAAGTAAGTTTAGCGCGGCGAGCGGCGACGCGATTACAACTGACGCTGAATCGGAGTTTCTTGGTTACGACGGCACCGACGGCTCAAGCAAGATCATTGCGCTGTTCAAAGATGGTGAATCGGTCGAGCAGCTGGCAAGCGGTGACGAAGGCGCGGTCATTCTTTCGGCAACACCTTTTTATGCCGAGAGTGGTGGTCAGATCGGCGATGCAGGAATTCTCGCGAGCGATGAAAAACTCTTTAATGTTGCTGATACGCAGAAGAGCGGCAAGGCAATTGTGCACTTCGGTCTGGTCGAAGAGGGCGAGCTCAATGTTGGTGACGACGTTGAGGCCATCGTCAACGCAGAGCGTCGTCAGGCAACTCGCCTGAATCATTCGGCCACACACCTGATGCACGCCGCACTTCAAATCGTGCT
>JBPCYB010000096.1:0-32366 GCA_051007995.1 Woeseiaceae bacterium | reverse complement strand
CTCCCATATCGATCAAACGTGTTACTGCGCCAACCGCGTCATTGGTATGCAATGTAGACAGTACGAGGTGCCCTGTCAGCGCAGCTTGCACAGCAATTTCGGCCGTCTCTCGTTCACGAATTTCGCCAACCATGACGATGTCAGGGTCTTGTCGCAGTACATGTTTGAGGATTTTCGCAAATGTGAGTCCGATGCCATCGCGAACTTCGTTCTGATTAATGATGTCCAGCTGGTACTCGACCGGGTCCTCAATTGTGACGATGTTCTTCTCAATGCTCTTGATGTAATTGAGAGCCGCGTACAAGCTGGTTGTCTTGCCGCTGCCGGTAGGGCCGGTAACGAGAATCAGGCCGTGATTTGCATTGAGAAGTTGCTTGAATGACGCAAGATTGGCGTCGGCCATATTGAGTTTGTCGACGTCGAGAATCGCCTGGTTCTTGTCGAGAATACGCAGTACAACTTTCTCGCCATACAGGCCAGGAAGCGAACTGAAGCGCAGATCCACCGATCGGCCCTGTGTGTGAACCTGGATGCGACCGTCTTGCGGCATACGCCGCTCGGCGATGTCGAGATTCGCCATGACCTTGAGTCTGGATACGAGAGCCGGGTGTAATTCGACGCGCGGTGCTGTGAATTCGTATAGCAGCCCGTCGATTCGAAAGCGGATACGTGAGTGCGTACGAAACGGTTCCAGGTGGATGTCGCTTGCACCGTCATGAACAGCGCGTTGAATAATTGAGTTGACAAGATTGACGACCGGACTGCCTGCGGCCACTTCGTCAATCGTCGAGTAGTCATCGAGCTGCAAATTCTCGATAACTGTGAAGTCTTCATCGACGTCGCCCACCATGTCGAATTGCATGTCGTCGACAGACAGGGACTCGTTCAACAGTTTGAGAATATCTTCCTTGCGCGCGAGCACCGGGCGAACGACGCATTGCAGTCGCTCGGAAACCTCCTCAAGAGTCGGCATGTCCTGTGGCTTAGCCGTCGCGAGATAAAGCACACTGCGGACACGAAAAAGTGGCAGGACGCGCAGTCGTCTGGCGACACTTCGGTCCAATAGCGCCGCGGTGGCCGGATCAAACAGGCCCGGTCGGATACGCACAAATGGCACGCCCAATTGCTCGCTGAGCGCGCGCAGGACATCATTTTCGGCAACCCAGCCCTTGTCGATGATGATTTGTCCCATGCGCTTACCGAGGCGGTCCTGCAATTTGAGCGCTTCGTCGATTTTCGACTGCGAAATGAGCTTGCGGGCGACCATGATGTCGCCCAGTCGGGCACCGGGACCAAAGCTGACATCTTCAGTCTCTTTGCGGTCACGTTCGCCGTCCGGTTTCAAGAAAGTGATGTAGTCGGAAAGGCCGGTTATCCCGGCAATTTCACCAACGATACTGTTGTGGCCGGAGACCTTTATCCAGCCGCCGAGCTTCATCAGTCGATCCTGCAGATCCATCAACGCCGAGATCGCCAAACTGTCAATCGTTTGAACTTCGGCAAAGTCGATGATGATCTTGATTTCACTGTCATCGATGCATTGATCGGTTATCAGGAGCAGATCCTGTAATGCCTCTTCGCCAGATAGCGAGAATTTTGGCGTAATGTGTGTAGCGACGCCGATGCGAATACGGGTGACCGGGCTTGCCGCAGATTCGGCCGTCTCACTCATGCCGATGCTGCTTGGGCGTCGCTTCGCAAGCGTTCTACAGTTTCATCGAGCGGCGCCGGCTCACCAATGAAATATCCCTGCACATAATCCACACCGATATCTCGCAATACGTCGATCGTTTCCTGATCGCCAACGAACTCAGCGACGATCGACAAGCCCATCGTGCTGCCGATCTGGCAGATCGCCTGAACCATAGATGACGAAACCGTGTCACTTGTGACCTCACGCACGAAGCTGCCATCAATCTTGAGGTAGTCGACTGGCAAAACTTTTAGATAACCAAAAGAACTCAAACCGGCGCCGAAATCGTCGAGTGAGAATCGACAACCAACCTGTCTCAGGGATTCCATGAATGTAATGGCATCGTCGATATTGGAAATTGCGGCGGTTTCAGTGATTTCGAAGCAAATCTGTTGCGGCGATACGCCCGACGATTGCAATTCATGGGCGACAAATGCGAGGAAGCCCGCGTTCGTCAATGACTGGCCGGATAAGTTGATGCAGAAGACAGCGTTGGACGACGCTACGGAATCCCAAAACGAACCCAGCAAACTCAGTGTATGGTGAATCACCCAGCGATCGACCAGCGGCATGAGCTGATAGCGTTCCGCCGCGGGCAGAAACAACGCGGGCGACAAGACCTCGCCTTCATCGTCGAGCATTCTGACCAGGACTTCAAAATGCTCAGCATCTACGTCACTTAGTGGACTTACAGGCTGGCAAAACATTGTGAATTTGTCTTCGCGCAGCGCTTCCTGCACGCGTCCGATCCACTCGATTTCTTCGCTGCGTCTGACCAGTGTCGTATTGTCTTCCTGAAAGACCTGGATACGATCACGGCCTTCGTCCTTTGCTGCCTTGCAGGCGATCTCGGCAGACGCCATGGCGCCGACAATGCCTTCCGTTTCCTGGTTTATAGACGCGATGCCGACGCTCGCTGACACGTCGAGCTGTCGGCTGGCCGAGATGACCGTCAGTTCATGGATAGCGTTGCGAATTTTTTCAGCAATCGCGTGGCCCTGATTCACATCGCATTTACTCAGTAAAACACCGAATTCGTCGCCGCCGAGCCTGGCGAGATGATCGGAGTCGCGCAGGATGCCACGCAATAATTTCGCGACCCGCCGAATCAGATTGTCACCTTCGTGGTGACCCATGAGGTCATTGATGACGTGCAATTGGTCCATGTCGATATGCAATAGACAATGCTGGAGATTGCTACTGCGGGTGCTTGCAAGCGCGGTAACGAGCGAAGACTCAAAACCAGCGCGATTCATCAGCCCGGTTAATGAATCATGGTGGATGTGAATGATTCGTGATGCTTTTTTGGACATCACCTCAAGCAAATTGCGATCGCCATTCGAAAACGTGTGTGCATCCTGGTTAGCAATGACAGCCAGCAATCCAATCGCTGTGCCATGATTGTCGACGATCGGGTACGCGAGCACGTTTTCACTGCGTCCGGCGATGAGTCTCTGGCGTTCGGTATCGTCCGACTCGTTCAGGACAACGCTGCTAACCTGCGATTCAATGCGGTCATATACAGTCGTCGCCAGAAGTTCAAGCAACGCCTCAACTTCTGACGGCGCATTGCTGCTATTGATATTGTGTAGCGATAGGCCACGGTCTCGACAGATCAACGCCGCGACGCCAACATCGAGATAATCGGCACAATTGTGAACAAGTCGGGCCAGGGCTTCCTGTCCTTCCTCGAAATATTCGACCTGGTCTTTGGTCGAGTAAACAAGATTGAGTTCTTCATATCGCTCGGTCAGCTCCGATGCGAGCTGATTACATTCCGACTGAAGTTCAATTTCGTCTTGCAGGAACGAAATAGCGTCCGAAAATGCACGTCGAAGCGGTTCTGGCGCCGCCGTCATCGGTACGCTGGACTGTGTCTCGAAGGTCGCGAGAAGCCAGGCGATCTTACCGAGATCTCGAGATCGTAGCGGCGCGCGATATTGAGTCCTGCCACAGGGCAATTCGCGCCGCTCGACACCCGTGCCAAAAGGAGACCAGGCCACGACCGGGTCTGCGTCGCTCGAATCGGCGTTTTCCTGATTGGCCGATTGTTTCCAGAACAGAGTCCCGTTGAGTTCGCGAATCTCTAGCTCCACAGCGTTAGGAAATACGCGCGGAATAAGTCGCTCGTACTTTGCCATCGACAACGTTCGAAGTAGTTTGCTCTTCATATCAAGATCCAACCGCAACCTTGTCATCGTCGAGACAGCGACCTATAAACGACACCAGGCGTCGCACGCTAACGGGCTTTTCCATAAAACTTAGATTCTCCAGGCTTGCCGTCCAGTCTCGATGTTCGAGTTCAGTGCGCGACGTCAATACGACAATCGGAAATGAGCGATCTGGGAATTGCTTCTCAATGGCCAGGCAAAGGTCCTTGCCGGTCATTCTCGGCATATCGATGTCAGTCACCAGGAAGTCAGGCATCCCGTCACAGAGTTTCAGCAGACATTCCGTTCCGTTCGACGCGGCGTCGACTTCGTAGCCAGCCTCTTCCAAACCGAGTCGCAGTACCCGCAGTACGGGCGCATGGTCATCAACAATCATTATGCGTTTCATTTTAGATAGCCTGCTTGACCGCAGTCGTCTCCTTCCAAAGGTTAATGATGAATTCCGCCCCGACCGAGCGGTCATGATCCAGCGACACCGTGCCGTGATGCAGCTCGACGATCTGTCGCGTCAAGGCGAGACCGAGGCCATGGCCGCCGATCGACTGCACACGTTCGTCGTCGGAGCGATAGAATTTCTCGAAAATCTTGGCGGCTTCTTCCTCGAAAACGCCAATCCCGGAGTCAGCAACTCGAATTTGTACCGCGTCTTCGGTTTCCTCGATATTCAGGCTTACCTCACCGCCAGCACTGTTGTATTTGACGGCATTGCTCAACAGATTCGTGATGGCGATACGAATCAGGTCTTTGTCGACGAAAACCGGGTTCATCTCGTTGGGCGCGTTAAAAGAGAATACATAGTCCTTGTCATTCGCGGACGCTTGCGCTTCTTCGAATGCAGCGCGCGCAACATCGTTGAGTTTTACCAGGCTACGCTCAGGCGTCAGGCTGCCGTTTTCGATTTGCGTCATGTTTAGCAGGCCATTGATCAGCGAGCTCAGCCGATGCACTTCAGCAGCAATGACGTTGGCGGCTTCGATACGGAATTCCTCGGTCTTGCCGATGTCGGAGAGCAGCGATTCGCTGTACATACCGAGCACGTTGAGCGGTGATTTGAGCTCGTGCGACAGGTGCGCGACGAAGTCTGACCTTGCTTGCCGGGCCAGCGCTTCCTGAGTTTCGTCGCGAAATATAATCAGCGTGCCGATCGCAGACGAACCACTGCTGGGGGAGAACAACGGATAGGTTCGTGTTGCAATCGCGCGATCGGATACGGCGTCGAGACTGAAACGAATAGTGTCGGTGAAATTGCGACCCTTGCCGCCCGACTGGTACTTCGCGAGCAACTGCATGACGTCGGGGTGGTCACACCACTCTTGAACGGGTCGCGCAAGAATGACGTCGGGAGTGACACCGAGGAGGGCGCCGAGTTTCTGGTTGGCAAACGTAATGCTGCCGCTCTCGTCGAGAATCAGTACTGCCTCCGGCAGGGTTTCAAGAACTGTCTCGACGCGATTTTTTCTGTAGGTTAGCAACTTTGCCGATGTAATCAGCTGTTGCTGGTCCTGCTCGAGGCCATGAATGCGGGTGTTCGCGCGCTCGATGAACTCATTGAATCGACCCATGAATTCGCCCAGTTCACCGGTGGCAGCGACTTCGACTCGGCGTAAAGACTCGCCTTCCATGAAGCGGCCGATTTCACGGCTGGCGGCACGCACAGGTCGTACTTCGAGTCGCAACAGAAGGTAAAAAAGCGGCGCTAGCAGGAAAACGGGAAGGGCTACAGTCGCCAAAAATGGCAATTGACTCATACTCACGCCAATCGTCGGATACAGGTAACCGAGGCGAACAAAGCCTTGCAGCTCACCTTCGTGCAGTAGCGGTGCATGAAACTCGATGATTTCGCGTTGGTCCGCCGACAATTCCAGAAATTCCTCACCGAGCCAGTTGGACGGTTCGGCGGGCAAGTCAGCGGCTGGAACGATAAGCCCATCGGCAGTAACTTCATTCATCGAACGGCCTGATGTGTCGACAATGCTGATATAGGCAAAATCACTGCTTGCGGCGCTGTGTTTGAGGACCTGAACCACGCCTTGTTGCTCGCCGCCCGGGACCAGTTGTTCATAGGGTACGCCCGACAAAGCACGCACAAGGCTCACGCCCTGACTGCGTATGCTCGCCAGGCGGTCACTACTCTGGTATTGGAATACCAGGTAGAGGATCGCCGCTATCGCCATCAGCGAGGCGGAAACTACGACGAGTCCGATCCGATCAGATTTCAACAATGCCTTTCTCGCGCCAGAAACAATGGTTGGCAGTCGGGAGGTTGAAGACCCGACTACACATCATTGATATCGACGTAAAGCGGTGAATCTTTAGGAATTTTGCCCGCTGATCGGGTAGATTAGCCGGCATGTACAAAGGCGAAAGATTCAACAGCATCACGCACCTCGTCGGCGCATCATTCGCGCTGATCGGGGGTGCCGTTCTTGTGACTTATGCCGCGATTGGTGGCGAAGTGGACAAGATCGTTAGTTACAGCATTTATGCGGCCACGCTGTTCATCCTGTACCTGACCTCAACGCTGTACCACAGCATTCCCGGGCGGGCGAAGAACGTGTTTCGGGTGCTCGATCATCAGGCGATCTATTTGCTAATCGCCGGAACCTACACGCCATACGCAGTAGTGGCTCTGGATGACAATTTTGGCTGGTGGGTCCTTGGCGTCATTTGGGGGCTCGCGCTTATCGGTATGGTGCTCGATGCTGTGCGCCGACATGGCCCGCGCGTCGTTTCACTGCTGCTATATCTGCTGATGGGCTGGTTCTGCGTGTTCGCCCTGGATTCGTTTGTCGCTGCGTTATCTCCGGCAAGCTTCGCCTGGCTGGTTGCTGGCGGAATCTTCTACACGAGCGGCGTCGTCTTTTTTGTTCTCGATAACTGGTACCCGTGGTGCCACGGAGTCTGGCACCTGTTCGTCATCGCGGGCAGTGCGTGCCACTATTTCTCGATCCTCCTGCTCTAAGACCAACACCATCGTGACGACAATCGATCTCAATGCGGACCTCGGCGAAGGTGGCGCTTGCGATCTGGAATTGTTGGATATCGTCAGCAGCTGCAATGTCGCTTGCGGTGGTCACGCGGGTGACGACGAGAGCATGCAGGCTACAATTTGCGCCGCAAAGGCAGCCGGAGTTGCGATCGGGGCTCATCCTTCCTACCCGGATCGAGACGGTTTTGGTCGCCGAAGTCGTTTTCTTGAGGGCGATGCGCTGGCTGACGCCATGCTCGGCCAGGTCAGCCGATTCAAAGCACACGTCAAAAGCGAAGCGGGTATTTTGTCGCACGTGAAGCCGCATGGTGCGCTCTACAATGACGCGGCAATTGACTCGACACTGGCAGAAATGATCGTAAGTGTCGTGCAGCGTGCTGCACCGGATGCTGCGATCGTTGGGCCTCCCGACAGCGCGCTTCAAAAAGCCGCGAGGAATGCACCGGTCCTGTTTATTGGCGAAGCTTTTGTTGACCGTATGTACTTGCCAAATGGCCGTCTTGTGCCGCGCGTGGAGCCAGGTGCAGTGCATTCCGACATAAATACGATGACGGCACAGGCCGTGAGTCTCGCGACCAGCGGTACAACAACAGCGCAAGACGGAAGCGTGATTAAAGTCGCTGCGAAAACGCTTTGCATTCACGGTGATTCGTCCGGCGCGGCTGCGGTCGCACGCGCAGTGCGCGATGTCTTACAAGCAAACGGAGTCGATGTTCATGCTGCTATATAGTCTCTGTGGCGACGACTGCTTCAGCATCGACATTGTGCATCCACTGAAACGTGCGTCGGTCGCACAGTATTTGCGTGACACTAATTCGTGGCTCGAATGCGTCGAAGGCATGCGTTGTGTTGTCGTCAAATTCGATGCGGCGAGCGTCGACTGGCATGCGGCCGAAGAGCTACTAAGCAATCAACTGGCATCGAGTACTGCACGTGCGCGACTTAGTGAGTCAGTGATCGAAATTCCGGTTTGCTACGGCGGCGATTATGGTCCCGAGTTCGAATCCATTTGCGAGATGTTCGGTTTGACGGGCGATGAGCTGATCGACATCCACACGTCGAAAGAGCATCGCGTTGACCTGATCGGCTTTACGCCGGGGTTCGCCTACCTTTCGGGCCTCGACGAGGACCTGCATGTGCCGCGCTTGAGCGATCCTCGGCAGCGCGTTGAGGCAGGTTCGATCGGAATCGCGGCTGGTTTAACCGGGGTGTATGCGCTGGCGGGGCCTGGGGGCTGGCCTTTACTGGGTAGAACGCCGCTCGCGTTGTTCGAGCCCGACGAGCCGCAGCCGTTCCTGCTACAGACGGGCACGCATGTTCGATTCTCGGCGATCGATGACATCACTTTCCGACGAATGGTTGCGCCATGAGTCTGCGAGTCAAACGTGCGGGGTTGCAGACGACGATTCAGGCAAGTCCGCGTTCCGGGCAGCGACATCTGGGCGTACCGAGTTGCGGTCCCGCGGATCCATTGTCGATGGCGCTAGCCAATCGCCTCGTTGGCAACGCGCTGACTGCGCCGGTGCTGGAGGTGACATTGACAGGCATTGAGTTCGAATTCGAAACCGACACGCACTTCGCGATCACCGGTGCACCGTCGCCTTGCGTGTTGAACTCGAGGAGCGTGAAGCTGCATGAAACAGTCAGCGTTGTTGCCGGTGACGAGCTCCGCATCGGCGCACCCACATCGGGCGCGCGCGCATACATTGCCATTGCAGGTGGGCTGGCTGCTGAAGAATTCCTGGGTTCTGGTTCGACCTATCTGCCGGCGGGCTTTGGCGGATTTCGGGGTAGGGCGGTGCGTGATGATGATCGTCTCGAATTGTCGCCGTGCAAACACGACGTCAAACCGCTCGCAACACCGCGCGAGTTTCAACCTCCTGTGACCGGGAAATGGGCGGTACGTGCCTGCGATGGTGCCGAGATTGATGTGCTGAACAGAGCCGATCTGGCGGCAGTATTCGACACGAACTTCACGGTCGGCGCCCGCAACGATCGCATGGGTCTACGACTGGAGGGCAGGGTCTTTGAGACCGATTCGAAGGGCGATCTGCCGAGTGTTCCGGTGTTTCCGGGAAGCGTGCAATGTCCTGAGAGCGGCTCGCCATACCTGCTTGGCGTTGATGCGCAAACCACAGGAGGTTATCCACGAATTGCGCAGGTGGCGCGATTGGATTTGCATGAGCTCGGTCAGTTTCGAGCCGGCGATCATGTGCGCCTGTTGCGTCGCTCGCCAGATGAGGCTACGGCGGAACTACGTGAGAAACACGCCTATTGGCGTGCGTGGCTCCCCGACATTGGGTCGGTGATCTAGCGTCGAAAAAGTGGTGGGCCCGCCAGGACTCGAACCTGGGACCAAGGGATTATGAGTCCCCTGCTCTAACCAACTGAGCTACAGGCCCAAACTTCGCCACTACCCCTTTTGGGGCAGCGAATTCTAACAGACTCCTGACGGATTCCGAGTCCCACGAAAACGCTGCGAGGCGGGACCAGATATGAGCCGTGCACAGGTCCTGTTCGGCTCGTGACGGGCATCACCGCCTTTTAGCGAGCGAAAGTCTATGCTTGGGAACTCGCTCAAGGCAGTGGTTTCATCAGAAATTGTGGGAATTTGAGACCATATACAACGGAATGACGAAATGCGGAAATCCAAGGGATTTGGATTGCTCGAATTGATGGTTACGCTGGTCGTGGCAAGTCTGCTGCTCACCCTGGCAATACCAGCCTACGACGGTTTCGCGGAGCGAGCCCGTGTGGCCAAAGCAATTGGAGACATTCACGCAATTTCCCTCGAGATCGAGAAATTTCGATTGGTCAACGACAGTCTGCCACCACCAGACCTCACTGTATTGCCGACAACTGTTCCTACCGATCCATGGAATCGACCGTACGAATATCTGAACATTGCTTCGGCAGGGCCTGGCAAAGGTGGGTTTCGCAAAGACGGTAGTCTGAATCCACTCAATTCGGACTACGATCTTTACAGTTCCGGAAAAGACGGCGAATCGAAAGGCCCGCTAAATGCGCAGGCCAGCCGCGACGACATCGTACGTGCAAATAATGGTGCCTTCATAGGCCGAGCGGAAGACTACTGATGGCGAGCTTCAAGATTCCGACCACACTGAAGCGCGGCGTCGGGCGAAAAATTCTCGGACTGTTTCTGCTCGCGGGAATTCTGCCTGTGACCTTCACGGCAAGCCTTGCCTACTTCGAAGTTCATCGCGGCATGGAACAAGAGATCGGCCGATCTTTGCGCGGCAATGCCAAAGAATATGGATTCGACCTACTTGGGCGACTCAAACATGCGTCGGCCGCAGCTGACGACGTCGCGCGCGTTTTCGATCAAAACGAACCCACAGCACTTGCAGGACATGTCTATCTGTTGTCGAATTTCGACAGCATCTGGTTCGTCGATAACTCCGGGTCCGAGGTGTCGATCTTCGGCGATTCCGATATCTCGCCTGCGCAACAAGAAGTCATTGCTGAAGACAAGTCGAGAAACGATGCTAATCTTCACGCGACCCTTGGCAGCGAAGGGCACCTGCTGACCTTACTACGCCCAATCTCAGAGCAGGGCGAATCTGTGGGTTTGCTCGCGTTCCAACTAAACCCACAGAGCATCTGGGGCGATCGTGGTGATAATCCGTACCGCACCGAATTTTGCGTATTTTCCGATCAGGGTGATATCTATCATTGCTCGCTCGAAACGGGTGCGGGGCTACAGAACCACCTAAAAGATCACGCGGTCAGCGGAGATTTGGCGCCCGGAGAATGGACTCAAGGTGGCGAAGAATACTTTGGCGCAGTATGGCAACTATTCCTCGGCGGAGAATTCGGTGCGCCGTCACTCGATATCATCGCATTGCAGTCGAAGGAGTTTGCGCTGCAATCCAGCGCCGATTTCACTCGGGTATTCTTACCTGCGTTTATGCTGGTTTTGGTCATGGTTGGGGTTCTTAGTTTCGCTGCGATCGGCGAGAGTCTTACGCCGCTGCAGCATCTCACAGGTGCCGTGCGCCAAATAACAGCCGGAAATTTGGAAACCCGGCTGCGAATTCGATCCAACGATGAATTCGAATCGCTGGGCAAAGCATTCAACAAAATGGCCGGCAAACTGAGCCAGCAGTTTGCGACGCTCAACGCGATGTCCGAGATCGACCGACAGATCTTGTCCGGTGCCAAGTTCGAACAGGTCAGTGAAAGCGTCATCAAACACCTAATGGAATTGACCGCGTATGAATCAGCGGCCGTTATCGCTCGTGACAACGACTCGCCGCATTGGGCGAAAATGATTTCGGCATGTGACAATGAATTTTCATACGAGCGAATCGCATTACCTATGGAAATGGGGCATCAATGGTGTCAGCCACGGCAGGTGACCGTCGAGGAAACGGATTCGACTATCGCGCCTTATCGCGACAAGTTTCTGTCTTACGGAGTGAAATACGTCGCGTTGATCCCGGTTGTCTTGCAGGATGAGCTAAAGGGTATTCTCCTGCTTGGTTCCAAGAATCGGTTTAATCTTGAGCGAGACGATCTGTTGCGTTGTATCGATCTTGCCGGTCGTTTCGCTGTTGCGCTCGCTAGTGTTGAGCGCGATGAAGCGCTTTACAAACAAGCGCACTTTGATGAACTGACAGGACTTCCGAATCGACAACTACTCAAAGATCGACTTGAACAGCAAATAGTACATGCACGACGGGAAGGATTCAGCGGGGCGCTGTTATTCCTCGATCTTGATCGATTCAAGGAAATAAATGACGTTTATGGGCATTCAGTCGGTGACGTAGTATTGACGCAGGCTGCCGAACGTATTGTAGGTGAAGTACGCGATAGCGATACGGTTGCCAGGCTCGGCGGCGATGAGTTCGTTGTGGTGTTGCCTCGAATCACCAATGACAGTTTAGTTCACGCCACTGCGACGCGGCTGCTTGACCGCCTGACCGAATCATTTTCGGTGCTGGGCCAGGATCACTTCGTCGGTGCCAGTATCGGCATCGTGATGTTTCCGAACGACGGCGAAAGCGTTGAAACTCTGCTAAAAAATGCTGATGCTGCCATGTATCGTGCTAAGGAGGCTGGTCGTGCGCGTTTCGAATTCTTTAGCAAGAAACTGAACGCCGAAAGTCGCCGCAAGATCGGACTGGAACGCGATCTGCGAAACGCGTTTCACGCCGATCAATTGCAGGTGTATCTGCAACCGCAATTCGATCTGTCAAATGGCGTTATTTGCGGCGCTGAAGCGCTGCTCCGGTGGCAGCACGGAGACGAGGGCTTCGTCGCTCCGTCAGAATTCGTGCCGCTTGCCGAAGAGTCCAGCCTGGTTGTCGAAATTGGAAGCTGGGTCATCGAGCAGACTTGTCTCGATCTCCGCCGAATACTGAACAAGGGGCTTCACCCAGGCGCCGTTTCTGTAAACGTATCGGCACGGCAGCTGCGCGAACCGAGTTTCGCGAGTGACGTCATATCGACGCTTCGACGCTTCGATATTCACCCGGGCTACCTGCTACTTGAAGTGACAGAATCGACGGTGGCCGAGAATCGCGACACGGTGATCGGCATTCTCAACACATTGCGGGCGGAAGGTGTACAGGTGGCCATCGATGATTTTGGCACCGGCTATTCATCATTGAGTTATCTGCAACAACTTCCCTTCGACATCATCAAAATCGATAAATCATTTATTGAACGAATTGGCCTGGGTGATCCATCGGGCAACATTTGTCGAACGATCATTAAGATGGCGCATGAAATGGATAAGCGGGCGATCGCAGAGGGCGTCGAAACTCAAACACAGGTCGACTTTCTGAAGAAGACCGGCTGTGACATCGCACAGGGCTACTTTTACAGCGAAGCTTTGCATCAGGATGCATTTATCGAGTTTCTTGAAAAGCAGGAATTTCACACGCAGCGGCGTAAAGCGCTGGAGATTGTTAAGATCTAGTTTCACCAAACAATCACAGGGCGGGCAAATGAGTGGTGTGGACAAACCGGTGTCGCCGGACAGGCCATTTCGGTTTTACGACAATCGGCAAAAATATCTCGCATTTGTAAATACGTGTAACGAGAAATGGCAGGTGGCGAAGCGGGCGGCGCTCGAACTCCCTCTTTTGCGACCGAAGCCGCCAGCACTGCGTGTATTCGATGCCGGTATGGGCGACGGCACGGTTCTGAGCCACACGATGCGAGCGTTACACCACCAGTTTCCTACGCTGCCGTTCTACGTCGTTGGCAAGGAAATCAGCCTTGAGGATGTGCGCCTAAGTCTTGAAAAATTACCCGATCGTTTCGTCGAACATCCGGCCAGCGTGTTTGTCTTCACAAATCTCTACTACGCGGAGGCGCCCTGGCTAACGCCGCGTGACGAAAAAAAAGCGGCCAACATCAATTACAAGTTTGTTGAGCTGGATGGTTCCTGCGCTTACGAATATGGCCAACAACTTGGCAGCATGGACGAATTTCTCGTCGATGGCTGGCAGGCGACAGCAAGCAAGAAGACGGGTAATCCGCTATACGTCAAACCGTCCGTGTTGGTCATGTACCGTAAAGACCAGCGATTCCTGCTCGACAACGTCATCCCGCAGCCTGGCCCGCATCGCGCCGATTTTGATCTTGTACTCGCGTCGCAGCCATGGCGGGCGCGCATGGATGCCGACTTCAAGGTCAAGTATGTGTTGGGTCCACTGACAAAAGCGCTGGGACCAGCAGGTCGTTTATTGGCTGTGCATTCGATTGGCAGTGATCCCGGGCTGGAGCTGATTCGCGAAATCTGGCCCGACGAAGATCCGTTTCAAGTCAACCGACATGAGTTGCTGCGCAAGTTGCCCGATGTACTTGGCGACGACGCCAATAGTTTCGAACTGGGCGGGTCGCCGGACGAGAAAGCGATATTTCAATACCGCATGCATACCTTGCCGGACGAAATCGCCGAGAGTATTGGTACGTCGACGTTGTTTGCGGCCTGGAATGCAGCGATTTACGTGGCGCAAATTGAAGACCAGCGACTGGAAGCAGCGCTGGGTGGCCACGACTACCTGGAAGCGACTGCCAAAATCCTGCACAAGCACAACGGGCTTTGGTTCAACGACGAAAGCTTCATCGTTTCACGCAAGCCCGATTAGCGGGTCAGTTAGTCCTCCAGCAGGAAGCTTCTGAGCTGATCCGAGCGTGTCGGATGGCGCAGCTTACGCAGTGCCTTAGCCTCGATTTGACGAATACGTTCGCGAGTTACATCGAACTGCTTGCCGACTTCTTCAAGCGTATGGTCGGTATTCATGTCGATGCCAAATCGCATCCGCAGCACCTTGGCCTCGCGCGGAGTGAGTCCGGCTAGCACGTTGTGCGTCGTTTCCTTCAGGCCTTGTGAGGTTGCCGAATCTACCGGCGAATGCACGGTCTGGTCTTCGATGAAATCACCGAGATGCGAATCTTCATCATCACCAATTGGCGTTTCCATCGAAATCGGCTCTTTAGCGATCTTCAATACCTTGCGTACCTTGTCTTCCGGCATCTCCATGCGTTCAGCCAGTTCGTCAGGTAAGGGTTCGCGACCCATTTCCTGCAGCATTTGACGCGAGATTCGATTCAGTTTGTTGATCGTTTCGATCATGTGCACAGGAATTCGAATCGTACGCGCCTGGTCAGCAATCGAACGTGTAATGGCCTGACGGATCCACCAGGTCGCATAGGTTGAGAACTTGTAACCGCGGCGGTATTCGAACTTGTCGACCGCTTTCATCAAACCGATGTTGCCTTCCTGGATCAGATCAAGGAACTGCAAACCGCGATTGGTGTATTTCTTCGCGATCGAGATGACGAGACGCAAGTTAGCCTCAACCATTTCTTTCTTGGCACGTCGAGCTCTGGCTTCGCCAATCGACATCTGCCGATTGATTTCCTTGATCTCGCCGATCAACAGCTTGGTATCAACCTCGACAGCAATAAGCTTGCGTTGTGCACGCAAGACATCGTCCTTGAGTTTTGCCAGGGTCGAAGAGTGTTTACGCTTGGCGCGAATGTGTTTTTCGATCCACGCAAGATCAGTTTCATTCTTCGGAAAGCTCGACAGGAAGTCCTTGCGTGGCATACGTGCATCACGCACACAGATCTGCATGATCAGTCGTTCCTGACTGCGAATTATCGCAATCACACCGCGCAGGTTACGTACCAGGACGTCGAACAATTTAGGCGCCAGCTTGAGTTCCATGAGCTGGTCGGCCATGTCGCTTTGTACTTTGACCGTCTTTTTGTCTTTGAGGCCGTATTTCTCAATGTTCGTGACAGCGCGCTTGTGCAAGCGACGAATAATTTTTACTCGCGCTTTAACTTCATCAGGATCCGGACCCGTGTCGACGACTTCATCATCGTCATCGTCGTCGGTCTTCGGCGCTGGTGGTTTAATTTCTTCGGGCGCATTCGGGTCGATAAAACCAACCACGAAGTCCTGCATTCGTGTTTCTTCGTTAAAGACGCGGTCGGCCACTTCCAGCAGAAGATCGATCGTCGGCGGGAAATGCGTCATGTGCCACTTGACCTTCATAAGGCCGGCTTCGATGCGCTTGGCAATCTCGATTTCGCCCTGACGAGTCAGCAATTCAACGGTTCCCATCTCGCGCATGTACATGCGTACCGGGTCGGTCGTGCGACCGAACTCAGCGTCGACGCTGGCGAGTGCGGCCTCTGCTTCTTCAGCGGCGTCATCGTCATTTGATACCGCAGCATCGGACAACAGGATCGACTCAGCATCCGGCGCCTTTTCGTGCACCGTAATACCCATGTCATTAATCATGTTGACGATGTCTTCGATCTGTTCTGGATCGACGATATCGTTGGGCAGGTGGTCGTTGACCTCTGCATACGTAAGGAAGCCCTGCTCTTTGCCGCGGGCAATTAAGTCCTTGAGCTGCTGGGCCTGCTTATTTGTGGGTATTGCTGCTGCGCGTTTCTCAGCCAATGTGGAACGACCTCTAAGTAAAAAATACAAACGACCAATTGTACTTGTCTGACCATGTCCAAGCTAGGTAATTCTGATTTTGTTGCCAGGCCGTGAGGCCCCCTCAGTTGATCTGCCGTAGCTCCGACTTCTCTTCGTCCGAAAGTGGGTTAAGTTTTTGTTTTTCAATCAAAAAATCGATTCGTTCTCGTCGCCCCGCCAACGCCAGCTGGTTGAGACAGGCTGACAGTTCTTCACGGGGGTCGAATTCTTCTTCGTCTGGTATCTCGACTGCGGCCAATTTGCCCAGATGACGGCCCTCTTCATCATGCCGCCAGCGCTCGAGTAAGCCAGCTGTCGAGATATTGGGCTCGGATTGCACAGTTTCAATGAGGTCCTGCAATAAACCGGTGCCGGGACGGCTGACGCCAGCGAGCTTCTCAATATCAAGCTTGTCGCCGGCTTGCGGATGATTCAAGAGCAGCGTTATGGCACGTCGCACGACCGATGGCTGGCCACTTTTTACGGTTACCTTGGCCGTGCCGGGCCTGCCAAAGTGCTCGCTATCGCCGGCGTGTCCAGTCGGGCTGCCCGATTGACCGATCATTTTGCCCAGTTTCGCCGAGCTCAGCCCGACCGCATCAGCCAGACTGTCGATGAGGAGTTCGCGGTAAACGCCAGGCGGAATATTGTTGACCAGCGGCTTGGCGAGTTCCGCGAGACGCGCTTTGCCATCAACGGTGTCCATGTCAACCTGGCTCGCCAATTCTCCAATCAGAAAGTCTGAAAGAGCCACGCCATCGTCTACAGCCTTAACAAAAGCATCAGCGCCAAACTCGTTGACGAATGAATCCGGGTCCTGACCATCGGGCAGGAACACAAATCGAATTTGTCGGCCTTCCCGAATCTGCGGCAACGCATTTTCAAGCGCACGCCAGGCAGCAGCTTTGCCAGCGCGATCGCCGTCGAAACAGAACACCACATTTTCGGTCAGGCGAAACAAGCGATTGAGGTGATCGGCTGTGGTCGCAGTACCTAGTGTGGCCGTCGCGAAGTTGATGCCATTGCGCGCCAGCGCGACGACGTCCATATAACCTTCAACGACAACCAGTCGGTCTATGTGTCGCAAAGCCTGTCGGGCTTCGAAAAGGCCGTACAACTCGCGGCCCTTGTGGAATAAAACCGTCTCCGGCGAATTCAGGTACTTCGGTTCGCCATCGCCGATCGCGCGTCCGCCGAAGCCGATGCAACGGCCGCGTTGGTCGCGAATCGGGAACATGATGCGTTCGCGGAATCGATCGTAATGCTTGCCATTATCTTTGCGGATGATCAAGCCGGTTGCGAGCAGGCGTTCGGTTGCTTCAGGCGTCTTGCCGAACTTGTCGAGCACGTGGCTCCAGCCGTCCGGCGCGAAGCCGATGCCGAAACGTCGCGCCGTCTCGCCGTCGATGCCGCGTTGCTTAAGATAGTCGACCGCAATCGGGTGTTCGCGAAGCTGGCCCTGCCAATATTTCTCGACACTCTCGGTCAATGAAAACAGTTCGTCGTAGCGGCGGGCGGGGCGATCGCTCTCGTCGCGCGGTACGTCCACACCCATCGTGCTAGCCAGACTCTCGATCGCATCGACAAAACTCATGTGATCAAAGTCCATCAAGAAGCCAATGGCGGTGCCGTGTGCGCCGCAGCCGAAGCAGTGGTAGAAGCCTTTGCCGGGGCTGACCGTGAATGACGGTGTTTTCTCGTCATGGAAGGGACAACAGGCCTTGAATTCACGGCCTGCTTTTTTCAGTTGCACACGGCGGCCAACGACTTCGATGATGTCCGCGCGAGCGATCAAGTCGTCAATAAAATCCTGAGGAATCTTTCCAGCCATAGTGGTTTAAACGGCAGCTCCGTGTCGCCGGGTCTAAAACGCCGGGTCTATAGATCATAGCTTTTGCAGCGCAATGCGCCAGTGCTATCCGAGGCGCGCTTTCACTTTGGCGCCAACCGCGCCCATATCGGCTCGTCCTGCCGCTTTTGCTTTTATCTGGCCCATGACTTTGCCCATGTCGCGAATGCTTTCAGCGCCTGTGGCGGCAATCGCGTCGTCGACTATTTTGTCGACTTCTTCATCACTCAGTTGTTCGGGGAGGTAAGTATCGAGAACAGCGATCTCGGCAATTTCGATATCGGCGAGATCCTGTCGATTGCCTTTTTCAAATTGCTCCACGGAATCGCGACGCTGCTTGACCATCTTTTCAAGCACAGCGAGCACGGCCGCATCGTCGAGTTCGATTCTCTTGTCGACTTCGATTTGCTTGATCGCTGCGAGAATCAGACGCACGACTTTTAGCCGGTCTTTCTCACCGGCTTTCATCGCTGACTTCATGTCAGCTGTGATCTGCTCTTTCAGGGACATGGCAATGACATTCGCTCCCTTTGGTCGGAGCGAGGAGCGCTTAGTAGAGGCGTTTGCGCTTGGCGTCTTCGCGCGACAGGCGTTTCAGGTGGCGTTTAACAGCGGCAGCTTTCTTGCGCTTGCGCTCCTGAGTCGGCTTCTCGTAGTACTCGCGGCGACGCAGTTCGGTCAAAATTCCAGCCTTTTCACAGGCACGCTTAAAGCGACGCAAAGCGGCGTCGAAATACTCATTTTCTTTTACACGAACACTGGGCATACGAATTCAGGTCTTCTCAATATAAATAAACCCGGCACGTGGCCGGGGCTCAGCCGCGCATTATAACGGCATATCTGGCCGAATTCCAAGCCATTCAGGCCGCAAAATCGGGCGCAGTTTACGCAATCGCCAATAAGCCGGAATTGAGTAAACTGTCCCCATGATTGTTCTGGGCATAGAAACCAGCTGCGACGAGACGGGCGTGGCGTTGTACAGCACTGAGCATGGGCTGCTGGCTGACGCATTGCACAGCCAGGTCGACCTGCACGCCGTGTACGGCGGTGTGGTGCCGGAAATCGCCTCGCGCGACCACATACGGTGCCTGTTGCCGCTTGTCGAGCAGGTGCTGGCCGAGGCTGATATTGACCGGCCGGACGCCATTGCTTACACGGCAGGTCCGGGCCTGGTCGGTGCTCTGATGGTGGGCAGCGGCATGGCAAATGGGCTCGGACTGGCCTGGGACTGTCCGGTAATACCCGTGCATCACATGGAAGGGCACCTGCTCGCGCCCATGCTCGAGGACAATTCGCCGGAATTTCCATTCCTTGCTTTGCTCGTATCGGGCGGGCACACAATGCTCATCGCCGTGCGCGGGCTCGGCGAATACGAGTTGCTGGGCACGACGCTGGACGATGCGGTGGGCGAGGCCTTCGACAAGTCCGCAAAGCTGCTCGATTTGGGCTATCCGGGTGGCCCCGCGCTGGCCGCACTGGCGGAGTCGGGCGACGACGCTGCGTTCACACTACCGCGACCAATGCTGAATCGTCCAGGCCTCGACTTCAGCTTCAGCGGGCTGAAAACAGCGGTCATGCTGGTCGTTCGGCAAGCGATTGAAGACGGGGAAATTGATGCACAGCGAGCCAATATTGCGGCGTCATTTCAACGCGCTGCGGTGGATACGCTCATCGGTCGCACGCTAAAGGCGGCCAAGCAGGAACAACTTGATCGCGTAGTGATTGCAGGAGGCGTCGGTGCCAACCGCTTGCTCAGGAAGGATTTGGCAGAGCGATTCGACGGAGAAGTTATTTACCCGCGCATGGAATATTGCACCGACAATGGAGCAATGATTGCTGTGGCGGGTGCGCTGCGGGTTGCGGACGCGGTCGGCGCAAGCGAAATTCGAGCGCAGGCGCGCTGGTCGCTTGATACGCTCGAGCGGCCCGGGGCGGGCAGCGAACAAGACTGAGGAATAATGGACATCATTTTTTTACAAGACATGAAAGTTGAGACGGTCATTGGTATCTGGGATTGGGAGCGCAAGATTCGCCAGACCGTGTCGATTGATCTCGAGATGTCGGCCGACATTCGTAAAGCGGCTGCCACTGATAGCATTGATGACACATTGAATTACAAGTCCGTCGCCAAGCGCGTGCAGGCGTTTGTTGGCGAGTCGAGTTTTCAACTTGTCGAGACGCTCGCCGAAAAAATTGCGGAAATCGTGCTCGACGAATTCGAGGTTGCGTGGGTTCGAGTTCGACTGAATAAGCCGGGCGCCATTCGCGGTGCCAAGGGGGTCGGCATTCTGATCGAGCGCGGATCTCGTCCTTCCGCAGACTGAGTCGCGCAGCATATGGCAAAGGTCTATTTGGGACTGGGCAGCAATGTCGAGCCGCAGAAACATTTACGGCTTGGAATTGAAGAGCTGGCGCGGCAATTTGGCGTGCTTGAGCTGTCCAACCTTTATCAAAATGCCGCGGTCGGTTTTGATGGCGATGCATTCGTCAATTTGGTGATTGGGCTTGAATCAGATGCGAGTCCTTTGGAGATCCACAACACGATTGAAGAGATCCACACACTCGCCGAGCGCGAGCGCGGCGAGTCGAGGTTCGCACCGCGCACGCTAGATATCGATCTGTTGCTCTATGACGATCTGATCCTCAATGAGCCGCCACTGCGCCTGCCGCGTGGCGACATACTCAAGTACAGCTTCGTTCTTGGCCCGTTGGCCGAAATTGCACCCGAATTGCGGCACCCCGAGACCGGGAGATTGATCACGGAACATTGGGCGGAATTTGACAAAAATAGTCATCCTTTATTGACCTCGAACGTTAGGCTACAGGATGGACAGAGTGAAAATTCGTAACGGTCTCCTAATACTCGCCGCCCTGGCGATTTCCGCCTGCAGTTTTTCCGATGACGATGACGACGGCGGCAATGGCCCGGCGTCGTGTTCGAATGGCGACCAGAAGCGCTATGTGCGCGATGCGATGCAAGGCTGGTACCTGTGGAATGACCTGTTGCCGAACAAGATTCCAGTGAGTGATTACGAGACGCCGGAAGCTTTGGTCGCAGACTTGATGAACTACAGCCTCGACGACGGCAACGGCAATCCAGTGGATCGATTTAGTTTTGTCGGTTCAGCGGCGGAAGATGCTGCATTTTTTGGGGCCGGTCAGTTCGAAGGTTTCGGATTCGGCACTATGATGCTGGCGAGCGACGACGTGCGCCTTACGCGCGTGTTCGCGAATAGCCCGGCCGAAATGGGCGGCCTGATGCGCGGCCAGCGAATTCTGGAGCTGGATGGCCGCACAATCGCCGAAATCGAGGCGGCCGAGGGGCTCGATGTTGTGTTTGATACGACACCACTGACGTTCCTGATCGAGGAACCCGGCGGCACGCAATTCGCGACGACGATTGCGCAAGACGTCGTAACGATCGATCCGATTCCGCAATACCGGGTCATCGCTGCGAATGATGGCAGTGGCCGAATGGTTGGCTATGTTGAACTGGCATCGTTCATCGGCACGGCAAATGACGAGTTCGCGAATGTCTTTGCAGATTTCGTTGCCAACGGCGTTAATGACGTCATTATCGATTTGCGTTACAACGGCGGCGGACTCGTGAATACGGCGAACTTGCTCGGCGACTATCTTGGTGGCGATATTGCGGCAAATCTCGTGTTCTCGGAAACATTGTTCAATGATGATCGCGCCGCGAACAACAATTCGCGCAGCTTTTTTGACCGCATTCCGAATTCCATGAGTCTGTCACGATTAGTTGTCATTGCTACTGGTTCGACGGCATCAGCCAGCGAATTGGTGACCAATAGTATGGCGCCACATGTTGAAGTCACCATCGTTGGTGCCGACACTTTTGGCAAGCCTATCGGTCAGGTAGGTTTCACGTTTTGCGAAAAGATCTTGCGAGCAACTGCATTTCAGACCGTTAACGCAGATGGATTCGGTGACTACTTTGATGGCATCCCCGCGAATTGTCCGGCAGCCGACGATCTGACGATCGCCGTGGGCGCAGATACTGATCCGAACATGATCGCGGCTATGGAGTTTCTCGCGACCGGGCAATGTCCTGTTGTTGCGCCGCCGCCAGCCGCATTCGGGCTACAGGCGCAGACACAGCCACCGCGACCGGATCTTCGTGGCCCGCCTTGGCGTGAATTTGCAGGTGCTTACTAGAGCAATAGTCCGCGCGTCGGCTACCAGCCGAGCGAGCGGCCACCATCGACTGCAATGATCTGACCCGTCACATAGCTGGCATCACGCACGAGGTAGAGCACGCAACCGGCGATGTCGTCGGCTGAGCCCGTACGGCCGGCCGGTATCTGGCGCAAAATTGATTCTTTGCTTTGCTCACTGAGGCCAGCTTCTGGCCACATGATGGCTCCAGGCGACACGCCATTTACGCGGATCTCAGGCGCAAGGTCCTTTGCGAGCGACCGTGTCAGCATTGCGAGGCCGGCTTTGGCGGATCCGTAGACCGCGTGATCTGCCAGTGGCCGTTGTGCGTGTATGTCGACGATATTGATGATCACGCCGTGGGTCTCATACAAGCTCGGCTGCGCTGCCTGCGACAGGAACAGCGGCGCTTTGAGATTGCTGCCAACTATGTCGTCCCAGTGCGCTTCCGTAATTTCGCCAACGGGCGTCGGGTAGAAACTCGATGCATTATTAATCAATATGTCGAGCCGGCCGTGCCAATTGGCAACGGATTCGGCAAGTGCAGGCAATTCGGCGGTACGCGAAAGATCCGCTTGCACTGCAATGGCAGAATCGGGTCGTTCGGAATTGAGTTCATCGCATAATGCGTTCGCGTCATCTGCCGATCCGCGATAGTGGATAGCGACGCTCGCGCCATGCTCATGCAGGCAACGGGAGATCGCAGCACCGATACGGCGGGCAGCACCAGTGACCAGGGCGACTTTGCCGGTTAGGCTGGGTGACGCGGACATTATCGAACCTCAGACAATCAGTACATTGAAGAGTATTTTGAAAGACGACCAAGATCAAAGCCTGCCTGTGCCGGATGCCGCAAGTGCCGCGCACAGCAATGCAGTCAAGGATCATCTCGTTGCGATGATTCAATCGGCCGGCGGCAGCATTAGTTTTGCAGAGTTCATGCATGCGGTGCTCTATGCGCCCGGGCTGGGCTATTACAGTGCCGGCGCGACCAAGTTCGGTGAGGCCGGTGATTTCACGACCGCGCCCGAAGTTTCAAGCGTGTTCGGCCGGGTGTTGGCGGGGCAGTGCGCCGATGTGATGACCAACATCGCGTCCCCGTCGATTCTCGAATTCGGTGCCGGCAGCGGCAAACTGGCCGCTGACATTTTGCAAAAGCTGGCGCAAATCGATGCGCTTCCAGAGCGCTACGAGATCCTTGAGGTATCGGCAGACCTTGTCGAGCGGCAGCGATCCTATCTAGCAGAGCAAGTTCCCGACTTCTTTGAGCGTGTATCGTGGCTGGACAAGCTCCCGCAGGAGTTTTGCGGTGTCGTCATCGCGAATGAAGTTCTCGACGCATTGCCCGTGGAGCGATTCGCGCGACGTGGCTCACGCATTACGCAACTCGCTGTGGCAGTCGAGCGAGATCAATTTGTGCTTACTGAACGCGAGCCGCCCGACGTGTTGCTGGCGGCTGTTGCGGATGTCGAGCGAGACCTGGGTCAACAACTACCGGATGCTTATGTATCCGAGATTTGCCTCGCTGCACCGACTTGGATCGCCGATCTCGCTGCAATTTTAAGCGAAGGTGTCGCATTCTTGTTCGACTATGGCGTAAGCAGGCGTGAGTATTATGCGGCCGACCGTTCCGATGGCTGGTTGCGATGTCATTTCCGGCATCATGCACACAACAATCCGCTCATTCTGCCGGGCATTCAGGACATCACATGCTGGGTGGATTTCTCAAGTGTCGCCGCAGCAGCAACCGCACACGGACTCGAGATTGAGGGATTCGTCACGCAGGCACATTTCCTGCTCAACGGTGGATTGGAAAAGGAGTTGGCTGACTTCGATAAATTGCCACACGTCGCACAAATGCAATTGTCGGGTCAGGTTAAAGTACTTACCCTTCCTGGCGAGATGGGCGAGAATTTCAAGTGTCTCGGGCTAAGCCGAGGCACACACGGAGTCATCACCAGTCTGGCGATGGCGGACAGGACTCATTCATTATGAAAGCAGCGATCATCGACAAGGGCGGACTGTGAGCAACTTACAAGTTGTCGTTCTTGCGATTGTTCAGGGTTTGTCCGAATTCCTGCCGATATCAAGTTCCGGGCACCTCGTTCTGGTGCCCAGTGTGTTCGGTTGGACTGACCAGGGCATGGCGTTTGACGTTGCCGTTCATTTTGGCTCGCTGACTGCCGTTCTGATTTATTTTCGTGGTGATATCGCGACACTGTTAAAAGGCAGCGTGCAGGTGCTGAGTGGCAAAGTAGCATCCTTCGAAGCACGTTTTGCATTCGCAATCGGCATCGCTACGATCCCGGCCGCGATCGCTGGACTGTTACTCGCCAGTTGGATTGGTGCAAATTTGCGCGACCCGTCTGTCATTGTGGGCACGTTATCGGGGTATGCGATATTGATGCTGCTTGCCGATCTTTACGGCAAGAAGAATCGGGTGCTGACCAGCATTGGAATCAAGGATGCGGTAGTCATCGGTGTCGCGCAGGCGCTGGCGCTTGTGCCAGGAACATCGCGATCCGGCGTCACCATTACGGCCGCGATGGCGCTGGGTTACGAGCGAACTGAAGCGGCGCGCTTTTCCTTCCTGTTGGCAGTACCGATCATATTGCTAGCGACTGCCTACGAGATAAGTGTTCTCATGAGCTCAGAGGCGAGCGTCGCCTGGGCGCAAATGGGGCTAGGTGCCCTGATTTCGGCTATTGTTGCTTACCTGAGCATCGAATTTTTCATGCGCTTCGTGAGTCGTGTCGGCTTGCTGCCATTCGCGATATATCGACTTATTCTGGCCGCGGTGATCTTGTATGCGCTCGCCTAAAATACTGCTTTTGTTGTTGCTTACTGGTCCGGCATACGCCGACTATCAGGGCTTTCTGCTAGGTGGCGGACTTGAAACGGATTCCGATGACGGACTGCGAGCCGGACTGCTGGGCAGTGTCGGTTTTAGCGAAGACACCTGGTTGTCCGGGGCTGTCTCAGGTAGTTCGGTTGAGTTGGCATCGGGTCGCAATAGCGACACGATCTATGCGGACATTGAGCTCGACCATCATTTCAATCCGGTTGGCATAACGCTCGGAGCAGCGTACTGGGGTGATCCGGATATTCTTGACTCGGTTGATCTTCGCGGCTCGCTCTACTTCCGAAACGACAAGTTCATGTTGGCAGGTGAAGTTGAAAAGCGCGATTTCGATTTCATCATTCCATCGAGTGATGTTTTTCCTGGTAGAGAGTTTGCGTTCGAGGGCGATGGCATCGGCGCGCGAGCACGGGTTCACTTAAGCGATGCAGTTAGTCTCAGTGTCTCGGGCATGAAGTACGACTACAGCGTCGATTTTGTTCCGGACGAAAATCGCGACGCGATCAGTCTGATATCGGTATCGCGGCTGAGTCTGATCAACAATCTGATTGATAGTCGCGCAAGTCTGGATGTTGGCATCGACGTTGGCCTCAAGCGCTGGGAAATTGATTTCAGCACGACGAAAGGCGCGCTCGACCGTTCGCGTAGCAGGTCAGTGACCGTACGCTACTTGACGCCATTGAGTCGCAAAACTGACATCGAATTCGGATTGGGTTACGACGACGCTGACTTGTATGGCAACGTTACGTTTTTCTCGGTCTACCTGTACTTCTACGGCCGCTAGGAAGGGGTGCGACAGTCTTTGACTGCGGCGATACGGGCACGCCGAATGGCTTGTGGAATATCTTTGCCTTCATGTTGATTAGCAATGGCGGCGCTGTCGACGGCGGCCGCGGCACTGTAGGCCTGCTGCATCAGCGCTGCCTGTGGATAGTCGCGGTCCTCATATCGTGTTCTGCCGCGAGCGTCCGCTTCGCAAACGCTTAGAAAGCGTACAAATCGCTCCGGGCGACGAAACGCATCGGTTTTTTCCAGAACTTTGACAATTGTCTTGTCACGCAACTCACTCGCGCGATGACAGTGCGTGTGGAATTCAGAAGCGAGCAAGGCGAGGTCGCGACAGGCTCGGGGCAGCGGCAAACGCTCGTCCATGCGCTTTATCAAATCGCAACCGCGTTTTTCATGACCAGGGTGGCTGGGTAGATCACTCTGGCTTGTCGTTCCTTTGCCCAGATCATGCGTCAGCGCCGCAAAACGCACGTCGAGATCTGTAGATAGTTTCGTTGCTTGTTCAAGCACCATCATCGTGTGCAGGCCGGTGTCGATTTCCGGATGCCATTTCACGGGTTGTGGCACACCGAAGAGTGCGTCGATCTCCGGGAATAGAACGCGCATTGCTCGACACGCGCGCAGTGATTCGAAAAAGACGCGCGGATTGGGTCCGGCCAGTGCTTCTTCGGTTTCCTTCCAGACGCGATCTGGCACAAGGGCATCAGCTTCACCTGCATCGACCATTTGTCGCATCAGATCTCTGGTCTCGGGCGCGATACGAAAACCCAGACTCGCAAAGCGAGCGGCAAACTTCGCGGCACGAAGTATGCGTACCGGATCTTCAGCGAAGGCGTCGGAAACATGCCGGATCTGCCGTTTCTCGATGTCCTGTACGCCGCCAAACGGATCTACGAGCTTGCCGTCGCTATCTCTTGCGATCGCATTGATCGTCAAATCACGACGACTCAGGTCCTCTTCGATAGTTACGCTGGGATCGGTGTTAAAGGCAAAGCCGTGATAGCCAACAGCAGTCTTGCGCTCTGTTCGTGCCAGCGCATATTCCTCATTAGTCTCCGGGTGCAAAAAAACCGGAAAGTCCTTGCCCACGGGCCGGTAACCGGCTGCAGTCAGCTCGTCGGGCATCGCACCCACAACGCACCAGTCCCGCTCTTTGACAGGACGTCCCAGCTGCTCATCACGAACAGCTCCACCGACGAGGTACACTTGCATGAGGCGATTCTAGCAAACAGGGACAGCCATGATTTCGTTGATCGTCGATTGCCGTTCTGGTCTTAGCAAACTGACATTGATCGTCGTGTTGTCGCAATTATCAGGTTGCTATTACATGCAAGCGGCGAGTGGCCAGATGGAGATCGTCCGCAAACGAGAGCCGATCGAAGAAGTCGTAGCGGCGCCGGAATCGTCGCCTGAGCTCATCGCTCGATTAGAGCTTATAAACGACGCTCGTCAATTTTCAATTGACGTTCTTGGCCTGCCCGACAACGACAGCTACCGGAGTTACGCTGACCTCGAACGCGACTTTGTTGTTTGGAATGTGATTGCAGCGCCGGAATTTTCGCTGCGGCCGAAGACCTGGTGTTATCCGATTGTAGGCTGCGTAAGTTATCGCGGATATTTCTCTGAAGATGATGCTCGGAAGCTGGCCGATGATCTTGACGCCGATGGTTATGACATTGCATTCGGCGGCGTTGCGGCATATTCAACACTGGGCAAGTTTGACGATCCCATTTTGAGCACGATGATGCGTTGGGGCGACAACGACCTGGTTGCCGTCATGTTCCATGAGCTCGCACATCAAGTTTTGTACGTTAAAGATGACACCGGCTTTAATGAATCTTTCGCCACGGCCGTCGAAGAATTTGGCATGGAACGATGGCTGGCCAGTCGCGGCCAGCTTGACGAGTTGTCTGTCTGGCGTGAGCGTCGCGAATTGCGAGCTGAATTTGCGAGCCTGATTGCAGATGCGCGCGCCGAATTGAAAGAGATATATGCACAGGACAGCGACGAGCAAGAAAAACGCCGGCAAAAAAACCTGCGAATGGAAACGCTGGCAACAGCGGCAAAAACGCTGTTCGCCGATGCGGAAAGCGAAGCACCAGGATGGCTCGACACTGAACTCAACAATGCCCGACTCGTAGCAACGACCCTGTATCACGGGCGCTTGCCGGAATTTCGCGCGTTATTGGCTGATTGTGGCCGTGATTTGCCGTGTTTCTATAAGGCAGCAAGGACCCTTGCTGATTCAACCTGAGACATCTCGCCCGATAACCTGCGAATTTCGCCCGTCATCCGCCAGTGAAATATCGTTTCGGCGGCCAACACTCTGCGGACGTATTTTCGTGTCTCATTGAACGGAATATTCTCAATCCAGACGCGCGCGTCTTGCGAGCCGGATTGCGGTAACCAGCGATCAACGCGATGGGGTCCGGCGTTGTAAGCGGCTGTCGCAAGTATGCGATTGCCACCGTAACGTTCGGCCATTTGCCCAAGATAGGTCGTCCCCAGTTGGATGTTATTCTGCGGATTGGTCAGTGTGTCGAGACCCGAGTAGGGGAGTTGAATTTCTTGCGCTACCTGCTTGCCCGTGGCGGGCATTAGTTGCATAAGGCCGATTGCGCCGGCGCTCGAACGAACATCACGCATAAACAAGCTTTCGCTGCGAGCAACACCGTACGCCCAGTGCGACGGAATGCTCGCAATTGCTGCAAATTGTTCGAATTCGCTGTGGTATGGCAGTGGATAGCGTAGTGACAAGTCATCAAAAATGCCGGCGCTTGCCATCGTCGAAATTGCTCTGGAATGCCATTTCCAGCGACTGGCAAGAACAGCCGCCTGCATTTTTAACTGTGGCGTCAGATAGGAGATTGCGGTGTCCCATTCCGAGCGACCACGTCCATCAAGACCGACCAGGAACAGCTCGCGTGCGCGAATCAGATCGGCCCGATTTTCAAGTGTATCGATAATCGCCTCATCGGCATGAAACTCGACATCATCGAGCGCGTAATCGAGGCCCAATTCGTCAGCTGCAAGAAACCCGTAGTAGCTTCGCTCTGCGGCTAATTTAGCCAGGGCTGCGCTGGTTACAGCGGGTGGCGACTGGCGTCGGAGAGCCACGTTGTACCAGTATTGCCATTCTTCGGTGTCGCGCTCGTCGGCCGACATCTGACTGATGTCGCTCAACAGTTGTTTCCAATTCTGATGCCGCAGGCTGGTGCGTGCGCGCCACCGCATGACCTCAGCATTCTGTGCAGCGACTGGCAGTTGAATGAGTCGCAAATAGGCATTCGGCAGACGATCGCGTGCGGTCCACAGCGCGATATGCCGCTGGCTTAAGAACTCCTGCTCGGCCGAAAAGGCGTGCAATTTGTTCAGCTTCTGCCAGAGATCATTAGCGAGATTAGGGTCACGATAGGTGATGCGCTCTATCGCATACACAAGTTGCTTGCGCGTATCGGCATCGCTTTTCCAGTTGAGGTGCCGGCGCGCGAAATTCTCGGGATCTTGTTGTGCCTGAAGCCACTGGCCAGCGACATCGACGTGTGCCTGGCTGATCGACCGGCCAAGCCATTGCGCCATTGCGAATTCCTTGGCGTCGATAGCCAATTCGTAACGTTTCAGGTATTCGCCCGGACCGAGCAGTTTGTTCGTTTGCAGATGTTTGAAAACCGGGTCGCATTCTTCAACCTGGCTAGTGCCGACTAACCAGAGGTCAATCGCGCGCTGGGTGGTGCGATGTGCCTGGCCGGCCTCATTTTCTGCGTGCAGTGCGAGACAATCGAGTTTCGCGATATCGAGTCCCTGATAAAACTGTCGATAGATTCGCAGGTAATCATCAAGATCGCCCGCCGCCGCGAGATGAAGTGCGTAGCGATAGCGCAAATCGCGTGCTGGCTTGAGCGCACCGTGTTCCTCGAGGAATTCATCAATCTCCGTGTGCGATGCATTCTTCATCGTGGCTCGAAGATATGTGGCACGAAGATCGGGCCAGAGTACGTATCGGCGCAGACTGGCTTGTTCTGCGGCGTCGAGACCACGAACGATGTCCCAGTTGCCGCGTTCTACGTCGGCATAGACGCGTTTGAACAGTGTCCTTTGCTCATCGATCTCCGCGCTGTGTGCGCCCACCACGTACAGCATCGCGGCCACGGCGAGGCCGAATCGGATTGTGTTTGCGACGGATTGTTTCAGAGGCATTCTGCGTCGGGCTTACATTATCGAATCTGTAGCAATATAGCGCGATCTCCGCGTTGTACAAGTAGAAACAACCGAGTGCTGGCCGCCGCAATCGCCGCCAGATCGTCCAGTCCGCGAACTTCGCGCCGATTTGCAGCGGTGATGACGTCACCAGCTCTGAGGCCGCGCTGCGCCGCAGGGCTATCCGGCGTCACGCTGGCTACCTCTATACCTTCGGCAGATGCCGTCGACGATGTTGCGAATTCAGCACCTGCGAGTCCCGGGTGCATCTCGACGCCGGTGCTCGGTGCTACTGCCCGTTGTTGTTGTTGCCGCAGAGTTGCTGTCGTCACGAGCGTGTCGTCGCCGCGCACGTACTTAATGTCCACCTTCTCGCCCGACCCCATCAGGCCGATCGTATTGCGCAATTCCGACGCGCCGCTAATTTTTTCCTTGTTGACCTCAACAATGATGTCGTCGACACGCAGGCCAGCCTCTTCGGCCGCAGAGCCAGGTTCAACCATTGAAATTAGCGCGCCACTGGCCACGTTTATTTCAAGCACCTTGGCCACTTCGGTATCAATCGTTTGAATAGATACGCCCAGCAATCCGCGACGAACTTCTCCGTAGTCGAGGATTTGATTCATGATCGAGCTGGCAATCTCTGTTGGAACAGCGAAACCGATGCCGACGTTTCCACCAGATCGACTGATGATGGCGGAATTAATGCCGACGAGCTCGCCACGCATGTTCACGAGTGCGCCACCGGAATTGCCCGGATTGATAGAGGCATCCGTCTGGATAAAGTCTTCATAACCGTTGCGACTGATGCCGGTGCGACCCAATGCGCTGACAATGCCGGACGTCACCGTATGGCCAAGACCGAACGGGTTGCCAATCGCAAGAACAAAGTCGCCAACACGGACAACTTCGGAGTCACCAATCGGCATCTCGGTGAGCCCGTCGGCGTCGACTT
Source organism: Woeseiaceae bacterium (assembly GCA_051007995.1). Taxonomy (GTDB): domain Bacteria; phylum Pseudomonadota; class Gammaproteobacteria; order Steroidobacterales; family Woeseiaceae; genus UBA1847. The sequence goes on along the minus strand of JBPCYB010000096.1, from coordinate 1,710 downwards.
TGAGCAACGCGATGTCGGTAGCCGCGTCCGAGCCGACAATCTCGGCGTCGAAAATCTCGCCGTCCCGCAGCGAAATCTGAATTTCATCGGCGCCTTCGACGACGTGATGGTTAGTCAGGATGTAGCCGCGAGTTGCATCGACGATGACGCCCGAACCGGCACTCGCGACTTCGCGAGAGCCTCCCGAACCGTCGGGTATGCCAAAAAAGCGTCGAAACGCGTCGTCACCAAACGGTGACCGGCTCTCGACGGTCTGGCTCACACGAATATTGACGACGGCCGGTGCGACTCGTTCAACGAGTGGTGCCAGGCTTGGCAGTGGTTCGTCGTCGACAAACTCAGGAAGGGCGGCCGAGCTCAGCGATGTGATGGCCAGCAACATGCCAGTTAGCGTCAGTCGGATTCTTATATTCATCGGGTGCCTCTATGGTGCTATCGGATTTTCGTCATTTTGCAAAAGCTGCGGGGGCCGCGATTGCAGGGCCTATTATGACATCTGCGAGTGCCAGACCAGTTCTTAATCAGACCTGTTAAAGGCAGGCCGGTTCACAAAAACAAGGATGCCCGACCGCAACGAAACGTTGCAATCGGACGATCCTTGAACAATATCCGGAGCAGGAGTCGGTCAGGCCGCTTCGACCGTAATCCGACGTGCTTGCACAGCCGCCTGCTTCGGGATCGATATATCGAGAATACCGTTTGCAATTGTTGCCTTGACGCCGTCGGCGTCAGCCGTCTCGGGCAAGCTAAAGCGGCGCAGGAAGCGACCGGCAACACGCTCGTAACGAGATACGCCGTCAACATCGCTGCGATCCTCACTGACGCGCTCGCCAGAGACCGTCAAAATACCCTTGTCCATGCTGACTTCGACGTCATTTGGGTCTACCCCCGGGACGTCGGCACGCACAACAAAGCGGTCTTTTTCTTCAAAAATGTCTACAGCGGGCAGCCAGTTGCGCTGACTGTCTCGATTGACTCGATCAACAAGTGACCAGGGCTCAAAACGTACCAGACTCATTTCACTTCTCCTTCATTTCGTTTGGCGAGACCTCATTTTGAGGTGCCGCAAAAGTGTTCTTGCCCGCTAAGATAGGGGCAGGGTTTTCGAATTCAAGGCGCGAATACTGCGGTTTTTACAGTGTTTTCAGGTGTGTAATACTGGCTTTGTGGATTTCACTTAATGCCACTATATCTAGTGCATTAAGACTTTCAAAAAAGTGTCATTTTTTTTCCCATGTTTTTAAAGTACTTACTGAGAGAGAAATCGTAAATTATTGTTTTTATTAATAAAACTATGCCATAGAAAATTAGCACAAAACCTTGACAGTCAGCCCAATCGGGCATAATCTTGTGATCACTCGGACACAACATCTTGTGTCTAAATAACGAAGGCAAAGAGGCCATATATGGCACTCGCCGCGCAGTTTCACACACGCGGTGAGCAAGCCCCTTTTCCTTCGAAAAAAGCAGTTGTTAACAATATTTTGGGGTCTCCTGTCGGAGAAATAGGGAGTAAGAAAGGCATGAAGTCAGCCGTAAATCTGGATGCACACACGGTCACCGACATTGAATTTCAAGCAGCTTCAATCGATATATGGGATGCGAAATATCGACTGACAGCGAAAGACGGGCAAAAAATAGACGCCTCAATCGACGACACCTACAAACGTGTTGCGCGAGCACTGGCCAGTGTTGAAGTCGAGTCCAAAC
>JBPCYB010000095.1:0-31716 GCA_051007995.1 Woeseiaceae bacterium | reverse complement strand
TTAAGACGAATGTTACGACTAACTCTAGGTTTAGAGGGGGATAGGACAAATGAAAACATTAAGTAAACTCACTGCGCTTGCGGCGGTATTGGTTCTGCCAACTGCTGTATTTGCGCAACAAAACGCTTCCGACGACGTGATAGAGGAGGTCATTACGGTTGGTTCTCGAAACGCGAGCAAGCCGCGATCTGCATCCGACTCACCAGTCGCTATCGACGTTATTGACGCAGAAAGCTTCAATTCACTCGGTAGCACGGCTGATCTGACCGACAACATGAAAGCGATGGTGCCGTCGTATAACGCGTCTCCAGCGACGGGTGATGGCAGCGCGTTCGTTCGTCCTACATCACTTCGTGGCACGGCGCCGGATCAGATGCTCGTACTTGTGAACGGCAAGCGCCGACATCGTTCAGCGCTGGTGCATTTCTTTGCTCCTGCGGCTGGTAACGGTGCGCACGGGCCTGATATCGGTATGATTCCTGGTATCGCACTGAAGCGCGTTGAAGTATTGCGTGACGGCGCATCGTCTCAGTACGGTTCTGACGCTATCGCAGGTGTCATAAATTTCGTAATCAAAGATGCCAGTGAAGGCGGTTCTGTTTCCTTGCAGGTCGGTGAGCATTTTGACGGCGAAAGTAGCCTGAAATTTGGAGCCAACGGTGGCATCGGCATTGGCGATACGGGATTCGTGAATGCGAGTATCGAAGTTGTTGATAACGACGCACTCTCACGCGGTCTCCAACGTCCGGATGCGCAGGCATTGATTGATTCGGGTGTACAGGGTGTGGGCTCAGACTCACCATTTGGTGATTCACCGCTCGTACAATCCTGGGGTCGACCCGAGTCGGAAGGTGTTCGCTTCTTTCTAAACTCTGGTTTCGATATCAGTGACTCGTCGCAGTTGTACGCACGCTTTAGCCTGGCCGATACGGATGGCCGTTATCGCTTTTTCTATCGTCAGCCGGACCACTCCAGCCTAACGCAGCATATCGCTGACGGATGGGTTGGATTGCCGGGCGGATTTACGCCCTATCTCGACGGCGCTCAGGACGACGCATCGATTGTCCTGGGAGTCAATGGCGAGTTCGATAGCGGTATGTCTTACGACTTCAGCTACAACTATGGCAAGAGCGAATTGGACTATTTCCTGAACAACACAGTCAACGGTGACCTCCCCCTTGATGGCAGTGACCCATTGACAGGTCTGTGCATTCCTGGAGTGGCTTGCGAAATATCCCAAAGGGGCTTTGATGTTGGCGGCTACGCCCAGGAGGAAACCAACATAAACGCGGACTTCTCCTTGCCGCTTTCCGATTTGGTCAACCTGGCGTTCGGTATTGAGATTCGTGAGGAGACATTTACGGCGTTCGCTGGCGAGGCTAATTCGTTCTTCGGCGGTGGTTCCAGTGGTTTCCGTGGCGTTGAACCTGCGAATGCAGGCGATTTCAAACGCGACAACACGGCCTTCTATGTCGACATTGAGCATGACGTCAGTGATGCTTTACTAGTTCAGTACGCGGCACGGTACGAAAACTTTTCGGACTTCGGCAGCACGCTGAATGGCAAGCTGGCAGCACGCTACCGCGTAAACGACAACTTCGCGTTGCGCGGCGCGGTATCGACAGGCTTCCACGCACCGACACCAGGTCAAACGAACATTAGTAACATCATCACAACGTTTGACAGCGGCGTACAGGTCGAAGAAGGTCTGGTGCCGTCTACAAGTCCTCTTGCTGCGGCAGTTGGCGGCAAAGCGTTGACTGAAGAAAATGCAGTGAATTTGAGTGCTGGATTTACCGCAGGCTTCGGCGACGGCTGGAGTTTGACTGCGGATATCTATCAGATTGAAGTGAGTGATCGTATCTATCGTACAGGTAGCATCCCGGTGCCGCCTTTGCCGACCGATCCGCCGGGCGCACCGCCACGTGCGATTTCCTTTTTCACGAACGCGCTTGATGTCGAGCACCAAGGTCTGGATATCGTCCTTGACGGTGGAATTGAAATCGGTTCGTCGTCGCAGCTCGATCTCACGTTCGTATACAACCACAACACGATCGATGTAACTGACCAGAAGAGCGTCAGCGGTGTGCAACCCGTTGGTGACGACAAGGTTGAGGATATTGAGCACAACTACCCAGAAGATCGCTTTGTTCTTACCGGTAACTTCCTTATTAATGACGCGTTTAACGTATTGGCTCGGGTGAACTACTACGGCGATCATTTCGACGAGAACGGAAGAATCGGTGCTGCGGTCAGTCCGAGTGCCAAGATCGGTTCGACGACGTACATCGACCTGGAAGCGGGCTGGAACGTGAATGATAACTGGCGTCTGGTATTGGGCGCGGTCAATGTAACCGACGAATTCGTCGACAAGATTGGACCGCCAAATGCAAACGCCCTGAGCTCTGGTCTGCAATACACACGCCGGTCTGTTGCTAACTACGAGGGTGGTTCGTACTACCTGAGAGCCAATTACAACTGGTAAGGGATTGCTAGCAAATAGAGCTGTAAAAATGAAGCCACACCCGCTCAGGGTGTGGCTTTTTTTGTAAGTGAGCGATCAAATCGACAATAACAAGATAGTAGGCGTTTTGGGTGGTATGGGTCCCGGAGCGACTGTGGACTTCATGGCCACAGTTGTTGCGTTGACACCGGCTGACAAAGACCAGGACCATGTGCACATGATTGTCGACAATGATCCGACAATCCCGCCGAGACAGGACGCGATTCTTCACGATGGACCTGATCCAGGTCCGGCAATAGCGACGATGGCAAAACGATTGCAAAATGCAGGCGCCGATTTTCTGGTGATGCCGTGCAATACCGCACATGCGTTTAGTTCGTATGTAACGGGCGCAGTCGACATACCGCTGCTCTCCATTATCGATGTTACGGTCGCGGCTTGTAAGGCGTACGCGTCGGTGGGGCTGATGGCGACCGAAGGTTGTTTGCGAAGCAATCTGTATCAGGAGGCGCTTACAGACGCTGGTATCGACAGCGTATTGCCTACGGACACAGAACTCGCTGAGTTCATGCGACTGACGTTTCAAATCAAGTCCGGAGATCGAAGTACCGAGACTAGTGCCGCGATGCAATCCTTGGCCGCAGCGATGAGTAGCCGGGGTGCTCTGGCGATAATTGCAGGCTGCACAGAAATACCATTGGTTCTGGATGCACACATGCTTGACGTTCCGCTAATCTCTTCGACCGATCTGCTGGCGAAAGCAACCGTCGAGCTGGCCAATCAGGAGTAAGTCCGTGTTAGAAAAATTTCCACGAGTATCGCTCGCGCATTTGCCAACTCCGCTGGAGCATATGCCCAATCTGAGTAAGGAGCTCGGCGGACCCGAGATCTGGGTCAAGCGTGATGACTGTACCGGTCTTGCGTCGGGCGGCAACAAGACGCGCAAACTGGAATATTCAATGGCAGCAGCGCTCGCCGAGGGCGCCGACACGATAGTGACCGTTGGAGCCGTGCAATCAAACCATGTCCGACAAACAGCGGCGGCAGCATGCAAACTTGGATTGGCATGCGAAGTGCTCCTCGAGCATCGCGTCATCGAGCCGAGCGAACCGTATGCGAATTCAGGCAATGTGCTTCTCGACAAGATCTTCGGCGCCAACCTGCGGGAATACGCTGGCGGTACGGATTTCGCGACGGCGATCAACGCTGTTGCAGAAGAGGTTCGTGCAAACGGTGGTAAGCCGTACATCATCCCGGGTGGCGCATCGAATACGGTCGGCGCTTTGGGCTACGTGAATTGCGCGATCGAATTGCTTGAGCAAGCGCAAGAGCAGAATTTGACTATTGATCATCTTGTGACAGCGACCGGCAGTGCTGGCACGCAGGCTGGACTAGCTGTGGGTCTCAAAGCACTCGACAGCGATATTCCGATGCTCGGTATCGGCGTTAATATCCCGCAGGACGCGCAGGAGGAGAAAGTTTTCGCCCTGGCTTGCGAGACTGCTGAATACATTGGCAAGCCTGGCATCGTCTCTCGTGACGACATCGTTGCCAACTGCAATTACGTTGGCGACGGCTACGGCGTACCGACCGAGTCGATGAATGAGGCCGTCATGATGCTCGCTCGTCTTGAGGGATTGTTGTTTGACCCGGTGTATAGCGGCAAAGCGTTGGCTGGCATGATCGATCTGGTTCGTAAGGGCGAATTTAAAGGCGCCGCAAATATCGTATTTCTACATACTGGTGGTTCAGCCGCGCTATTCGCGTATGTCGATCAGTTGCAAACATGACGAGCTACGTTGCGCTATTGCGTGGCATCAACGTTGGCGGCAAAAACAGCCTCCCCATGCAGGATCTTCGCGACATCATGGGTTCATTGGGTTGCGAGGACGTAAGAACCTATATTCAAAGTGGCAATGCAGTCTTTAACTTTGACGATGACGCGGAATCGTTGAGCGCGAGCATAAAGTCTGCGATCGAAGCGCAATTCGGATTTGCACCCCACGTTCATTTGCTGACTGTCAAAGAATTTGAGTCGATTCGGTCGGCAAATCCATTTCCCGAAGCTGTCGACACACCAAAACTACTACACGTCTCATTCCTTGTAGCGCCATCTGAGAATCCTAACCTCGATGCGCTGGCGGCAGTGCAAACACCGACCGAACGATTCGAGCTTGTTTCGAACGCATTCTATCTTCACGCGCCCGACGGCATTGCGCGTTCGAAGCTGGCGGCGAAGGTTGACCGATGTCTAGGCGTGCAATCCACGTCTCGTAATTGGCGCACGGTCACAAAAATCAGTGAGCTGACCTAGTCGGCGCAATTCCAGGACATCGTTCTTCTTGTGCTTAGTGCCGGTCTAGGTATCATTTCGCAGCATGCAGCCCATCATTAAGGTATCTGGCCTGGGAAAAACCTATGCAGGTGGATTTCAGGCCCTCAAAGATGTCGACCTCGAAATTAATCGTGGCGAGATCTTCGGCTTACTTGGTCCAAACGGGGCGGGTAAGACAACGCTAATCAATATCGTCTGCGGCATCGTGACCAAAACCGCAGGCACCGTTACCGTTGCTGGGCATGACATCGTTGACGATTTTCGCGAGACCCGTGCGCGAATCGGTCTGGTGCCGCAGGAACTACCGACCGAAACCTTCGAAACGCCGTATAACGTTTGTCGCTTCAGTCGCGGATTGTTTGGCAAGCCAGAGAATCCTGAGCACATTGAGAAAGTCTTGAAGTCTCTGTCCCTATGGGACAAGAAAGACACAAAGATCATGATGTTGTCAGGTGGCATGAAGCGACGTGTGCTGATTTGCAAGGCTTTGTCGCATGAGCCGGATGTATTATTTCTCGATGAGCCGACCGCCGGCGTAGATGTAGAGCTGCGACAAGACATGTGGAATGTCGTGCAATCTCTGCGCGAGTCGGGCGTCACAGTAATATTAACAACCCACTATATTGAAGAAGCTGAGCAGCTGGCCGATCGAGTTGGTGTCATCAACAATGGCGAGATCATTCTGGTCCAGGAAAAAAACCAGCTCATGAAGGAGCTTGGCAAAAAGGAACTGACGTTGCACCTGTCAGAATTCTTGTCGGATCTGCCGGGTGGGCTACAGGAGTACCAGCTGGAATTGAGCGAAGACGGCCTGGAGTTGACCTACCATTACGATACCAAGCAAGATCGTACCGGCATCACGCAGTTACTCGGCAGCTTGCAGGAAGCAGGTATCAAGTTTAATGACCTGAAAACCTCACAGAGCTCGCTCGAGGAAATTTTCGTCGGACTGGTGAACAAAGACTCATGAATTTCAATGCGATAAAAGCCATATACCGCACCGAGATGGCGCGAATGATGCGCACGGTGGTGCAAAGCATCGTCGCCCCCGTGTTGTCGACGTCGCTGTACTTTGTAATTTTCGGCGCAGCGATTGGGTCGCGTATCACCGAAATCGATGGCGTTGGTTACGGCGCATTTATTGTGCCGGGTTTGATCATGCTGTCGATAATGACAGAGAGCATTTCAAATTCTTCGTTCGCGATCTATTTTCCGAAATTCACGGGCACAATTTTCGAATTGCTGTCAGCACCGATCTCTTTTGTCGAGGTTGTCCTCGGCTATGTTGGAGCGGCGGCGTCGAAATCCATCGTTATCGGCTTGATCATTCTCGGAACCGCCAGTTTCTTTGTGGATCTGCACATCGCGCATCCGTTTATCATGCTGCTGTTTCTCGTTCTTATTTCTGTTTCATTCAGCCTTTTCGGTTTCATCCTGGGCGTATGGGCCGATGGCTGGGAAAAACTGACGATCGTGCCGATTCTCGTCATCATGCCGTTGACGTTTCTTGGTGGTACGTTCTACTCAATCAGCATGTTGCCGCCGGCTTGGCAGACGATCAGCCTGTTCAATCCGGTGGTGTATCTGATCAGCGGCTTCCGTTGGGCGTTCTATGAGAATTCCGATGTTGCGATCGAGCTCAGTCTCGCAATGGTGATCGGTTTCCTGCTGATGTGCTTGCTGACCGTGCATTGGATATTCAAGACGGGATACAAGATCCGCAGCTAAGGTCGCGAGTATTCATCGATCACTTTCTCTATCGCGGCCGCACAGACCGCACAGAAAAAGTCGGTGCGTGTAAACATCAGGCAGTTCTGTTCTGAACGATAATAGCCTTTGGCCTCATAATTCGCGCCTTCAAACGCACCGATTGATCCTTTGTATTCGTTCGCAGCGAATAACTTCTCAGAATATTCCTTGGTGAATCGAAATAGTTCGTTCATTTCGGATTCGGGCACATTATCCGCGCGCATCTGGCGGCGCGTGGCTTGCACTGACAAAGAATGTTCTTCGTAGGCTTCTTTCGGCCAGGGCGTCGGCAACGGCGTGTTTTCACCAACCAGCTGTTTCCACTTTAGATTGTCGGGATCCAGCAGCGCCGTGACATTGGGTTCGTAGGGCTCGATGATCACTTCAGGCCCCGTGTAGGCTACCGAGCTCGTGTAATACTCGTCCGCGAGACCGGCGAAGTGATGACCAAATTCGTGCACAAACAAATACGGTGCCCACTCGCCGTTAGCGGCGGCCGTACTGAAGAGCCCGTATATGCCACCACCACCATAGGTCTCTGTATTGGTCAGTATTTCGACAAAGTCGTAGGGCGTTGATGAGGCGATCCGACGCCAGGCTTTGTTGTCAAACGTCAGCACATAGCGTTCCGAGCGAAAGGCGTCATACGTCGCGCCGATGGGCGAGTCGCGGTAGGTGTTGGTCGATGGTCGTGACACGCCAGATTCCGCGGCGGGTGGCGCGATTGCCCAAATATTGAAATCGTCCCTGCGTTCTTTGAACGGCGAAGTCGCGAACAAAACATCGGCCATCTCGCGTGCCTTGGCGACAAACGCATCGTGCTCCTCAGCCGTATAGCCATCGCCTAGCAGCAGTAGATCGACTTTTTGCGCTGGATCACCGTTGAATTCGATGGCGACGGCCTGATCCGCGTACATCGCTTTTTCGCGATGATGCATGTAGTCGTTTGGGTCAATGCCGATTCGCCAGATTTCTTCGAACTGGTTCTCGTCACCGCGCTTCTTCAAGACGACATGAAAAGCCGCCGTCGGGCGTGGGAATCGAAGCGACTCATGAAACGTACGATTCATGCTGCGCGACTCTCCCGTCGTTTCCCACTCTCCATATATGCTGCTGAAGCTTCGTGACCATGAAATATTCTTAGTTTCGTCGTCAACAATTTCAAACAGGTATTTCCCGCGCAGCGTCGTGTCGATCGGCTGCTGCATGTTGCCCGTCCAGGGAAGCGCTTCAATTACAACCTCATCCAGGCTGAACATCTCGGTTGCATAATTGCCACTGTGAAAAAAATCGAGGCGCATCGTCTGTGGGGCTGCTGCGAAAACATTGCAGGAAGCAACCAGCAAGGCTCCCAGCGCGAGCGTGGAACGGATATTCATGCTATTTACTCACGTATACTGCGTTGGCGACCAATACTGCACGAAGGCGGGGGGATATTACATGCGAACTTTTGCGTATCTGGCGATTATTTCAATGTGTTCGGCGTGTTCGAACCCCACGAGCGAAGACCTGGCCGGCCAGTTCGACCCGTTGGCGGAACGCTACGTCAAATTGGCGTTGGCGCTCGGTGAGCACGATGAATACTACGTCGATGCTTATTTCGGTCCCGCAGAGTGGCGCGAACAAGCTCGACAAAATTCACAGTCGCTCGCCGATATCGCCGCAGCCGCTACGAAACTCGCACACGAAGTTCGGTCAATCGATGTGTCGAAAGCGGACTACGTGCTGCAAATTCGACAGGACTATATTGCCTGGCACCTGGAGTCGCTGGCGACAGTCGCTGCGATGCGCAATGGAGAGATACTCACTTTCGATGAAGAATCTCAGCGCATCTACGGTTTTGTCGCGCCGTCGTTTCCTGTCGAGCACTATGAACAAGCACTTGCTGAAATCGACAGCATTGTTCCAGGCGATGGCGCATTGCATGAGCGCGTATACGAATTCGATCTGCAATTTCGTATTCCCGCGGATACGGTCGAGGCGGTTGTTCGGGCGGGCATAGAAGAATGCCGTGTTCGAACGTTGCAGCATATGTCGCTGCCAGTGGGTGAGAATTTCGTGTTCGAGCTCGTTACTGGCAATCCCTGGAGCGCGTACAACTGGTATCAGGGAGATCTACAAGGTCTGATACAGGTCGAAACGAGTCGTCCTTCGACTGTATTTAGTTCGACTCGCCTCGGTTGTCACGAAGGCTATCCGGGCCATCACACGTATAGCAGCCTGCTCGACAAGAACTACTTGCAGGACCGGGGTTGGATTGAACTGTCGGTGCTGCCGTTGTTCTCGCCGCAAGGCATTATCTTCGAAGGCAGCGGCAACCTTGCGGAAAGCGTTGCGTTTCCCGGAGATAGCAAGACGACGTTCTTGCGTGAAGTGATCGTCCCGATTGCGGGGCTCGGCGATATCGACTTCGAAACCCGACAGCGGCTAACTGCGGCGAAAAAGAAGATCGAATATGCGGGCATTGAAGCCGCAAGAAAATACTTAGACGGTGATTGGGATCGTGCGGAAACTGAAGATTGGCTGATCAATTATGCGCTGACACCGCCGGAGAACATTGATGCCTGGTTCGGATTCACAGAACGCTATCGTGCGTACCGCATTAACTACGTTCTGGGTGAACAGCTGGTCGAAGACTATGTGCGGCGAGAAAATCCATCCGGCAGCGAAAATGGAGATTGGCAAGCTCTGGCGAAACTTTTGTCGTATCCGCCAACGCCGCTACTGCTGGCCGAAGACTAAGAAATGTTTCGTCGCATCCTTTTCATAGCTGCGCTCGTTATTGCAGGCGAAATGGTGTTCGGTTTGCCTTTTCACGTCTCGCGTTTCTTTCGCCCAACGATGCTGGATGTGTTTGGTTTTTCGAATACACAACTCGGAGATCTGTTTGCCGTCTATGGAATCACAGCCATGGTTTCGTATTTTCCTGGCGGTGTTCTGGCAGATCATTTTTCCGCGCGCCGGTTGATCGCTGCTTCGCTTGTCGCGACCGGCTTGGGCGGCTTTTACATGGCAAGCATTCCGAGTGCCATTCAGATGGCGCTCTTATATGGTTTCTGGGGGGTCACGACCATTTTCATGTTGTGGGGCGCGATGATCCGCGCGACTCGAGAGTGGGGCGGTGACTCCTCTCAGGGTGCCGCGTTCGGCATCCTGGAATCCGGGCGTGGCCTGACGGCGGCGATTGTCGCGAGTATTGCAGCGATCGCGTTTGCGATCCTGATGCCCGACGACGCGACGCTGGCCAGCGATGAAGAACGTTTACGCGCGTTTCGCGCTGTAATTTTTCTCTACAGCGCGTTTGCTTTGGCTGCAGGCTTGTTAGCCTGGCTCGTGATTCCTGAATCCACTGCAATCCCAGAAAATCGGCTGAATCCGTTCCGTGGAATGTTGCAGGTCGTTGGTCGGCCGATCATTTGGGCACAAGCCCTCATAATCGTTTGCGCATATTGTTGTTACAAGGGCAGTGATAACTACTCATTGTATGCTGTGCAAGTGCTTGGCATGGACGAAGTCGATGCGGCGCGCTTGACGGCCGTCGGATCATACGTGCGGCCTATCGCGGCACTGGCGGCAGGACTTATTGCAGACCGGCTGAGCGCAAAGCGATCAATCGGAGCGGCGTTTGGGTTGTTGATACTCGCGTACGTAGCGTTGTCGACACTTACGCCAGATATGGTTGGCATACCCATCATAGTCGCGAACATATTTGTTGCATTGTTTGCGGTATTTGCCTTGCGCGGAATCTACTTCGCGTTGCTGGAGGAGACCAGCACGCCACGTCATATCACTGGAACGGCTGTCGGAATGATATCGCTGGTCGGCTATACGCCAGAAGTATTTTTTGCCTCGGTCGCAGGGCGAATTCTCGATGCGACGCCAGGCGCTGGAGGTCACATGAACCTGTTTACGTTGCTGGCTGTGATCGCTGCAGTAGGCGTTGCGGTAGTCTTGTGGCTCATCTATTTGCAACGAAATAAAGTGGAGCCTGTGCCGGTCTCCTGAATCACTCACACGGCTATGGCCGGGGAATACGCATGCGAAGCACAAAATTCATTGATCAACTCAAACGCAATCGCGTGGCGCTTATCAGTCTGGTCGTCGCCATTGTCAGTCTTAGCTACAACACTTGGCGCAACGAGGCGAGTGAGGACAATCGCACCCAGCGACTTGTGTCGATCGAGATATTGATCAAACTCGCCGATTTGCAAAAGGTCGTGTGGCATAACCACTATGACGGCGACACCGAGAATAAGGGTAATCTCCGAACCGGATGGGCGATTGTGCTCATGATCAAGGATATTTCGACGATCCTGGATGCGCCAATGCCTGAATCTGCAGTGAAACTGTGGGAGGTCTGGGATGTAAATCACCAGGGTCTTGGCGAAAGTACCGAAGCTAAAGACGCGATAATCAACGCGATCGAACAATGTCGTGTCGACACGCTGCTTGTTCTACAGGCGCTCGACTAATGCATACCCGGGTTCTCATGATTTCAAGCGCGGCATTGATGGCCGTCATTGGGCTTGCTGCGTCTTTCATGCCACAGGAAGTATTGGGTCTGCACGGCACAGTTCCCGACAACGCGACCGTCTTGTTTGTTCAAATGGCCGGCGCTGTGTACCTCGGCTTCGCGATGTTGAACTGGAGTGCACGCGGAATTCTGATCGGCGGAATTTACGCGCGGCCTGTAGCGGCCGGAAATTTTCTGCATTTTGTAATGGTGGCAATCACGCTGATCAAAGCGGCGATAGGGTTCGGCGCTGTCGAACTCGCCATTAGCGCGGCGGTATTCTCAGTATTCGCAATCTGGTTTGGCTTGGTAATGTTCAAACCGCCGGTTTGATTATTGAATCGTACTCAGCTTCGAGCTGGGTATGAATTTTCCAAAACGGCTGCGGTTCAATCCCGTCTAGGACGTCAATCAAGATGTCGAGGTGGGCGTGCCAGCCACCACAAACGCTGAGCATCATTTCAGCATTTTCCAGCCGCGTGTGAGTGAGCACCAAACGTACCTTGTCTTCAACCGGCGTTAGCTCGTAGCAGACCTCAGATTTTTCGCTTTCGAAAACCCAGGTATGCGCCAGGACATGCGGTGGCTCACAGCGGGTTACCGAGCCCGAAAATGACACACAATCGGGCATGTCCTTGTACTTTTCGGGTCGCTCGATGTCGGTGCGGCTGGAAAGCGATGCATTGTTAAACAGCATATCGACGTTGCCGCCAATGGCGAGCTCGGTCTCTCCGCCACATAACCACTTAGCGCGTTTGTCGGCTTCAACGAGAAAACTCCAGACTCGTTCAATTGGACCTGGTAACAGACGTTCAAATCTTACTGTGCTCGCATCAATGACTTCGCCATGCATACTCATCATCTTTCTCCACTTACTCTGCGTCGGTCAGCATTTGCTCGAGTTTGTCGAGGCGAGGTGACCAGAATTCACGCACTTTGCTTAGCCAGTTGTCGATCTCATCGAGTCCGTTGTCGCTCAGACGATAGATGCGCCGCTGCGCTTCGGGACGCACGCTGACGATGCCAGCTTCGCGCAGCACCTTAAGGTGCTGCGATACGGCTGGCCGACTCATCTCAAATGTGTCGGCAAGATCACCGAAAGCGTGTTCTCCGGCAGCGAGCGTCAAAACGATGCTGCGGCGGGTGGGGTCGGCAAGGGCCATGAAAGTGTCCATGGAACCGAGTATAAGTAATTACTTAATTAAGTCAATACTTATCTAAGGGCTAAGGTCGAGCCCAACGATAATCGGGTCATGATCGGAGGTCCTGAAAGGTTCCGCCGCATCGAATAGCGCCGCATCACGCGAAATCTCGGTGTTGTAATCGAGCGCTGTCGGTTCGTCCGCGTTTATATGCCAGCTGATGACATCGGTCACTTGCGGGACAAGTGATGCATTTGCCAGCGCATGGTCCAGCGCGCCGGATTCGCCTGCGTATACAGACGACCAGTAATCGCCGCCAACCGAAGCCTCCAGTAGATTAGTAAAGCCGTTGTTCTTTAGCGCAGTCAGTGGATCTTCAAAAACGAAAGCATTGAGGTCGCCGATAACGAGGTAATCAGCGTCACCGCTGTTGGTCGGATCCAGGGCGGTCCAGTCGGCGAGCGCTGCTGCTGCCAGCGTGCGTGTCCGGTTGCAATTGCCTTGTCCGTCATTGAGATCCGGATCTCCGCCATCGTCGCAAGGTGAGCCCTTCGATTTGAGGTGATTAACAACAACCGAAAAGACGGCGCCGTTCGAATTCTGTATGAACGACTGTGCGATGGCAGGCCGATTGCGAGTTTCATCGAATCGAATATCAACGGTCGAGTCGAGAACCACGGCGGCACCGCGCAGGCTTACAGAGGCCGGCTTGTACAGAAACGCTGTTGTGATGACATCGTTGCCAACAGCGCCGGTGTTGACGAATGCGTACCTGTCATCGCTGACTTCGTTGAGACGATCAATGATCATCTGCAATGCGACGCCGGCATTGTTCTCGATTTCCATCAATCCAGTGATATCTGCATCCATTAGGCCCAGTGCCGTTACCAGCTTCGAAAGTTGACGTTCCAGTTCGTCGGCAGAATCAGCACCGCGACAACCGCTGCTCCCGGACGGTCCGCAGTCGTCTTGCCCGACGTCAATCGTCGAAAAGAAATTCAACGTGTTGAAACTCGCAACGCGCAAGCTGCCATTAACGTCCGCCGTTGTCAGCCGTGGATTCTGTGACGCGAATTGAGGCGCTATGGTCGGGACGACACGATAGCCTTCGGTACCCGAACTGCCGCTCCCGCTTGCGTATCTCAGGTTGCCAGTAAGTCCGGTGACGGTATCGCCACTACGAATTGAATAGCCGGGATCTACGCTAGCGTTTAAATATCGTATCGGCGCGAGGTTCTGCTCGAGGCGGCCATCATCGAGCAGTATCGATCTTGCCGAAAAATCCGCCCGATGTGCGGCATAGCCGAGCACATCGGGTGCATTCTGATTGGTATACGCGTAAGAACGCCCGCCGGCGACCAATTGAACGGTGCCGAAGCGTTCCAACTCATAAAGCCCAGCAACGGTAAGGGGTTGTGGCAGCCTGATTAACATGCCTTCGTATTGCTCGAGCTTAGCCGGCAGGTTCACATCGACAGGCTGTACATTGTCGCTACCAATGAGCGTGATTAGTGTGGCTGAAATCTGCGTTTCACCCAGGTGTTCATTCACTATTCCCTCGACCATAAGTTGATCGCCAACCGAGACATTCAGGAACGAGGAGTCGCCCTCATAGACAAACACACCTTCGGAGGTTTCAGGATCAGCATCCGGCGTCTGACCCTGCAGATAAAAGCCGCCCAGATTGTTGCTCAGATCGGCGTCATTGTCCTGAAAGTCACCCGTGACAACCCCCGTTACAGTGACCGATCGATCGTCTAACGGGCTTCTCGAACCAGAGCCCTGAATCTGATTTATCGGTGTGACAACAGGGTCGTTATTAGGAGGTGGAGTATTTGTGCCAGAACCACCATTGCAGCCCATCAATAGCAGCAGCGCGATCCATGGCGCGAATAGAGACGTCCGTCTCATGCCATGTCGAACAACAATAGTTCGGCAGTCTCAGTCGCGACCACGTTGATCACGTCGTGTCCTTGAATGGCCACGGCATCACCGGCGACCAGTCGTTCGCCGTCGACGTCTATCGCACCTCGCGCAATTTGCAAGAAACCATTGCGTTTGGTGTCCAGATCGATCGCGAGGTGTTCAGATTCAGCAAGAATAGTGGAATACAAATTCACGTCCTGATGAATGGTGAGCGAGCCGTCGCGACCATCGCGCGAACCTACGAGACACCATTGGTTTGACTTTTCTTCGACAGAAAACAGTTTCTGTTCGTAACCGGGCTCCAGTTCTTTTTTCTCCGGCAAGATCCAGATCTGCAGTAGGTGCGCCTCCTGATCAGATGAAGGATTGAATTCGCTGTGTAAGACGCCGGTGCCAGCCGTCATCCTTTGCAATTCGCCGGGACGAATGACCGAACCGTTTCCCATGCTGTCTTTATGTTCCAGCTCACCATCCAGCATATAGGTAACGATTTCCATGTCGCGATGAGGGTGAGTATCAAACCCCTTGCCTGCCTCGATCCAGTCCTCATTGATGACACGCAGTGCTGCGAACCCCATTCGCTCCGGGTTGTGGTACGCGGCAAAAGAGAATGTATGCTTGCTCTTGAGCCAGCCGTGTTCGGCTGAGCCACGGCTGTCGGAGCGAATGATGTCGATCATGACCTACCTCAGAAATATCGGTTTGCGGTGTTCAATGTGCGTGACTATAGTTTCGGAATCAATAGTGAACGGCTCTCCGGCGTGAAAAATCACATATACAGACTTCTTATATGTCCGGCCCTAATTGTTCTAACGGCTTGTTCAGAGCCGGCTGAACCTGTCGCCGAGCTTGCGGACAGCGACTATCAAAAGCAATTACAGACGCAATTGATCCAAGCACAGCCAGGCGACGTGATCTTCGTGCCCGAGGGTGTGCACAGGATCAATCGAGGTTTGTCGCTGAATGTATCCGGAGTGACATTGCGCGGTCCGGGAATGGATCGCCGCGATGCCCGGTGAGTGTTGAAACGTGGAACACTTGCTGCGCCGGGTGGTCGATTTACGGTAGTCTTTGCGAAAGGAGTTCGCCCTATGAAGTTTGTCTTGCAGGTAATCGCGGCGCTGCCGTTCGCGCTCATAAGCTCGTCGGTCGACGCTGGCCAATTGGTGCGCGAGTTTAGAGGCACCGGTAACACGACGACGGCCGAGTTTTCGGTCGAGTCGCCATGGATCATCGACTGGCGCCTGGATAGTGACTACGAAAGCAGGATTGCGTTGGATATCGTTCTTGTTGATGCGGTGAGCGGAAGGTTCATAGGCGGTGTGAAGAGCGGTACGCGGAACAACGTATCGAGTCGCAGTAACGGCGTGCGCTTGTTTCACATGGCCGGACGGTACAAATTACGTATTAGCTCATCTTTGGCGCGCTGGTCGATCAAAGTCGAACAGCTCAGCGAAGAAGAGGCCGAGTTGTACACGCCGGTAAAACCGAATAGATGAACATAACTTGACGGACAACACCGCAAGCAGTACCAGCAGAGTCGTTAGTTTTGCGGCAGTTATCGTTATCGTTTACGGCCTGCAGATGGCGAAGGCCTTGCTCGTCCCGTTTCTGGTCGCGGCATTTCTGGCGTTGATCACCGTGCGGCCGATGCTATGGATGCAAAGCAAACGAGTACCGGCGTTTGTGGCAGCACTCGCGATCGTAACTGCGATCATGCTGATCCTCGCCATGCTCGGCGCCATCGTCGGCACCTCGATCGCTGATTTCACGGCGGCATTGCCAACCTATCAGGAACGCCTTGATGTCATCATTCAGCGTGCTTTCCGTTTTATCGCTGAACGTCTTAATGGCGACGATTCGCTGCAAAGTCTGGGCGATATGATTGACCCGGGTTGGGCGATGGGTCTCGCGGCGAGCATCCTGAACGGCTTGAAGGACGTACTGACAAATGTCTTTTTGATTTTCTTCACAATGATTTTCATCTTGCTGGAAGCATCGACGGCAGAAACCAAAGTAAAGGCTGCATTTGGTCGCAGCACCGACTCTCTGCGTCGACCGCGCGCCTTTCTTGCCAACCTCGGTCGCTATTTGGGTATCAAGACCGTTGTCAGTTTGGCAACCGGTTTACTCGCCGGCTTGTTGACCTGGTCAATCGGTGTCGACTTCCCGCTGCTCTGGGCAATGCTCGCGTTCTTGTTGAATTACGTTCCTACGATCGGTTCAATAATTGCAGCGGTGCCGGCGGTGCTGCTGGCGTTAGTGCAACTTGGTCCTGGTGAAGCATCAGCGACGGCGCTGGGTTTTGTCGGCATCAATGTCATCTTTGGCAACATGCTCGAACCACGTCTGATGGGCTACGGCGTCGGTATTTCGCCGCTGGTTGTCTTTATCGGCTTGATATTCTGGGGCTTCGTATTCGGCCCGGTGGGTATGCTGCTCTCGGTGCCGCTAACGATGACCCTCAAACTGGGTTTGGAGAACGACGAGCGGACGCGATGGATCGCGATTCTGATCGGGTCGGAGCGCGATGCTCAGTACGCTCTCGCCAGCAAAGAGTCTGCGGCGGACAGTTAGCCGTATTGCTCGTCGACAGGTTCCGTTTCTTCGAGCATTTCGAGCAAGTTGATCGCTATAGCCACGAAATCGGTATCCGTTATAATTCCTTTTAGTTGACCGTCGTCAACGACCGGCATGCAGCCGATGCGATGTTTCTCGAGGAATAGGGCGGTCTGTCGCAGGTCAGCTTGCTCATCAATCGTTGCAATGCCCGTGACCATGACGTCCGCAACCCGAATCTCATTGGCGTGTATACGGTCGGCGTCGCCGCGCAATATGGAATCCGTGGCCTTAAGCAAGTCCGTGAGTGTCAGCAAGCCGACCAGTGCGCCGTCGTCATCTAAGACCGGCAGGTGGTGAATGCGATTGGTCTGCATAAGTTCCCTGGCCTCCGCAAGACTGCCGCTCGGCAAGATAGTGACCAGCTCTTTACTCATGACTGATTCTATACTGAACATGATCGTGTCCTGTGCTGTCTAACAGCTTCAGTGTAGGCAATACGGGCGCGGAAGCTATTGCGAAAAACACCTATATAATGTGATCGCGTTCGCCCTGAGGATGTTGAAATGACTATTCGTGCCGTCGTAATCGCCGTGCTTTTTGTACTGCCCGCAACGAGTTTCGGGCAAGATCCGGATGCGACCACGATCGTGCGCGAAGCGGTAAATCAGTGGCGCGGCGTTGCATCGGACGGCGTGATGACGATGGTCATACATCGACCGAAGTGGGAGCGCACAATGACAATGCGTGCGTGGACCAAGGGCGACGAGAAATCACTCGTGCGGGTGTTGGAGCCGGCCAAAGATCGTGGCAACGGTACATTAACCGATGACAACAGCATGTGGTCTTACTCGCCAAAAGTAAATCGCGTGATCAAAGTTCCATCGTCAATGATGGGCCAAAGCTGGATGGGATCCGATTTCTCCAACAAGGATGTTGCTCGAGCAGATGACATCATTGACGAGTATGACCACACAATCATTGGCGTCGAAGAGATTGACGGTATTACCGTCTATGAAATCCAATCAATTCCACATGAAGATGCGGCGGTGGTGTGGGGCCGCGAGGTCTTGCGAATTCGCTCGGATTACGTCGTCGTCACGCACCAGTTTTTCGATCAGGACGGCGAACTGGTCAAGCAACTGACAACATTGGAAATCGGCGAGAAGGGCGGCCGTACCATCGCGATCCGGCAGCGCATGGCGAAAATCGAAACGCCTGACGAGTGGACTCAGATTCAAGTTGATGCGATCGAATATGACGTGGATCTGAATGACAGTCTGTTCACGCTATCAAATCTGCGCAACCCCAGAGACTGAGTCATGAATCTCGTCTTACGTCTGGCATGGCGCAACTTGTGGCGACAGCCGCGACGCACCTGGTTGACGACGGGCGCGATGGTGTTCTCCAACATCTTGCTGGTGTTCATGATCTCACTGCAGTTCGGTATGTACGGCGTGATGATCGACAATACTCTGCAAACTTTCACCGGGCACCTGCAGGTCCAGGCACCAGGCTACAAAGACGATCAGAAAATGCGCCAGGTCGTTGAAGACATACGACCGCTAGCCGCCACGATCCGCGCTGAGCTGAACAACGACCGTGTCGCTGCTCGTGGCACCGCATTCGCGCTCGCATCCAGCGATGACCGAAGCTACGGCATTGCAATCATTGGTGTCGAACCTGAATTCGAGCCGCTCGTATCCACTGTGCCCGGTCTGGTTCGTGACGGCCGCTACCTCGGTGCGTACGCAGCTGAAGAAATCGTTATTGGTGCGGCGCTTGCAAGAAACCTGCGGATTGGCGTTGGTGATGAGCTGACTTTGCTCGGTAGTGCACGTGATGGTTCATTTGCCGCCGCCATTGTTATCGTGGTTGGCATTTTCGATTCTGGCGTGAACGACTTTGATCGCAGTTTCGCAGAAATTCCGTTAGGCCTTTTTGAAGATACGTTTTTTATGCAGGGCGCCGGGCATCAGGTGGTAGTAAATACAACTGACATTGATCAGGTGGCGGCTAGCAAGACTCAGGTCGAGCAACTGTTGCCACATGACCAGGCGCTCGTCGTACATGACTGGGATGCATTGCAGCCCGGACTCAAGCAAGCGATCAAGGCGGATATGAGTAGTGCATTTTTTATGTATGGAATTCTCGTCATTCTGGTCGCATTCAGTGTTCTCAATACGCAATTGATGTCGGTGCTCGAGCGTACGCACGAGTTCGGCATCGCTATGGCATTGGGATTGACGCCATGGCGACTCGGTCGTCTGGTGCTATTGGAAACGGCAATCATGGGCGCGCTCGGCCTCGTGCTCGGCGCTTTGCTTGGTGCGCTGGTAACGAGCTGGTTCACGGTTAACGGGTTTTCGGTGCCGGGTATGGAAGAAATGGCCGCCAAATTCAATTTGCCGGGACGCGTATTTCCTCGAGTCTCAATGCTGACTTTAATTGTCGGTCCGGCGATCGTCTACCTGTTCACGATGCTGGCGGCCGTGTACCCGGCGCAACGTATGCACCGCCTGCAGCCCGTTGAGGCGTTGAGATCTTTATGAACCTGCAGCTGGCAATTCTGTTTCGTCTGGCGTGGCGCAATTTGTGGCGCAATCACAGGCGTACCGCGATCATGTTGGGTGCTATCGTGATCGGTACCTGGGCGATGATATTCATGACCGCCCTGACTCGCGGCATGGTTACCGATGTATTGGAAGACGGAATCAACGCGTTGCCTGGTCATGTACAGGTACACCACCCGGAGTTTCGGGACGATCCAAGTGTTGCTAATCTGCTGCCGATTACGGACTCGGAGCTAACGACGCGTTTCTCTGCTGCAGGTTTGGCGGGCTGGGCGGCGCGAGTTCGAGTTCCAGCTATTGTGACCAGCGAGTACGACTCTCGTGGTGTCACTTTGTTGGGCATCGATGCCGAACATGAGCGCGGACTGACGTTCGTCGATTACGAGGAGGTCGACGGACGTTTTCTCGAGTCGGTTGACGACACCGGCATCGTTATTGGCCGCAAGCTCGCGCGGACTCTAAATACGGAAGTCGGCAAGCGCGTTGTCCTGATGAGTCAGGACCCGGACAACGACATTGCAGATCGTGGTTTCCGTGTCGTTGGCGTGTTTAGCGCCAGCGTGTCGGCGTTCGAGGATCAATTCATATTCGCTGGCAAGAAGACTGTGCAGGACATGCTGCGAATCGGAGATCAGGTCTCCGAATTGTTCGTTGTCGGTGACGACTATCGAAACGTTGAAGATGCGTTTGAGAAAACGGTGAGTCTGGTTGACGGTAATGTAATAGTGCAACGATGGTATGACCTTGATGCCTACCTGGGTTCGATGTTGAAAGTCATGGACGGATTCATGTTCATCTGGATTGTTGTGATTTTCTTGGCGTTGTCGTTTGGATTGGTGAACACACTGGTCATGGCGGTATTCGAGCGTGTGCGGGAGATAGGACTGATGCTCGCGCTTGGAATGCGACCATCCAATATTCTCGGTCAGATCATCGTTGAGTCGTTAATGTTGCTGGCGATTGGACTTGGCGTAGGGACCTTCCTGGCTTGGGCAGCTATACAGCCCATCAAGGATGGCATCGACTTGTCCATCGTCGGTGATGGCCTGGATATGTGGGGAATGTCGAGCGTCCTGGTTCCACAACTAACGTTGAACGACGTTGTACTGGCGAACGTCACGGTACTTGTTTTGGGATTTTTCGCGAGCCTGTCGCCAGCCTGGCGCGCGTCTCGCTATGAGCCCATTGAAGCTATAACAAAGGTCTGATCATGACAGCAGTTCGATGCATCGATTTGTGCAAAACCTATCGTCAGGGCGAGCAGGACATCAAGGCGCTCGACCACGTAACAATTGATATCGCAGAGGGTGGATTCGTATGTCTGTCCGCGCCGTCGGGTGGCGGCAAGACAACCTTGCTAAATGCAATAGGCGGTCTCGACAAGCCGGACAGTGGCGAAGTGTACATTGCCGGTGAGCGTATCGATGACATGAGCAAAGGACAGCTTGCTGAGTTGCGTTTGCGCCAGATCGGTTTTGTGTTTCAGGCTTACAATCTGATTCCGGTGTTGTCGGCGCGAGAAAACGTTGAGTTCGTCATGGAGGTTCAAGGTGTGCCGGCGGACGAGCGCAAGGCCAAAACCTTTGAAATTCTCGAAGAGGTTGGCTTGGCAGGCCTGGAAGACAGGCGACCATCGGACATGTCTGGCGGACAACAGCAACGCGTAGCGGTCGCACGTGCAATCGTCTCGCGGCCCGCTCTGGTTTTGGCCGACGAACCGACCGCAAATCTCGATTCGAAAACATCCGATGAACTCATGGAGTTGTTTCGTGAGCTCAACGACCGGCACCGGACGACGTTTGTGATTGCAACGCATGACAAGCGTGTCATGAGCTATGCGAAGCGACTGATACGGATGCTCGATGGTCGTATCGTTGATGACATCGATCAGAATGCGGCCTAGCTTTGTACTAATGCTTTTGTTGGCTGCTGGATTGGCAGCAGCCGAAGAGCCAATTTACGATTTCAAAGGTCACGCAAAATTCAGGTTGATCGGTTTTTCCATTCCGCAGGACAGCATCCTGTTTGCAACCTCAGGTAGTGAGTCGCTCAACATCGAATCCGACTTGCGACTGAATTTTTCGGCGAGCAATGGTGGTTGGACGTTCGATAGTGCGTATCAACTATTCGCACTCAATGGCGACAACGTTGAATGGGCGAACGACGATCTCCGGCTATTCAACTTTAGCGACACGATCCACGAAAAAAGCAAGACGATCGTTGCGCATCGGCTTGATCGACTGTGGGTAGGCTACTCGAACGAAAAAACCGTGTTGCGATTTGGTCGACAGGCTTTGACGTGGGGAAATGGCTTATTCTTCACGCCGATGGATCTCGTCAACCCCTTTGACCCGGCGGCGATTGATACAGAATTCAAGTCCGGTGATGACATGTTGTATCTGCAATACCTGCGCGATAACGGCGATGACATTCAAGGCGCCGTTGTATTCCGCCGTGATCCGGTCAGTATGGATGTACGGTCCGATCAGGCGACGACGACCCTCAAGTATCATGGTTTTGTCGGCGAAAACGAATACGACGTTTTGTTAGCAGAAAACTACGACGCAACCGTGCTCGGCGTGGGTGGAGTGCGCAGTATCGGTGGCGCAGTATTACGCGGTGATCTTGTCGTCACAGACTCGTTGGATGGCTCGGTCGTTCAGCTCGTTGCCAATCTCAGTCATTCATGGCTTTGGAACGAGAAGAATGTGAGCGGCGCTGTGGAGTACTTCTACGACGACGGTGTCGACTATGTCGCCGGAAGCCTGACGATCGAGCTGTCGCCGCTATGGACGACAACACCAACATTACTAATCAATGCATCGGACCGGAGTGCATTGTTGCAGCTGACGACCGGCTATAGCGTGTCCGACAATATGGCTTTTCTGGGGAGCTTGAATTTGCCGATCGGCGCCAATGGCACCGAATACGGTGGCTCGGAAACTGGCGTACCTGGTCAATATCTTTCAATTGACTGGGGCGTCTTTGCCCAACTCGCCTGGTACTTCTAGTTATAATCAGACCATGAAAAAATTACTCGTTCTTACTGCAATTTCGTTCCTCGGTGGTTGTGCCGTGAACCCTGTAACCGGTGACCGGGACTTTATGATGGTTTCGACCGAACAGGAAATCAGCATTGGTACGCAAAATTACGCGCCAATGTTGCAATCGCAAGGTGGCGCTTACGAAGTGGACCCGGTGTTGACCGAGTATGTGCAATCGGTAGGTAACAAGCTCGCTGCGGTCAGCGACGTGAAGTTGCCGTACGAGTTCACGGTGCTGAACAGCTCTGTGCCGAATGCCTGGGCCTTGCCGGGAGGCAAAATTGCGATCAATCGTGGCTTGTTGACGGAAATTAATTCGGAAGCGGAGCTCGCTGCCGTGCTGGGACACGAAATTGTTCATGCGGCCGCGCGCCATACGGCGCAGCAGATATCGCGAGGGCAGCTAATGCAAGGTCTTGTGCTGGCTACGAGTGTGGCCACCAATGACAAGAGCTACGGCAATTATGCAGTTGGCGGCGCCAGCATTGCGGCGCAGCTTATCTCGACGAAGTACGGGCGGAGCGCTGAGTTGGAGTCTGATAAGTACGGCATGAAGTACATGAAAAATGCCGGTTATGACCCGCAGGGCGCGGTTGCTTTGCAAGAGACGTTCGTGCGTTTGAGTGAAGGTCGCAATCAGGATTGGTTGTCAGGCCTGTTCGCTAGTCATCCGCCGTCGGCCGAACGCGTTCAGGAAAATAGAAAGACGGCGAAGAAGTGGCCCGCAGGCGGGGTCCTGGGTGTGGACAGTTATCGTGCGGCCATGCAAAAGACGCTGGAAGCCAAGCCCGCCTACGATGCTTACGATGAAGGCCGCAAAGCCCTTGGTGAAAAGAAAAACGACGAAGCACTGGCGCTGGCCAACAAAGCGCTGAACATTTTCCCTGCCGAGGCGAATTTTCATGCGTTGCGCGGTGACGTTCGACTGATGAACAAGCAATACGACATGGCGGTCACCAACTACAATCGTGCGATCAGTCGAGTGGACGATTTCTTCTACTATCCTCTGCAACGCGGGCTCGCCAAGAAAGAACTGAAGCAAGAAGATGCAGCGGTGTCAGATCTGGAACGCAGTCTCGAATTACTACCGACCGCGCCGGCGCACTACAATCTGGGACTGATCAAGCAGGGGCGCGGTCAAACGGAAGCTGCGATCGAGCACTTCAGAGTAATCGCCAAGAGTGGTGGCGATTACGGCAAAGCTGCTCGGGGGCAACTCGCGCGCCTGGAGCTGTCCGAAAAGCCGGCGGAGTATGTGCCGCGCCGTTGTGATGCAGGTTCGAATGGCAACCTTGTAGTTTCAGTGCGCAACGATGCGCCTGTGGCTATAACCGGCGTTAAAGTTGAAGTGACCTATACGGACAGTGCGGGCAGTGCCAAGCGAGTAAGCCGCAACGTTGGCGGCAGAATTGAACCCGGCCAGATAGCAAAAACCGACACAGGGCTTGGACCCTATGCCGGTTCGAATTGCCCGGTGGCCGTTACTGCGGCGCGGCTTGCCGAGTAGCTGCCTGACTCAATGATTGTTTGAGGTCCAGCAGGCGTTCCATTTCGTCCATAACAGCATTCATCTTTCTGACGATTGCTTCGTAGGGTTCTGGCTTGGCGAGATCAACGCCGGCTTCGACGAGTAACAAATACGGATAGTTCGAGCCGCCGGCCTTCAGCAGATTCTTGTAGTTTTCCACGCCGGCTTCGCCCTCGTTGACTATCTTGTCGTACAAGGCAGTTCCGGCCGTTTTTGAAGTCGCATACTGGAATACGTACATATTGCGGTAGAAGTGCGGAATGAACAGCCACTCATTCGTGTACAGGTCATCGATCAGGACCACGCCCTCGTCATGACCGTGATAGCGCTTGAGAATCTCGCCGTAGATCTTTGAAATGCCCTCACCTGAAAGTGCTTCGCCACGCTCAACCGCTTCGTACAGAGCAAGTTCGAATTCAGCGAACATCGTTTGCCGAAAAAACGTGCCGCGCATGCTTTCGAGACCTTCGCCGAGATAGAACATCTGTTCATCGATCGTCTCGGCGTTGTTCGACATGTAGTCCTGCAGGATTAGCTCGAGTGACGTTGAGGGAATCTCGGCGATGAAGGTCGCATAACCAGACGTCTGGTAGGGCTGCGCCTGTTTTGCGTACAGCGTGTGCATGGCATGGCCCCATTCGTGTGCCAGCGTTGACAAACCGCTGTAGTCATCCGAGTGGTTCAGCAGCAGGTAGGGGTGCGAATCATAAGTGCCCCACTGATAGGCTCCTGAACGCTTGCCCTGCTGCGGATACACGTGCGTCCAGCGTTGCTCCATGCCCGATTTCTGCATGTCGACCCAATCCTCGCCAAGTATCGCCATGGCATCCAGCGTGATTGCCTTGCTGGTCTCGTAGTCGAACTCCTTGTCCAAAGAAACGAGCGGCGGGTAAATATCGTAGTAGTGCATCTGCTCCAGGCCGAGAATTCGTGCACGCAACCTAAAGTAGCGGTGCAAGGTCGGCAGTGCCTTATTGACCTCTTCGACGAGCGTATGAAATACCGCTGGCGGCAAATTGTCCTGATGCAGTTCACGTTCCAGCACACTGTCATAGTTGCGTGCTTTGGCAAGTGCCGTTTGGGTTTGGATATGTTGGCCCAATACCAGACCCGTCGAACTACGGTATTCACGCCAGGTATTCCAGAAGGCGTCGAACACCATCTTGCGGTCGTCGCGATTCTCGCTGGCGCGAGCACGACCGTAACCTTGCGAATCAACACGTACTTCTTCGCCTGTCGACAGCGTTACTGTCGGCCAGGGAATATCCGAATTCGCCAACATTTGATAAGTCGTCGTAGGTGAGCCAAACGACTGCGAGAAATACGACAGTGTTTGTTCTGTTTCAGCGCCCAGCGTGTGCGGTGCATTGCGCAACGCATTATCCAGTTGCAGTGCGTATACAGCGAGGCGTTCATCGTCATTGATATACGAATCAATCACCTCCCGGCCGACCTCGATGAGCTCCGGTTGTACCCAGGCCGTTGATTCGCCCAGGCGCGAGTAGAGGATTGAACCTAGTTGGCGCCGCTCTTGCGTCTCAGTGATGCGCTGATCTTCGTCATTATTCATGGCGGAATAGACGAGCACGCCACCCGCTTTTCTTCGGGTGTCAGAGATGAGTTGCAGCGTCGAATGTAGATCGTCGGCGCTCTTGCCAAGCGTTCCGCGACGCTGCTCGATCTCGTCGAAAGCCGCCATCACTTCATCACGTGCCTGGTTCCAGGCAGCGATGCTCGGGTAGATGTCGCTCAGATCCCAGGTATCTTTAGGATCTACGGTTGGCTGCTCTGCAGCCTGGGTCGTGCTTGCAAGAATCACGGCTAGTGACGCCGTGACCATTAGATTGGTCATACGCATGGTGGGATTCCCCAAAAGAATTTGAGTTTTAGACTGTTATTTGACGTTTTGTTCCCGCACATGGTTTATCCACGACTCGATATTCGCACCCAGCATCGGCAGCGTGATGCCGCCGTGCTCGAGGATTCGATCGTGAAATATGCGGATGTCAAAGTCATCGCCAAGGGCGTCTTCGGCATGCTTGCGCAAACGTTGAATTTCCAGGCTGCCGATCAGATAGGACGTCGCCTGGCCGGGTACGGCTGAGTATCGGTCTATCTCGCTGCTGGCGCCGATCAGGCTCTCGGCTGTGTGATCAAGCATGTACTGAATCGCATCTTCGCGTGACCAGCCCATGACATGCATGCCTGGGTCAACGACCAATCGGGCAGCGCGGTAGGCTTCATTGGACAACATGCCCAGTCGTGCCAGGTCGTCCGAATACAAACCCATTTCGTCAGCGAGTTTCTCGGTATACAGAGCCCATCCTTCGGCGGAGCCGGATACATACATGAAACGAAAAATTGGATGCGCGGACTGGTTTGCGAGCGCCACTGCACTTTGCAAATGGTGACCTGGATAGCTCTCATGGAATGCTGTTGATTCCTGGCCCGCCATACTGATGCCGGTCGGATTGTAGGTGCCGACCTGATAGATACCGGGTCGAGTTCCGTCAGCTGAGCCTGCTGAATAAAATCCGCCACCCGAATCCTTGTCGTACGGTGGCGAGGCAACAATGATCATCTTGGAATCAGGCACATTGCCGAACCAATCGCCCACCGCGTTCTTGCCGCGCTCAACTGCAGCTGCGATGTACTCGAGTTGATGTTCTTCGCTCTTAAATGTGTATTTGGGGTTCGTACGCAATTCGGTCAATAGTGCTTTTACATCGTCAGTCGCAAAAGAGTTTTGCGCGATGGCGAGCATCTCACTTTGTATGCGCGCCATTTGCGACAACCCGGTACGATGAATATCTTCGGCATCCATCGAAATCGATGCCCAGTTACGAACCGATGCGGTATAGCAGGCATCGCCATCGGGGTTCGCGCCAACACCAGGTCCCTCGTGCCCCTGGTAGTCGTTGGTGAGAAAATCGCGGTACAGGATCATCGCGTCGCGAACATCGGATTCGAGAATTTCCGTGTACGCCGCGACGAACGCTTCGTCCTCTGAACCAGCAGCGGGACCGAAGAACGGTGAATCCTCGCTGGGCGTATCGATCAGCGAAGTCACTTTCTCGGCCACGGCAACGACGTTGTTCTGCCCGGCCGTATAGCCGAGGTCCTGACCGCGACGGAGGTTGCTGACCTCTGTTTTGAGATATCGAGCAATATCAGAGAGGCGGGCCAGTGCGGCTTGCCGGTCCTCGGTCGTAGCTATGGGTTGCACGGCCATCGTCGACGCAAACATGTATTGCCAGCCGGTCCAGGTCGGACTGATGTTCCATAGTTCAGTGCGGCAAACTCGCCTGTCGACTATCGCCTGCATTTTCTCCCGAGCGAACACATACGTCAGAGCCGTATTGCTGTCCGCAACTTGTCCAATGTCGATGTCGTCCAGAGCTGCGAGCCACTGGTCGACTTTTGCGTTCCACTCAATCAGTGCTGCTTCGCTGTTGTCGCCAAAGCGATCCATTGGCGAGCCCGGATAGCCGACTTCATAGACTTCCTCGGGATATTGCGCGTAATAACCGTCAACGAATTCATTCGCGATCCGTTTAACTAAATTCGCCGTGTCGTCCGTGCCTGAATCGGCCGCTTGTTGTCCGCATGCGCCGAGCAATAGCGCTAAAATGCAGGTCAGGATTCTGTAGTTGGCCACGTCGGGCTCCACTTCGCTTTGATCGTGGCATCACAGCACATTCGGCGGCACGAATACAGCCGACAATGGTCGAACAGATACGGAGGCAGCCATGACCAAGAGCACAACCGCTATTGCCGTCAGCCTGGCCGCGAGCGTCGCTGCCGCGGCTATTGTGCTGAATACGTCCGAACCAGAAGCGGAGATCGACGACACGCCCGTCCCGGTTAGCCATTTCGATGATTCTGCAGCCACCGAGGAACGCATTCGTGCGCTGGAGGCCGCCGTCAGCGAGGAACGCCAGGCCCGCCAACTGCTCGAAGACGAGCTGCTGGTTTTGTTTGGCGAGATTGAACGTCTCGAGGCGAATCGTGCACAGAGCAATGACAATCGTGAAGCCCAGGGTCGCGCGGATTCAGAGTCCGTCGCCCGCTTCCGGCAATTTCGTGGTGAACGTTCAACGACCGGTCGGCGTGACGCCATGGTCGAGGCAGGGCTGGCACCGGATAGGGCGGACTGGATTCTGCAACGAGAATCGGAGATGCGTTACGAATCCTTGCAAGCGCGATTTGAGGCACGAAATTCGGATGAACCACAGGACCCTTTCGACCCCAGACTGAACCCAGAGGCAATGCTGCGTGCCGAGATCGGCGACACCGAATATGAAATGTATCTTGAAGCGAATGGCAGGCCCACCTCGGTTGGTGTTTCCAACGTCATGGCGTCCTCGCCGGGCGCGCGCGCGGGTCTGCAGTCCGGCGATGAAATTGTCGGTTACGACGGGCAACGCATATTCAGTTCCTCGGAACTCATACAGCGGACGATGTCGGGCGGTGAGGGCAATGTCGTGGTGGATGTCGTACGTGACGGCGCACCGATGCAAATCGTACTGCCGCGAGGGCCGATTGGGGTCGAAATAGGTCGATTACGCGGTCGCTGAGCCCGGTATGGCGGTACAATCGTCCGCAGGATAATAAAAAGACCATAGGGGATCGCTCTTGGGTGCTCTGCGCTACTCCATTCCGAACAGTTTTACGGCCCTGAGCCTGCTATTGGGCCTGGCGTCGATTGCTACGACCCAAGTCGGCGACCTCGAATTTGCTGCCTGGATGATTGTCTGGTGTGGATTGCTCGATACGATGGATGGCGTCGCTGCGAGGGTACTCAATGCGACTTCGAGCTTTGGTGCCGAATTTGATTCGATGGCCGACCTGGTATCGTTCGGCGTCGCACCCGCGATGCTGGTCTTCAATCTTGGTTTGCAATATGGCGGCGTCGAGCTGGAGTCAGGACAGTTCTGGGTGTTGCTGACTGCCTGTGGCGTATTCGTGCTTGCTGGCGCAATGCGTCTCGCGCGCTTTAATCTGACGTCGGAAGTTCCACACGGCGGCTGGTTTAGCGGCATTCCTATCACAGCCGCGGGCGGTGGATTGATATCGTCGATGGTGATCGTGATGATCCGGTACGAGGATATTTCGACGGTGTTGCCGCTGCACCTGTATCTGCCCATCCTGATGTTCATTCTCGGCATCCTGATGGTGTCGAGAATTCGTTTTCCAAAAGCCACGATGCGCAAAAGCATGATCATCAATGCGTTTCAGATCATCAACATTGCATTGATCTTCATTTGCGGCATTTTTCGTATCTTCCCTGAATACCTTTTCGGTATCGGCGTATTTCTGCTGATTGCGGGCACTATTGCGGGACGAATAACGCGCGATCAACCGGCTTGAATCAACTAGGGGGAGTTATGCATAAGCGATGGCTGATCATGGCCTCGGTTTTTGTTCTGTCGGCCTGTGGTACGAATTCTGACGGCGAAAACGCAGTAGCAGAATTCAGCGGCTACGATTCCTACGAAGGGTTTGTCAATCTCTACTGGGACGAAGCCGGTGGACGACTGCTGATACGCGTAGAAGAGTTCGATACCGCGATTCTTTACCAGTCCTCATTGCCGCGTGGTGTCGGTTCGAATGACCTTGGTCTTGATCGTGGTCAGCTTGGTACTGGCAAAGTTGTTTCATTCGAGCGTAGCGGACCCAAAGTATTACTCATCGAGCATAATCTTAGTTATCGCGCTCACAGTGATGATGCCGATGAAAGACAGGCTGTTACTGAGTCATTTGCAAGATCGGTAATCTGGGGCTTCGAGGTTGTTGGTGAGGATGGCGATGCTACCGTCATCGATGCAACGGATTTCTTCTTGCGCGATGCGCACCAAGTCGGCGCGCGACTTGCTGCATCCGAAGAAGGTCAATATGCAGTCGACGCATCGCGTTCTGCAATCTATTTGCCAAGAACGAAAGCGTTTCCTGACAATACGGAAATAGAAGCCATTGTCACATTGGTCGGTCAGGCGACCGGGCCGCATCTGCCAACCGTTGTACCCGACAGCGGGGCAGTCAGTGTGCACATGCACCATTCATTTATTCGCTTGCCCGATGATGACTACGAACCTTTGGCCTACGACGCTAACGCCGGAGTCATCGGACTTACGTACGATACCCAGGGCTTTGCTGACTATGCGACGACCATAGGCGAGCCGCTATTCATAAATTATGGTCGCCGACATCGGCTTGAGAAGATCAACCCGGATGCCGAGGTCAGCGAAGCCGTCGAGCCGATAATTTACTATCTCGATCCCGGTGCGCCCGAGCCTGTTCGTTCAGCGTTGCTTGACGGCGCTCGTTGGTGGAATGCGGCCTTTGAAGACGCCGGTTATAAGGATGCATTTCAAGTCGAGATGCTGCCTGCGGGCGCAGACCCAATGGATGTGCGTTACAACGTCATTCAATGGGTACATCGGTCAACGCGAGGCTGGTCCTACGGAGACTCTGTGCTCGATCCACGCACGGGCGAGATCATTAAGGGCCATGTGTCGCTTGGGTCGTTGCGGGTACGCCAGGATTACCTGATCGTTGAAGGCTTGCTGGCACCGTATGCCGACGAATCTGTCCCCGACACCATGATCGAAGTGGCGCTCGCGCGAATTCGGCAATTGTCTGCACACGAAGTCGGACACACGATCGGTTTTGAACACAATTTTGCGGCAAGCACGCAGGACCGGGCCTCGGTCATGGACTATCCATTTCCGCTCGTTACCTTTGGCGATGATGGTGAACTGGATTTCTCCAAGGCATACGACGACAAGATCGGTTCCTGGGACAAACGTACAGTCTTGTTTGCGTACCAGGATTTCGCTGACGGTGTGGACCGAGCGGCGGCGCGTCGTGACATCGTCGATGAAACCATCAAGCTTGGCTATAAGTATGTCGCGGATTCGGATTCACGCGCGATTTCATCGGCCCATCCGGACGGAAACCTGTGGGACAACGGCGCGGATGCGCTGGATGAACTGGCGCATTTGTTGAGACTGCGCGAGCACGCCCTGGCGGGTATGTCCGAAGAGAACATTCGCCTGGGTCGTCCGCTTGCTACTTTGGAAGAGGTACTCGTACCGGTTTATTTATTGCACCGTTTTCAGATTCAGGCAGTGGGCAAGCTAATCGGCGGTAGCTATTTTGATTATGCGATGCGCGGTGACGGACAGAGCAATATCGCGGCCGTACCAGCGACGCGACAGCGCGAAGCCATTGATGCATTGCTCGCAACATTGGATCCAGCCGTGCTGCGTTTGCCGGAAGGGCTCGCGAACAGCATTCCGCCGCGCCCACCCGGTTTTCCCAAAACACGCGAGACGTTTACCGGCAATACGGGCGTCGTTTTTGACGAACTCGCGCCGGCGGCAAGTGCAATTTCTTTGACGCTCGATGTATTGCTGGAGCCCACGCGAGCAGCCCGTCTGGCACGCGATGGCGACCCGGGTTTCGAAGAAATCATCGATCGTTTACTGGCGCTGGCGTGGTTCGATGACGCAGAAGACGCGGAGATACAACAACTGACCGGAGATATATTGTTGACTAAGCTGATGCAACTCAGTGTCAACGAGTCAATCGATTCACAGGTTCGTGGAACGGCGATTGCAGCCGTTGCGCGAATTGAATCTGCTGCCGCTGAATCCAGTCTCGGCGAGAGTGCGCATCACAATTTGGCGCGCTATCGAATCGAAAACATGAAACGCGATCCCGCAAGCGTCGAAGCAGCAGCTCCGATCACGGTGCCGCCCGGCGGACCGATCGGCACGACAACGGAGTAAGAAAATGGATCCTATTATTGCTGTTGCTGTTGTCTATCTGGGCTTACTCGCTTTTTTCGCGTTATGGAGCAGGCGCGAAACCCACACGCT
>JBPCYB010000094.1:0-18929 GCA_051007995.1 Woeseiaceae bacterium | reverse complement strand
GTGAAACAAGAATCGATTTCGACGATGTCAGACCGCCCGGGAAAATTCAGATCAAGGTTACACAAGAGGATTCGGGCGAGGGATTGGATGCGAGCATAAGCATCCTCAGTGGCAACAAGCCGTTGATCGGCTATTTCGGCAAAAATCGGTTCTTCACAGAATTGGACGACATCGGCGAAATTACCGAAGGGATCGCGCCAGGGGGCTATGTCTTTGAAATTTCCGCGGGCGGTGGGTTTGTAACGAAGCCACAACAAGTCGAATTAGTTGTGGAGCCCGGTGAATTGCATGCAGTGAATTCGGTCATCGCAGTTACGGCGTCGCCACAAAATCGAGGCTGGTACAGCGCGGACCTGCACCACCATTCCGACGTACTGGATGGATTTACGGAGGCGGAGTACGTATTTCGCTCCGAACTTTCATCAGGCGTCGATATTTCGTTTCTCAGCGATCACGATTCTGTCGTAAACAATGCAGAGATGCGGGTAATGGCCGACGAGCGTGGCATGCAGTTTATTCCGGGAACTGAGTTGTCTCCGTCATGGGCGCATTTCAACGCATTTCCTTTGGACGCCGGCAAGACTGTAGAAATCGATACAGGTCAGGCCACCGTGCAGGAGATATTTGCGGCAGCGCGGAACATGGGAGCTGAATTGATTGAGGCGAACCACCCGTACTCAAATTACGGCTATTTTGAAGCGCTTGAGAAGAACGCCGTTCCTGGAGGATTCGATCCGAATTTCGAGCTGGTCGAGATTGTCGCGCCCGGTGCAGGTGGCAATGACAAGACGCTGACCCGAGTGTGGGAGATGTGGAATGACGGTCAACGCGTGTACCTGGCCGGTGGTTCGGACGTACACGATGTCTGGCTAGAGGATTCGGGGTCGTCGCGAACTTACGTATACGTCACGGGTGACCTAAATATTGAAAACTTTGTGTCAGGACTCCGGGCAGGGCACGCATTCGCCAGTCAGGGTCCGCTGGTTTATCCCGAGATCATGTTTGGCAGTGACATAGACCATTCGGCCGACGAGCCACTCGTGTTGAGTTACACAATTCAGGCAGTATCGGGATTGCGATCGGCAAAACTGATTGAAGGTGGTGCAGAAATCAATGAAATCACGTTTGACGGGGTCGATACCGAGGTGCCAATTGAATTTGCTGTAAGCCCGGAGTCGAGCAGTTGGTATAGCCTGGTCGTCGAGGACATGAACGGCAGGTTTGCTTACACAAATCCGGTGTGGGTAAGCGCTGATCGTTAACAAGGGGATGTTGTGGCAATAATACTGACAATAGCGATGGCGGTGACAATGCTGACGGCGGCGGTATTGATCATTCGTTGGGGTAACGTCGTATGTACCGGGCCAATGGCCGTATCATTCTTTACATTCATTGCGATCCTGTTCACTTCAGGGCTCGATGTCGGACTGATTATGTTTCCGCTCGTCGACTTCGAGGCGTTCGCAGCTGGATCCGATTATTCTTTCGCTAACCCACTAGCCATTGAATTTGGATTCTGGGCCTTTCTTGTCTGGGTTTTCTACTTTGTGACGACGTTTTATTTCTGCATCGTTGAGCCGAAACTGAAATTGTTCGAGATTCCGCTCATCAAGTTGACGAATAACATCGTCATTATCGGTACCTGCGCGTTCACAGCATTCCTGTTCCTGAGCTATTTGCCAGATTACATCCGCGGCATCAGCGAGCCGTTTCGGTACGGTCTGGTTGCAGCGGTGATTCTGTTTGCGACGCTGTCCAGTACTGATATCAAATACGTCAGGATACTCAGCGTTGCTTCAACCTGGCTGTTTTTCGCCTTGATCTTTGGCGTCTGGCTCGTATCAGGGATGGGGGTGACTGGCTTTGCCGAATCGATTGCGAATGTCGGTGAGTATTTTACGAATTTGCCGCGTTTCGTAGCGCCCATCAATGAGTACCATCAGTTTTATCTTTATTGGTGGTTTGCCTGGAGCATAATGATCGGCCAGTTCGTCGCGCGATTTGTCGGTAATTTGAAAGCATGGCAACTGGCTTTGGCACTGATTGTTGTACCGTCAATTCCGATCGCGATCTGGTTTTCTGTTCTTTACTACTATTTCAGCAACGGTGTGGAGGTGGAGTCGTTCTGGCGACTAGCGATGGTGATAGTCGGCGTAATTTTTGTCATTAACTCGCTCGACTCCCTGATCCGGCTGTATACGCAGAATCTGAAAGTGACTCCGGACCGACTCGGAAAATTGAAATATGTGGTCGGGAACTGGTCAGCATTGGCCGCACTCGTCATTCTTTACAAGTTCACACCACTGAAGATTGAATGGATCGGTTTGGTCGTGGTCTGCATTTACGCAGCCGTGTTCTTCTTCGTCTTTCAACGCCGTCGACAACTGCTGGAGTCGCCTGTCTGATGCCGTCTCCTCAAAAAAAATGCAGCGCCAATACAACGCTGCCGAAGCAACAAAGCTACATCGCCGGCGAGTATCTCGCCAGTCAAAGCGGTGACGTGTTTGAAACGCGCTATCCCGGCGATGATCATGTCATCTGCGAAGTGGAAGTGGCGGGC
This sequence comes from Woeseiaceae bacterium, assembly GCA_051007995.1. Taxonomy (GTDB): domain Bacteria; phylum Pseudomonadota; class Gammaproteobacteria; order Steroidobacterales; family Woeseiaceae; genus UBA1847. The sequence continues at coordinate 16,369 of JBPCYB010000094.1, read as the reverse complement.
GAAGCTGAAGTCAATGCGGCAGTTGCAGCAGCGTCGACAGCATTCAAGAGTTGGTCACAGATGCCAGCTGCTGAGCGCGGCGACATACTCAGGCGAGCCGCGAGTATGCTGCGCGACCGCAACGATGAGCTTGCTGCCCTTGAGACACTGGACACGGGCAAGCCGATTAGCGAAACAAGCGTCGTCGACATTGCGACTGGCGCAGACGTCATCGAGTACTTTGCGGGAGTTGCCCAATCGATCCACGGTGAGCATATCGATCTGCCGCCCGAGGCGTTCGCGATGGTGCGGCGCGAGCCATTGGGTGTGTGTGCGGGCATCGGCGCATGGAATTACCCGATACAGATTGCGATGTGGAAGTCGGGGCCTGCGCTGGCCTGTGGCAATACGATGGTGTTCAAGCCCGCTGAACAAACACCACTCACTGCTTTGAAGTTGGCGGAAATCTATACCGAAGCCGGACTGCCACCGGGCGTTTTCAATGTGGTGCAAGGCGCGCGCGATACGGGCGCCGCACTAATCAGCCATGACGACGTGGCCAAGGTGACTCTGACGGGCTCTGTGGAAACCGGCAAGATTGTCATGGCACACGCGGCCAATGACCTCAAGAAAGTAACGCTTGAACTCGGCGGTAAATCGCCGATCATTATTTTTGACGACGCGAATATCGATAACGCGATTAACGCCGCGTTGGTCGCAAATTTCTATTCAACCGGCCAGGTGTGTTCAAACGGTACGCGGGTATTTGTGCAAAGTGCGATCCACGACAAGTTTGTCGACCGTTTGGAAGAGCGGACGCGCACAATTCGCGTTGGCGATCCATTCGATCCGGATACGCAAATGGGACCGTTGGTGTCGCGCGAGCATTTCGAAAAAGTGTGCAGCTATATGAGCGGCGCGAAGGGCAGTGCGGCACGGCATGTTTGCGGCGGCGATGTCATTACTGAGGGCAGTCTCGGCGATGGTCTGTATGTATCGCCAGCGGTATTTTCGAACTGTGGTGACGATATGCAGTTTGTGCGCGAAGAGGTTTTCGGCCCATTAATGTCGGTATTGAAATTCGACACCGAAAAAGAAGCACTCGAACGTGCGAATGCAACGCGATTCGGGTTGGCTGGTGCGGTATTCACGCGAGATTTTCAACGCGGGCATCGAGTAGCCAACCAGATTCAGGCTGGTATCGTTTGGATCAATGACTACAACGTCACGCCGCCTGAAGTTCCGTTCGGTGGGTACAAACAATCCGGTGTGGGGCGAGAGAATGGATTGCAGGCGATTGAGCATTACACACAGGTGAAGACAATTTACGTCAATCTTGGCGACGTTGAAGAGACGTACTAATGGAAGAGTCTCAAGCCGATCAGATGGGCTCTCTGGAAGAGGCCACGAGGAACGCCGCGCAATTGCTGGAGGTCAATCCGACTCTGGCCGCCGAACAGGCGGAGGCGATACTGGAGGCCGTTCCGAATCACCCGCCCGCCATGTTCTTGTTGGCATCGGCTTTACGTCGATCGGGAAATCCGAACGCGGCCATTGAGTTACTCGAACCGCTTCTTAATGCTCAGCATCAATGGGCGGCAGCGTATTTCGAATACGGCGCGTCACTCGGCGATGTTGGCCGTGGCGATGAAGCGATCAAATCATTGTTGAAAGCGGTGCAGTTTCAGCCGGAGCATCCTGAAGCGTGGCGTTATCTGGCAGATCATTTGATGGCCACGGGCGACTACGAAGGTGGCGATGCTGCCTATGCCCGTCACGTTAAGTGTTCGACACGTGACCCGGCGCTACAAGAGGCCGCCGCAGCGATGGTTAAGAACGATGTCGCGATAGCCGAGCGATTGCTCAAAAAGCACCTGATGCAGAATCCTACCGATGTGCCAGCGATACGGATGCTGGCCGAGGTCGCAGTCCGATGTGGGCGCAATGAGGAGGCGGAGAATCTGCTCTTACGCTGCCTCGAGCTCGCGCCAAGTTTCGTTGCGGCACGTTACAACCTGGCCGTAATTCTCCATCGGCGCAATGATCCAAACAATGCGCTCGTCGAAATCGAAGCTGCGCTGGCGGCCGAACCGGAGAACCCAAGTTATCGAAACTTGTGTGCGGTCATTCTGAGCAGGATTGGTGAATACCAACGATCAATCGACTTATACGCCCGTTTGCTCAGCGAATATCCCGAGAATGCGAAAGTCTGGCTCAGCTACGGCCATGTGCTGAAGACTGAAGGCAGTGTTGCAGAAAGCATCGATGCGTACCGCGAGAGCATTACGCGTAATCCAAGCTTCGGCGAGGCGTTCTGGAGTCTGGCCAATCTCAAAACATATCGATTTACCGAAACAGATTTGACGGATATGCATGCGCAGTTGGAGGACAAGGACCTTAGTGGTGAAAACCGATGGCATTTTCAGTTTGCGCTCGGTAAGGCGTATGAGGACGCCAAGGACTACTCGAATTCATTCAAGCATTACGCGAAGGGCAACGCGCTGTTTCGCCTGGGGAGCAGTTACGATCCCGATCGCAACACGAGTCGGGCACAGCGATTAAAGAAAGAATTCAGCCGGGAATTCTTCGTAGAACGGCAGGGCGTTGGCTGCGACGCGATTGATCCGATATTTATTGTCGGTATGCCGCGATCCGGCTCGACGTTGTTGGAGCAAATTCTGTCCTGCCATTCCCAGGTCGAAGGCACGACCGAGTTGCCCGACATGATCACGATGGCCCAGGAGTTGCGCGGCGAGGCGGAGTCGGATGACATCGCCGTCTATGCGTCGGTTCTGGCAACGAAGAGTGTTGACGAGTTGCGTGAGCTCGGTGAGCGATATCTTGAGACTACCCGAATTCATCGCAAGACTGACCGTCCGCTGTTCATCGACAAGATGCCGAACAATTTCCTGCATGTCGGCATGATTCACTTACTGCTCCCAAACGCCAAGATTATTGACGCGCGACGCCATCCATTAGGCTGCAGTTTTTCCAATTTCAAACAGTATTACGCGCAAGGCCAGGCATTTAGCTATGGCCTGACCGAAATGGGACGGTTTTATTACGATTACGTGGACTTGATGGCGCATTTCGACGCTGTTTTGCCAAATCGGATTCACCGTGTTTTCTACGAAGACACTGTCGCGGATACTGAGAAAGTGGTGCGGAACCTTCTCAAATATTGCGGGCTTGAGTTTGAGCCAGCCTGCTTGCGATTTTTCGAGAGCGATCGACCGGTCCGAACGGCCAGCTCGGAACAGGTCCGTCAGCCCATATATAGCGGTGGCGTCGAGCAATGGAAACACTACGAAGAATGGCTGGATCCGTTGAAGAAAGCGCTAGGTCCGGTACTCGACGCGTACCCGCAAGTTACCGAGTTATGAGCTCTCGATATAAGCGTTTTCGTCACGCTTTTCCGACTGTCGTGAAAAAACAACTTCCTGTCGCCGTAGGACTGGACGGTGCGATGATTTCCGTTGTAGTCTTGGTGTGATCAGGGTTCTAGTCTTGTTGTAATTTAGATAATAAATGGAGAACGGCAAATGCAAGTTTCCAATTTAGACAATTCGCCACAACGCGTTTCGCGGACGCCTATTGCGGCGGGTATTACGTTAGCTCTGGCTAGCTCAGGCCTTATGGCTCAAGAGCTCGCGATTGAAGAGGTTGTGGTAACTGCGCAAAAGCGCTCAGAGAATTTGCAGGATGTGCCTATAAGTATCCAGGCGCTCGGCACTCAGGCCATCAAAGAGCTAAACCTGACGAATTTCAAAGACTACACACAAATGCTGCCGTCTGTGGCGATGACGCCGACGCTCGGTGCGGGCTCGAGTTTCAATCTGGTGTACATGCGCGGCATCGCGACCGCTGGTGATGGTCAGGCGACCACTTCGCAACCCAGTGTTGGCATGTATCTGGACGAGTTATCAATGACGACGATTCAGGGCAACATTGATGTGCACATGTATGACGTCGCTCGTGTAGAAGCGCTGGCGGGACCACAAGGCACACTTTATGGTGCCAGCTCGCAAGCGGGTACGCTCCGTGTCATTACTAACAAGCCAGAGATGGGCGAGTTCTCCTCAAATGTTAGCTTGGGTGTCAATAGCGTCGACCAGGGTGGCACTGGAAGCACGATCGAAGGCTACGTCAATGTTCCGCTTGGCGACAAGGCTGCGGTTCGCATTGTGGGCTGGCAGCGGGATGACGCCGGCTGGATTGATAACGTACTCGGTAGTCGAAACTTCGCAGGCGTAGAGGATCCGGCGACCTGTGCGGCAGCGGGCGTTCCTTGCAGCGCTGACGACGTAATCCTGACCAATACCGACAAAGCCAAGAAAGACTACAACACGCTCGATACTATCGGCGCCAGAGCCGCATTGAAGATAGATCTCAATGACAACTGGACTGTAACGCCGACACTCATGTACCAAAAATCTGAGTCGAAAGGTGCATGGGGCGACGATACTAGTGATCTGCTGCAAAGCGGCAAATACGCCGTCACACATTTCAAAGACGAGTTCTTTAATGATGAATGGAGCATGTTCGGCCTGACGATTGAAGGCCAGATCGGCAATTTTGACGTTGTATATGCAGGCTCATATCTCGACCGCGATGTGGACGGTTCCACAGACTATTCGGATTACTCCTACTGGTACGACGCAATTTACACGACCGGTTATTATTCCGACTTACATTTTTCGGATACCGGTGCGCGGTCCATTCCGAACTACTTTGTGCCGGCGTATTTTGATGCGGCCGATGTGGGTACTCGGGTCATGTCTGGCGCGGCGTTCACCAACGACGATCGGTATTCCAAGACCAACCATGAGATCCGCATTAGCACCGATCCAAGCAAACGTGTTCGTGGCTTGATTGGCGCATTCTCGCAAAAACAATTCCACGACTTTGAGCAGCACTGGGAGGTCGAGGGCGGTGTTGCATCATTCATGGAGCTGAATGGCGGCATCGATTCACGTTTTGAAGACACGGTGTACCTCAATAGCATGTACCGAACTGACCGGGACACTGCTTTTTTCGGAAGCATCAGTTATGACGTCACGGACGATTTGGAGCTGACAGTTGGCACCCGATTCTTCGAACCTGATGTTCACGTCAAGGGTTTCTTCGGGTTCCCGATAGGATTTCAGGGCATTTGGGGAACTGATGGCGAGACTCAGTGCGATGCTGTGGTGGGTGGAACCGGCCCCTGGGATGACGGAGCGACCTCGTCATTCAATGGCCAAACGGACTGGAAAGATAAGCCCTGCCTGAATGTGGACAAGAGACAGGAGGAAAGCGACAGCGTTTCTCGAGTCAACTTGTCGTATAACGTGTCCGATGACAACATGGTCTATTTCACCTGGTCGGAAGGTTATCGTCCTGGTGGCGTACAACGTAGACCGACCTTCGGAGAATATAAGTCCGACTTTCTTACCAACATCGAAATTGGCTGGAAGACCCAATGGTTGGATAACCGCTTGCAATTCAACGGCGCGGTATTCACGCAGGATTGGGATGACATCCAGATTGGCTTGACCGGCGAAAATGCGATTACGCTGGTGGACAATGGACCGTCAGCATCCGTCGATGGAATCGAGATAGACGTGTTGTGGCTTGCCACGGAAGACTTGAAGATCTCCGGATCAGTTGCGTTCTACGATTCGCAATTGGAGGATGACTACTGTTGCTTTGATAACGGGCCAGACACGCTTCCAGACACCGGTGATGAAACACCATTGGCCGCGAAAGGAACCCGTTTGCCGATCACGGCAGACTTTAAAGGCAATATTGTTGCCCGGTATCACTTCCCAGTGGGAACTTACGAGTCCTATGTGCAAGGTGCGTTTGTTTACGAAGGCGAGCGAGATTCAGATCTTAACCAGTTTACAAATGCCATCACAGGCATTCTTCCGTCGTATTCAACGCTCGATTTGAGCGCTGGTTTCGGCAAAGACGACTGGTCGGTCGATCTGTTTGTTTCGAATGCCACTGGCGATGATTCACCGCTCCTGTTCACCCAGCAGTGCACACCAGAAACCTGCGGAGCTCAGACTTACGCTGTGCGAATTCGACCGACGACTGTTACTTTGCGGTTCTCGAAAGACTTCAACTAAGCAGAGTTTTCACGAAAGAACAAAGGGCCCTCTCTTACGAGGGCCCTTTTTTTTGTGTTTGAGATTCGTAACGAATCGAGATGACATTCAAAACAGACGTTTTGCCGCCAGCATCGAGTACGACGTCGTCATCGACCCGCTTTTTTAGTAGTGCTTTAGCCAACGGTGAGTCCATGCTGATTGCATTGTTTGCTGCATCAGTCTCGTCTGGGCCGACGATCCGGTACGTATTCGATTCGCCGTTTTCATCGCTTACCTCTACGGTAGCGCCGAAATATATGGCGTCGCCCGTGGGAGTTTGTCGTACCACATTCAATACCGGTAATCGCTTCTGCAGATATCGGATACGACGATCAAGCCCGCCGAGTTCCTTCTTGCGGTAAATGTACTCGGCATTTTCCGAACGATCTCCCTCAGCGGCTGCTTCAGCAAGAGCTTTGACCACATCACGACGGCGCAGCCAGATATCGTCCAGTTCCTTTTGCAGGGCTTCAAAGCCCGCTGGCGTGATGTATGCGGAGGAGGCCGGAGCGGGTGGTCGCCAACGTCCCATCGTATTTACTCGGCCGGCTTGAGGCGCTCTAGCCGCAATCCGCGTGCCGAATACCTGGGAAATCCTTTCCAGTAGGTATGCGTCTCGGTTGGTTGGCCGTCGTCCATCGAATAAAGGCCATCTCGTGAATTTGGTAACAGATCCAGGTAGGACTGTCTGCTCGAATCAGCTTTCAAATTCAGATCAAGAAATGCCGTAATAAAGTGATTCATGATATTCGCCGAACGCACCGAATCCCAAACCGCGTCCGTGTAATGCGACGCACCGATTTGCTCTTCCGTTTGCATGATCTCGATTGGCAGGGGGATCGGCGCGATCGCATTGTGTCCCGCATGTTCAAAAGTCAGAAGATAGCGGTCACTCAGGCGGGCGTGTTCGAAGATCGCGCGTACGCCATGTTCATAACCGGAGGTTTCGTCTTCACTGCCCGCCATGTACAGAGTGGGTACGCGTATACCAGCCAGATCGCGGGGTTCCCATACACCCGACGCCATCCCCCACGGTGCGATCGCCACGGCGGCTTTGATCCTGCGATCGCGATTTTCCCGGTATTTTGAATTTGCAGCGGCATGACGATACGCAAGCCGATTTACGGGTGCTACATCACTGGCAACCGCCGTTTCACTGTATCCGCCGCCGATATTGTTGACCAGAGCCATGCCGCCAAACGAGTAACCAATGATGCCGCTACGGTCTGCATCTACCATTCCTCTCAGAAAATCAGCCGCATCGCGCGACATGCTTGCTAGTTGATCTAATACAAAGAGCTGATCCAGTGGCGAGTTGTACATGGCGCTCGCAGCGGCCTGTTGATCGCGATAGGTACTATCGCGGTGATCGATGGCGACAACGATGTAGCCCTTGCTCGCGAGGTTCTCCGCCAAATGACTCATCAGGTATCGATTCCCCGGGTAGCCATGCGAGATAATTACCAATGGCACCGGTCCCAATTGGCGCATTGGAGAGGCACCCCTAACAGCTTTGCCATGCAGGGTAGCCGTGACGATGGTGTTACGCGTTGCAGTCGTATAAACGCCACCCGCTTGCTGGTGGTCCGCGAGCTGCGCGGGGTACCAGACCTCAACAGTCAGGCGGCGGTCGTAAAGAACAGTCTCGCCGCCTTCGACAGTATTGAGAATGTCAGGTCGATTCGGGTCTGTAAGTTCAAGCGTTCGAACGCCGATATCGTAGTCGCCAAAGTAAGCTAACTCGGGTGCATCGTGACGGATAATGTCTATCCGGTTTTGCTGCGCAGGCGCGGCAATTGCCATCATCAGCGCGAAAATACCCAGCACGTAGCGAGTCATTGCAACAACTTCCTCAGTTCGGTGACGAGCATCTTCGATGTCCCGGTGAGTCAGAGAGCGGCACAGTATCCGGTTTTCGTGGATAATTGTCACGATCAACACATCCAGTTTCAGGAGCCAGTATGTCCAGACTCGTCCTCACCGGCCTTTTTGTTTTCGGCCTGATGTATACCGTGCCAGGCAGCGCTCATCACTCTTTCGCCGCGACCTTTACTGAGGAAATCATCGTCGTCGAAGGTGTCGTTGACAGGGTGAAGTTTACGAATCCACACGTAATTATCTATTTCGATGTGACGGATGGTGCTGGCGAGGTGACTCAGTGGCTCGCAGAGGGTGGATCGGCGACGTCATTGCGCAACGCAGGGTGGAGCAAAGATACCGTTTCCAAAGGTGCTCTCATACGTGTGACCGGATCGTCGTCGCGCAACGGTTCGCCGATGGTCTCAATGCAAGAAGCTGGCAGTGTCGCCTTTTTGGACCCGGAAACCGGCGCCGTGACCGGCTCTCCGTGGGGCGAGGAAGCCGAAGTTCAGACGGTCAGCAGACCGTTGCAGCTTGCGAATGGCTGGCCGAATATGACGGGCGCCTGGACCGGTGAAGCGACTGGTCGCGTTGGTGCGCCGATCGACAACGTGCCGCCATTTGCATTCAACGAGGTCGGAGCTGCCATACAAGCCGAGTTCGATCCGGTCAATGATCCGCAAGTGTGGTGTGAGCCGCCGGGTCTTGTTCGTCAGGCTGGGTTTACGCCACATCCGGTACGCATTCAACAGTTTAGCGATCGCGTTGTGCTCTCTTACGAGGAGTACGGTGGGGTGCGCAAAGTCTTTTTCGACGATCGCGATCACGACAGTGATGAGAAAACGCATTTGGGCCAGTCGATAGCACGCTACGAAGGCCAAAAGCTGATTATCGAATCAGAAAATCTCCTGCCCAATTTATCGGCGACAAATGGCAATCTACTGTCGGATCAAACGACGACAGTGGAAACTTACTATCGCGAAGATCTGGATGATGGCCGCGCGGTATTGAAAATGGACCTGGTGGCCACTGATCCAGGGCACCTGACGGCACCCTGGAAATTTACCTGGGGCAAATACGCGGAAGACGACTACGAATTTATCGAAGTCGAATGCGAAGCGCCGCTGAAGGAATAACGACCTCGGCGATCAGTATCGTCAATTCGCGCTGGAAAACACGGGTAGCTGGCAGTTGGTTTCGGCGAACGCGTAATCGTGTGTCTGAAGTTTGCGCCAATTGGCTTCCCAAGTGTCGGTCAAATGGCCTGGGTCGGATATCCGAAGCGTCAATTGCAGCGCCGCATGATTCTCGTCATCGGCGCGTTCATACCGTTCCACAGTCGTCGTTTGATCGCTAAGTTCATGGCCACGCCCACTGCTCAAATTACCGAGTAGCTGGCTCGTTTCGATGATCAACGCGTTGCCGTCGTAACGCGCCACCGAATGTCCAATTCGAGATTTGTCGGTCGCCTTCGCCGCTCTACCATCCAGATAGACGAGACGACGACTTGCGTCGCCTTCCTGTTCGATCAGGACGTAATCGTCATTCTGCGTAATTCTGACCGACTGAATGCCCGTCAGACTTCTCACAAGGCCGGGCTTCGCACATGCCGTGAACGCAGGATCAAGCTTCGGGTCGTATTGGTCTTGCAACGCCTGACCTGTGGCGTTGAGTGTTGGATTGGTACGCGGCGGACCGCTGCCCGGAGCGGCAGCCAACCAGGTTCCGGCGAGATTCGGCCGGCCATCTGCGAGCTTGAGCGGCGGAACGACCAGGTCATCAGGTGTTTGATTTGGTTTCGGTCCTTCGAGAACGCGAACAAAAGAACCGTCGTCCGGATTAAGCTCAAGCAGGCTTCCACTTTCAATGTCGGCCCGCTCTATGAGGATCATCGGGCCATCGTGGCGTGCTTTGCGGCCGACAAGTCGGACATATTGTCCTTCCTGCAGCATTTCCTTTGTCCATCCCCAGCGCCGAAACCCGGCGACCGCGGGTGCCGTAGCAATCCACGCTCGTTCTTCGCCGGATTCGTCGGTGACCATCAATTTGATCGTGACGTGTGGATTGGCGAATCGAAACTCAGTGACATAACCTTCGATTTCGGTGCTTTGTGATGTGTCGAAGGTCGCTGTTGCTGCATGATGCGCATTAGTTGGGCCGGCGGCTAACACTGCCAGCACGCCAATTGACATCCGTGAACGGAATTTCATGCAAACTCCAGAATTGCGCTTAGCTTTCCAGCCAGTGCTTATTCTACAAAAAAACATCACTTCATAGTAAGTTCGGCATATGACCTTCAAGGCCAACAAGAGAATTTTCTTCATCGTCGCGGTAATCATCGCGACGGCCGTGACTTTTTGGAGCGGTTCCCGCTACCCGTCGCTCGATGAGAAAGCGATTATGGGCGGCGCTGCGAATCTCGAAGATCCGTTGTCCTTTGAGGCATCCATTCAGATTCAGCCCGACGACGGCGCCGCGAAGCGAATTGTCTATACGACCATCAACTGGATCGAGACAAATCTTGAGGGCATGGCATTCGGCCTAATGATCGGTGCCTCATTTCTAACGTTGATCGGAATGATCCCTGCTCGGGGTCACCGCAATGGTATCGTCAATACACTGATCGGCGTCGCCGTCGGCGCGCCGCTGGGCGTCTGCGTTAATTGTTCAGCGCCAGTTGCAAAAGGTATGCACGACGGTGGGGCAAGATTGGAAACCACTTTGGCGACGATGTTTAGTTCGCCAACCCTAAACGTCATCATACTCACGATGTTGTTCGCGATTTTTCCGTTGTACATGACCGTAATCAAGCTAACGCAGACGCTGGTCTTTATTCTTGTCTTGATGCCGCTGTTGTCGCGTTTCGTGTTTCGGGAGGAGCGTGGCCAGACATACGATGATACGGTCTGCGCAATCACGCCACCGCCAGCTGCACGAAGCGATGAATCGTGGTTGTCTGCATTTCAAGGTTCCATTGTGCTTCTTGTTCGCAACCTCGCTTACGTGGTGGTGCGAACCGTTCCTCTGATGCTGCTCGCGGGCTTACTGGGCGCGGTGGTCGTACATCTTGTCCCGCTACCAACCCTGGTCGATTTTGATCCGACGTTTCTTTCCGTAGTGGCTGTCGCATTGGTTGGTGTTTTCTTGCCTGTGCCGGTTGCTTTCGATCTCGTCTTGGTTGCGGTATTGATATCCGCGGGCGCACCCATGATCTATTCGATGACGCTGCTATTCACGCTCGGGATATTCAGCATTTACCCATTTTTTATTGTATGGAATACAATCTCTCGTCGTGTTGCGGTGGTGTTGGCGGCGGTCCTTTTTGTGATCGGAATCGCTGGCGGCTACGTTGCTGACAATATTCATCAAGCTGAACTTCGAGACATGTTGGATTTCCTGGAGCAGGAAAGCTAAGTGATACGGAAATTGAATCTTGTTCTGCTATCCCTCGGTCTGGCTGTATCGACTGCGGCGACGAGAGCGGAAATTGAAGCGACTAACGATTCGGACGGCAATCAGGTTAGTGTCCGTGCGCTAGCATTTCAGCAGCGGTCAGAACCTGGCGACACGCCGTTTACGCGCAGTGACGGCAGTTTGTACGGCCTGCAACAGGATAATTATTTCAGTCCCAGGGATTTCTATCCGCCATTCTTCAATGGCGGTGGAATCGCGTCCGGTGATATCAACCGTGACGGATGGCCGGATGTTGTGGCTGCGAGTGGCGCATTAATCAATATTTACTTGAATCAATCCGGCCAACGTTTCGATGCTATCGAACTGGATGTAACCGGCATTGAAGACTTGGCGGTCTTTAATGTTGCGCTCGTGGATATTGACGGAGACGGCTGGCTGGATTTATTCGGGACTACGTATTTGCAGGGAAACTTTTATCTGCTGAATGACGAGGGAGCGTTCACTTCAGCGGGTTTACGGCAGCTGCCGCGCGGCGAGGCAGTGCTGAGTTCGACGGCCTCATTCGGCGATATTGACAGAGATGGCGATCTCGACGCGGTCATCGGCAATTGGTTTGCCGGCGCGAGCAAGAAACACCCGCCGCCGCGATCACAGAATGAAGTCTGGTTGAACGATGGTGGTCGTTTCGAAGCCTCACCATTAACCGAACTGGTCGGGGAAACTCTATCCACATTGTTATCGGATTGGAACGGAGACGGCTGGCTTGATCTAGCAGTCGGCAATGATTTCGAGGAACCCGATTTCTACTACCTCGGAGATGGCAAAGGCGGTTTTGAACTCATTGAGCGAAGTGACGGATTAATTCCTCACTCCACGCAGACGACGATGAGTTTTGATACTGGCGACTACGATAATGACCTGGATCTCGATATTTTCGTTGACCAGGCGACCGCGCGCGCGACGGGGCCGTCTGCGCAAGTACAGATGCTGGCTCTGGATCACTACTGTGATGATATCGTAGAGTCTGCGGTTCGTGATCGATGCTTGGCGAATATGGCGACTCGCAAGGGCTTTTTCTACGGGGCGAATCACCAGCCCACAAATATTCGGCATTGCGCCGTGGTTCCCGACGAGGCAGACAAGCGCGCCTGTATCGGCATGCAGGTCATGATGACAGCGCAGCGTGTTCATGATCCTGAGCTTTGCGAACGAATCCCGAAAACTGAGGCTAGGACATATTCACTGTGCCGCAATTTTTTCGAGGGCATCTTGCCGCACGATCCGGCAATGCTGCGACAGGCCATCCCGCAGCGCATGAACGAAAATGTTCTTTTGAACTGGGATTCGACAGCTGAGCGTTTCATCGACGTTGCCGATCAAGCAGGTGTGGAATTCACGGGTTGGAGCTGGAATGCCCGGTTCGCAGACGTCGACAACGATGAGTGGCAGGATCTTTTCGTCGTCGCCGGCTCTTGGTTTCGCGCGACGCCATCGGGTACAACGGCCAATTTCTTCTTTCGCAATGAAGCCGGCAAGACGTTCAGCGATCAAACAGACGCTTACGGTTTTCAGAATTTTATGATCGTTAGTGCTTACACGATTCTGGATTTCGACAGAGATGGTGACCTGGACTTTGTGACCAATTCGATCAATGGTCCGCTGTGGTTGTTACGCAATAACGATCAGGATGGAAAGAGTATTGCGTTTCAATTGCGCGACGACGTCGGCAATCGGGATGGGATCGGCACGAAGTTTACGATTCACTACGGACCGGATGGGAAGCGGCATCAGATGCGCGAGCTGAAAGCCAGCGGCGGATATCTGTCCTTCGACGAACCCGTCGCACATTTTGGTTTGGGGGAGATTGATTCAGTTGACCGTTTGGAGATCAGCTGGTCGACGGGCGGCACGACCGTAATCGCTGGTCCGTTTGAGGAGGGGCACCTCTATTCGCTGTACCGGTCAAAGCCAGCGCGCTAGAAAATAAGAGACATCTACTTGGTTTGGCGTTCGCTAAGCCATGCGTCCAATTGCACGTAGGCATTGTCCAAGGCTTGTTGCGTTCCTTGTGGGTGGTATTTTTCGAAGGGCCCTGCGAAGAAAACGATCATCGCAACAATTACGACAGCGGCGAAGGGCAGCAAAGTAACCAGAAAGAAGGCGCCGACCAGAAGCACGTAGCGCTCGAATCGTCTGATCTTGATGAGCTTGAGTAAGAGATTCTTCCAATCCCGATCGACCGGTTCGGCGCGTTCTTGCTCGCCTGCTTGCCTGATAGATATTTGGTGAACAGAGTCGTGCTGGTCGGCAGGATCAAATGGATGCTTGATATCTGTCTGCACCGAATGCGTGGCCAGCGATGGATCGAGCCTTTCGAGGATTAGCTGCGCCTCACCGGCTTCACTGCTGGCGGGAAATCTCCGGATGATCTTGCGAGCGAGTGATTTCGCTTGAGCGGTATGCCTGCGGTTGTCGCGGGAATCCCCGTGCGTGATATTTTGAAACGCGTACTGTGCATTGCGCAAGAGTTCGCCTGCATCAGCCATCGGTAAGTCCTTCGCGACTCAAAGCGACAATATCGCTACAATTACGCGCCAGTACAACCTAAGCAACCGGGACCACCGATTTGTTTCCAATGAAACGAGCTTTTGTAGTATTAATTTTGTCGATTCTCCTGCCGATGACGCTGACGGCTCACCATTCGCGTTCTGAATTTGCCAAAGAAACCATAGAAATCAAAGGCGAGTTGCTAAAAGTGTATTGGAGAAACCCGCACGCCGGCCTGGATGTCCAAATCAGTGGCGCGAATGGCGGTCAGGAAGTTTGGCGGGTGGAAACTTACGGCAGCCCCAACTTGTTCAGTCGCATGGGCGTGAAACGCGAGCATTTCGTTGTTGGGGAAGAAGTTACTATCGCCGGCAACGTCTCAAACAGGCGGCCAAAGTACATGCTGGGCAGTAATGTGTTGTTTGAAAACGGTATGGAAGCTGTACTGAGCGCGACTATTGAACCGAGGTGGTCAGAAGACCATGTGGGTGGTTCTGACCAGTCGGACGTCGATCTGAGCCAGGTCGTTGACGCGGAACGCGAAAAATTAGGAATTTTTCGCGTCTGGAGTATCGCGGGCAGAACGGTCGGCGTGAAACGCCATTTTCCGTTTACCGAGTTTGCCAGGGAAGCTATGGCAGCCTGGGATCCGGTAATCAGTCCGGTAGCGCAATGCCAGGAACCTGGCATGCCGGTTCCGATGTATCAGCCGCTCTCATTTGTCGTTGCCGATAATGGCGACACGCTCAGACTCCAGACTGAGTATTTCGGAACGGTCCGGACAATTCATATGCAAGGCGGCGACGATCCAGAGTCTCAGGAAGCGAGTCAGCTAGGCTATTCAGTGGGTCGTTGGGACGGTAGCGCTCTGGTCGTCGAGACGTCGAGGATCAATTATCCGTATTTCAGTTCGGGTGGTGCCCCGATGAGCGAAAACGTCAAGGTTTCTGAACGATTCTCGCTCAGTGAAGATCAAACGGAGCTCGTCTATCGCCTGACGGTGACAGATCCTCTGACGTTCACTGAGCCGGCACACTATGAACGATTGTTCGTCGCGCTTGGTGCCCCGTTCGTCGTTCTTGATTGCACTTTATTCTGAACAATAATACCAACACGAGAGTTCATCTATGATGAAGAAAGCATGTTGTGCATTGTTGCTGGCGCTGACCTTGGGTATATCGCTTTCAACTCAGTCTTATGAGGCATTTCAAGGTCCGACTGAACTGATTCAGTACGATCCTGCCAAGGCGTTCAATGGCTACACGCTATTCAGTCCATTCCGTGGCAAGAATTCTTACCTGATCGACATGCACGGCAATGTCGTGCACATGTGGCCGTACCCTGATGATTTCGCTGTGCCAGATCGCGAGTCGATCGAAAAGCACGCGCGCCTGCTCGAAGATGGCACATTGCTACGTGGCGTCATCGACCGAGCCGGCAAAGGCAATCAAAGCGGTGCGATTTATCAACTCGTCAATTGGGACGGTGAGGTCGTGTGGCAACACGATGAGGAACGTCCTGGTTACTCACCGCATCATGATTTCAGAATGATCTGGAATCCGAAACTCAAACAACAAACCCTGATGTACGTAGTCAGCCGGGCGATCAGCCACGAAGAGGCGATTGCGCTCGGTGTGGACCCAAGTCTGCGCGACAATTACGCGTCACGCCCAGATGGTCTAGTCGAGGTGGATATGCTGGGCAATGTGATCTGGGAATGGAATGTTTCCGATCATCTGGTGCAGGACATCAATGCCAAATTGCCGACTTACGGTGTCATCGCAGATCATCCGGGCAAACTGGATCCGAATTTCAGTGATGGCGCAAACGGTGACTGGATTCACATCAATGGCTTTGATTACAACGAAAAACTGGATCAGATTGTCATCAGTAATTCCGTCTACAGTGAATTACAAATCATTGACCATGGTGCGACCTTCGTTGCCGGCAATGCCAAGAAGAGTATTGATTTGGCCGCCAGTGATGCCGGTGACTTCATTTATCGTTGGGGCAATCCTTGCGCTCATCATGCAGGCGATTGCCCTGCCAAGCTTGATGACGGGCAATCGAGCACTAATGGGCACCAGCAGGTGTTTTTTATTCACGATGCACAGTGGATTCGCGAAAAAGAAGTGACGCCGATGGCCGGAAATTTACCGGGTGCCGGCAACCTCATGGTTTTCGACAACGGAACTCGACGGCAGGGGCTGACCTATTCTTCAGTACTGGAGATCGATCCCTACGATGGTGATATGGAGCAGGGCGTTTACGTGCCGCAAATGCTGGGCGGCTATGACACACCCGAGGGCCGTGAGTTTGAGCCGAATCAGAACATTTCAAAACAAATTGTGTGGCGGTTCAAAAGCGCATTGCCGAATTCGTTTTTCAGCGATTACATTTCCGGCGCGCAACGCTTGCCGAACGGAAACACACTG
>JBPCYB010000093.1:0-19620 GCA_051007995.1 Woeseiaceae bacterium | reverse complement strand
CGCTTGTATTGAGTTGCGATCTGTTCGGCACCGTTGCCAAGCGGGCTCAATGCATTGCCGAGGAAGGCATTTCCCTCAATGCCTTCGTCGGTAATGATCCTGACCAAGGCCATGCGCGTACTGCGTGAGCCTCGGCTCTTCACATTCAAGGTGTAGCGGACCGGCGGAATATCATTCCATTCCCAAACGGTGACTTTGACGTCTGTAATTTTCATTAAGCGATATCCTTAAGCATTCGCGCTGCGCTTGCCGCTGACGGGTGTGTCCATCGGGAAGTAAGCACCTTCAAGAGTGTCTTCGCTCACTCTACCCTCAAAACTGATCTCAAAATCCCAGCCACCCTTGTCGACGGCAAAGGTAAATTTCAACTCAGGATGACTGTAGGAGCTGTCTGAAACAATGTAAGGGCCGAACTCGTCGTCGATGAATTTGATAATGCCTTTACTCAGATCCAGCCTTTGTCTTCCCCAGCCAGTTTCCAACTCCCAGACTCCGCCAGCTGTGCCAGTCAGCGTGGCATTCTTTACGACGTCTTCCTCAATCTCGGGTGCTGCCGCAATTTCTTTGGCGACGGCAACAGTGCGTGCTGCGAGGTCCGAAAACTTGTTGTCATTGTGCTCACGTACCGCTGATTTGAGCCGGTCATTCAGCACGCCGACCCATTTCTCAGGCAAGGCTTTGGCCCCCATTTTTGCGCCGAGAATCGAACCCACAGTTGCACCAGTGCAGTCGGTGTCCCAACCACCGCGAACGGTAACTACAATTCCTTTCTCAAAATCCTCGATGCCGTAGTACAGCCCCATCACAACCAGCGCTGCGTTGTTGATCGTGTGTACGCCGTGGTACTTGCCGTAGTGTTCAAAGATCTTCGCCCAGGCTGCTTCCCAGTCTTCTTCTTGCCTGCACCAGACTTGCGTATCTTTGATGCATTCGGCGAGTCGACAGCTGGCGGGGATTTCTCCGAGGCCCGCGGCAATGATGTCTTCGACGTCATCATAGACAAACGCCGCGGCGATCATGGCGGCAACGAACATCTCGCCGTAGATGCCGTTCTTGGTGTGCGAGATGGAGGCGTCATAGAACGCGAGTTCGGCGGCACGCTCTGGCCAGGCCGGGGCGGCATAACCGAAAATATCCGCACGGATTTGAGCGCCAATCCATTCGCGGAATGGATTGCGATACTCGGCGGATTCGGGCGGATAGATACCTTGTACGAAATTCCGATAGGCCGAGTTCTCGGCCGTGTAGACGAGGCCGTAAGGCATGTAATGCAGCCAGGTATTTGCCATCGTGCGCGCATTCAGTTTGGCGCCTTTGGATTCGAGCGCCACGAGGCCGAGGATCGGGAAATCGAGATCGTCATCGCGATCCATGAATTCGATGTTGCCCAGCGTCGATGAGCGCAGGTTTCCCGGGATGATCTTTTCGTCGTATGGCAGATAGTTGTCCAACGGCAGCGCATCGACCTTGGTCAAGTACTTGTCAATTCGTTCTTTTGGCCAGCCTTCAACCGGTTTGCCGAGCGCACAACCTGCGGCACGACCAAGCCACGCGCCGTAGATACGGTCGTATAAGGCATCGTCATCCAATGACATGTCCAGCTTGCGCGGTGCATCGGGGCGTTCCGCCTGGATTTCTCCGAGCGCTGATGGTTCGACGTACGGAAATGCGTCATCAATCGGTATAGCCATGAGCTCGTCGTAAAGTTGCAGCAGTTCCGGGCCATCCTTGTTTGCCTCAATGGCTGCGGTGATACGGGCTGAAATGGCGTCGACATCGCAACCTTCCTCTCGTCGCTGAATGATTTCAGCACGAATTAGTTTTCTCTCCAAAGAGGGCATTGCAAGATTTCCTTTAGTGTCAAAGCGATAAGTGCAAACGGGCAATCAGATTAGAAACGTGGCGCAATGAGGTCAACTGACCGAGCGACGGAATTTCACCCATTTAACAGCCAGATGTACCGCTTCGCTCGTCTAAGCGACTGATTCTCGGATCGCTGAGTCCTCGTGATATCAAAAATGGGTGAAGAATCTCGTTTACCGTTTGTGAACAATTTTTCTATGAAATATACATAGGGTAGGAAAAAATGTGAGAACAAGACTAAACACGAGAACAATTCAATAAGTCTTCAAAATCCTGACAGGGGGATCGGAACGATGAACGTATTAGCTTACCTAAAGCTTGCCGGCAGCAGAATTCCAGCAATCTCAGCACTGCTATTGCTTGCTCCATTTGCTTGGGCACAAGGAGAGGCTGAGTCTGAAGATTCGGACGATGACGACAAGAGCTATTTTGACGAAATCGTGGTCGAGGCTGAAAGAACCGAGAAAAATATCCTGGATACAGCCATGACCATTACCGGTTTTACGTCCGACATGCTGCAAGAGATGGGCATCCAGGACCGGGACAAGCTGCAGATATTGGTCCCTGGCCTGCAATTCGGCGAGACCGTCGATCAGCAGGGTAACGGTACCTCGTTGCGAGGCATTGGCACACGTGTCGCCGGCATCGAGCATCACGATCTATCGGTTGCGACGTATGTGGATGGCGCCTACACGGTCGGCCTTTACGGCGTCGCGCCCGGCGGTGGCTTTGATCTGGAACGCGTTGAGATTGCGAGGGGGCCGCAAGGCACACTGAATGGCAGGAACTCGGTCGCGGGTTCGATTAACTATGTTTACAAGAAGCCGACCCAGGAGTGGGACATGGACGTCATGGCGCAGGTCGACGACGTCACCCAAACGCGACTAAATGTGGCACTTGGCGGCCCGATCATGGAAAACCTGTCCTTTCGCCTGACCGGCGGAACTCATCAGGGAGACGGTATTCAGGAAAACGTCGGTGCCGGAGACGACATGGGTGCGCCGGACCAGGAATTTTTTGCCGGTCAGCTCAGGTTCCAGACGGATAAGTTTGACAGCAACCTGAGAATCTCAAATGTGCGAGATCAGGGTACTCCGACCAGCCAGATTCAAATGGCAAACTTCAATACTACAGATGCGATGATCCCAGCCCCGTTGATTGGTGGTTTTACAGAGCAAAACGAACCACCAACCTTGGAATTGGAAACCAACCCTTACTATTTGTATGCGACGCAAAATCCATCCGGCTCCAGCAGCTGTGGTGTCGGCGTGCCATACATGCGATGCGGTGATATCAATAATAAGATTGCTCACAATAGAAGTGGCTTCAACGACTCTGAAGGGGACATGGTCAATTTCTACATGCAATACGATTTCACGGACAGGGTGTCGTTGAAATACAGCTACGCAGATAGCGAAGTTAACCAATACACATTCAGGGACGGTGACTACACTACACGGCAGCCAGGCGCCGACAGGTCGCTTTCATCGGATGGTGGGGTTCCGTACCTCGATCGAACGTATGAAGTCACCTACGACTACGAAGAAGATTCCCATGAGTTACTGTTAACCTGGGACGTTAACGATCAGTTGGACGTGATCGTTGGCGCGTTTACTTACGACAGTGAAATCGATTTTCAACTGACTCGGTTTGAGTTCAGCCATGACTTTCGATTCATCGATCCGGATATTGCGGCGCAACAAAACTACGACATGGTTTTCGACGATCCCATGGGCAATCCAATTCCGGTCAACAATTGTCAGGACTTCATACAAAATATTATTGGGCCGGTATTCGGTGATCCGACGCCAGTTCAACCTACTGGCACCAGTTCATTCTATTTCTGCCCGAATCAGTTTGGCGAGTTCGGACGCACGCACGGTGATTTGACGGCTATCGTTCCCTTCGGTACAGGTACCAGCAATTCTACCGAGGCGTTCTTCGTGAACGCGGACTACGACATCAACGAACGTTGGAAGGTATCCGGCGGATTGCGTTTCCTGGAGGATGAGAAGAATCAGCCGGCCGACAGGTTCGGCGGCTCATTCATGTTCTCCTATGCCGGGGTCCCCATCGTGGTCGGTTTCTTTGAAGGTGGACTTGACGAGCCGGACACCTGGGACTCCACCATCGGACAGTTTACGCTCGAGTACAGAACCGAGAACGACAATATGGTTTACGGGCGAATTTCGACCGGCCATAAGCCCGGCGTGTTCAACTTTTCATCTCCGCCGATTCCTGGCGTACCAACGAGTGTCGAAGAGTCCACACTCATTAACTACGAAGCCGGCATCAAGGGAACCTGGCTAGATGGTCGTTTACAATTGGCGACAAGTGCGTTCTATATGGACTATGACAAGATGCACCTGACAGCAGCTCAAGATCTGCCGAGTGGATTTACGCAGCCAAACCTTTCAGGAGATGTTACGCCGTTAGCTGAATATATTGCGGCGATTCCGAACAGCAAGGTGTACGGGCTGGAAACGGAATACAGTTACGCGTTCAACGACAGGACATCGCTCGTGGGTTTTTACGCGTATACCGATTCAGAGGTCGGCAAGCATGCTTCGGTCGTAAATGGAGATCCGGACGCTACGTTTGAATTCTATGACTACCCCGATCTCGACAATCCAGGGCAGACGCTCACAGGCTTTTACCAGTTGCCAACGGACCAGACGGGTAATCAGCTGCCGGCGCAGCCGAACCACAAGTTCGCGGCGACTCTTATTCACGACATTCCGCTTAACGGTGGCGCGAACGTGAGTCTGATGGGGACGTATGCGTACACCGGAGAGATGTATTCGACGATCGCGAATATTGATCTGTACGAAATTCCGTCATGTAGCCGCTTTGATGTATCTGCGCAGTACACCTCGCCCGATGCCGGTTGGTCGGCGATGGTATATGCCAACAATGTAGCGGACGAAATTTGCGTCAACGAGTTCAATGCAGGGAATGGCTTTGGCGGTCAATCCTTCCTGGGTTCGGTGACCAATCATCGTGTGATTGGTCTGACACTCCGTTGGAGCCCGGACTTCATTAACTAGTATCGTATCTGCCTCCCCTCGGGGAGGCAGATGCTCCCCCCACAACGAAGCGGAGAGGAATTTAACGTGCAAACGTTGGCAAACTCTCCGCTTTGTTGTGTCTCTTGGGCCTGATATGACGACTCTGACTGATGATTACGCTGAACGCGTCTATGCCGGTGTTCTCGGCAAAGTAATTGGTGTTTACCTGGGCCGACCCTTCGAGGGTTGGACCTACGAACGCATCCAAGAAAAATTAGGCGACATCGAGTACTACGTGCATGACAAACTTGATGTGCCATTGATTGTCACGGACGATGACATCGCCGGAACATTTACATTCATTCGGGCGCTCGAAGACCACGGCACCAGCCCGGACATCAGCGCCAAGGAAGTTGGTGATACCTGGCTCAACTATCTGATCAAGGAGCGCAGCGTTCTTTGGTGGGGCGGGCTTGGAAACTCAACGGAACATACGGCCTACCTGCGGCTCGCGAACGGTATTGAGGCACCCGCCAGCGGTTCAATGGAATTGAATGGCCAGGTCGTCGCTGAGCAAATCGGTGCTCAAATCTTTATCGATGGCTGGGCAATGGTCGCCCCCGGAGACCCTGACCTGGCGGTGAAGTTTGCGGAGGCTGCGGCGAGAGTCAGCCATGACGGTGAAGCGGTTTACGGTGCGCAAGTCATGGCGGCGATGGAGTCAATTGCGTTCGTCGAGACAGATATCCAAAAAATCATTGATGTCGGTCTGAGCTACATTCCGGCGGACTCAGTAATTGCGAAGATGATCGGCGACCTGCGCGAGTGGTACGAGAAAGAAAAGGACTGGCGCGTTACCCGGGAATGGCTGCAAGCAGACTACGGCTACGACAAGTACGGCGGCAATTGTCACATGGTGCCGAATCACGGGCTGATTATTCATTCCTTGCTGCACGGTGAGGGTGATTTTTCGGAGACCATGAAAATCGTTAATACTTGCGGTTGGGATACCGACTGCAATTCCGGAAATATTGGTTGCCTCGTCGGCATCATGGGCGGCATCGAAGGGATCGATGCCGGGCTACAAAAGGGTCTTGATTGGCGTGGCCCGGTTGCTGACCGGCTATATAATCCTACTGCCGATGGCGGTCGATCCATCAGCGACTGCGCCCAGGAAGCGGCTCACCTTATCAACATGGGTCACACACTCGCTGGCAAGGAACCGTATCGACCCAAGGACGGCGCCCAATTCCATTTTACGTTTCCGGGAGCAGTTCAGGGATTTCAAGTTCAGAGTGGAGACGCTGAAGTCAGCAATGACAAAGGTGGCGCGCTCAAGATCAAGGGCAAAGCAGGTGCACGTGTTGGTACACCGGTATTCATTCCGTCCAAGGAAGTCGGCGAATATTTCGAGAACAAGGGCTACAAGCTCATGGCGTCGCCGCGAATCTTCCCGGGGCAAACCATTAGTGCGGCAGCCTATACTGACACGGCAAATCTCTATATCGCCTATTACGACGAAGACGATGCCGTCGTGCATGTCGATGCAGACGGGTTGAGTCTTGAAGTACCCAGTTTGCCCGGGCCGCTCTTCGAAGTCGGCTTACGGCTCAACGAGGATGTCACGCTGGACCTCGATCACCTGAGATGGTCCGGCACGCCCGAGATCTCCGTCGAAAGGCCGAATTATCACAGCAAAATGTGGAAACTGGCCTGGGTTGATGCTGTCGATCAGCTAATGGTCTGGTGGGAATCGTTTCGGCTGATCCAGAACCAGGGTATGGGCATGATCTCGCAAGGCACACGCGAGTGGATTGACTACGCTGTGCACGCCGATGTCACGCCGCATCTCGTCAAACGTGCAGGTGTCGCTGCGCGAGTGCAGGGGCTGAAAAGGTTCTACGCGATGCTCGTCACCCAAGACAAGAAAGTGCAGCTCGTTCGTTACTTCGACGATGAGACTGTCCTGGCCGAAGCACCGTTTGAATGGTCTCTGGGAGATACGCTGGATATGACGCTTAACGTAAAAGGCGACCAGATCACGGGACTGATTAATGGCAATCAAGTCCTGCAGGCGAACGACGCAAAGCTGGATGCCGGTGCAGCTGGATTGATCGTCGAAGAAGGACGTAGCGGAACACAGAAGGTCTCGGTCGGGAGCGCGTCCTGACCGCACCGCTGGCACCGCAACCGGTTGCTTTACGCACCAAGATCTTTTTTGGTCTTGGCGCATCGGCTGACAACGCAATCAGCTGGATATTCAATGTTCTGGGATTCCTTTATTACCAGCAGATTCTGGGTCTATCAGGAACGCTGGCTGGCACTGCGGTTGCAGTCGCCATCTTCATCGACGCGATATCAGACCCGATAATCGGCTCGATTTCAGACAGATTCAAGTCTAAATACGGACGCAGGCATCCTTTCATCTTCGCAGCGCCAATCCCTCTGGCGATGTGCATTTTCCTGATTTTCAATCCGCCTGAAACAATCGTCGCGACCCAGACGACCATGTTCGTCTGGTTCTTAACTTTTACGGTTCTGCTGCGAACCTTTCAAACGATATTCGCAATTCCTCTGCTCGCACTGGGCGCGGAACTTTCCGACGACTATTTTGAACGCTCCAAGATTATGAGTTTCGAATCGTTGTTCGGGCTCTATGGCTACGTCTTTATGCACCTGGTTGCCATGGTCCTCATCTTTGGGATGCTGTTCGAGGAGCAGGGCGGGCAGCTGTATCGGCCAGCGTATACGCCCGTGGTTCTGATCTGTTGTACGTTCGTGTTAGTCACGGTATTTCTCTGCGGCTGGGGAACCCGTGATCAAATTCCGAATTTGAAACGGCACGAGAGAGAGTCAGATCGGCCAAGCATAAAGGGTCTGTTCAGCGACGTTATCAGTGTATTAAAGAATTCAAATTACCGTGCTCTTTTGTTCGGTATTTTCTTTCTGGCCATCACCGCAGGTACCCATGAAACCCTCGGTATCTACATGGCGACCTTTTTCTGGGAGCTGAGTCCTTACCAGCTTGGTCTATTGATATTCGGACACGTGATCGGAACGCATGTGGGGTTTTTCATTGCACCGGGTCTGCACAAGAGATACGACAAGCGCTGGACTATTTTTTGGTCCGCACTCCTCTTTGCTGTTTTCTGGTCGCTGGCATCGACCATCGGATTGTTGGGCTTAGGCCCCGAAAAAGGGACATGGTGGGTAGTCCTCTTCATCGGTTTTATCGGAATTTTCACCGTTTCTACAGGTGTTGTCCTGACCATTAGCGTGATGTCTGCGCTCGCTGATATTGCTGATGAGCACGAGCTCATGACTGGTCGACGGCAGGCCGGTATTTTCTATTCAGCGCGTAGTCTGTTCTCCAAAGCGACCAACGCTTTCGGCCACATCGTCGTCGGCTTCGCAATGGACTACTACATCAAGTTGGAGCCGAACTCCGTTCCGGGCGAAGTGGCGGAGGATGTCGTTCTCAGACTTGCGGTTATTGACGGCCCATTCGCTATGTTTTGGGGAATTATCGCAGCGTTTGTCTACGCGGGTTACAAAATCGACAATAAGCGGCATACAGAAATTCGCGCGCAACTTGATCAGCGAGCCAAGGCGACCTGATCAGGCTTGTTGCAGGTCTACAAACTGACGAAAGCGACCGTCCGCTTTGGCCATCAATGATTCTGCGTCGCCTGACTCCAGAATCTCACCGGAGTCGAGAAAGAAGATCTTGTCTGCCTGGCTGATTGTCGACAATCGATGCGCGATGATAATCACGAGTTTGTTTTTGGCAGCTTCATGCAATGCATCTACGAGGTAAGACTCGGTTTCAGGGTCCAGCGCGGAGGTCGGTTCGTCGAGGATCAGGATGCGCGAATCTCGTAACAGTCCACGGGCGATAGAGATTCGCTGTTTTTGGCCCACTGACAACTTGCTCGTGACTGTACCCAGGTTTGTGTCGTAGCCCTCGGGCAGGCCGGTGATAAACTCATGCGCACCGGCAGTGCGCGCTGCTGCCTGCACTTCCTCAAGAGACGCGCTCCTGTTGCCATAGCGAATATTCTCAAGAATTGAATCTGAGAACAGCTGGGTCTCCTGGAAAACGTAGGAAACCTGTTCTCGCAAACTCTCCACGGAGACGTCCTTTAAATCGACGTCGTCGATTGATACACGACCTTCGGTTGCCAGCAACAAAGCAGGGACCAGGTAAGCCAAGGTTGTTTTTCCAGCGCCAGTCGGCCCGACCAACGCGATAATGTCTCCGATTCCGGCTTCCAGATTAATGTCACGCAATGCAACGCGGCCGTCGGGGTAGGTTAGCCCGACGTTTTCCATGACGAGTCCCTGGCGAATTTCGGGAAGATCAACTCCGTCACCTGATTTCTCAGCCGGCGTGTCGAGCAAATGAAAAACGCGGGCCATTCCTGCGACGTGCGACTGTAAGTCGCCGTACAGGAAGCCGAAGGAAAAACTCACGGCACTAATGACGAAGAAATAGTAAAGAACGACGAAATAGTCGCCGGCCGTATACGTGCCTTCGATGACGTGGCCGGACATCAGGATAAAAAAACAGATCTGACCAATCAGAAATGCGAGCAATCCTCCAATTCCCATCAGCGCTCGAGCCAGCCGCAAGAACCGATAGCGCTTGAATGATTCTATGCTGGCGTCACTGAATCGACTGCTTTCCTGCTTACTGGTGCCCAGGCTCTGGATTGCCAGTACGTTGCTCATACCCTCTTCAATGTTGCTGGTAGTCTCCGATCCGCTGGTGCGACTGGCCGCACTAACGCGCCTGACGAGCGGTGCTGCAGGAATCGATAACAGGAACGTCAGTGGTGCAACCGAGAGCCCAACGACAATGACCAATGGCGCATTGCCGTAGGTGGTCAGCATAATGCCGATGGCCAATCCGAGCAGTAGCAAGCTGCTGTAAATACTTATAGTGATTTCATGGAAGATCCATACCGCGGCGGTGCTGTCATAAATGACGCGGTAGGTGCTGTCCCCGATGCGTTGTTCGTCCATTTTCGACATGGGCAACGACAAAATCCGCTGCGCGAGTTGCGTTCTGAGCACGTGGCCCAAAGATTGCGATAGTCGCAGGTTGATTTTGAACTCGAGAATTCCGAGCAGCCCGCCCATGCCAGTTGTCGACAAGTTGACGGCTTGCTCTGTTTGCGTCGCCATGTCATGACCAACGGCCAGTTCCGCACTTGCGGTACGAACCGCACCGGTTGCAGCGCTTGAACCCACACCGCCTTCGGAGCTGCCGGCGGTGCGGTTGAGGGTCATGCCCATGAATACCACAGTCAGAACACCGAACAGCAACATCCATAACATGATTTCGGTGGCGGACATGCCGCGCAATAGAAGCACAGACGATGTCAGATACGACGGAAAGCCTGATGCTTCTGAATCGATAGGTTCGCCGAGGATGGCGTGATCGATAATGATCTTTATTGGCCACGGCAGTATCAGCAGCCGGATCAGATTCTCAAACGTTATGAAGCCAACCTTTGCGGCCATGCGCGCTTTGAAGTAACGCATATAGCCGCCGGTGCGAAGAATGACCCTAAGGGATTCCTTAAAATTGATGTCATCGCGGCGAGCGGTTTTGGCGTGGTCGGTCATTGCTGAGTTTGTAGTCGGTTACTACGCCAGTTCGTTGAGTGCCCGAATTGGAAACAGTTCCCCGCTGATTCGTTGCGAAGCGTCGGATGCCAGGAAGACCGCGAGATCGGCAACGTTTTCAGGGTCCGGCGGGTACTCCAGAGGTGGCACAGGCGTGCCATCTTCCTGGGTTTTCTCAGGTAACCACTTGGCAACACCTTCGGTTGCCGTCAGCCCAGGTGCAATGCAATTGACATTGATGTTGTGCTTACCCCAGAGCAGTGCCAGTGATTTCGTCAGGTTGATAACGCCGGCCTTGGCCGCGCCGTAATGCACAAATGCCGGCGATGCCTTGATACCGGCGACCGAAGAGATGCTGATGATGCGACCACTTTTCTGCTCGACCATGTGCTTCGCGGCCGCCTGGCAACAGAAGAACACGCTGTCGAGGTTTAGGGCGATTCCGGTACGCCACTCGTCGGGTGTGATCTCTTCGGGCGGCTTCATGAACAATGCACCGCCCGCGTTGTTGACCAGCACGTCCAGTCCGCCAAACTTATCGACGGTCTCTGCGACCAGCTGATCGACTTGCTCTGCGTCGGTGACGTCGCACGCAATAGGCAAGCAGCTCTGACCCGCGGAATTGAGTTCCTCGGCAATACCTTCGAGCTTTTCCATGCTGCGACTGGCGATGACGACCCTGGCGCCGGCTTGACCGAATGCGCGAGCAATTCGACTGCCAATGCCGCCGGCACCGCCTGTAACTATGACGACCTTTCCGTCCAACTCCTGTGACACTTTGCTATCTCCCGTTGATTACTTATTGATGGCTGGAGCGACTTCGTTGATAAATCTATCCATGAGGTCCATTTTTTCCTGGCCGGCGCCGATCAATTCGCCAAGTGTGAAGTCGGGCACCATGAGTTCGTTGACACCTGCGTCCCGGTAAGCGGCCACGGTTTCAATGACTTCACTGACATTGCCGATTATCGCTGGCATCGGCAGATCCATCTCCCTGAGCTTCTTGATTCGAGCTTCATCGTCGGTCAGGAATAGCAGGGCGACTGCCGATCTTTCGATGTCGCTCGGATCGCGACCCTCGTTTTCGCAATGCTGATCGAGAATCGACATCTTGTGAATTAATGTTTCGACGTCGCCCCAGACGTTCCACTCATCCGCGTACTTCGCGACGATCTTTAGAGTGACTTTTTCGCCGCCACCGCCGATCAACAGCGGCAGGTTTTCTTGCTTCGGTTTGGGCTCCATTGCTGCATTCTTCAGCTGATAAAACTCACCATCGAAGTCGAAATGCTCGTTGTTGAACAGACCTTTGATGACCTGGCAGGCCTCATTGAGTTTTTTCAGCCGATGCCCTGCAGTTCCGAACTCAATTCCGTAGGCTTCATGTTCGTTTTTCTGCCAGCCGGAGCCGAGCCCGAGAACAACACGACCGCCCGAAAGCTGATCTAACGTCGCGACCATGTTGGCGAGTATCGCCGGGTGTCGGTAAGTGTTGCCGGTCACCAGAGTTCCGAGTCGAACACGCGGTACATCTCTCGCAAGCGCTGCCATCGTGATCCAGCTTTCATGAATCGGAATCAGTTCGTCTTCATCGGGCAGAAAATGATCCGCTAGCCATATCCCGTCCCAGCCTGTCGCTTCGGCATGTTGTGCCAGCGTCTTCGTTGCCTCGTAGTTGCTACGGGGGTTGGGCCAAAATCCAAATCGCATTAAGCTCCTCCTGATTGCAAATCCACAAACTTGCGATAGTGGCCTTGCGGTTCTGACATGAGTTGTTCGTGAGAGCCAGACTCGAGTACTTCACCGGCTTCGAGAAAGTAAATCTTGTCGGCATTGCTGATCGTGGACAAACGGTGTGCGATGACGATAACCAGTTTTTCTTTTGCAGCCTCGTGCAGCGCGTCGACGAGGTACTCTTCTGTTTTCGGGTCCAATGCCGAGGTTGGCTCGTCGAGGATCAGGATGCGGGATTCCCGGAGTAAGCCCCGTGCGATCGAGATTCGTTGTTTCTGACCGACCGACAGCTTGCTCGTGACCGTTCCAAGATTCGTATCGTAGCCTTCGGGCAAGGCAGAGATGAAATCATGCGCACCGGCCGTGCGGGCGACGGCTTCAACCTCTTCGAGTGTCGCAGACGGGTTACCGTAGCGAATGTTGTCAAAGATGGAGTCGGAAAACAGTTGCGTCTCCTGGAACACGTAAGAAACTTGCTTGCGCAAACTACCAACGGATACGTTCTTGAGGTCTACGCCGTCGATTGCGACTTTACCTTCCGTCGCTTGCAGGAGCGCCGGGATCAGATAGGCCAGCGTCGTTTTGCCGGCGCCTGTCGCGCCGACCAGCGCAACAATTTCGCCGACTTTAGCTCGCAGGTTGACGTCAGATAACGCGCGCCTTCCATCAGGGTAAGTAAGGCCGACATTCTCCATGACCAGTCCGTCCTGGATTGTCGCAAGCTCGACTCCGTCGCGCGTTTTTTCTGCCGGCGTATCGAGTATGCGAAAGACTCTTGCGACGCCTGCGACGTCCGGCTGTAATTCGGAATACACCGTACCAAAGCCGAAGCAGACGGCGCTCAATACGAAGAAGTAGTAATTGGCAACGAAGTAATCACCGGCGGTGAAGGTGCCGTCGATTACGTACCCGCCCATGAGCACAAAAAAGGCAACCTGGCCTGCGAGAAAAGCAAGATTGCCCATCAAGCCCATCGACAATTGGGCGAATACCTGGGATCGGAACTGTTTGAACGATTCGTTGCTCGCATTGTTGAATCGATTACTCTCGCGCTTATTGCCTCCCATGCTTTGCACGGCAAGCACATTGCTCATGCCTTCTTCGATATTGCTCGTGGTTCTGGAACCGGCTGCTCGACTGGCCTGACTGAGGCGCCTGACGACCCCGGTTAGTGGTGCGACAAGGAAGTAGGCAAACACGCCGACGAGAAATGCGATGACAACAAGTTCAGATGCATCACCAAAACTCGTGCGTAGCACGCCCATCGTGATGCCGATCATCAAGATACCCGGAAGGAGGTGAACGATCAGTCCTTCGAAAATACCGTTTGCGCTGGTGCTGTCGTACAGGACTCGATAGGCGCTGTCGCCAATCCGTTGCTCCTCCAGCGAGATCATCGACAGTGTTGAAATGTGGTCGGTAAGTTGAGTTCTTATAAGGTGGTTCATCGATTGCGATAGCCGCAAGTTGATGTGAAAGTCGAGCAGCCCGAATATCCCGCCCATGTAGCTGTGTGCACCGTTCGCCGAATTCTCCGTTTGAGTGGCGGTATCTTCCCCGTTTGCCAGCTCCGCACTGGCTTCGCCAACCGAACCTTCGCGCACGCCAGTGAGGGCGCCGGCCGCCGTCACGCCGGTGGCTCGATTCGGTGTCATGCCGAAAAATATGACGACTATCACGCCGACCAGAAGCATCCAGGCCATTATCTGAGTGGGTGGCATGTTGTGTAGCGGAATAACCAAGGGTGCAATGTAGCCAGGAAAGCCGGCGGCATCGGCGGGAACAGCCTGATTCAGGATCACGTGGTCGACGATGATCTTTAACACCCACGGTAATAGCATAATGCGGAATGCGATTTCTGCATTCACAAGAACCACCTTCGCCGCCACGCGCGCTTTGAAGTAGCGCAGGTAAGTTGTTACCCGGAGTAACGTTTTCCAGGCTTCACCATGGGAAAGTCGAACATCGAGCGCGGCCGCATCAGCGGGGTGACTCATCAGTTTCTACCTGCCTGCAGTTCCACATACTTGTGATAACGGCCTTGAGGTCGTGACATTAGATCTTCGTGAGAGCCCGACTCGAGTATTTCTCCGGCTTCAAGAAAACAAATCTTGTCGGCGTGACTGATGGTCGAAAGTCGATGCGCAATAACAATGACCAGTTTCTCCCTGGCGGCTTCGTGTAGCGCGTTAACCAGGTATTCTTCGGTTTCGGGGTCCAGCGCCGATGTCGGTTCATCGAGAATCAGGATGCGAGATTCTCGCAATAAACCGCGTGCGATCGAGATGCGTTGTTTCTGTCCCACGGAGAGTTTGCTGGTTACGGTGCCAAGATTGGTCTCATACCCCTCTGGCAATGCAGAAATGAATTCGTGTGCGCCGGCTGTGCGTGCGACGGCTTCGACCTCGTTCCGGGTTGCGGTCTTGTTGCCGTAACGAATGTTGTCAAAGATTGAGTCGGAAAATAGTTGCGTCTCCTGGAATACGTAAGAGACTTGTTCACGCAGGCTCGTAACAGACACGTCTTTGAGGTCAATTCCATCGATGCAAACCTGGCCCTCTGTGGCCTGCAGAAGTGCCGGTACGAGGTAAGCCAACGTAGTTTTCCCTGCGCCCGTCGGGCCAACGAACGCAACGATTTCGCCAACACTCGCCTCGAGATTAATGTTACGCAACGCGCGCCGGCCATCAGGATAGCGGAGCCCGACGTTCTTCATTGTTACGCCGTTCTTGATCGCCGGTAAATCAACGCCGTCCTGCATTTTCTCAGCCGGCAAATCCAGTAGGCGAAACACTCGCCCCATGCCGGCGATGAAACTCTGAATTTCGGTATACATGTAACCAAAGGAGTACGACACTGCGCTCAGTACAAAATAGTAGTAAAACATGACGAAGTAATCGCCGGCCGTGAAGGTGCCGTCGATAACGTAGCCGGACATGAGCAGGAAAAAGATAATTTGCCCGGTTATAAATGCCAGGCCACCAATGACTCGAATGCCCAGCTTTGCAAAAATCTCGGAACGAAATCGCCTGAACGATTCGTTACTCGCGGTATTAAAGCGCTTGCTTTCCTGTTTGTTGCCGCCAAGGCTTTGCACGGCAAGAACGTTGCTCATCCCCTCTTCGATATTGCTCGTCGTCCTGGAACCCGCCAGTCTACTCGCTTCACTGCGACGCCTGAAGATTCGGGCAAAAGGGGTGACGAACAGGAACGTTAAAGGTCCGACCAGAATGCCGGCAATGATTACGTCCGGCGCCGCACCGAAACTGGTCAACATGATGGCCACTGTCAGCACAATCGCGAGAACACCGCCGTAAATTCCGATCATCATTGCTTCGTAAATTCCTGTGACACCGGTGCTGTCATACATCACGCGGTAGGTGCTGTCTCCGATGCGCTGATCGTCCAGGGTGGTTACGGGCAGAGACAGAATGTGTTCCGCCAGGCGGGTCCTTAGCATGTGGTTCACAGACTGGGTGAGCCGCATGTGAATTTTGAAATCGAGAATGCCGAGAAGTCCGCCCATCGAGCTTCCTGTCATAGGTGCCTGGGCTCCCCACACCGATGTTCCTGCGCCGCCCGCGTCGCCGGCACTATTGGCCGCATTTTCGCTCTGTGTAGCGGTGTCCTGGCCTTCGGCCAGTGTTGCGCTGGCGAGACCTTGCGAGCCCGCACTAGCACCGGACAGGGTGCCAGTCGCATTCCTGCCGGTGGCGCGATTCGGTGTCATCCCGAAGAAAACAACGCTGCCAATGCCAATGATGAGCATCCAGAACATGATGTCTGCCGGGCTCATGCCACGCAGCGGCAATATCAGGGGCGTCATGTAGCCTGGAAATTCCGAGGCAGTCTCGTCGACGGGCTGTCCCAGAATGACATGATCGACAATGATCTTCAGCACCCATGGCAGCAACAGCATGCGGTAGACATGCTCAAACGTGAGCAAGCCAAGTTTTGCGGCAATGCGGGCTTTGAAGAGTCGCATCAGGGAGATGACTCGGGCGATGACGTGCAACGCACCCTTCAAGGAGAGGTTGCCGTCGGCGCTAGCCGTCGTGCTCAACTCGACTCACCTGGCTTCAGACGTTTGGACAGCCGCGCTTCTGTCTCGACGAAATTGCGATAACGCCCACCCTCAATGGTCATGAGTTCTGCATGCGAGCCGCTTTCAATCAGCCGGCCTTTATCGATGTAGAGAATATGGTCTGCTTTCTGAATCGTTGAGATGCGATGTGTAATCAGGAAGACCGCGCGGTTCTCGCCCCAGGCGGCGAGCCGCTCCAGCACACGATGTTCGGTATCGGCATCCAGCGCTGATGTTGGCTCGTCAAGAATCAAAATTGGCGTATCTTTAACGAGCGCGCGTGCGATCGACAAACGTTGTCGCTGTCCGGTAGATAACTTTCCACCGCGATCACTCAAAATTGTGTCCAGGCCGTCGGGCAGACCGGCGATGTATTCGTCTACGCAGGCCACCCTGGCCGCTTCCATTACTCGTGCATCGCCTGCGTCGGGAACGACGTAGCGAATATTGTCCCGCAGCGACATGCCAAACAAGACGTTTTCCTGTAGTGCAATGGAGACGTTGGCGCGCAAACTGTCCAGGTCGATATTGCGAAGATCGACGCCGTCGATTGAAACGGAGCCTGAATCGGGATCGTACAGTCGCGACAGCATGCCCATTAGCGTCGTCTTGCCGGACCCGGTTGGGCCGACAATCGCTGTTACGCTCCCGGGTTCGACCGACAAACTGATGTCGCTCAAAACCGGGCGATCGGGCTCATAGCTAAAACTGACGTTGGCGAACCGAACCTCACGTATTGGTCTTTTTACGGGGACAGCGTCGGGGCTGTTAACGATGTCAGGTTCGATGTCCAGGATATCGAATGCACGAGTCAGGCCCATGGCCATATCCTGTGCCTTGGTCCAGCGATCAACCAGGTCGCGAATCGCGTTGCTGGAAGCGCCCAGTTGTTCCTGCGCGGATTGATACGCCGACAGGTTCCATCTCAGGAAGCTCAAGCCAACCAGGCCAACCAGGATCGTCGCGTAAACTTCTCGTTCTCCGACGGCCCAGATTGCTGTCAGAAATTGTCCGTACAGCAGTGCGGCGGCAGTGATAGTGAAACTGATGATGCCGATGATCGCGACCAAAGAGCGAACGCGATACGAGGCATTGAATGCGTTTACTGAATCGCGTTCAAAACGTTCCTGCTCTGCTTTTTCGGCGCCGTAGGCCTTGATCAGTTTGGCACCGGCAAATGTTTCCTGAACACGCGACGTGAAGTCGGAGTTGGCCCGCCTGCTGGCAAGCGACTTTTCGCGCATGCGCGGGGAGAACCATCGCGCCCAGAGCAAGGTAAAGAGGACGATACCCAGGGCCATCCCTCCGAGGATCGGATCGAGTGCGAACAGAAAGAGGATCCCGGTGACATAGGTAATCAGCACCTGCAACGCCTGTGTGATTTCGCCGATGACTGCGGTGACCTGGGCGCTGTCCTGGTAAAGCCGGTACACGGAATCACCGACCCGGTGGTTACTGTGATAGCGCAATGACAATTGGTGCCACTGTTCCAATAGCGCGACCCGCAAGTCCTGGTTCACACGCTGCATGATGTAGACGTAGTAATACGGCAGGAGCAACGTTACCGGCACCTGGACAAACCAGCCAATGAGCAGGAAGACGGCGTAAACCCATTTCAACTGGTGGCGTTGTTCGTCGCTTAGTTGTTGCAGGTCGACGTTGGCCGCACCTTCATCAGCCGGAACTTCCGCGGCCATCTCGGGTTGCGAGATCAGGTCCGCAATAAAGGGTGTTAGCGGTTTGGCTTGCAGTATCGACTGACTGATGACGTCGACGGAGAACAGAGCAATCAACAACAGGAGGAATGTTGACGCCCAGACGAGGATAAAATAGTAGACGAGATGACTGCCGAGGCGAACGCGAAATCGAATACGACCTGCCTCAATCCGAAATTGCAGCGCCCAGATGCAGGCGCAAGCAGCACACACGAGAAACATGTATAGGTTGTCGATCTGACCGTCGACGGCAAACACCGCAAACAGAAAGGCAACCGCCGCAACGATAACGAGCGCCGCTGAAAGAACGCCGTACAGTCGATTCTTCGCAAACAACAGTCCCCAGGAAAGAGCGGCCAGAATGGCGGCCGAAATTACAAGAAAGTCGTTCAGCCAGTTCTCACCATAGGGAACTAGCCCGGTGACGGGTCCCAGCAGCGCGATCAACGTTACCAGTGGCGGTACATGCGCGTAGCTCCAGCGAAGGTCGCCAGTTCCCGCTTCAGCTGTACCACCGCCGGGAAATTCGCGCCAGAAGCCATACACGTAGGTGCGAAGGAATGGCCAGGTTCTGGCGAAGATTTTGATGATCGCGATGAAGCCGCGTTCTTCGGCTGCTCGTACTTCGCTTTCTAGCGGCGCGTCTTTGCTGTCGCCAACAAACGGCAGAGCATTCGCTCTTTCCAGATTCTTCGCGTCCAATGTGTCGCTCCCCGTTCTTAGTCTAGTTATTTCGGTAGTTCAGTCCGTCTGTGCTCAGCCTGATGCGGTAAACGCTCGAAGTTGCCGTTATATAGAGTGTGCTGCCGTCGTCGCCCCAACCGACATTAGCAGCGACCTCATCCGTAAGAATCGTACCCAGGTGTGTGCCTTGCGAGTCAATGACCAAAACGCCGTCTGGACCGGTGGTGTATACATTGCCTGACTGGTCGAGTTTCAGACCATCCGGCGTGCCGGTGTATTCTTCGCCGATCAAAGCGGCGGTATCAAAAAACAGGCTACCTTCGCCGAGTGTGAGGTCGTCGGCCACCGGAAATTTCATTAGCAATGCATCTTTAGGCCAGCCTGAGTTGGAAACGTACAGCGTTTGTTCGTCGGGAGAAAACGCGAGGCCATTGGGTCGACGCATCGCCGTTGAAAGCAGTGTAAGTGTGCCGTCCGGATCAAGGCGATAAATACCGTTGTGCGTCAGTTCCTTCGCCGGATCTTTGTCGCCCTTCTCCAGTCCGTAAGGTGGATCGGTAAAAAATGCCGCGCCGCTGGAGTGAAACACGATGTCGTTCGGACTGTTTAGTCGTTTGCCATCGAATTGATCCGCCAGCGTCGTGCGGCTGCCGTCATCTTCCAGTCGGGCAACGCGTCGGTTGCCATGTTCGCAAAGGATTAGCCGGCCATCGGCGTCGAGCGCGAGGCCGTTCGATCCAGACATTCCCGTGGCGTCGGCACCGCCGGGCATTACCTCATCCAGGATAGTGTGCAAACCGCTGTTCTCCGACCAGCTATAGAGTTTGTTGGCGGGAATATCACTGAAATAGAGTTGGTCGTCGCTGCCGGGCATCCACACCGGGCCCTCGACGAACTCGAA
>JBPCYB010000092.1:0-11185 GCA_051007995.1 Woeseiaceae bacterium | reverse complement strand
TTCCCGCTGGCCGTACGAATTTTCGCTCGCGATGAAAGTGACGCGGCTCCGGCATCGGCGCGAGTGTATTCGTGGAATACTGTTGGCGCCATCGTCGGTGCTACGGCCGCCGCCTTTTTCCTGATTCCGATGCTCAAATACGAAGGTGCGATTCGAGTGGCTGTCATTGTGAACGTAGCACTCGCGGCAGGTGCCACAGTCTTAATTGGCAAGCGCCGAACAGCGGTGATGACGGTGACCGCATTGGCTTTAGTCGCGGTAGTGGTCGCATACCGACCAGCCATGCCCGAAGCCATGTTACGAACATCGCCGGTCATGGAAGAAGGCAATGGCGAGATTCGCTTTTACGAAGTCGGACGTTCAGCAACTGTCCTGGTGCTGGAAGAATCCGGGTTTTTCAATCTGCGTACCAACGGTCTGCCAGAAGCTTCGACGAACTTAATCGGCGCACCGCCCTACCAACACAATCAGCGATTGCTGTCAGCGCTGCCGGTCCTTGCCCGGCCCGATGTCGAAGAAATGTTGATCGTTGGTTTCGGTGCGGGCGCTACATTGGAAGGTGTACCACCGTCGGTCAAGCGCATCGACGTAATCGAGCTCGAACCCGTCGTCATCGATGCAAACCGCTCGATCAGCAAGGAACGACAGATCGATCCGCTCGCCGATCCACGCGTCAACATTTACATTAATGATGCGCGCAGCGCACTTACGTTGACGGCGAAAAAATACGACGCGATTGTGTCGCAGCCATCACACCCATGGACGGCCGGTGCTTCACATCTGTATACGCGTGAGTTCATGAGTCTCGCCAATGATCATCTGACAGACAATGGCGTATACCTGCAATGGATGAGTACACAGTTTGTCGATGAAGAACTACTCAAGAGTCTGTGCGCCACCATGCTGGACGTCTTCGACAACGTACGCGTGTATCAATGGAATCCAACGGTCCTGTTCTTTCTCGGTTCGGCTGCTCCGCTAAACGTCGAAGTCGACATGGCGACATCGGGCCGGCCACTTAGTGACGACAGACTGCACTATCTACAAAAGGGTGTCGGCTCAGTTGAAGATGCTGTAGTTGCGTTGACGATGGATCACGAAAATATCGTCGCGTTTGCGACTGGTGCAGACATAATAACCGACGATTTCAATCTCATGGCGACGCGCTCCGCCGTTGCAATGGGCCGCGGCAGAACCATTTCGATGAAGGAGTTGGGCGAGTTACTAACGCCTTTTGATCCGCTATTGCAGCCAGATAGTTTCCTGCACCAGGATTTTCCGATCGATCTCGACTTTGGCTACGTGTCACGCCGACTTGAAGGCGTGTATTTGAAAGCACGCGCAATTGCTCTGGCGGACACATTGCTGGACCTGCGTAACCCGGAGTCATTGGTCATGATCGGGCTCGGCCAACAAAGGCAAGGTGACGTTCAGGAATCGCAGCGTAGTTTATTGCTGGCGATTGGCGCTGATCCAGACGATCAGCAAGCAAAGTATGCATTGCTGCGCCCGTGGCTTACGCGCCTGGGGCGCGGCGAAGCACCGCCTGAGAAAATTCGTGAGACGCTCATGGCCCTTCGCGGCAGTGCCGCAACGACGATCAAAGCGTGGTTGGCGGCTAGTCAGAATAATTACCAGGAAGTCGCCAACCTGGACAGAGACCTTGCCGCGGTATCGACCACTGATCTTTGGTACAAAGACGCAGTCAAATTGCGAGTCGACTGGCGTATCAAAGTAACCACCGAAGGCATGCAGCCACGACTTGCTCGTGAAGCAACTGCTTTGATCGACGAGGCGATTGCGCTGTACCAGGACCCGGACTTTTACACGATGCGACTGGCGTCATCGTTCGTCGCCGATGACGCGCCCGAGATCATTGAAACCGCAAGACGATTGATCTACATATTCGATCGCGAAATCGAATTGGTAGAAGAAGGGCAACTGAATCCCGAGCCCCAGGCACTGCGCACAAAATTGTTGCAAGTAGATGCTGTGCAAACAATATTGGCGGGCACTGAGAACGATGATCGAATTCCGGCCTATAAACGCGACGGGCTGGCGACTTCAATAGAGCAGGTGTCGGCTCGATTGCAGGCACTGTCCGAAATGTGATTAGTCTTGAGCTATTTAGGAAATATCGATAATTTGGGAAATAGTCCAAAAATATAGATATGATTACCTATTACTCGCATATTTAGACCATTTTCTAAAGTCGTAGTCTTACACACTCCCCCTCAATACTTCGCTATGCAAGCTACTGTTTTTAAAAGTTTTTTATCGTT
Organism: Woeseiaceae bacterium; assembly: GCA_051007995.1. GTDB lineage: Bacteria > Pseudomonadota > Gammaproteobacteria > Steroidobacterales > Woeseiaceae > UBA1847. The sequence continues at coordinate 8,903 of JBPCYB010000092.1, read as the reverse complement.
GCTTTTGATGCTTCCGGCCAGCGTTTTTGGCGCTGACGAGCCGACGTCGGACAAAACAACGATCGCGCAGCGTGCGAGCTCACCTCCCGTAATCGACGGATTGCTCGATGACGCAGTTTGGGTCGATGCGGATCTGCTCGACGACTTTCATGAGATTCAGCCGCAGGAGTATGCAGCGGCACGCGAAACGACCGAAGTACGAATACTGTTCGACTCGGACGCGCTCTACATCGGCGTGCGCGCGTTCGATGCGGAGCCGGAGAAAATTACCGCCAAGGTATTGCGCCAGAGCTTCAGCCTGCGCCATGAGGACCGAATTAAGTTGATCCTCAGTCCTTTCAATGACAAACGCAGTGGATTCGCCTTCTTTATCAACCCGAACGGCGTGCGGGTCGAAGGCATATACAAAGAAGACGATATCGACGGCAACTGGAACGGTATATGGCAAGCTGCGTCGACGATCGACGACGAAGGCTGGTCAGCTGAAATTGCGATTCCGTTTAAGTCTTTGTCATTCGTAGAAGGTCAGGACTGGGGCTTTAATGTCAGCCGTGCGATCGCCCGCGAACAGGTGGAGTTGGGCTGGGTATCGCGAAATCGCCAGACCAACGCCAGCATTGTCGGTACGTTGACCGGATTGAATGGACTCAGCCAGGGCGTCGGTCTGGATATTGTGCCGTCCGTCAGTGCCACTAATCGCCGCGACTTTGATGCTGGCAGCAACGAAAGTAACTTTGAGCCATCGCTCGATCTCTTCTACAGAATCACGCCGAGCCTGAACACATCACTTACGATTAACACGGATTTTTCGGCAACCGAGGTCGACAACCGACAGGTTAACCTGACGCGCTTCAACTTGTTCTTCCCCGAAAAACGAGATTTCTTTCTCAGGGAATCCGATATCTTCGAATTCGGCGGCATCAACAGCGACGATCGCAATGAAACCTTCTCGCGCGCCGATAGTGAAAACGGCAGACCGTATTTTTCACGTCGTATCGGTCTCAGCAGCACCGGCCAACCCGTTGATCTGGATGTAGGCGCAAAGATCAGCGGTCGCATTGGCCGTTGGAATGTCGGTGCACAAGTTCTGCGGCAGGCCGAATTCGAATCCGTCGACGCGACCGATATTTTGGTCAGTCGGATTTCGGCCAACATTCTCGAAGAGTCCACCGCTGGTTTCATCATCACCGACGGTGACCCGCGCACAAATCTCGATAACACGTTGATCGGTTTTGATTTTCTGTATCGAAATACGCGACTGGCGTACGGAAGAAGCCTCAATGCCAATGTCTGGTACCAGCAAACCGACACAGAGGGGCTCGACGGTGACGATGCGGCCTACGGGTTTGAGGTCAGCGCACCAAATCAGACCGGCTGGAAAGGCGGTGCGGCATTTAAAGAGATTCAGCAAAACTTTAATCCAGCGGTGGGCTTCATTAGCCGACCGGGCATCCGACAATACTCCGGCGATGTTGGCTACACCTACCGTCCATATGGCAAGTGGTTTCGATCTCTTCAAAGTGGCATTGACGCACAGCGTATCGATCTCCTCGACGGCGACCTGCAGTCGCAGGCCATACTCTTCTCGCCAGTTGAGATTCGCAACAATAGCAACGACGAATTTAGTATTGCCTATCGAATGGACAAGGAAAACTTGCTGGCTCCGTTTGAAATTTCGGATGGCGTCATTATTCCGCTCGGTGACTACGCATTCGACAGCACTGAAATCGAAGTAAAGACAAGCCCGCATCGGGTTGCCGATTTCAAATTTGAATACGAGTTTGGCGATTTCTTCGATGGCGACATCGAGACGATCGAAACGGAGTTTGGCTGGCGACCTTCAAAGCATTTCCGCACGTCTATCGCCTACACTGTATCGGATGTCGCGTTGCCTCAGGGGGATTTCACAACTCGGTTGGCAAGAGCCTCTTTCGATATCGTATTCTCAAATACTTTGTCTTGGGTCAACCTCATTCAGTACGACAATGTCAGTGAGTCCATCGGACTCAACAGTCGCTTGCACTGGGCGCCACAATCGGGACGCAATGTTTTTCTCGTGCTCAACCACAACTACCAGGAACGCCTGAGCGACATGGACTTCCACTCTGTCAGTACAGACCTGACACTCAAGGCGGACTACACATTCAGATTCTGAGGTGATGTTATGAAAATATGTCTTACGATATTTGCAGTTCTATTTGCTTTCACAGCCAGCAATGCACAAGACCGGCCGCTACCCTTGCTCCCGGAAAAAGACACGATGTTACTAACCGTTTTTCTGAAACACGATCAGTCGATGAACAATGATCAACGCGCTGAGCTGATTCAGGCCACCGGGTTCCGTGACATGTTTCCGCCCGAGAATGTCGAGATTGTCGATCACTACGTAATGATGGGCATAGGCCAGGTTATCGTCCTTCGCTTGCCACCCGATCATTTGCGCGCCGTCAATATAGCGATCGAACGCGGCGCCTGGGGTGCGTACCAAACCGAGTTCTATGTCACCTACGACCTGGCTGCTGCTCGAGCCGCTCAATCAAATACAGGAAAATAACTATGCGCAAACCATCCTTTGCTCTTGTCTTTCTAGCCTTAGTTCCACTCGCCTGTAGCGCGGAAACGGTAGAGGACGATAGCCCTCCCAATTTCATCATTATGATCGGCGATGATATGGCCGTGGAAACTGTTGGTTGTTACGGCGTCGGTTCGACACCTGCGAAGACGCCCACCATTGACCAGCTGTGTGATGACGGCATGCGCTTTGATAATTTCTGGTCGCAACCCGTTTGCTCACCCACTCGAGCAACGATCCTAACTGGCCAATACGGATTCCGTAATGGCGTCGGCACGCCGGCGACTCACCCAAGCATTGATTATCCAATTCCAGACACACCTGACGGCAGCCCGAGTGAAGGTGGAGCACGTGGGATTGACGTTATTCCGGGCGAGGAAGGCGGCGGCGGTAACCGCCGTGGAGAAGGCAGGCCGGGTGGCAATCGTAACGCGCGACAACGTGAACCGGTTGTGCGTGAAGGATACACAGAGCCCGCAGATGAACGGCCGAGCATTTCGATTGACGCTTATGGGCTTCCAACTGCTCTACGCGCCGACGCATCACTGGCCTATGAAGCAGCGGCATTCGGCAAGTGGCACCTCGCATCAGAAGAAAATGGCGCTCTCGAGCACCCGCAAGTTGTCGGCTTCGATCACTATTCCGGTAATTTCAACGGCGGCGGTGTAGAGAGCTATTTCGCCTGGTCAAAGGTCATTGACGGCGAGGTAACCGACGGCAAAACCGGTTACGTTACGAGCGATACCGTTGACGATGCTATTGGTTGGATTGCAGAGCGAGATGGCGATAGCCCATGGTTGGCATGGGTCGCTTTTAACGCACCACACTCGCCTTTCGGCGCGCCTCCCGTGGAGCTGCTCAGCGAAGAAACCGTTGCTGCTTTGGCAGCTGCCGATGCTGACGATGGTCGACTGCCGAATTACCTGGCCATGATCGAGGCCATGGACACCGAGATCGCTCGATTGCTTGCCTCGGTGGACCCGGCCGAGCTGGCTAATACCTATGTGATATTCATGGGCGACAATGGCACACCAGGTGAGGCGGTAACGGCTCCGTTCACGCGTGGCCGCGCCAAGGGCACGGTCTATCAAGGTGGCGTCAACGTGCCATTCGTTGTCGCAGGGCCCGGCATTGACGGCGGCGAAGTGACGCAAGCGCTTGCTAACTCGGTTGACCTCTACGCGACCATTCTTGATCTTGCCGGAACGGCCGCTAATGAGAAGCTCGCAGGCATCAAACAGGATTCGATCAGCTTGACGCCCGTGTTGCGACAGTCATCCACGAAGGTCCGCGACTATGCTTACGTCGATCACTTTGGTCCGACACGCACACAGATAGTGAATCGTCACGCGATCCGTGACGATCAATACAAGATCATTGTTGACCTGCAAGACAACACGAAAGAATTGTACGACTTGTCGGTGGACCCGTATGAGTCTGTCGATTTGCTACAGGAAACCCTGGACGAAGAAACGGAAGTTCGCTACCACGCCTTGCTCGCGCAATTGGAACAACTACGCGCGAGCAAATAGTTTACTCGTCTTCGGGACGCTGCTTGCTGACGCCGCTGAGTTCGACGCAGTCGTAATCTGTCATGGGCAGTTCCGATCGCAGGTAAGTATTCGTACCTGAATAGGGTGTTGCGAAATACTCCGCGTCGGATGCTGAATAGCTGCGAATCAGTTTTTCGCCATCTTCGGATGCGGACAGGCGTTCGGACACATGCAGCTTGTCGCTGTGCAGATAGCCGCCGTTACCGCCGCCCGCGTGCGGCGTGAGCACGCCGGCTGGAATGCCGGAAGTCTCAATAACCAGTTCATCGCCATCAAAATGGCCAACCGAGAAACCGGTCAGGCTCGGCACATAGTCGGCCGGCATTTCTGTGTCTGCCAGGTATATCGTCCTGACGGTATCCATGAACCCGTGACGAATAATGACTTTGTCGTCCAACACTTCGATTTGATTCACAACGCCCGGCTCGCCCCAGACTCGCGTCAGGCTGGACGGACTGCATTCGTACGCGGGGTCGTCATAGCGTGAGTCGTAAGTGGCACTCGCTGCTTCGCCAGCTGCAGTTAGTTTGAAATCACGCGGGCCCCGCGGAGGCATTCCACCGGCACCAGGGGCACGTCGTCTTGGCTGCGGTATCCAGTTGCCCGCCAGGCCGGAGCTGTGGCTCGGAATCTCTGCGTCTACCGCCGATTCTGCAACGACCTCGACGGGCTCTGCGCGCTCGATCGTTCCATTGCGTGCGAGCCGGGTTCCGTCTTCGAGTACACCGGACTGGAACGCACAACCATGTGCATCGCGACGCGCTTCGATCGCATCGATACTGACCTTTGTTCCAGGTGCAAATAGCTCTTTAGTCCAGCCATTGCGTTTCAATCCCGATGCTGCAGACATTTCACAATTCCAGTTCGTGACACTGCCGTCTGCATTAGTGACGTCGAAGTACAGATAGGCATGCGGATTTACGAATTTAAAGTTGGTAACAACGCCCTCCAGCTGTATCGGCTTGCTCGCATCAAAATGCGGGCTCGAGGAGTGATGTGCGGCGGCAGTGGAAACGAACAACAGGAGCGCCAAATAGAATAGATGCTTCAAAACAACCTGCCCTTGTAATAGAATAGAAATATCGATAATTGGTCATATTCTAGCGAAATGTCGCAGATTTTGTCGAGCACGGCATCCGCCCGATAGGTCACCTTATGCATTCAGCACACAGATCTGCTTATTCAATTCTCATTGTTTGCGCTTTGTTATTTTTGCACGCGCAAGTTTTCGCGGACGATGAAGTAGATATCGAAGCAGGTCGAACACTCTGGGAATTCTGTGCGTTTTGCCACAACTCGGGCGGTTTCGGTCAGGAAAGATCGGACGCGCCCAAGCTTGCGGGTGATCCGGCGTGGTACACCGAACGACAATTGCATTTGTTTCGCAAGAAAATTCGCGGCGCACATCCCGACGACCAACCCGGCCTGCAAATGTTCGTTTACTCGTATCCACTCATCGACGATGCGGCAATTCGTGACATGGCAGCATTCATCGCAACACTCGACGTTGATCCGGCCGATCCGGCGCCGGACAGAATGGCGAGACGACCGAAGAGCCGGCCCTACGAATGGGACACGACGTTTGCCGTAATGACGGCGGAACGGGATGCGGATCCAGCGATTGGGGAAAAGCTGTATGTGACTTGTGCAACCTGCCACGGTGAATTGGGCGAGGGAATGCAGTCAATGAACGGACCGCCACTCAATAACAAGCAAGACTGGTATCTGATCCGGCAACTCAAGTATTTCAAGTACGGCGCTCGCGGTGTGCACGAAGACGATGTATACGGTCGGCAGATGGCTGAGCTCGGAACGCCTGAAACCGATCAGGATATTGTCGATGTCGTTGCCTACATCATGACGTTGTCGAAAGGACCAATGTACTAATGGGTATTCAAATGAAAAAGCTTGTTGCTGCTTTATCGCTGTTGTTTACAAGCGCGGCGCTGGCCGATCGAACGGTAGAAATCGTTTTGATCGAACACCTGCCCGATGAAGCGCGCGGTTGGTGTATCGATGCGGCCGGGCATCAGGTCAATGCAATCATGGCCGGTGGTGTGCACGGGCATACCTGCTACTCGTACGAGAACAAAGGTATCGCCGTCGACCAGGGTTTTTCCGAAGACGGTATCGCTGACGGTTATTTTCGACTCGTCGAGTTTGACCATTGCATGAGTATGTCGATTGACCAACCCGACTCCTGGATCGCATTAACGCCCTGCGACGGCCGACGGGAGCAGCAGTTCAAGATGACCGACGAGGGCCGGATTATTTCGATGGCGAACCCGGATCTCTGCATTACACTTGGGCCCGATGTGGTGTTTGGAGGCGGCGGCAACCCGATTCATATCATCCGAACGTCAACGCTCGACACCTGCAGCGAAGACAAGGCCATCTACCAAAAATGGCGGGTTCGCGACCACAAAGACTGGTAGGTAACGTCAAGATTTGTAGGTATTCACCGCAAAATATGGACAAAACGGGCTAAATCGGCATATTATCGATTTCTTTTTCGGCCCGGGTCCCGCTGTGCGCACACGAATTCTCCTGGCAACAATGCTCGCCGGCTTACTCGGCTTCTCAGCCGTCAATGCCCATCACTCCTTTGCTGCGACTTTTCAGGAAGGCAGTGAAATCGCCGTCGAAGGCGTCGTTACCAATTTCAGTTTCAAGAATCCGCACATCCTGATTTACCTCGACGTCACCGATGAAAGCGGTGCCGTTACCAATTGGATGAGTGAGGGAGGCGCCGCAACCCTGATGCGCAACGCTGGCTGGAGTCGCGACACGTTCAAGCCTGGCGACCATGTTCGGATTAGCGGCAATCCCACGCATGACGGCTCGCCGATGATCTCCGTCGGCACGGTTCAGATTCTGGATGCTGCGACCGGCGAAGTCGTTCGGACCGTGAGTCGCGACCGCGATCGGGACGGCCCGACAGAAATAGTAGAAATTCCCTTGCTGCTCGAGGATGGCCGACCGAATTTGACCGGTGCCTGGGTACAACTGCGTCGTCCCGGCGAACGCCGGCGGCCAACGGACCTTGGTGGTCCGCCGCCGTACAGTGCAGCAGGCGCTGCAGCGCAGGCCGAGTATGACCGCAGCAACGATCCGCAGATTTTTTGCGAACCGCCTGGTGTTGTGCGGCAAGCTGGGTTTACGCCACACCCGCTGCGGATCTCACAAGAAACTGATCACATCATTTTCGAATATGAAGAATTCGGTGGCTATCGCATCGTTCCATTGAGCGACGAGCTGCCAGCGGCAGGTCCGAAATCAAAACTGGGCGACTCGATTGCACACTATGACGGCGATACTCTTGTCGTTCGTACCGTTAACATACTCAGCAATCCCAGTAACCCACTTGGGCATCAAACCAGCGATCAGGTTACGACCGTTGAGACTTACAAACGCGTAGATGAAGCTGAATTTGGACCGTTGATATCCACGAAGATGGTCATCACGGATCCCGTGTATTACGACGGCGGTTCATGGACTTTGGAACAGACCAAGCGTTATTCGGAAGGCTATGAATTTATCGAAAATGATTGCCGTCCACCTTTGCGCGAGCGTGTCGAACAGGCCGCGAAAGTTGTCGCCGAACCGGTGCCACCAATACCACCCCTCGAACCTGAAGAAGAGGAAGGACCAGGAATGCTGGAAAGTCTCGAAACATCTAGCCTCGCGACCTGGGTCGCTGAGTCTTTGTACGGCTATCCGATTGTTCTTGGTCTGCACGCGATCGGCCTCGCAATCGTTGTCGGCCTGCTGGTCTTCGTCGACCTGCGCTTGATGAACATGCTCGGCGATATTCGTCCGTCTGCGTTGCTTGGGCCGATGAAGCTCGCCTGGTACGGCTTTTTTGTGAACGCGCTATCGGGCTTTGCGCTGTTTTCGTCGCAGGCGACCTACATTATTTACAGCAAACCGTTCCTGATAAAAATTGGCCTTGTGTTTCTCGGCGCAATACTCGCGTTTCACATTCAGCGGCAAGTTAGGAAAAACATGGATAGCTGGGCGGCGGGCCCGTTACCAGCATCGATAAAGGGTGCCGCTGCCGTTTCACTACTTTGCTGGATGGGTGCGATCATCGCCGGTCGCCTCATCGCTTACTTGTAATCGGAGAGTCAGGCATATGGATGCAATAGTTACCTGGATTCTTGGCACTTCGATCAACGCCTGGGTGTTGAACACGCCGTGGGCATGGCCGATTTCTGAAATCGTGCATTTCATCGGCTTGTCGATTTTGCTCGGCAGCATGTTGCTCATCGACGTACGACTCGCCGGCCACTGGCGTGCGATAGACTTAAGCGCCGTACATCGCCTGCTGCCCTGGGCAATTGCAGGCTTCGGCATTAACTTGATCACGGGCGTCTTGTTCTTTTTTGGGGACCCGGAAAGATACGTCGCAAACATCGGCTTCAAGATCAAGATGATCCTCGTGGTCATCGCGGGCCTAAACGCAATCTACTTTAAGCTCAAAATCGACCCGGACATGGCATCATGGGGAGCCGACGACGAATCCACGACACAGGCGAAGGCGGTTGCTTATATATCCTTATTGAGTTGGTTTGGCGTTTTGCTGTTCGGCCGGCTCATTCCGTACATTGGCACTGGATAGACTCTAGCTAAGGAGCACGCATCATGGCTCTAAAAAATACGACAGACAGTTATGGCTGGCTCGCGAAACTCTTTCATTGGGTGATCGCATTGCTTCTGATCGGCCTGGTTTATGCAGGACTGACTTTCAACGGCATGGAGCGCGGACCCGAGCGAAC
>JBPCYB010000091.1:0-138104 GCA_051007995.1 Woeseiaceae bacterium | reverse complement strand
CCTCCAACATCATGCACCACTACCCGGCCGACAAATATGTCGCTGCTGCGATGGCTCTCTTCGCATCGATCGCATTGATGTTCTGGTACGTATTGCGCTTATTTATGAGCCGCGATTAGTAACGACCACCAGGAAATAGAAAAGGCCCGCAATGCGGGCCTTTTTTTTTTGGCTTTCCCATATGCCCTCGCCAACCTATGCGTGCTTATATAGCCCTAGAGATGCTCTTGAAATCAGCCAATGGAGGCGTGAGATGAAGACGGCAACTACAGTGGCACTTATGGCGCTCATGGCCCTGGCAGGCAGCGGCTGTGACGAAGATAAAATGATGTCTGAACGCGGTTTTCGTTTGCCGGAAGGAAACGCTCAAGCCGGACGTGAGACGTTCCTGTACATGCAGTGCAATCAATGCCACACAATCGAAAACGAAGAAATACCAGCTATTGCTGGCTCCGAACCGTACGTCGAGTTGGGCGGTTCCGTCACACAAGTTAAGACGTATGGCGAGTTGGTTACGGCCATCATTAATCCGTCACACAAGCTCGCCGACGGATACGCGAAAGACAAGGTGTCCGAGGACGGCGTATCCAACATGTACGTCTATAACGGCTTCATGACAGTTCAGGAACTAACGGATCTTGTGATGTTCTTGCAGCCGCACTACGACGTTGTGCCGCCGCAATTTCAGTACAGAGTCTATCCGTAGGGTCTTGACGCTAAAGCGTTTGCTCGCCGCCCATGTAGGGTTGCAGGACCGCGGGAATACGTATGCTGCCGTCCGCTTGCTGATAGTTTTCGATGACTGCGATCAGCGCGCGGCCTGCGGCGACGCCTGAACCATTCAAGGTATGCATCAATTCGGGCTTGCCGGTGTCCGGATTGCGCCGTCGCGCGTGCATGCGTCGGGCCTGAAAATCGTTGTAGTTACTGCAGGAGGAAATCTCGCGGAATTTTTCCTGACCTGGCAACCAGACCTCAAGATCGTAGGTCTTGGCAGCGCCGAAGCCGACATCGCCGGCGCATAGGGCCATGACTCGATACGGCAATTCAAGACGCTGCAAGATTGTCTCCGCATGCCCGGTCAATTCCTCGAGCGCGGCCTCGGATTCGTCTGCGGCGACCAAATGTACGAGCTCAACCTTCTCAAACTGATGCTGACGGATCATGCCGCGCGTGTCCTGGCCATACGAACCGGCTTCAGATCGGAAGCACGGTGTATGCGCCGTGTATCGCAACGGTAATGTGTCTGCTTCGAAAATTGCATCGCGAGCGAGATTGGTCAATGGCACCTCGGCAGTCGGGATCAGGTAGTACGGAGTTTCGGTCGCCGTCTTGAATAGGTCTGCCTCAAACTTCGGTAGCTGGCCCGTGCCTTCCAGCGCCTGGGAATGCACGAGGTACGGCACGTAGGCTTCCTGGTAACCGTGCTCATTCACATGCGTGTCGAGCATGAACGAGATCAGCGCACGTTGTAGGCGCGCAAGCGATCCGTGCATGACAGCAAAGCGTGCCCCTGACATCTTGCTCGCTGCGTCAAAATCGAGCATGCCAAGCGACTCACCGAGTTCTATATGATCGCGCGCCGCAAAATCAAAATCGGGTGCCTCACCCCAACGTCGAATCTCAACATTGTCCGTTTCTTCTTTGCCGTCAGGAACGTCCGCATGCAGCAGATTCGGCAAGCCAAGCTCAATATCCTTCAAGTCAGCCTGTACCGAATGAAGTTCTGCCTGGCCGCGCTCCAGACGATCGCCCAGGTCAGCAACGGCAGCCAGCAATGGCGCAATGTCCTCACCCTTGGCTTTCGCCTGACCAATTGCCTTGGAACGTGTATTGCGCTCGCTTTGTAGCGTCTCCGTATCGACTTGTAACGCTTTGCGACGTTCCTCAAGAGCCAGGTAGCCATCCGCATCGAATTCGTGTCCGCGGCGCGCAAGATTTTGCGCGACATCGGCAGTGGACTGACGCAGTAGTTTGGGATCTATCATTTGTTTCTGGCTTTGTTGTCTAGTTGCGTTTTCTGATGTCTTCGAGCTTCTCGCGAATCTTGATCTCGAGCCCGCGAGGCACGGGATGATAATACGTCCGTTCATCCATGTCGTCGGGAAAATATCGCTCGCCCTTGGCCACGGCACCTTCCTCATCATGAGCGTAACGGTAGTTGTCCCCGTAACCCAGTTCCTTCATGAGCTTTGTCGGCGCGTTGCGCAGGTGCATAGGAACTTCCAGTGATCCGAACTCTTGCGCATCGGAGCGAGCAGCACCTGCCGCTTTGTACACCGCATTGCTCTTCGCTGCGCACGCCAGATAGACCACCGCCTGTGCCAATGCGAGCTCGCCTTCGGGACTGCCCAAGCGTTCCAGCACTTCCCACGCGTTCACGCATAACTGCAACGCCCGCGGATCTGCATTGCCAACGTCTTCAGAAGCCACTCGAATCATCCGTCGCGCTACGTACAGCGGCTCACAGCCACCATCGAGCATGCGCATAAGCCAATACAAAGATGCGTCGGGATCGGATCCTCGCACTGACTTGTGCAACGCCGATATCTGGTCGTAAAAATACTCGCCCTGCTTGTCGAAACGCCGCCTTCCGCCCGCGACAACGTCGGCGATGTTGTTTGCCGTTATCGAACCTTCTTCCGCAAGATCTGCCGCGAGTTCCAACAGATTCAGCGCGCGCCTGGCGTCGCCATCTGCAGCAGCTATCAAGAGCTGCAACGACTCGTCCTCAATCGCGAGTGTTGCGGCCAGCCCGCGCGTCTCATCCAGAAGAGCTCTACGCATGATCTGCAGCAACGCAGCGTCGTCGAGTGTCTTGAGCACGTAAACGCGGGCACGTGACAGCAACGCGTTGTTCAACTCAAATGACGGATTCTCGGTTGTCGCACCGATAAACGTCAGCGTGCCATCTTCGACGTAGGGCAAGAATGCATCCTGCTGCGCCTTATTGAATCGATGCACCTCATCCAGGAACAAGACCGTGCCACGATTCGACATCTGCCGATATTGCTTCGCCTCCTCGACAGCCGCTCGAATGTCTTTGACCCCCGCCATGACAGCGGATAAACCAATGAAATGAGAATCCGTAGTGGACGCGATGAGTCGGGCCAACGTGGTCTTGCCAGTTCCCGGCGGCCCCCAGAAAACCATCGAATGTGCCCGACCTTGCTCGATCGCGCGCCGTAACGGCTTGCCCTCATCCAGCAGGTGAGACTGGCCTGAGAACTCATCCAGCGATGCAGGCCGCATGCGATCAGCGAGCGGTCGGTCAGTTGCTTCAGCAACCTCACTTGTGAAGAGGTCAGTCACCGTCAGCATCCGCATTGCGGCGTGCGAACCACTCCTCCAGTCGCAGACTCCAGCCGCCGACTCCAGCGGCCGCTATGCTCAGGCCGACGACGACCCCGCCTGTATTTGCGACAAGGTCGAATAACTCCGCTGATCGATACGTGACCAGTCGCTGACAGAATTCGATCAGGACGCCAAACAAAATCAGGCCGATGCCCACCCGCCAATAAGCGCCAGGTCGATACTGACCCGAAAACCAGAGTGCAAGAACGCCAAATGTGATCGCGTGCAGCCATTTGTCGACATTCATGAACCAGCTGATGAATGTCGCTCTATCGGACCAAAACCAGACTGCGGGCATAAGCGTACCCGCCAGCACAAATAAGAGGAGCATCAGACTGGCTGCTTGCCATCGGCGCGTGTACTGCAGAGGCAACATCAGGGCGAGGTCGTGTCTTCGATCGCTGGTGTACCGACGACATCAACATCGTCCGGAACTTCGAAATTAAATTTGCCCGGTTCGAAAGGAACATTAACCGCTACGTCATACAAGGCGACCAACGTGGTTTGGTCGAGATTGTCATAGAAAACCATACGATTAAGCGTGTCCTGCTTGAACCCCAACTCAACGCGCAAAAATCCACTGTCAGTGTTCTTCGGGCTTAACTGAACCCAGGTAGTACCCGCCTCGACAAAGCTGCCTTCATTGTTGAATTGCTGCAATGCATCCTCAGAACCCCCAAGTAGCAATGCAGGTGTATTTGCGAGCGCTTCTTGTTGCGGCTTGACCGTGACCTGCGCCAAATCCACGTCGTAACTCCATATGTTCAAACCATCGGCGACGAGCACTTGCTCGTAGGGCAGCGAATAGGACCAGCGAAACTGGCCGGGTCGATTTATCTCCAGCGTACCGCTCGTACGCTCGACCGTTTCACCATCAGCATCGACCAACGACTGCTCGAACCGTCCTTGCAGTGTATCGATATCATTGACGAACGCGGCAACGAGACTTGCTCCCTTGTCGTCATCGCTCTCTCCGATGGCCGCGCATGGCAGCATCAAGATAGCCGTAAAAATCAGTCGAACTAGCACGTCCTTGCTCCTATTCTTTCGGCGTCGCCGGCACCAGAATTTCACGCGAGCCGTTTGATTGCAGTGGGCCTACCAGTCCTGCAGCCTCCATAGTCTCAACCATGCGAGCGGCCCGGTTGTAACCGATCTTGAGTCGTCGCTGTACGCCCGAAATCGAGGCCTTTCGCGTGTCCATGACGACCTTCACAGCCTGGTCATATAGAGGATCCTGTTCAGCATCCGCGTCGCTGCCCTGCAAATTATCAATTCCGATCAGTCCTGGTGTTGGACCAGAAGGACCGTCAACAATTTCATCAATGTACCTGGGGCTGCCACTTTTCTTCAGGTTCTTAACGACCGCATGTACCTCATTGTCCGCAACAAACGCTCCGTGAACTCGCACCGGCAACGAGGTTCCCGGCGGTAGATACAGCATGTCGCCGTGACCAAGCAGGTTTTCCGCACCCATCTGATCGAGAATCGTCCTCGAATCCACTTTGGCCGATACCTGAAATGCTATACGCGTCGGAACATTCGCTTTGATAAGCCCGGTGATGACATCAACCGAAGGACGCTGCGTTGCGAGCAACATGTGAATGCCGGACGCGCGTGCCTTCTGCGCGAGCCGTGCAATCAGCTCTTCGACTTTCTTGCCGACGATCATCATCATGTCGGCCAGTTCGTCAATGATCACCACGATATACGGCAATGGCATCAGCGGTGGATGTTCAACCGGTTTGTCTTCGTCGAATATTTCCGGCGGTGTAAAAATCGGATCAGGAATCGGTTCGCCCGCGTCGATCGCATCTTTAACCTTACGGTTGTAGCCGCCAATATTGCGCACGCCAAGTGCCGCCATCAGCCGATAGCGCCGATCCATTTCCGCAACGCACCAGCGCAACGAGTTCGCCGCATCCTTCATGTCAGTGACGACCGGCGTCAACAAATGTGGAATGCCTTCATAAACTGAAAGCTCGAGCATTTTCGGATCAATCATGATCAATCGAACCTGCTCGGGTTGCGACTTATACAACAGACTTAGCACCATCGCGTTGATTGCAACCGACTTACCTGACCCGGTCGTACCAGCGATCAATAGATGCGGCATGCGTGCGAGGTCGGCTACCACTGAATGCCCACCGATATCTTTACCGAGCGCCAATGTGAGCGGCGACGCCATACTCTCGTAGGCTTGCGACTTGAGTATTTCACCGAGCGTCACGAGCTCCCGGTTCTCATTCGGAATTTCCAGACCGACAAAAGACTTGCCAGGAATCACTTCAACGATTCGTACACTCACCACGGACAAAGATCGCGCGATATCTTTGGACAGGTTCGCGATCTGACTGACCTTGACGCCTGGCGCGGGATCGAGTTCGAAACGCGTAATGACGGGCCCAGGCGATACGGATCTGACCTCAACATCGACGCCGAAGTCTTTGAGTTTCAGTTCGACCAGCCGCGACATAGCTTCGAGAGATTCCTCAGAATACCCGGAGCGTTGTTCCGGCGGATCGTCAAGCAATGACAGCGGCGGCAATTCTCCAGCAGTTGGCGGATCAAATAGTGGCACTTGTCGCTCACGCTCGGCCCGTTCGCTGGGCGCCAACGATGGCAGCACTGGTTCGATTCGCGGCCGGCTGCGCCCTGCCGTGCGCTTTTTCTCCGTCTCGATAACGTCCTGGCGAGCCGCCAGTTGCTTGCGGCCTTCTGCCTTGTCACGCAATTCGCCGATCTTGAAACGCAGTTTCTCGTAGGTCGTCAGACACCAGCGGCCGATTCGATCCATGACAGTGAACCAGGAAATGCCGAGGAACAACGACAGCGAGGCGACCCAGAGGACGAATAGCAGTGTGCTCGCTCCGAGGATTTTCATCACCGAAACCAGCGAATTGCCGACGCTCTGGCCGAGAATCCCGCCTGCCGATGCGTTAAAACCCTCCGGAGAAAAATGCAGGGCTGACAACGCGCAACTCGTAATCAGTGTCAGGACGAACCCACCGACACGCAGCGAGTAGTCCATTCTCGTCCAGATAACTTGAGTTTTCTGTTCCCGGTACAACATCCACCCGAGATAGAACACCATCACGGTGAATAAATACGCTGGTAGACCAAATAACTCGAAAAGCAGGGCCGAGATGATCGCACCTGCGTGTCCTATACCATTGTTGACGACGGCGGAACTGGTCGCCTGGCTCAAACTAGGGTCCGCAGGGTCATGGGTCCAAAGCGCGTACCAGAGAATGAACGCCAGAACGCCAAAAACGTACAGCGCGCTCTCACGAAGTGCGGTGGATACCTGGGTCGACAGACGTGCCGCCGGCTTGGAGTTCTTTTGGGCTCTTGCCATAGTTAAAGTAGACTGCGAAATCGCGCCAGAATCGCGATGAACTGAAAGGAATAAATTATACATGAGTGATTTGAGACATTGCCGACTTGTAATCCTGGGATCCGGACCGGCCGGGTATTCAGCCGCCGTCTACGCAGCGCGGGCCAACCTCGATCCCGTGATCATTACGGGGGTCGAGCAAGGCGGACAACTGATGACAACGACAGACGTCGACAACTGGCCGGGCGATGTCGAGGGCCTGCAGGGCCCGGCCTTGATGGAGCGCATGCTGAAACACGCCGAACGCTTCGATACCGAAATCGTCAACGATCATATCCACACAGCCGACCTGTCTAAACGCCCTTTCCAGCTCGATGGCGATTACGGCAGCTACACCTGCGATGCGCTGATTATCGCGACCGGTGCGACAGCGATGTATCTCGGTCTACCATCTGAAGAAGCATTCAAGGGCCGCGGCGTTTCCGCTTGCGCAACTTGCGACGGATTTTTCTATCGTGGCAAAGACGTCGCCGTCATCGGCGGCGGCAATACGGCGGCCGAAGAAGCGCTCTACCTGAGCAATATCGCATCAAGCGTCACGCTCGTGCATCGCCGCGATGCGTTGCGCTCCGAAAAAATCTTGCAGGACCAGCTTTTCGAAAAGGCTAAGTCTGGAAATATCGATATCCAATGGGATCACGTCGTTGACGAAGTGTTGGGCGACGACAGCGGTGTTACCGGTTTGCGTATCCGCAGCACGAAGGACGAGTCGCAAACCAATGACATTGATTTGGCTGGCGTCTTTATCGCAATTGGACATAGCCCGAACACCGGCCTGTTTGATGGACAGTTGGACATGAAAAACGGCTACATCACGATCAAGTCGGGGCTGGTCGGTGACGCAACCGCAACGAGTATTCCCGGCGTGTTCGCAGCAGGCGATGTTGCGGACCAGGTCTATCGACAAGCAGTTACTTCGGCCGGCGCTGGCTGCATGGCCGCCTTGGATGCCGAAAAGTACCTGGATGCGCAAACGCCCTGATCAAAGTCACCGTAAATGATGCGATCAGCGACATCCCGGAGAATGAATGGGATGCACTCCTTGACGACGATACTCCTTTCTTAAGACACGCATTCCTGCAAGCTGCTGAACACAGCGGTTCTGCAGCACCGGAGACTGGCTGGATTCCGCGTCACCTGACACTTTACAAGGGCGACGAGTTGCGCGCGGCAATGCCGTTGTATGAGAAGAATCACTCCTGGGGTGAATTCGTTTTCGACTGGGCCTGGGCACAGGCCTACGAGCGAGCAGGACTCGAGTATTACCCCAAACTCGTATCAGCCATTCCGTTCACACCCGCTACGAGCGCACGGCTGTTGCTTAGGGACGCCGGCGATACGGATGCGGCGAGTGCCCTGGTTCGCGCCGCCATTCAGCTGGCGGATGACACAGATTGTTCCTCGTTGCACATTCTGTTTCCGAACGAGCTAGATTTGCGGATTTGTAAGAACCTGGACCTAAAGATTCGTAAGGACTGCCAATTCCATTGGCACAATCAGGATTACAAAAACTTTGATGAATTTCTGATGACTTTCAGCGCACCAAAGCGCAAGAAAGTTCGCCAGGACAGACGCCGTGTCGCAGACGCCGGCATCACATTTCGCAGAATTCGCGGTGGTGAGATGGACGACGTTACCTGGCGTTTGGCCTATCAGTTGATCAGCATCACATTCATGCGCCGCGGGTCCATGCCCTACTTTGACTTGGATTTTTTCAAAACCATCAGCACGCAGTTGCCCGACAATGTACTCGTCATTTTCGCCGAGCAAAACAGCAAGGCGATCGCCGCCGCCGTTTTCTATGAGAGCAATGACACACTGTACGGACGTTATTGGGGCAGCGACGGACATTACGACGCATTGCATTTTGATACCTGCTATTACCAGGGCATCGAGTATTGCATTGAGTCGGGTAAGAATAAGTTTGAACCTGGCACGCAGGGAGAGCACAAAGTTGCGCGTGGTTTCACGCCTGTGCAAACCTCGTCTGCGCACTGGCTCCGGCATCCGGAATTTTTCGCGGCCATCGGCGCCTACGTCGATGAAGAAGCCCAACATGTTGAACGTTACATGCAAGCAGTCGACGAGCACAGTCCCTATCGCGACAACACCGAAGAAGAGTCGTCTTGAACAATTCTCGAGTCGTATGGCTCAGTCCCGGGGATGCCCCGCAAAGTTTCCCAGATGTGGAAGACGCACTGTGCGAACCGGACGGCCTATTGGCTGCCGGTGGCGACCTGAATAGCGAGCGATTGTTGTACGCATATGCACGCGGAATTTTTCCCTGGTACGAGGAAGGCCAGCCAATCCTGTGGTGGTCTCCTGACCCGCGCTGCGTGCTGCGTCCGGCGCAATTTCATATATCCCGGCGCCTGCAACAGTATCTTCGAAGCTCGACATTCACGTTGACTTGCAATACAGCATTCGCAGAAGTCATCCGCGCTTGTGCGAAAGATCGACCGTCGCAACAAGGGACCTGGATAACGCCAGACATCATCGCGGCGTTTGAGCAGCTGCATATCGACGGCTGGGCTCACTCTGTCGAAGTATGGGACAAGGAAAAACTCGTCGGCGGCATTTATGGCATGAGCATCGGCAAGGTGTTTTTCGGCGAGTCAATGTTCAGCCGTCGCGACAATGCGTCGAAATTCGCAATGTTCGGTCTTTGCCGAATTTTGCAGCGCAAGGATTTCGTTTTGCTCGATTGTCAGGTCTTGTCGCAACATCTGACCACGCTCGGCGCCGAACTAATGCCGCGCTCCGAATTCACCGATATTTTGCGAACTTCCTGCGACCCGGCCGTACAATTCGACGAATGGCCGTCGAAAGTGGCGCCAATTGGCGATTTCCTGCCCAATTAGCGACCCGATTCATTGCAATAGGTGAACCATTTCTGCACAATTCGCGGGCCTTTTTTTACAGAGAGAACCGCAGACCTTGGCGAAAGAAGAAGCCATTCAGATGGAAGGTGTCGTTAACGAGACGCTTCCGAATACAACATTTCGAGTTGAGCTCGAAAATGGCCACATAGTTACGGCCCACATTTCCGGCAAAATGCGCAAGAATTATATTCGCATTCTTACCGGCGATAAGGTGACGGTTGAGTTGACGCCGTACGACCTATCGAAAGGCAGAATCGTCTACCGCGGCAAGTAAGCAACGGGCGCCGCTAGTCTGGCAGGTGCTCGAGTTCCTTTAGCACAGGTTCCGCGTTCAGCTGCAACGTATCATCGGCTCCGATCGTAATGCGGACGTGTCCGCCATCCGCCAGACTGCCAAACAACAGTTCTTCCGCGAGCGGTCGTTTGATGTGCTCCTGGATAATTCTACTCATCGGCCGCGCGCCCATTTTGGCGTCGTATCCACGTTCGGCAATCCACGCACGTGCTGCATCGTCGAGTTCTAACGTGACATTGTTGTTGCCCAGCTTGGCCTCAAGCTCGACGACCAATTTGTCAACAACTCGCTTGATCGATTCTGTATCCAATGCTTCGAATTGAATAATCGCGTCCAGGCGATTGCGAAATTCCGGCGTGAAAGACTTGCGAATAACTTCCATGCCATCACTCGAATGATCCTGATGCGTAAAGCCGACTGACGCTCGGCTCATCTCTTGCGCCCCCGCATTTGTCGTCATCACCAAGATGACGTTGCGGAAATCTGCTTGCCGACCGTTGTTATCAGTCAGCGTGCCGTGATCCATGACCTGCAACAATAAGTTGAAGACCTCAGGATGCGCTTTTTCAACTTCATCGAGAAGAACAACGGCATGCGGATTCTTGTTGACGGCCTCTGTCAGCAACCCACCCTGATCAAAGCCGACATAGCCTGGCGGTGCACCTATCAGGCGCGACACCGTGTGGCGTTCCATGTATTCCGACATATCAAATCGGATCAGCTCCACGCCCATGCACATCGCGAGCTGGCGCGTCACTTCCGTCTTACCAACACCGGTCGGGCCGGCAAGTAAGAATGAACCAATCGGTTTTTCTTCCTCACGCAATCCCGAACGCGCCATCTTTATGGCCGCGCTCAGCGACTCTACCGCCCGGTCCTGACCAAAAATAGTCAACTTGAGATCGCGTTCCAGGGTGCGCAACACATCGCGATCCGAAGACGAGACACTTTTCGCCGGAATCCGCGCCATCTTTGCGACAATATTTTCAACCATCTCCACGGTTACACGCGTACCGCGCTCTTCAGCGGGCCTAAGGCGGAGATTGGCACCCGCCTCGTCGATAACGTCGATAGCCTTATCGGGCAGCTTGCGATCGTTGATGTGACGGTAGGACAGTTCGGCTGCCGCACTTAGCGCGTCGTCGTCATACTTGACGCCGTGGTGCTCTTCGAAGCGAGTTTTTAAGCCATGCAAAATGGCAATAGTTTCTTCAAGGGTTGGCTCCGGCACATCAATCTTCTGAAAACGGCGCGCTAGTGCATGGTCTTTCTCAAAAACGCCACGGTATTCTGCATAGGTCGTCGACCCGATGCAGCGTATGTCGCCATTGGCCAGAACCGGTTTGATCAGATTGCTCGCGTCCATGACTCCGCCCGACGCAGCACCTGCACCGATGACCGTGTGGATTTCGTCGATGAAGAGGATCGCACCTGGATCTTCCTTCACCTCTGCAATAACGCCCTTGAGGCGCTTCTCGAAATCACCGCGATACTTGGTGCCTGCAATTAACGTTCCCATATCCAATGCATAGATAGTTGCGTCCTTGAGCACGTCCGGAACGCGTTCTTCTGTAATCATGCGGGCAAGCCCTTCGGCCAACGCGGTCTTGCCGACACCTGCGTCGCCAACGTACAGCGGGTTGTTCTTTCGCCGTCTGCACAGTATTTGCACCGTTCGTTCAATCTCTATCTCGCGACCGATCAGCGGGTCGATTTTGCCTTCGATAGCCAGCTGGTTCAGGTTGCTCGTATAGAGTTCCAGCGGTGACGTGTCAGCCTCGCCGTCGGGCTCAAGTGAGGCGGGTTGCTCACCGTCGTCCGCGTCGCCCGGAAGTTGCGGCATACCGTGCGAAATGAGGTTCACAACGTCGAGTCGCGTGATGTCCTGCAGACTCATCAAGTAAACAGCCTGTGATTGCTTTTCGCTAAAAATCGCGACCAGCACATTCGTACTGGTTACTTCTTTCTTGCCGCTTGATTGCACATGAAACACGGCGCGTTGCAGCACGCGTTGAAATCCCAACGTCGGTTGCACTTCGGAGTCGTCTTCATCGGCCAATAAAGGTGTTTGCTCATCGATGAATTCGGTCAATTGGCGACGCAACTCCGGAATATTCGAGTCGCAGGCTTTGAGCACTTCGTGTACCCGAGGAAGATCCATGAGCGCAAGCAGCAAGTGCTCGACAGTCATGAATTCGTGCCGCAGATCTCTAGCCCTTTGAAAGGCATCATTCAGACAGTATTCGAGCTCACTACTTAACATTGAAAATTTTCCACCATGATCAAATCAACGCGCATCAGGATTCTTCCATCGTACACAACAACGGATGCTGGTGTTGCTGCGCAAGTCCCATAACCTGAGCGACTTTCGTCTCGGCTATTTCGAAATTGAAGACACCACAAATGCCTTTACCCTTGGTATGGACCTCCAGCATCACCTGAGTCGCCCGGGTGCGCTCCATGCCGAACACCGTTTCGAGGATATCGACGACAAACTCCATCGGCGTGTAGTCGTCATTGATCAGCACGACCCGGTATAGTGGCGGCCGTTTTACCTTGGGCCGCTCTTCTTCGACCGCCAGCTCAATACTGTCGATTCTCTCAATTTGGTCTTTTCGCTCACTCATTTCCGGTCTGTTCTCTGGTCTCGATTAAGGCAAATTCGGCCATTCGTAAGGCATTGCGGGTTATTATATATGGGCATGTAAGCGTATTCTCCAAGGCCACCTCACGTTTTTAATTGCCGATTGCGCTATATCGTTGCTTAATATGGTTTTTTTCACCTTATCGGGCTTGTTTGCAGGCAACCGCAACCCGTATCATCTTGTCGCTGCGTTTATACAGAGACCGGGAACTATCAAACGACCAATATCATTATGACGACCGAAGCGAAGTGGTCCGATTTTGCCAGCATGGATGGCGCCAAAACGCTCGCCGCAGCCAATCAGCTGTTGCCTGCTTGGGTCAGCCTATTGCTCGTGGTTGTCATCGCGTGGCAGCTGGCGCAATTTGTCTGGATGCTCGTACCGGCGCCGTCCAGCGGGGATATCGTCGCGACGCCAGCCAACATCGAGAGTACGCCAGTAGCGGGCAACATAGCAGCCGACGTCAATGCGATATCTAACGCGCATATTTTCGGTATTGCTGACCGCGAAGAAGACGTCCCGGCACCGGTCGTCGAGGAAATCGAAAATCTACGTGACACGCGGCTAACGAACTTGTCGCTCAAAGGCACGATTGCGTCGACTCCAGCTGAGGAAGCCGTCGCGATCATTGCTGACGGCTCTAATGAAGAAAAGATCTATACGATTGGTGCCGCCGTAACATCTGGCGCGAAATTACATGCCGTGTATGTCGATCGCGTGGTGCTTAATGAAAATGGTGTACTAACCAATTTGAAATTGCCCAAAGAGTTTCCTGAAGGTACGCAAGTCTCGACACGACGCAATAGCACATTGACGACGCGACCTTCGGCGGTCACAAATACTCAGTCGATCCAGGCCGTTGTTGCGCAGAATGTATCCAAACTCGCCGATGTCATCAGACCGACACCCTATTTCGTGAATGGGGAACAACAGGGGTATCGCGTTTACCCGGGGCGCAATCGCGCTCAATTTACTGCGCTTGGCTTACGGCCCGGCGACCTTATCAAGGACATCGATGGCCAGGCTCTGAGCGACCCGAATCAGGCCATGCAGGTATTCCAATCTCTGGGTAGTGCAGACCAGGTTTCGGTAACCGTTGAACGCAACGGACAACCCGAAGTCATCGTCTTGCGTACCGATCAACTCGACATTGCGGACGAGACCAGTCAATGACCCCATCGAAAACTCACACTCGGCATACGCTAATCACTGTCGTCGCCAGCCTGATATGTCTCGGCTGCATGCCGCTTGCCTGGAGCCAACAGGCAACAATTACGCCGAACTATAAAGATGCGGACATTCGACAGATTATCGAAGCAGTCGGCGAAGTAACGCAGAAGAATTTCATCATAGACACACGCGTCAATGCCAAAGTGACGATGTTGTCTTCGACTCCGATGACGCCGGAGGCATTCTACGAAGCCTTCTTATCGATACTTGCTGTGCATGGCTATGTCGCTATCACGACGGGTGACATCATAAAGATCGTTCCGGATGCGACTGCCCGACAATTCGCCGGGCCTCTCGGAACCGGCAACGCTGCAGGCGCTGATGACATTGTCACGCAGGTCTTACAGGTGCAGAACGTTGGTGCCGCGCAATTGGTACCCATCCTTCGACCGTTGATTCCGCAATACGGCCATCTCGCCGCGCATCCGGGCTCAAATATGCTGATCATTTCAGATCGCGCCGCAAACGTGACGCGGATGATCAACATTATTCGGCGCATCGATCAGTCGAATGATGAGGACATCGAAGTTATTCGTCTTGAACACGCCTCAGCGGCCGAAATCGTACGCATCATGACGGCCCTGACACAGCAACCAAGAACCGATGGCGTTCCGGTTTCCACCAGTTTGGTCGCCGACGCTCGCACCAACAGTGTTTTGATCGGTGGCGATAAGAGCGAACGATTGCGCCTGCGTGCGCTCATCGCGCATCTCGATACACCGCTGGAAGACGGTGGCGATACTCAGGTTCGCTACCTGCATTACGCAGACGCTGAGGAGCTGTCAGCCAAACTGCAGACACATTTCACATCCCAGATACAGGCTACGACAGGTCAGGCTGGTGGCGCTACAGGAACTGATTCGGTAAGCGTCTGGGCCGATGCACAAAACAACGCCATTGTTGTCAACGCGCCGCCGAAAATGATGCGCTCGCTAATGCAAATTGTTGACAAGCTCGATATACGACGTGCGCAGGTTTTGGTCGAAGCGATCATTGTCGAGGTCATCGCCGACAGGACTGCAGAGCTCGGCATTACCTGGGCAGTTGAAGGTGTCAGTTCGAACACACCTATCGGCGCGACCAACTTCCCGGATTTCGGTCCTGGTGTCGTGCAATTGGGCGGCGCCGCCGGCAGTGGTGGGACAGTGGACCCAACCGGCCTGATTGGTGAGGGTGCAACGTTCGGACTTGGCCGAATCAGTGACACGGGCGTTAGTTTCGCCGCCATATTGCGGGCCCTTGAAGGCGACGCAGATACCAACATCATTTCGACACCGTCGATTGTCACTACCGACAACGAAGAGGCCAGCTTGAACGTTGGTCAGGAAGTGCCGTTCGTGACAGGTTCGTTCACAAACGCAGGTAGCACAGCCGGTGCCGTCAATCCGTTCCAGACCATTAATCGCGAACAGGTTGGCGTGAAATTGACGATTACGCCGCAAATCAATGAAGGCGACTCGCTATTGCTCGAAATTTCACAGGAAATTTCCAGCATCGCTCAATCAGCAGCTGGTGCGGTTGACCTGATAACGAACGAGCGCACACTTGAGACCACAGTAATCGTAGATGATGGTCAGATTTTGGTGCTCGGAGGTCTGCTTGAAGATGTTATGCGTGAAAGTGAACAACGAGTTCCCCTCCTCGGTCGGATTCCGGGACTTGGTGCGTTGTTCAGGAGCCGCAAGACGGACCTTGTCAAAACCAACTTGTTGATATTCATTCGACCGAAGATTTTGCGTGATGCATCGCAAACGACGATAGAGACAAACTCCAAATACAATTTGATACGGGATGTCCTGCAAGAAAATTCTGGCGACGGCGTCAAACTTATGCGCGACGCTGATACGTTCCAATTGCCGCCGTTCGAAGAAGCCAATCGGCCAAACCGGAATGCCGAAGACGAGGCCGGCGAATAGCCAAAAGCGACGTTGACCCGATGAACAGCGAATCCGAAATCATTCTTGCCACAAGCGAGTCGGTGGACAGTACCGGAAACGTCATGCGTGTCTTGCCATTTTCGTTTGCAAAGCGCCACGGTGTATTGATTCGTGAAATTGGCAAGACAGAAGCTGACGCGGTCTATCGACCCGGCGTATCGCCGCAAAGTCTCGCCGAGGTTCGCCGATTCGCGGGAGTGCCACTAAAACTTTCGCGGGTCACTGTCGAAGTATTTGATGCGTTGCTGCAAGAGTCCTATGAACAAGGCAGTCACAAGGCCATGCAAATGGTTGACGGCCTCGACGATGACATGGATTTATCACAAGTCGCGCAGGAATTGCAGGAACCGTCCGATCTTTTGGAGAGCGATGACGATGCTCCAATCATTCGCTTTATTAATGCGGTTCTGACAGAAGCGGTCAAAGACAATGCGTCCGATGTGCACATTGAGCCTTACGAAAACCGGCTTGGCGTTCGATTCCGTGTCGATGGCGTATTGCGCGAAATCCTCGAGACTCGTCGCAGGCTGGCGCCGCTCGTGGTATCGCGCATCAAAGTCATGTCGAAACTCGACATCGCCGAAAAGCGTCTGCCGCAGGACGGTCGCATCTCATTGCGCATCGCCGGGCGTGCTGTTGATGTTCGCGTGTCTACGATGCCTAGCGGTCATGGCGAGCGTGTGGTCCTGCGTTTGTTGGATAAACAGGCAGGTCGCCTCGACCTTGAGTCACTCGGCATGGAAGATGCGTCGCGCACAACGATGGATGACCTCATTCACAAGCCGCACGGCATTATTCTGGTTACCGGACCGACCGGTTCGGGTAAGACGACAACGCTGTACGCAGCGCTGGAACGAATTAACGACAACAGTCGCAACATCATGACGGTCGAAGATCCGATTGAGTACTTCATCGACGGTATTGGCCAGACGCAGGTGAATACCAAAGTTGAAATGACATTTGCCCGCGGACTGCGTGCGATTTTGCGCCAGGACCCGGACGTTGTCATGGTCGGCGAAATACGCGACATCGAAACGGCTGAAATTGCTGTACAGGCGAGCCTTACGGGCCATCTCGTCCTTTCGACCTTGCATACCAATACTGCGGCTGGCGCGGTCACACGCCTGCGCGACATGGGCGTTGAACCGTTTCTCTTGTCGTCCAGTTTGATAGGCGTGCTTGCGCAGCGTTTGGTGCGCGTTCTCGATGACGAAACCAAGATTCCTTACGCGGCGACAGAATACGAGTGCAAGATGCTCAATGTCGATCCCGCAAATCCACCGACCCTGTTCAAACCTGGCAGTGGCCCCAACGGCGGATTCAAGGGGCGTACAGGAATCTACGAGTTGATCGCGGTCGACGAGGAAATGCGGCGCATGATTCACGACGGTGCAAGCGAACAAGAATTGGAAAAACATGCGCGCTTGTCGAGCATCAGTATCCGCGCAGATGGCCGACGCCGGGTCCTGGCAGGTGATACCACGCTCGAAGAATTGCTGCGCGTAACTCGCGAGGACTGACATGGGCGCGTTTGAATACGTCGCGATGGATCAAGGCGGCAAAGAGTCCAAAGGTCTCATTGAGGGCGACACACCGAAACATGTACGGCAAATTCTTCGCGAACGCAGCCTGTTTCCTGTCGCAGTTACTGAAGTTGCGCAAAAAGAAGCGAAACGGCAGCGGTCGTTTTCGCTTCGCGGCGGTATGTCGGCAGCGGAACTTGCGGTCATCACTCGGCAACTTGCGTCGCTGGCGCAATCCGGATTGCCTCTTGAAGAAGCCCTCCTCGCCGTAGCACAGCAAAACGATCAGCCACGCACCAAGAGCATTGTGCTCGGCGTGCGTTCGAAAGTAGTTGAGGGCCACGCACTCGCAGATGGACTGGCCGAGTTTCCACAGGCATTTCCAGACCTGTATCGCTCGACTGTGGCGGCTGGCGAACAGTCGGGTCACCTCGACGTTGTCCTCGAACGCCTGGCTGACTACACCGAGGCGCGCCAGGAACTGCGCCAGCGCATAAACAATGCCATGGTTTACCCGATCGCCCTGGTCTTGATGTCCATCGGTATTATCAGCTTCATGCTGGCATCCGTTGTGCCACGCATTGTCGGCATTTTTGAGAATACGGCCGGCGAGTTGCCCGGCCTTACCCGAGCTTTGATCGCGACCAGCGATTTTCTGCGTGAACAATGGCCGTTCATTCTGATTTTTCTTGCTGCTGTCATTTTCGGCGTCTACCGATTGCTTAAACAGGACGGCCCACGGCGCAAGTACCACCGATTGCTGTTGCGTATGCCCATCGCCGGCCGCCTGACACGAGGCGTGAATACGGCGCGGTTTACGCGCACGCTGAGCATCCTAGCCGGTAGCGGCGTACCCATTCTGGAGTCTCTGAAGATTTCCGCTGCTGTTATCGAGAATTTGCCGATGCGAGATGCGGTGACCGAGGCATCCTTGCGGGTGCGCGAAGGCGCGGCAATCAGTCAGTCACTCGCTGCCAGCCGGCTGTTTCCACCCATGATGATCCATTTGATTGCGAGCGGCGAGACCGGTGGCAAGCTCGAAGAGATGCTCACGCGCACGGCCGATTATCAGGAACGCGAAGTCGATGGATTGATCGCCACATTGCTCGGAATCCTGCAGCCCCTCCTGATCGTGATCATGGGCGCAGTCGTTATGACCATTGTCCTGGCGATCCTTTTGCCGATCTTTGAAATCAATAATCTGATTCGCTAACTCGTCGCTTGCACCGTCTTTTTTTTCGCGCTATACAAGCCATATGAACGGTGAAGATGGTAATGACAAAGGGCTGGAGCCGGCTGAAGACGGTGCCGAAGTCGCTGAAGACTTCGATGCCACGGTCGTCATGAGCGAAGATTCCGTCGAGATACGTCCTGAAGACTCTGCCGAGATCAATGTCGAAAAGCTGGTCGCCGACGTTGAGGCGTTGAAGCGCGACGAGACTGCCAAGAAGCAGCTCGAAGCGAGAAAGCGCCTCGATGAGATTGCTGCGGAAGGTGATGATGAGTTTGGCAGCACGTACAACTTCGATCTCGACGACGATCTTCTTAAGTAGCACAGCTCTGAGTTAGCGAAAATCTCGCGAGGTAACCAACAGGTTGCCCAACATTTCGGTGTGATCGATGAGCTGCCGCGCGATGACGTGTATCACCTCACCCTCCTTCTGTAACTCGCCACGAATTCCCATCAGTCGCGCATTCAAAAGTGCCGGTCGGTAATTTTCCGCGACCTGTTTCCAAACAATCAGATTGATGTGCCCGGTTTCGTCTTCAAGCGTAACGAAAGTGACACCACTGGCGGTTCCTGGTCGTTGTTTGGTGATGACAAGGCCTGCAACATTTACATTCGAACCCGTGCCCAGATCTGACAATCCACCCGCCTGCCGATAATCATAGCGACTTAAGCGATGCCGCAATAAATGCAACGGATGGCGCTCGAGCGTCATACCGAGGCTCTGATAGTCGGCGACAATATTCTGGCCTTCTGTCGGCTTTCTGAGCAGCGGTGCCGCCTCGTATCGATCCAGCGAGGCAAACAACGGCGTCGGTTTTTCAACACCGGCGACTGCCCAGCGAGCCTGATGCCGATGCCCTGTCAGCGACTCCAGAGCACCGGCCGACGCAAGTGCGCCGAGTTCACGGCGGTCGAGCCCGGTCGCCTCCTGCAGCATCTGAATGCTGCTATAGCCGTCCACAGGTCGCGCTTCGATTATGCGCCGTCCAGCCTCCTCTGCCAGTCCCTTAATCTGTCGTAAACCAAGACGTAACGCGGCGGCACCATCCGCACCTGCCTCCAGTGTGCAGTCCCAGTGACTCTGGTTGATGTCCACCTTGTAAATCTCAACGCCATGTCGACGCGCGTCCTGGGTCAATTGCGATGCCGAATAAAATCCCATCGGCTGACTGTTCAACAACGCTGCGGTAAACGCAGCCGGCGTATGGCACTTCAGCCAGGACGACACATAAACAAGCAATGCGAAACTGGCGGAATGTGATTCAGGAAAACCGTATTCACCAAAACCCTCTATCTGGCGAAATATCTGGCGTGCGAACTCTTCCTCGTAACCACGCTCGCGCATACCGGTAATTAACTTCTCCTCGAACGGACCCAATCCGCCGCGCCGTTTCCACGCCGCCATCGCACGTCGCAGGCGGTCCGCTTCGCCTGGCGTAAAGCCCGCTGCAACGACCGCCAACTGCATGACCTGCTCCTGAAAAATCGGCACACCCAAGGTCCGCTGCAGCACGTCTTTTACATCGTCACTCGGATAGTCGACCGCTTCCTCACCGTTCCGTCGACGCAAGTAAGGATGCACCATGTCGCCCTGAATCGGGCCCGGCCGGATGATTGCAACTTCGATGACTAAATCGTAGTAACAGCGTGGGCGCAAGCGCGGCAACATTGCCATTTGGGCGCGCGACTCGATCTGAAAAACACCCATCGTGTCACCACGACAAATCATGTCGTAAACGAGCGGATCCTCGGCCGGCACCGTTGCCAAAGTGAGTTCGCGACCGTCGAACTCATTAATCAAATCGAAACTGCGGCGAATGGCCGTCAGCATGCCGAGACCAAGCACGTCCACCTTCAGCAGACCGAGGTCCTCAAGATCGGTTTTCTCCCACTGAATGACCGTACGTTCCGGCATCGCAGCGTTCTCGACCGGTACGAGCTCGAATAACGGTCCGTTGGAAATGACAAATCCGCCAACATGCTGTGACAAGTGCCGTGGAAAACCGAGCAACTCGCGCACCAGGTACAACAAGCGCTTGATGATCGGGCTGTCCGGATCGAGGCCGGCTTCGAGTACACGACTGTCATCAACTCGCTGGCCGTCCCACCATTGCATTGACCGCGCAAGCCGCCCTACCTGCAGATCGCTAAGCCCGAGTGTTTTACCAATATCCCGCAATGCACTTCGCGGCCGGTAAGTAATGATGGTTGCAGCAAGTGCTGCCCTTTCCCTGCCGTACTTCGTATAGATGTACTGAATAACCTCTTCGCGACGTTCATGCTCGAAGTCAACGTCAATATCAGGCGGTTCATTGCGCTCCTTCGAAATAAATCGCTCAACCAGCATCGCCATGCGTCCAGGATCAACCTCGGTAATGCCAAGGCAATAACAGACGGCTGAGTTCGCAGCAGATCCACGGCCCTGGCAAAGAATGTCCTGTGAACGAGCAAACGCGACAATGTCGTACACGGTCAAAAAATAGGGTTCGTACTGCAGCTCGGCAATCAACTCGAGTTCGTGCTCAATGAGCTTAATGACTTTGCGCGGTACACCACCGGGCCAACGGCGTTGCATGCCCTCTTCTGTCAATTGCCGCAAGTAACTTGCCGGCGTTTCACCCGCCGGCACGATCTCATCCGGATATTCGTAGCAAAGTTCATCAAGTGAAAAATCAATCGTATCGGCAACACGCACTGTTTCGACAAGCAGCTCCGCCGGATATACATGCTGCAGTACTTCAAGCGAACGGAGATGGCGCTCACCATTCGGATACAACGCAAAGCCCGCGTTGTCGATCGTGACGCCTTCACGTATCGCTGTGAGTGTGTCCTGCAAAATACGTCGTGACCGACGATGCATATGCACATCGCCACAAGCGATCAATGGCAAGTTGAGTCGCTTACTGACTTGCCGTAAACGCTCCATTTGTCGGGCCTGTCGTCCGTCGGCCAGCAGTTCCACCGCTATCCACAAACGATCACGAAAGCTTTCACGAATCCAGTGGTCTTCGACATCGAGGTCGTAGTCGTCATCCGGCACCCATAGCACCAGACAGCCGGGCAAGCCGTTTTCGAAGGCCAGTCGCGTTAACTCGTAATGACCTTTTTCTGCTGCACGCCGTGCTTTGGTCACTAACTCGCACAATGCGGTATAGCCGACGCGATTTTGCACCAGCACAACCAGTTTGCGACCACTTTGCAAGCGTAGCTCGGAACCGATAATGAGTTTCTTAAGACCGTGCTCTTTCGCCGCCGTATGTGCGCGTACAACACCTGACATCGTGCACTCGTCGGTAATGGCTAAAGCCTCATAACCGAGTGCTACCGCCGTCTCGACCAGCTCTTCCGGGTGCGATGCTCCGCGCAGAAAAGTGAAGTTGCTAAGAGCATGGAGTTCGGCGTAACGAGCCTGACTCATCCAAAAATGCCGTGCAGATACCAGCTCGTTGCGCGACTGTGCTTACAAGTACGATTGCGAAACACCCACAGCTGTAATCCTTGTGGATTGATCGCCGTGTAGTAATCACGTGCAATGCCATCGTCATCCCACCAGCCCGTTTCGAGTCGTTCGGGCCCCTCAAGCAACGTCAGGCGGCCCTGGTGCAACGGATAGCCCTGGTCGGCAGGCAGCAATGTCGGCTCCGGTAACATCCACAACGGCCGGCAGAGGCTGCGTCGGATGGCCGACAATGCCCGATCACCCAATACGCCCTGTATACGCCAGGCTCGCTGTGGCCGATGCTCCGCAACCGTGGCCACGCTTTGCACCGAGTGCGAGCCAACCCGTGCTGCCAGTCGTTCAGCAAGCTGAGACATCGAGTAACGTCGTCCCGAAGAACTGCTTTTACCTTGCAAAGCCAGTCGTTCAGATACTGCCTGCATCGACTGGTTGCGCCCGCCCTGCAAACGCACTGCAATAACCGCTTCGGGTAGGGTCACGCATTCGAAACGAATGCGTAACAGATCTGACCAGTGCTCGGCGCGGCGCTCAAATTCCGCACCACCTAAATACAATTGCGTCGCCGGGGCACGCAGATGAAAAAAACTAAACCGCAGGCGCTGTGTACCGAGTTGTCGAGTCAATAAAAAGCGCTCCAGCGACAGCAATAAATCATGGCAAATGGCGAGTAAGACTTCACGATTGCCTTGCTCTTCGGTCATTTCATAGTCGGCGCAAAATCTCTCGGGTGCGCGCCAGGAGGCACGTGGATCGGGCAAGCGGCCCAGAGCACGATCGAGTTCAAGCAGCCGCTGAGAACCAAAACGACGTGCAAATCCTGCCCTGGGCAAACGCAGGCAATCGCCCACGCTCGTCGCACCCATGCCGTGGATGGAATCGCAAATTGCGGCCGGCCAGTCGAGGCAGCTCAGCGGTAAACCACGCAACACACGAGCAATATTGGACTGCTCGCGAACACAGACCCGTCGGCCTGCTCTTGCGAGCCAGGTTGCGGCAAGCGGTGTTGGCGCGATCGCCAATGAAGCCTCGAAACCCTGCTGTGTTAATCCGGCTGCGACCTGTTGTCGAAGGCTTGGCAGACCACCGTACAAACGCAGACTGCCTGCAATTTCGAGTAACAACACATCACGTCCGGCAATACAAACAACCGAGGTAAATTGTTCAAGCCAGGTCGCAAGCTGTTCGACTGCTTGTTGTTCACGTAGCGCACTGCGTTCCTCAATGTGCAAAGTCGGCAACAAGGCCAGCGCTGCATTTGCTGACTGCCCCAACTGTATACCCGCCGCACTCGCTTCTGGGCAGGCCAGCAGCACACGATGTATGCCATGCTGGTCCGCAACGACAACCCGGGCTTCCTTAGAAGGCCCGCTCGCTTCGAGTGACAGATTTGGCAGGTAGACGCAAAACCATAAACGCCGAACAGCAGTCGTCGTCGCAGTTGGTGTCCGCGGCGCGACAGGCGGCGTGTCGAATGCTAATGCGTGCTGCATTATAAAATGTCATGCAATACGGCCGGACGGCCGCCACGACTTTTAACAATGTTGAGATGCGTACCCGACGCATTCGCCTGCAATTCAATGCGCAGTGCCGCCGCCGAGGGTTCCGAGCGCGCTGTAAGCGGTCGAAAGGCAATCGCCCAACTGCTGCCCTTCTCCGCTGCCAGTTGCAGCCGTCGACTGGATTGATCATCCATTTGTTCGGGCCAGAGCAACACTGCCACACAGGTACCCGATGACAGCGCCTGCTCGGCAGACCACAGTACTTCCTTATCGGTCTTCGGCCGCACGATGAGCATGCGCGACAGGTCGATGCCCCATTGCTGCAGTGCCGGCGGATACGGTTGAAATGGCGGCGCTACCCAGGCTATCCAGCCAGGTTCGGAAAAATCCAGGTTGGTGTCTTCGGCACATAAGGCTGACAGCGCCGGCATCAACAGGCGCAATTCACCGATGCCGTAGTGCTCGGTCAGAATTTCCGTGAGTGCATGTTGTGGCCAGCCACCACCAGGCAAGTGTCGGTCCAGCTTCTCATAGCCACTTGAAAGTCCGGCCAATCCTTGTGCCGGGTTGTGGCCGCGCCAGAGACGTGGATTTTCAAGTAGTTTGTCGAGAGAGGATGCGTCGTGCGCCATAGTGTCGTCATAGCTGCCTGGTGCAGTCGCTGACTAGTGCAACGGCATACCGTCACGAATAACACCCACCACAACACCCTCGATAACCATCGATTGTTCAGCGAGATCGACCAGAATCGGCTCGAAGTCTTCATTTTCCGGCAACAACTCAACCACGCTGCCTTTCTGCCGATAGCGCTTGACGGTGACTTCATCGTCGATACGTGCAACCACAATCTGCCGGCTGCGAACTTCGGGTGTGCGATGCACCGCGACCAGGTCACCATCGAGGATGCCTGCATTTTTCATGCTCATGCCATCAACTCTGAGCAGGTAATGCGGCTTCGGATTAAAAAATGCCGGATCCATTCGGTAATGTGCCTCGATATGCTCCTCTGCGAGAATCGGGCTGCCGGCTGCGACCCGACCCACAAGCGGCAACCCGATTTGTTCGCGCAGAGAATCTTTAAGCTGAATGCCTCGCGAGGCACCCGGCAGCAATTCAAGAACGCCCTTTTTCTGCAAGGCCCGCAGATGCTCCTCGGCCGCATTGGCCGATTTGAATCCGAGCTCCCTCGCGATTTCAGCACGTGTTGGTGGCATCCCGGTTTCATCCATAAAATCTTGAATCATTTCGAGAATTTGCTTTTGTCGAGGGGTCAATGGGCGCATTTCAGCAGTCCTGTATGTATTAACAGTGCATGTGATTATATACAGTAGTT
Source organism: Woeseiaceae bacterium (assembly GCA_051007995.1). GTDB lineage: Bacteria > Pseudomonadota > Gammaproteobacteria > Steroidobacterales > Woeseiaceae > UBA1847. The sequence continues at coordinate 113,318 of JBPCYB010000091.1, read as the reverse complement.
TGCTCAGTGCAAGCCGCCTTGGGCTGCATGACGCTAATCGTGACGAGTTCTGCTGTCGCCTACTGCCGACAAACATGAATAAAAACAGGTGTTTTCATTGAAGGTTTGGGCGTATTGGGAAATAATGCGCCTGCAATTGCATCCCAACAAAGGAATTTTTGATAATGAACAAGATTGTAAAAGTAAGCGCACTCGTGCTCTTTCTCGGTCTCGCATCAGGTTGTGCAACAACCGGTCTGGACGAAGTGAAGGCTACCGCTGACAGAGCTGCTGCTGATGCCGCTGCTGCTGCTTCGGCTGCTGAAGCTGCTCGTGCTGCCGCTGATCGCGCTGCTCAAGCCGCTGCTGGCGCACAAAGCACTGCCGACCAGGCATTGTCTGCTGCAACAGAATCTCAGGCTTGCTGCGAAGCGAACCGTGAAAGCATGGAACGTATGTTCCAGAAATCAATGTCCAAGTAGTTTCAGACTACAAAGATATTATTCGGACGCCGCGCTTGTCGCGGCGTTTTTTGTGCCCTGCCCAACCGCCGCAGGAATACCGTCTGAGCGATCGACAATCGCTTCGGCCTGATACCAATCCAAATCTCCGGCACGCTCATTGGTCGCTGAAATGAACAACTCGGTGACAGCCGTCAATGGATCCTTCGTCGCAGGTATGTCTTCCTCCGGCACTGATTCATCAACCTCCAGCATCGACGTCTGCAGCACCGGGTGTGCTTCCATAACCAACTCGTCACCGCTCCAACCTATTTTGAGTGGCTCGTTAACGATGCGAACTTTGGTGTTTATGTCGATTCGCGTAAACAGAAATTCGATATCTTCGGGAAACATGCGAACACAACCGTGTGAGACGCGCATACCCACACCGGCAGGTCGGTTGGTGCTGTGAATCAGGTAGCCCGGCATGCCTAAGCGCATGGCGTATTTACCGAGCGGGTTCTTCGGACCCGGCGGCACAATTCTCGGTAAGGGATCACCGGCCGCCGCATGCTCTTCGCGCACCGATTGCGGCGGGTACCAGGCCGGATTTACGACTTTCGAAATCACTTCAGTGATACCAAGCGGCGTTTCCCAATCCATGCGGCCGATACTGATCGGATAGGTCATCACATAAGCAGGTTCACCTGCCTTGGGCTCGGGATAGTAATACAGGCGATACTCGGCGAGGTTCAGCACGATGCCTTCACGTGCACCTGACGGCAAAACATAGCGCGTTGGTAATATGATTTCAGCGCCCGCACCCGGTAGCCAGATGTTCACATCCGGATTGGCACGCACAATGTCTTCGTAACCGAGACCGTGGCGGCGCGCGATATCAACGAGTGTGTCTTCATGGCGCGCGGTGATCGTTGCAAGCGCACCAACGACGTCATAGCCATCTGGTGGCAGTTCATAAATCTCTGCCTGCGCCGCACACATCGCGAGCGCACCCAGAAAAACATATAGAGTTCTTTTAATCATCGACCTAGTTCTTCGCGCTCGATTACTTCTGTTTCCGTTTCGGCCGCCGCCAACCATTCCTGCATTGCTTCACTTTCCAGTAGTCGATGCGGGTAAAAGCCGGCTGACTCAGGCAAGTTAACGCCGTACGTCCGGAAGCGCAAAACGACCGGCGCAAACATCGCATCGGCAACGCTGAAATCGCCGAATAGCCAACCTCTGTCATTATCTCCGCCATAGCGTTTGTGACATGCCGACCAGATCGCAATTATGCGATCAATTTCGTCAGTCAATTCATCCGGTAGCGGAACCTTGCGGCCCATAGCTCGGCAGTTCATCGGCATACATTTTCTAAGAACCGGAAATCCGGCGTGCATTTCGGCACAGATACTGCGCGCATGAGCACGGGCATCAGCGTCAGCCGGCCATAATCTGGCATCGGGCCATCGCTCCGCGACTGTCTCAGCGATTGCCTGGGTATCCCAGACGGTAATGTCGCCTAATTGCAGGACCGGCACCGTACCACCCGCATTGAAGCGCGCTATCTCTGCAACGGTAGACTCGACGTCCAGTGGTATTCGATGCTCCTCGAATTCAATGCCGGCCTCACGCATTAACAGCCAGGTCCGCAGCGACCACGACGAGTAATTTTTGTTGCCAATTATGAGTTTCGGTGTCATTCGCCAATCATACCGAATAATCCGTTTGACCGTGTTCGATACGCCCGGTAGCCTTTGCGGCCTCACTCGAAGGTCTCTCTGGTTATGGGCTTGATAATCTCATTTGAACTCAGTGATCGCGATCTACAGTATTTTCGCGAGGCACTGAGACACTCGCGCAATGCCGTCCGGCACGCTGAAGAAGCTGAGATCATCGAAGCTATTCGCGACGTTCTTGAGGAAATCCAGAGTAATGACCCGTTGCCTGACTTCGTTGCCAAGCGCATTCCGGAAATCGAGTCGTTTATACAGATGCTGACTGACGATGAGTGGCAATTACCAGACTCTGATCGCGAACGTCTGTTGGCCATGTTCATTTATTTTGCCGATCCTGAAGATATCTTGCCCGATGACATACCGGTCATAGGCTATCTCGATGACGTTATCGTGATCGAACTAATCATGCAGGAATTGAAACACGTTCGTGAAGCCTACGAAGACTTCAATGAATATCGTCGATCGTTCGACGATGAGCATGGTGATTCACTCGACGGTGCCGTTCGCCGAGATCGCATAGATCGTCGTCGCCAGCAATTGCATCAACGCATGCAACGGCGTTCCGCACTACGCAGATCCAAGTCAGTCGAACTTTGGTAACAACGACAACCGTCGTTACAGGCGCATCAGCACCGAACCCCAGGTGAAGCCGCCACCGAATGCTTCCATCAAGACCAGCTGACCGGGTTTAACACGACCATCACGGCGACCAACATCGAGCGCCATCGGCACTGACGCTGCAGATGTATTGCCATGGTCCTGCACTGTCAGAATCACTTTTTCCATCGGCAATCCCAAGCGTTTTGCCGTGGCCTGAATAATGCGGATATTAGCCTGGTGTGGAATTAACCAATCCAGTTCATCCTGATCAATGCCCGCCTTTTCTAGCACCTCTGACGCAACATTGCCCAAAGTCTTGACTGCAACTTTGAAGACTTCATTGCCCGTCATCATGATTGCGGCTTCGTCGGTGCCGGCCTTATGCAAATCTTTTGAGGCGCCAACCGGGTAATACAACAGGTCTTTATATTTTCCGTCCGCGCCGAGATGCGTTGCGATAATTCCCGGCTCATCGGACGGCTTGACGATTACTGCGCCCGCGCCGTCACCAAATAAGACGCAGGTATTGCGATCCGTCCAATCAACAAGTTTGGTAATGCATTCCGCGCCAATGACCAGCGCGCATTTTGCTTCGCCAGCTTTGATGTATTTGTCCGCTGTCGTCAGTGCATAAATAAAACTCGTGCACGCAGCTTCCATGCCGATTGCCGGGCAAGCCGGAATTCCCAATCGGTGCTGCACGAGCGTCGCAGCATTCGGAAAAATAAGATCGGGCGACGTCGTACCAACGAGCACCATGTCAATATCCGATGCAACAACGCCCGCATCTTCCATCGCCACCTTCGCCGCTTCAACACACATATCCGATGTTGTTTGATCAGGCGCGACACAATGCCGGCGCTCGACACCCGTACGAGTTCGAATCCACTCGTCACTGGTTTCGACGATCTTCTCTAGATCAAAATTGGTGAGGATCTTCTCGGGCAGGTAACGACCGGTGCCAACAATTTTTGTGTATGTCATGCCGCTTCCTGCTGTAAAAGATTGCCGATCTGCTGTGGCACCTGGTTTTGAACTTCAACAACGGCGGTATCAATTGCATGCTGAAACGCATACGAATCGGCGCTGCCATGGCTCTTGATTACAATACCATTTAGACCGACAAGAGTCGCACCATTGTAATTGCGCGAATCCATCTCGACAGCGAGATTCTTCAAGACAGAGCGAGCCAACAACGCTTGTAACTTCGCAAGCCATCCCTTTGTAAACGCGCGCCGCAGATAGTGAGACGCGAGACCAACCGTGCCTTCCATAGTTTTTAGCGCAACATTGCCGGTAAACCCGTCGGTGACGACGACATCGGCTTTGCCGGAAAATAATTCACTGCCTTCGATAAAGCCAACGTAGTTCAAACTACTGGCATTCAGCATTGCTGCGGCGTCCTTGACGGTGTCATGACCTTTAGTGTCTTCCGCACCTATATTCAGCAATGCAATTTTTGGTGCTTCGATACCGGTGATATCCGCTGTGACAATCGAACCCATTACTGCAAACTGAAACAGGTGTTCGGACGAACACAATGTGTTGGCGCCGAGATCCAGCATGTGTAACGAACCGCCGATAGCCGGCAACTCGGTAATAATTGCGGGGCGATCGATTCCAGGCAACATTTTCAAGACGTATTTGGCAGTCGCCATTAACGCGCCGGTATTCCCTGCGCTTACACAAGCTTCAGCGTCTCCACTCTTGAGCAAATTCAATGCGACACGCATCGAAGAGTCTTTTTTCTTGCGCAGCGCATCGACGGGTGATTCGGACATTTCAACAACTTCGCTCGCATGGGCGATCGAAAGCCGCGGTTCGTCGCCTACGATTCGTGTTATGAGATCACGTAACTCGACTTCATCACCGACCAGAACGAGTTCAAGACCAGTGTGCTTGGCAAGCGTCGCGGCAGCGGCGCGTACGACGACCTCGGCGCCAAGGTCACCGCTCATTGCATCAAGGGAAATTTTTGATTTTGTTGCCACAAACAGCAGGCGATCTTACGACCACCTGTTCAGCTTGGGAATTTAGTCTTCGTCGTCTTCAGCGACTTCAGGCGGCACTACAACCTGGTTGCCGCGGTAGAAGCCATCCGGCGTTACCCGATGTCGCAAGTGTGTTTCACCCGAGGTTGGGTCAACAGACACCGCTGGTTTTTTCAACTTGTCATGAGCGCGACGTGCGCCACGAGTTGCTGGGGTCCTGCGACTTTTTTGAACAGCCATTTTTTTCTCCTGAAACAATGACGCATCTGCGTCATCATTGAATTTAGTTTTCTCTATCCATTTGCGCTTTCAAATCCGCAAACGGCAATGTCATTTTTTCCGCTCGATCTTCCGCTACGCTCACTTGCACGCAATTCGCATCGTCATCATGCATTGCCGCGAACGGAATCGTCATGATCAATGCCTCTTCGATCAGGTCCGCCGGACAGACATCTTTTTCGTCCAGTTCCCAAACGTCGAAGCCGTCGCATTCTTCTTCAAACACTAACCGCAATTCTGCCTGCAACGGTACTGCACACAACTGCAGACATCGCTGACAGACGGCGTCGATTGTAACCGCTACCTGCCCCTCAACCGACGCTTGCGCGCCGACGAAACCGAAGCCAAGCTGTCCGGCGACAACGGTGTCGCGCCAGCCAGGCGGGAGTTTATCAGGATCCAGCGCGCTAAGATCAGATTCAACGATCCCAGCCAGTTTCTCGAAATCACCAATTTTATTAGTAATTTCAATAACTTGTCCGCTCGCCGCCAATTCCTGCGGAGTACGGCGTTCTTGCAGCGGATTGCCCATGGCGCGCGCATAATAAGGACCCCAGCCGCTGCTGTCAAAGCGTACGGACAGGAAAATATCGGATTCCTGATTTAGACCGGGTAAAATGCCGGGCCCGCTTTCCAAGCTTTTGATTTTATGCAGAATCCTTCCGCGCCTCCGATTTTTCTGGCCTCCTCGTCGCCGTATCGCCGGGGCCTGCTCGATCGATTTCTCGATGAGTTTGAAGCGATCTCGCCGGAAGTGGACGAAAGCAACAAGGAAGGACTCGCGCCTTTGGAACTGGCCAGCCATTTGGCTCGCAAAAAAGCTGAGGCCGTCTCGATCAACGCCCGGCAGGCACTAATCATCGGAGCCGACCAATTGGCGGTGCTTGATGAGCAGGTGCTCGGCAAACCGGGGGATCATGCGAAAGCCGTTGAGCAACTGCTGGCTGCGTCCGGCAAGACCGTTACGTTCCTGACCGCCGTGTGCATTCTTGATCCAGTAGGTCGGACTCGTCACGAACATGTCGACACGACAACGGTTCGATTTCGGGATTTCGATCGTCGCCTTGCCGAAGACTACCTGCGCCATGACGAGCCTTATGACTGCGCCGGCAGTTTCAAGATCGAAGGGGCAGGTTTCGTATTGTTCGAATCCGTTCATGCAGAAGACCCCACCGCCTTGATCGGCTTGCCGATGATCTGGGTTGCAGGCCGCTTACTCGAACTGGGCTATTTGAATCCCTGAATGGGTAGAAATGCTCGCTACGACATTCTGTTTGAACCGGTAAAAATCGGACCGGTTACGGCGCCGAATCGATTCTATTGCACACCGCACGCATTGGGTACCGGCCAACAAATGCCGCACACCCGAGCTGCGATGCGTGAAGTCCGCGCAGAAGGTGGCTGGGGTGTCGTCAATACAGGCTATTGCTCGATTCATCCGAGCTCTGACGACGCGCCCTTACCTAACTGTCGACTGTGGGACGACGAGGACATCAAGGTCCACGCATTGATGGTTGACGCAGTACATCGACACGGTTCTCTTGCCGGGGTTGAACTCTGGCACGGCGGCAGCGGCACGGGTAACCGCTCAACGCGTGTAGCGCTCATGTCCGCATCGGGCGTAACAGCAGACACAACCTACCCTGGTTGGATCAACCTGACTCGCTCCCGCCCGATGGACAAAAAAGACATTCGAGAGTTTCGTCGCTGGCATGTTGACGCTGCGATTCGTGCACGAACAGCCGGTTTTAATATCGTATACATCTACGCCGGCATGAATTTCGGCCCCTATCAATTCCTGTTGCCCTGGCTGAATAAACGCAGCGACGAGTACGGTGGCAGCCTGGATAACCGCGTGCGACTTACACGTGAGATTCTCGAAGATATGAAAGAGGCAGTCGGTCAAGACTGCGCCGTCGCGCTCAGGTTTAGCACCGACGAGTTACTAAATGTCGCCAGCGAGTCCATGGAGTCGGAAGCGCACGAGATCGTTTCAATGCTCTCCGACGTACCCGATCTTTGGGATGTGAAGTCATCGAGCTGGGTCAGAGAAACGGTATCGGCACGATTCAGCGAACAAGCTGCGCAGGAACCGATCAACAATTTCGTTAAGCCACTGACGAATAAACCCGTCGTGGGTGTCGGCCGCTTCACGTCACCGGATACCATGGTGAGTCAGATCAAGCGTGGCATTCTCGACCTAATAGGCGCAGCACGGCCGTCAATCGCCGATCCGTTTCTGCCGAATAAGATCAACGAGGGTCGTGAAGACGAAATTCGTGAGTGCATAGGCTGCAACATATGCGTGTCGGGCTACCACGACTGTGTTCCGGTTCGATGCACGCAAAACCCGACCATGGGTGAAGAATGGCGACGACAATGGCACCCAGAGCGCATACCCAGTGGCGACCCGGCGACCAAAGTCCTGATTGTCGGTGCCGGCCCAGCCGGACTTGAGTGCGCACGAGCCCTGGGACAACGCGGTTTCGCTGTGACGCTCGCCGAAGCGCGTGACGAACTCGGTGGTCGCGTGACGATCGAATCGAAGCTGCCGGGACTGTCGACCTGGGCGCGCGTGCGTGACTACCGAACCAACCTGCTGCAGACCATGGCCAATGTTGATATTTACAAAGGCAGCCTGTTGTCCGCTCAGGACATCCTCGATTTCGAATGCAACCACGCCGTAATTGCAACAGGTGCGACCTGGACACGTGAAATACTCGATGAACGAAATCTTCCAGCCGATTTGCTCGACGGCGCTGGTGTATTCACACCGGACGACGTTCTGGCAGGAGCGAATATCGAGGGCCCGGTTGTGATTTACGATTTCGATCACTACTACATGGGAAGTTGTCTTGCTGAGCTACTGCGGCAGCAAGGTCACGAAGTCACAATCGTTACAACAGCAAACTCCGTTTCAGCCTGGACATTCATGAATAACGAATCGGCGAATATTCGCGCGCGCATGATTGAACTCGGCATTAAGACCGTATTCGAACAACGCCTCGAGAGTTTCCACGACGGCGTTGCGGCATTGAGTAGCATTTATCCTGGCAGTGAACCTGTTCGCGTCGATTGCGGTTCACTGGTCGTCGTTGGTGCAAAAGTCAGTAACGATCGTGAATATCGGGAACTGAGTTCGGCGGCAGACAAATTTGCCGATGCTGGAATCACTTCTGTGCGCAGCATCGGTGATTGTCACGCACCCGGCGCAATTGCTCACGCTGTGTACTCCGGCCACGAGTACGCCCGCACTGTCGATGCAGGCGACGATGATTCGCCGTTCGCCCGGGAACGGCCATCGCTTTAACGTCGTTTCGAGACCTTGCCGAGGAATTGCTCAAGATCGTCGGCTAATGGTGATGTGAAGTGCAAGTCGTTACCACTGCCATCGGGAAACGCGATTGATTGCGCATGCAGGAACAAACGCTTCAGACCAAGCTTCTTAGCCGCGCGGTTTTCAGCACCTTCACCGTAGCGTTCGTCACCCAGCAATGGGTGGTCATAGTGTTCAAGATGAACACGTATCTGGTGCGTGCGCCCGGTTACTGGTGAACACTGCATCAGGCTGTACTTACCGTACTTGCGTGACAGCTGCACCCGCGTCTGGGCGGGCTTACCTTCATTGCTGACAATTACGTGCCGCTCGCCGCCCTTTCGATTTTGCACGAACAGCGGCTCGTCAATGAGTTGCTCGCCTAATTGCCAGTCACCGACTGCCAGACCAAGATAGTTTTTTTCAACCTGACCTTCGCGAAATCGCTCATGCAAATCGCGCAGTGCGCTGCGCCGCTTCGTCAGAACCAGACAACCTGAAGTCTCGCGGTCCAGGCGATGTACGAGTGCCAGGTCGTGCAAATCCGGTCGGGCATGCCGCAGCATTTCGATGACGCCGTGGCTAACACCACTACCGCCGTGGACGGCGATGCCCGACGGCTTATCGATGACCAGCAGCCGTTTGTCCTCGAACAGGACGCGCTCGGCGAGGCTGGCACTCAGTTTTGCACTCGGCGGCGCACCCTCAGCCCGTATCCGGGCCGGCGGCACCCGCACCTCATCGCCTTCCTGCAATTTGTACTCGGCCCGAATTCGTCCGCCATTGACGCGAACCTCTCCGCGCCGCAATAACCGGTACAAACGGCCTTTCGGCACCCCTGGGAGCTCGCGTCGCAGGAAGTTGTCGATCCGCTGCCCGGACTGCTCCCGATCGATGCGAATCTTGCGCACCTGAGTTCGTTGACCGTCCGTATCCTTTTGATTTTGCTGCATGATCAATAGCTTGATGGTTCTAGGGGGTGTGTTATATTAGCCCGCAGTGAGGCCCGATCCTTAGGATCCGGCACCCACGCGGCCGCCGCGGCCATCACTTCTGGAATGACTGCGTCGGTATTAGACACTATTTATAGATTTATTTTTTGGTCTCGCAGCGCGAGGCCTACCTGGATGGCAGCGAGCTCTTGGAATTAACGCGAGCGCCAAAGCGGCCCAGCCGCAGGGAATACATGCTGAATTTTTTACGAGACCTGATCCAAGGGAATCAGGCTCGATACAAGTTTCTCCACCACACAGACAGTGCAGCTCTGCATCTATTTGTGCTGTGTGAGCCCCCCTGCGCACGACCCCTGGCTCTTCGCCCCATTTCGCTGCCCTCCCTCACTTATCAAGTAGGGCATCATGAAAAGAATGTTAATCAATGCAACTCAGGAAGAAGAGTTGCGAATGGCGATGGTCGATGGCCAGCGCCTCTATGACTTAAATATCGAATTACCGGCAGGCGAACGCAAAAAAGCAAACATCTACAAAGGCAAGATCACCCGCATTGAGCCCAGTCTCGAAGCGGCATTCGTAGATTTCGGCGCTGAACGCCACGGATTTCTCCCATTGAAGGAGATTTCCAGCGAATACTTCGTCAAGCCGTCCGATTCCGGCAAACCCAATATCCGCGAGGTTCTGAAAGAAGGTCAGGACATCGTTGTGCAGATCGACAAGGAAGAGCGCGGCAACAAGGGCGCTGCTCTGACAACGTTTGTCAGCCTGGCCGGGCGCTTCATCGTTCTGAAACCGAACAAATCACGTTCGGGCGGCGTGTCGCGGCGCATCGTTGGTGAGGACCGCGATCTCGCCAGGAAATCGCTGAACGACATCGAAATCCCAAAGGACATGAGCGTCATCCTGCGTACGGCGGGTATTGACCGGGGTCCTGAAGAGCTCGCGTGGGACCTCGAGAATCTGCTGACGATCTGGACCGCAATTCTCAACGTGGTACTGGAACGCAAGTCACCGTTCCTGATTTATCGGGAAAGCAATTCCGTCATCCGTGCACTACGCGATTACCTGACCAGTGATCTCGGGGAAATCCTGATCGACGACGAGACGACTTATAAAGAAGCCGTTGAGTTCGTTGAGCAGGTCATGCCGCAAAATCTGAAAAAACTGAAGCATTACGTCGATCCGGTACCGCTGTTTACGCGCTTCCAGATTGAAAGTCAGATCGAGTCGGCATTTACCCATTCGGTGTCTCTGCCGTCCGGTGGCAGCATTGTCATTGACCACACCGAAGCGCTGGTCTCGATTGACATCAACTCTGCCCGTGCAACAAAAGGCAGCGACATTGAGGCAACCGCACTCAATACCAATCTTGAGGCGGCCGACGAAATCGCACGCCAGTTGCGGATTCGCGATTTGGGCGGCTTAATCGTTATCGATTTCATCGACATGGGGCCGCAGAAAAACCAGCGTGCCGTAGAGAATCGCCTAAAGGAAGCCGTTCGACAGGATCGCGCTCGTGTTCAGATTGGCAAGATTTCCCGGTTTGGCCTGCTGGAAATGTCGCGCCAGCGACTCAGACCGTCGCTCGGTGAATCAAGCTACCTGACCTGCCCGCGCTGTTCCGGCATTGGCACGATCCGCAGTGTCGAATCGCTGGCTCTCGCTATTCTGCGAATCATAGGCGAGGAAGCGCGTAAAGAACGCACCGCCAAAGTCATTGCACATTTGCCGGTTGAGGTTGCGACCTATCTGCTCAACGAAAAACGAGACTGGGTACAAAGCCTCGAGTCACGCAATGAAATGCAAGTCGTTTTAGTCGCCAATCCCGCACTGGAAACACCACATTACGATGTACGTCGTGTTCGTGACGATCAAACTGATCTTCCGGAGAACGCGGGTGCCAGCTATGAGTTAAAAGACCCTGAAGCTGAGCCCGAAACACCTCAGGCAATTCTCGAACGCAAAGCAATCGAGCCTGCGGCCATTGCAGTCATGAAGCCGACGACACAAGCGCCAAAAACGAAGAAAACCGGTAAAGGTTTCTGGGCGTGGCTAGGTGGTTTGTTTGGCGGCGGCAGCGAAGAGAAGCGGCCAGCAAATCGACAACGCAACCGCAAGCAAAGCAGTCGCGGCAATCGATCTCGTGGCGGCCAGAGAAACCGCGGTCGAAGTGATAGCAATCGCAACGACAATCGTCGCGATAACGAGAGTCGAAATCAGAATCGCAAGCGTTCCAAGAAGACGGCCAAGAAAACCGCTAAGAAGACGGCCAAGAAAGCAGGCGCCAGAGAACAAAACCGGCCGAAGAAGGATAACGCCAAGCAACAACAGCAGGCGAAAGATACTGCGCCACAGAAAACTGACGACGCACAGAACGGCGAGAAAAAACCAGCGCGTAGTCGACGTAGTCGCGGCGGACGTCGCCGTCGGCGCGGCGGCGCGCAGGACCGCGCAACAAACGATGCAACGAACACGCAGAATTTGTCTGAGGAAGCGGCACAAGAGCAGTTTGCGAAGCAACAAATGGCGAAAGAGCCATCGACCGAAAAACCACGCACCGAGGCTACCGATACGGCCAGAAAACCGGCCAGGAAAAAAACGCCCAGGCCTGCAGCGAAGGCAAATTCTGAGGCGGGCCCGCCTAAGGCTCGCACCGATGCACAACGGGCCGAAGACGCAGCGAAACCGAAATCTGCGGATCTTGGAGATACCCAGCCGAAGATGCCGGCACCCAAAGCAGAGTCAGAAAAACGAACTAAAGAACAATCAGTTACAAACGTATCTTCAGGTAATGGTTTAGACGATGCCAAGCCGGTGGCAAAGCCTGTGGCGAAAGCCGAGGCTGCGGCGACTCCGAAAGCAAAACCGGAACCAAAGGCAGAACCTAAGCCAAAACCAAAGGCAGAACCAAAGGCAGAACCGAAGGCAGAACCGAAGGCGGAGACTAAAGTGGAACCAACGCAGGCCCAAAAACCGGCCGAGTCCAAACCTGAGGGCCGCTTGTTGCCATGGGACAACGATCAATAGATCGAGGCTTCGATTTCAGCCATCAAACTGAGGTGCATACAAGGTTCGCAGCCATGCAAAATCTGCTGTATTTTGTCCGATAAATTATGCGCCAAAGTTACCTCCTCTTATTGATTCTGACCGCCACGCAGTTCGCCGCTGCCGACGATCACGAGTTACTAAATCAGGAGGAACGCCAGTGGCTCGATTCGTTGCAGGAACCGCTGATCTTTGCGACCGAGGTTGGCTATCACCCTTACAACTTCGTCGATGAGAACGGTGAGCTTAGTGGCGTCGTCGGCGATTATGTTCGTCGTCTCCAGGACGATCTCGGTTTCGAATACGAAGTGCGCGCATTCGATACATTTTCAGACGTGTTGGACGCAGCAAGACAACGACAGGTAGACGTTGTTCCTTTAATAGTCGCCGCACCAGAGCGCAAGTCCTACCTCAATTTCACCCAGCCGGTTTACGAAACGTCGGATCGCATATTCGTGCGTCAGGAGACGCAAGAGATGCTCAGCCTCGACACCATGGCCGGCATGCGTGTCGGCACAGTGCAAGGCTATGCCCTAGTGGCCCGAATCGAGAAAGACTTTCCCGAAATTGACCTCGTGCTAGTGCCGACAGAACTGGCAGGGTTACTAGATGTATCGCTCGGCGAAATCGATGCTTTCATTAGTGAGGTTGGGACTTCGTCCTATTACATACAGCAAGAGGCGATCACCAATCTTCGTATCGCGGGCGAAATTGAAGGGACAGATGCACAATCATTTGGCTCGCGAAAGGATTGGCCGATCCTCAACAGCATATTGGGCAAGGGACTGGCACACATAACTGACGAGGAACACGATGCAATTCAACGTCGTTGGATAAGTATTGCGGGCACTGATGGTGAACATTTCCACTTAGACTGGGGGAAAGTCGGCACAGCTACCGGCCTGGTCTTGTTGCTGCTCATAGCTTTGTTGATCTGGACGCTGTCAATGCGCCGACTCGTTGCAAAACGAACGCTCGAATTGCAACAGGAGCTCGAAGAACGCCACCTGGTAGAGGCAGATAACCTGCGCCTGGCAGTCGCGGTCGAACAATCGGCCGAGTTCATATTGATTGTAGATACGTCAGCCAATATCGAGTACGCAAACGCTTCGTTTTTGCATGCCTGCGGTGTTGCCGATTTGGAGGGTCAGTCGTTCGAATCCTTGGCCGTCGGCGTTACGAAGGATTCATTGGCCAAAACGCTGGGGCATGTTCACCGCACAGGCACCTGGCGCGGCGATGTCGTTCTCGCCACGAAAAGCGATGATGAATTGAAAGTCAGAATGACGATCGCGCCAATTTTCAGCACCGACTCGGATATCGATGGCTACGTCGTCACGGCACGCGACGTATCCAAAGAGAAAAAACTCGAGCAACAACTCCGACAGGGAGAGAAACTATCGGCGCTCGGCACGCTTGCCGGAGGAATTGCTCACGATTTTAATAATCTCTTGGTGCCAATACTCGGCTACGCCGATCTTATTCGCTCACATCCAACAGGAGATATTGGGCCTTATCTCGATGGCATGACGGAGGCCAGCGAGCGGGCAAGAGATTTGGTCAAACGCATAATGGTTTTCGGTCGCGGCGGCAGCGGCGAGATGGTTCCTGTCGATTTGGCCGTCGAAATCGAAGATGCAATTTCATTCCTCAAGAATCTGCTTCCTACCTCGGTTGATATTCAGAAAGAATTGCATGCCTGTGGCGCCATTCTTGGTGATAGAACACAGATTCAGCAGATTCTGCTGAATCTGTGCAGCAATGCCAGCGACGCTATGACTGAAAATGGCGGTACCTTGACGATCAAATTGGAACCAAGCACGAATCGCGAAATGAATCGGACCGACTTTCCGAACCTTGGCCCGGGCGATTATGCGTTGCTCTCAGTGAGCGATACCGGTGTTGGCATGACCGAAGAAACAAGGTCAAAGATCTTCGACCCCTATTTCACCGAAAAGCTATACGGCAGCGGTACTGGCCTGGGACTCGCGATCGTACACGGTGTCGTGACTCGTCACGGAGGAGCTATCCACGTGCGCTCAGAGCCGGGCCAGGGATCGACGTTTCAAATTTGCCTGCCGATTGTTCCTGAAGAAGCGCCAGAATCGGACGACAAACAGGATACAAAGACGCCGCGAGGCAACGGCGAGACAATCCTACTGGTCGATGACGACGAACTTGTTCTAGGCACGATCAAAATGATGATAGAGGGCTTAGGCTACAACGTATCCGCATGGTCAGACCCTATTGCTGCACTCAGCGCTCTGGGTGCTCAGCCGGATGCGTTTGACGCGATTTTGACGGACTTCACAATGCCCGGTCTCAATGGCGTTCAACTGTTGGAAAAGGCAACGACCGTACGTGCAGACATACCTTTCGCGTTGATGACTGGAAATGTCGGTGCTATTGCCAACTACGATGACGAATGTCTCTCCAAGCCAATGACATTGACTGATCTCGCAACTCGCCTGCACAAAATGCTGCACAACTGAATCAAGACCGCGGATTACCCGCAAAATAATCAGGAACTTCGAAGCCCATCCTCAGCATTTTGCTGATATTCAGAATTGAACGGTTCGGGCAAAATATCCCTTAGTCAGCAATGAAACTCTGTTTTTTTGGATTTCCGTGCAGAATGGATCTGGTTCCCTGAGCAGTGTCCAAGTAGCTCTTCCAGCACGCTGCAACTGCTCAAGGATGAGCAGGCGGATTTCCATTTTTTGGATCGCTGCTCAACCAGCAGATTTGAAATCAATAATGTCTGCCGATTCGACAAGAAAGCGCGCTTCAAACTCTTGCGCTGACACTGGTTTCCCAAATAGATAGCCTTGCACCTGGTCGCAACCCTGGCCGCGTAGAAACGCAACCTGCTCTTTGGTTTCTACACCCTCTGCGATAACGCTTAGTCCGAGCTGATGTGCCATCGCGATGATAGCCGCACAGATCGTAGCATCGTCGCCGCTATCAGCGAGTTCGCTAACAAAGGATCGATCAATCTTCAGCAAGTCCAACGGAAAGCGCGTCAGATAACTTAGCGAAGAATAGCCGGTTCCGAAATCATCAATGGCAATGGTGACGCCAATCTCTTTGAGGTAGTCCAATGTGGCAATCGTATCTTTGACATCACGCATAAGAATGCTCTCGGTCAATTCGAGTTGTAACAAACTCGGTTTCAATGCCGCTTCGTACAGCGACTTGAGAACTGACTTGCGCAGATCGCCCTGATAAAACTGCTGGCTGGATATGTTGACCGCGACGCACAAGTCACGACCGAAGGCGTTTTGCCAGGCATGCGCCTGATTGCAGGCAGTATCCAGCACCCATTCGCCAATCGGCATGATCAGGCCTGATTCTTCCGCCATTGGGATGAACTTGTCAGGTGGTATGTATCCGCCTTCCGGATCCTGCCATCGAATCAGCGCTTCTACGCCGGCAAGCTCACCGCGCGCGAGGTCGAACTTCGGCTGGTAGTGCAGCTCAAGGTCATCATTCGCAATCGCCTGTCTAAGTTCTGTTTCCAAATGCAGCCGAGCCATGGATCGAACGCTCATGGTGCCGGAATAGAAACGTACGTTGTCGCGCCCAGCGCCCTTCGCTTGATACATCGCGACATCAGCGTTCTTTAGCAGTTCCTCAACTGTCTCTCCATCGTGCGGATACGACGCAATGCCAATACTCGGCGTAACGACAAATTCATGGCCGTGGTACGACACCGGATCACGTAAACGTGATTGAATGCGCTCCGCAACGCTGTTCAAGACCCCTTCATCCTCGACACCCTCGATCGCAATGACGAACTCGTCGCCACCAAGACGCGCGATTCCAAGTGGACCATGCGAATCCGACCGCTCGGAAAGCGAGCTGCGAATACAGCTACCCAGTCGTTTCGCAATTGCCTGAAGAACGCCATCCCCAAACGTATGACCAAGCGTATCGTTGATGCGTTTGAAATTATCCAAGTCGACATACAGCAACGTAATATTGCCGTCCGTTTGTTTCGCGTCTTCAATCAACTTCGCCAAACGCTCGCGGAAATACTGACGATTTGGCAGTCCTGTCAGACTGTCGTAATAGGCCAATTGATGTATTTGCTGCTCCGCTTCCTTGCGCTCAGTGATTTCTGCGACGGTAACAAGGGTCCGGTTATCGAGATACGGCATAAAACGCGCTTCATAGGTGTACGTGCTCGATGCTTCCTGCAATGCAAATTCCAGGCGCTGAGGTCGTTCGCTTCGCAAAACCTCACGCATAGAATTTTGCCAAACATCGGCGACCCGACGCGGCAAGTAGTTGCCTAGCTTGATATTTTCCGCCTTTGGTTCCGGCAGCGAATTCTGCAAATTGCCGGGCAGGAAGTCGAGAATCTCACCATCCGCAGACAATAGGATAAACGTATCGGGCATCGCACTAAGGAGCGCGGCGTTTTTCTCCTCGCTATGCAGCAACCGCTTGTAGTCGTGCCCTGCACGCATCACATGACGAATTCGGTAGCTAAAAATCGGCCAATTGATGGGCTTGGTCAGGAAATCCGTTGCGCCCGCTTTATAAGCATTGTTCACCGCGTCAATATCTTCTCTGCCCGTCACCATAACAATCGGTACGCTTTGCCCCTGTTGGAGGTTGCGAATTTTTGAACACGCTTCGAAACCGTCCAGAACCGGCATTTCGACATCAAGCAATACCAAAGTAGGAGAAAACTCCAGAAAAGCTGTCGCTGCCATTGCGCCATTGTCGACGTCAATGACCTCATAACCATCTTTCTCAAGTGCAGCTCGCATAACTGCCCTCATCGTCGGGTCGTCGTCTGCGATCAGCACGCGATTAGTTTGGGGTTTAGACTCGGTCATGCGGCCACCGTTGATTGAATTGATAACAATTGGACTACTGCTCTTTCGTACTCGGTTTCGGCCCGAGCAATGCTGGACTTAGCGATGTCAATGTCGGCCTTTCGCGCGCCCTGTTCGATCAAACTCATCAGGTCAGCGACTTGTTTTGCTCCAACGTTCGCACTTGATGACTTTAGAGAATGGCTGGCCCGAATAATGCCGTCTGCATCCTGGTTTCGAATTGAATCCTTCAGGTCCTGCATTAACAGCTTGGCGTTTTCGACATAGGTTCCGATCACGCTGCTCAACAGCCCGGCATCACCCTGCGGATCCAGTTCTGAAATTTGTTCTAGCGCATTGGATTCGAGAATAGACTCATCCGTCACGATCACATCGTATGTGTCTGGCGGCTTTGGCTGTTCCTCAGCATCCACTTTCGGTGCGCACCACTTCGCGATAGTCTCGGCAAGGGCTTGCCGAGTGAACGGCTTGCTGACGAAATCGTCCATGCCTGCGTCCAGGCACTTTTGGCGATCCTCCGGCAGCGCATTAGCCGTTAGTGCAATTATCGGAATCCGCGTGGCGTCCATGCGCGATTCCAGCCTTCGTTGCTGCAGTGTGGCCGTGTAGCCATCCATTATCGGCATTTGGCAATCCATCAACACAAGGTCGAATGTGTTCTTTCTGATCTCGCGCAACGCATCCTGGCCATTCTCAACCTCGACGACGCGGCAACCCAGGGACATCAGGACGTGGCGAGCAACCTGCATGTTCGTAGGGTTGTCTTCCGCAAGCAGAACGTTCAGGTTCATGTTTGATTCAATTGGCGAAGCGTCTGTAGTTGCCTGTTGCGCAGATGTGTTAATGGTCTGATCAGTACTAAAAACATCGGTGATTGCTTCATACAAGACTGCACGGCGCACAGGTTTGGACAAATAGGAGTCGATCCCGGCGTCAAGCATCGCTGCTTCATCGTATTCAGAACCGGCAGAACTCAACATCAGTAAACGAGGCTCACCAAACTCTGGACATGCCCGGATATCGGTTGCCAACTCCAGTCCGTCTTTTTTCGGCATGAAAAAGTCCAGCAACACCAAATCTATCTGCTCCTTTCGCTCCGCCGAAGATCGCATGAGCGAAAGTGCATCGTTGGCGCTCACCGCCGTACTGACATCAACGCCCCACGCTACTAGTTGTTGCCGTGCGACCTCTCGATTGGTCGCATTGTCATCGACCACCAATGCACGAAGACCGTGCATTCCTAGTTGCGCAAGGGAGTCATCGTCGTTCTCACTGGTCGCTTGTATCAGCGGCAACGTAAACCAAAACGTTGAACCTTCACCGGGCTGGCTGCTGACACCGAATTCCCCACCCATGAGTTCTACAAGCTGTTTGGAAATCGCCAGGCCCAGGCCGGTTCCGCCGTACTCCCGCGTCGTCGATACATCTGCCTGCGCGAATCGGTCGAACACGACACTGAGTTTTTCTGGTTCGATTCCTATGCCGGTGTCACGAACTGCAAAGCGGTAGATCGACTTTCCGTCAGACGCTTGCTGCTCTGACAATTCAATGACGATTTCGCCGTGATGCGTGAATTTGACGGCATTGCCAACCAGATTCATCAAAACTTGCCGCAACCGGATCGAATCTCCCCTGACAGACGTACAAACGTCAGGCCCGATTGCACCGATCAGCTCGACGCCCTGACTGTGTGCACGGTTGTACAACAGATCGACGATGCCCTCGACCACTTCACCCAGATCCAGATCCGACTCCTCAATTCCCAGTTCGCCGGCCTCGATCTTGGAGAAATCCAGAATGTCGTTGATGAGGGCGAGCAAGGCTTCACCGGATTGGCGAATCGTCTCTGCGAATTTTCGTTCCGTCTTCTTGAGCTCCGACGCCAGCAGTAGATCCGTCATTCCGAGTACACCGTTCATCGGCGTTCGAATTTCATGGCTCATTCGTGCAAGAAAGTCACTCTTGGCGCTGCTCGCGGACTCGGCGGCCTCCTTGGCCTCTATGGTTTCCTTAACTGCCAGCTTCAACTGATCGTTTGCTTCGGCGAGCTTTACATCGCGCAAGCTTAGTTGCGCCAGCATATCGTTGAAGCCACTCATCAACGTGCCGATTTCGTCGTTGCCAGACGGCCGTGCTCGCAACGAGTAGTCCTGATCTTCGCTGACCTTTTTCATCAGATCCGACAACCGCAGAATCGGTCTGGAAATTACAGCTTGTAGACGAAACGACAACAGGTACGCGACCAGGATGGCAAATAAAACGGTTGCGATCGCCATTACCCCGATTCGACGCAATGTTGTGACAAGTTCCTCGAGTGAAGCTCTCAAGTGCAATACACCAATGAGCTCGCTATCGAACATCACGGGTCGAACGGCGTCTATAAATTGAAGGCCGACCATGCGCTCGAGAGGAAGTTGCGATTCCGCGACCGTGCCAACAAGCCGCTCAATTTCTTCTCTCGCGTCAGTCGTGGATTCAGCATCGGTACTACCATCGACGGCATAAGCCGCCAGCTGCTCTCCGTTCTCCAAATACATGTGTGCGCTTAAAATGCTGTCGTCAGCGCTGAGTGATGCCAGAACCTGGTTCGCAAGTCCGCTATCCTCGAACGTAATTGCTGCATTACTGTTCGTGCCAATAACATCAGCCAGCGTCGTAATATCGTCAACCATGTTTCGCCGGTAATTCAATGCCTCAGACGCGCCAAACACACTGGACACAACCAGGACTGCCGTAACTGACGTCAGGAGCATCACAAGAATCAACTTCTGTGTGATTGGGAGGTTTTTGAAACGGCCAACTACCATACGAGCCTACCCTCCGCCACCTAGCGCAGCCGCTAACTGCAGGAGCTGGGCGCTGATTCGCAGCCCTGCGCGGTCGCTTGCTTCCGTGTTGATATTGAAGCGAACTTTGTCTCGCCTGATCGAAACGTTGACTATATTGCCCGCGGAATTGTTCGCCCCAGCCTCGCCGAAAGTCAGAATCGGGTTGTCCGCGATTGCCTGATACCAATCTGTTCGTTGCTGGTCTTTGCTTGAGCCCATGTACAGAACTTCACAGCTGTTTGCCGTATCGACAGGGTCCTGCACGTCGGTGACCAGTATCGGCCGGCCGTGAATCGACCGTCCATCAAGTTCTCGTAGTGCATCGAACATCATTTGATGCTCAACCACGCAGAATCGCATCGGCGCATCGTCCGACCCGAACGCGCTATCCGGCCAGACCACGAATTTCGCAATCTTGTGCACAACAGCCGCCTTCACTGCAACTTCCGCTTCGGTCTCTGCCACCACACTGACCGGAGCCGTGAGCAGAACAACCGCCAGCAAGCCTACAAAACGACTGATTTTGTCTTTGAATAACATTTCTTGAAGATCTTCCACGACCGGTAAGTCGAACCGATCAGAAATTCCAACGAAATTCGATGTAGCCTTCGGCCTCAATCTGCACCGCAGCGAGATCTACAAGCTCCGACATGAATTCAAGATGGTCTTCTGCGAACAGGTTTCTTCCTACCGCAGCGACGCTCATTCTCGGCGTCGGTGACCACGCAAGCCGCAGGTCGAGTGTTGTATAGGCGTCGATCTGCTGGGCCTCTAACTCGTCGTTCCATCGCAACCACAGATCAAGGGAGAAATCACTTGGCAGATCCATCGACGATCGCAGCGATGCCAGCCCATCTGGACTGTCCTCAATAATAGACAAAGACGGGGCCCCTGAATTTTGGCCCAACGCTTGTGCATGGAAATAGGTATACGCGAGTTGAATGCGCCACCATTCCGTTAGAGATTTGGAAATCCACAATTCCGCGCCAGACGTTTCGCTTGAGTTGGCGTTTTCAATCAATAACGGTGTTACGACATGAGTTGCCGTCGCGAGGCATGTCGGATCAATTTGAGGAATTCCGCCGCCGGGTTCACAAGTCGGCACACCGATTGACAGGCTGCGCAGGTCGTCGAATTTGTTGTAAAACAATGCCAGGTCAAATACAAACTCATCGTTTCGATAGCGATACCCGATCTCATAAGCTGTGACTTCTTCGGATTTGATATCGGGATTACCGACCACAGAAACGACGGTTGGAACGGGCAAAGGAAAACCCGGTTGGCCTGGTGGCAGAATTTCACTAACGACTCGACCATTTTGTTCGCCACGAGATGGCATACGAACCGCCTGCGAAATAGACGCCCAAAGGAAACTGTGCTCGTTCAACGATGTCGACAAACGAATGCTCGGCTCGATCTCAATGTCTTTGTCGCTGTAGGTGTTATTCTCAAATTTGCTACCAAGAACGAGCCGAAATCTATCGTCCATTAGTCGGAAGTCGCCCTGCACGAATGCGCTCAACAGGTTTTGCGTTCGATCAGCTGGATCGATCTGAATCTCGAAAGTGCTCTCTGTCTCGTCCTGGTTGTTGCGATAGTTCAGTCCCCACATAAGATCGACGTTTTCGCTGCGCTCGATTCTATGTTGGATGTCGATGTCGAATGTTTTTAGTTTCTCTGAATAAGTCGCGACCTCTCGATCGTATGAACTTATGTAGCTTCGCACCTGGAGCCCCGAATCTGAGCTGAGTTTCTTTGACCATTGAGCGAGCGCGAATACTCCTGATACATCCGAAACCGTATCTTCAACGATCAGGTACGGGGGCGCCAGAGAACGAGTGTAGCGGTGGTCACCGGACTCACCGGAATATGCCTCACCGCTTACCATCCACTCGCCACCGCTTTTTCCGGTCCAGTCAATGCGGCCACCGATGCGTGCCATCGAAGAATCGTCTCCGGTCGCGTCACCAGCTAGATTGATATTGCCGTCACGATCAAACGCCTTGCCGTAGATACGGTAAGCCAGCTTGTCTGTCTCCGCGCCATAACGAATAACCGACTCGGCACCACCTTGCCCGCCAACGACGCTCAGACTTCCGCCCTGCGAATCGGCTGCGTGTTTGGTGATGATGTTGACGACGCCATTGACGGCATTCGACCCCCACATCGTCGCGCCTGGACCGCGAATAACTTCGATACGCTCAATGGCACCAAGATCGGTGTCCTGCACATCCCAGTACACGCCAGCCAACAGCGGGCTATAGAGCGTGCGCCCGTCCATGAGAACGAGGAGCTTGTTTGCGAATCGTCCATTGGCGCCGCGTGATGTAACGGCCCATTTGTTGCCGTCAATCTGTGCGACCTGCATTCCAGGGACCATACGTAACAGGTCAGGGATAGTGCGTGCGCCAGATCGTCGGATATCGGACTGCGAAATTACATACACAGCCGCTGGTGCATTGCCGAGACTTTCCGATTTTCTGGACAACGTCGTAATTTCTGTCCCGAGCAATTCCTCAAGACTCAGATCTGCAAGAAAGTCGGTGCTTGCGAGCTCATCCGCTCGCGCGGTAGCAAGAAGCAAAAACGTGGCTGAAACGACCAACAAGGATCTAACAGCATGTTGTCGCCCGAGCAGCGACGGGGGCCAACAAAAGTTCATTGATCAATCCTCCGAAGAAACCAAACGGGGCCAAAGCAGCCCTCATCTAGATATCGGCGAAATTCACCAAAACTTGAGTATTTCTGCGGTCTCCAGGCCCATTTTCGACACGGAAACTGACGTATTTTTTACATAATGCTAAATGCCGAAAAGCCGGCAAGAATGCCGCCCAGCGACGACTAAATTAGCGCGCCGCTGGACGAATTTTCTATAGACAAAGCAGAGGCATTGGACGGTTAGGCTTAATGTCCGCCACTAATTCGCTTGAAGCTTCACCCGAATTCCATCCCAGCGAATCGAATCCGGTATTGTTGAATTCACGAACGCATTTTTGCAGCGCTTCTGCCGACGCCGGCCGACCGATATGGTAGCCCTGAAACTTGTCACATCCGGCTTCAAGCAAGAACGTCAGGACATGCTGCGATTCGACGCCTTCTGCACACACACTAAGATTAAGTTTGTGACCCAATGTAATCATCGCCTCTACTATGGTTGCCGCCTCTATACGAGAATTAATATCGCGAATAAGAAAGCGGTCAATCTTGAGTTCATTGAACGGCATACGGTAGAGCTGCTCGAGAGAGGAATATCCTGTGCCGAAATCGTCTATCGACAAACCAAACCCCTTGAGTCTGATTCTGCCAAGAATCTCCATCGCCAATTCCGGATTCTGCATCACCTCGGTCTCTGTCAATTCGAGAATCAAGTTTGAATTGTCCAAATCGTAGTGCCGCATAAGCGATTCCAGTTTGTCTGGAACATTTGAATCCGCAAGGATGGAAGGCGACATGTTGACGGCTGCGGTCATGTTTAAGCCAGCGTCTCGCCATTTCCGGAGCTGCTTCGCCACTTGCTGTAACAGACTATCCGTCAATTCGCCCAGCAAGCCATATTGATCGGCGACGCTAATGAACTCCGATGGCAAGATCGTGACCGAGTCATCGCGGTGCCATCTGGCTAGCGCTTCCGCCTCGGACATCGTCCAATTTCCTTCCGCATCCCGCGTCACTTTGGGCTGATAGACCGGCCGAATCTCGCCGTTCTCGATCGCCTTCTTGAGATCATCCGCATCTACCGCCGCACGCACGTCTCGTGACTTATTTAGCTTGCTTCGCATAGCGCCGATAAGAACTGGCTTGCGCAGGACACCGTCCATATTCAGACCCAGGATCTCACCCAGACGCGAGGCCGTATTTAGCGTTCTCTCGTCAACACCACTAACCAATATGATCTTGGCGTCTGATTTCATTTCTCTGATCATTTTCAACATCTGAATGCCATCGCAACCCGGCATCTGCAGGTCAAGTAGAATCACAGATGGCCAAAATGAGGGCAGTTTTCTCTCAAACTCCTCTCGGTTAGACGCCGTGGCTACTTGAAAATTCAGACGCCGGCCAACATCGGCCAGGTACTTCCGTACGTAACGCTCATCGTCGACAATCAGTAATCGGTCTGTGTCACTCATAGTTTCTATCGTCCAATATTGTGCGAAATTTGTTCGCCAGTTCATGTTTTGTATAGGGTTTCGGTATAAATTCAGGGTGGTGTTCCGCATCACCCGAGAACAAGTCAGATGAGTCAGAAAAACCCGATGTCAACAGCACCCTAAGTTGTGGGTGTGCGGCCTGCGCGTTCGCTGCGAGCTCATAGCCCGTCATTTTCGGCATCTTGAGATCGCTGAAAAGCATGTCGACGTCTGAGGTTTTCAGCACGTCGAGCGCTTCCGGCCCATTTGATGCGCTGAGCACGTCGTACCCCAGTCGCATAAGCGTTGCTACAGCAGAATTCCTGACCGCCGCGTTGTCATCGACGACCAGCACCGTTTCCTTGCCGCCCGGAAGATCACCCTCTGAATTGGCGTACGAATATCGAGATTCGGATTCTCTGGTGCGAGGCAAATAAAGTTCAATGCGCGTGCCATTTTCATGTTCACTATCCAGCAACAGGTGGCCACCCGACTGCTGAACGAACCCGTACACCATACTGAGTCCCAGACCTGAGCCGCTGCCAGTTTCCTTGGTCGAGAAAAACGGCTCAATCGCGCTCTTGCGCACTTCCTCAGTCATGCCACAGCCGTCATCTTCCACGCTTATGCACACGTATTCGCCAGATTCGGATACCGACCCGGTCGGGAGAGAATCCGATCTCAATTGACTGTTGCGGGATTTGATCGCCAGGCGTCCTTCGCCCTGCATGGCATCCCTCGAGTTAATCGCCAAATTGAGAATGGCGCTCTCCAATTGGGTTGGATCAACCTTGGAGAGCCATAAATCATCCGCATACTCGATATCAACAGTAAGCGGTTTGCCCAGGCTACGCCGCAATAACGGCTCCATTCCAGACAGGAGTTTATTGACACTGATGACTCTTGGTTCCAACGACTGCTGTCTTGCAAAAGCGAGAAGTCGCCTGGTCAGGTCAGCGCCGCGCATGGCGGCCGACATTGCAGTATCGACCTGGACTGAAACTTCAGGTCCAATCGATGCTTCTTCCATCAACTGCAAGTTGCCAACGATTACGGTCAACAGATTGTTGAAGTCGTGCGCGATACCGCCAGTGAGTTGGCCCACCGCCTGCATTTTCTGCGCTTGCAGGAGCTGGTGCTCTGCCTTTTGTCTATCGCTTATGTCGCGCGTGTTGATAATGGCGCGCAGTTCACCACTTGCTGTGCGAAACGTTCGGCTAACAGACTCCAAATGCAGCACTGAACCGTCTGCGTGATAGTACCGATACGACAGCGACTTCGGCGTTCCTAAAGTCTCAAATCCTCGTCGCACGGTCTGCAATACACGGTCGAGATCTTCGGCCAGGACTAACTCGAAGATGTCGCTACCAACAACATCATTTGCTGAAAGACCAACAACTTCGAATATCGACGGGCTGCAGTAATGCACGATACCCGCCTCGTCGATGACAGTTACAACGTCGAGTGAATTTTCTGCGAGCAATCGAAAATGTTCTTCACTGTCTCGGAGCGCCGCAGTCGTTGTTTGTAAATCGCTTAAGTCAGAGATCGTTCCTTGATACATGAATTCCTGATCGGTATCGCCGACGATCGATTTGATGTTCGTCAACACACTTCGCTTGGAACCATTTTTCCTGGTGATTTCGATCACCATGTCTCGCGCTTCGCCGCTGTCGTTCAATTTCGCGCAGATATCTGCACGTTGTGCTGGGATGCGGCACATGTCGAACGCGTTCTCGAACTGACAAAGCTCTGCCTCCGAGGAGTAACCAAGAATGCGCACCAGTGCGGGGTTTGCGTCGACGATGCTGCCGTCTCCATGGCAACGGTAAACGCCGTCGACCATCTGCTCGAACAGATCTCGATATTTCTTGTTGGATATTTCCAGTGCTCTTTTCGCACGTACGCGCTCTGTCACTTCACGCACAAATATGAGGCGATTCGTCTTATCCCCGTAGCTCGTTGGCACGACGTTAAGCTCAGCTGGAAATTCCCGGCCATCCAACCCGCGGGCAGTGACCTGAATCGTCCCGCATTTCCAACTCGCTTTTCTATCAAGCAAATCGGACAAGTTTTCGGCGTCATCTTTGCTTTCGTGAAGAACAGTCGGAATGATGGTATCTATATCCATCAGGAAGAAAGCCGGCGCTGGCTGGCCGAAAGTCTGGGTTGCAGCGCTATTCAGTGCAATGATTTTAGAACTGCCATTGATAGTGATGATGCTGTCGGACGTGGAATCGACGACGGTCTTGTATTGCAGATCGCAGTCTCGAAGCGTGACCTCTTCCTTACGTAGCGCCCTGCCATAGATCGCAAAGCCCAACGCAGCCACAGCACTCATGACAATAGTTGTGGCGCTACGAGACATCAGAGCGGCGCCGGTTGGAAGAAATGCTGCTGCAACCGACTGTCCATGAAATGACACAGAAATAGCGACATGCGTCATCCAACACACGGCCGCCAGGATGATGGCCGCGATGATGGGCATGTGTCGAGCTGACAGCGCTTTTAGCAAACTTGACATAATTCTTCGATCAAAAATTCACCGGTATTCAATTTCGCCTGTCGATATCGATAATTCTGGTCGGCAGGATTCCAGGCTGTAATACTGCGGCATACGTATAGGGCCCGAATATCGGGGAAATGCTGATATCGAGGGTGGAATTTCCTGCTGTTTTAACGGCTTAGGCCCCGTTGCGAGCTTTGTGGCATAGTGGGTCCCTAGACTGAGTACAAACCTCTGGCCAACAGCTAGCCCGCGGAACCATTGAAATCCATGCGAACACTGATCGTCGATGACCACAATCTCGTCCGTGCCGGAATCCGCCGCATGCTCGAGACGATGTCCAGCCACCTGGAAGTGGTTGGCGAGTCTGGCAACGGTCGGGAGGCCTTGCACATGATCCCGGAACTGAAAGTCGACCTTTTGATTACGGATCTTTCAATGCCTGACATGGAAGGCAGCAATCTCATTCGGCAAGCTAAAAAAAGAGCGCCCGACATCCGCTGCGTCGTGCTTAGCATGCACACTGGCCAGGATCGTGTTGTCGCTGCGATCAAAGCAGGTGCGAACGGCTATGTTCACAAGAATGCCTCGGCCGAAGAATTACTCGATGCTGTGAAAGCGGTAGCGAACGGAAAGACCTATCTGCATCCGTCTATCGCCGGCTCAGTCGTCGATTTGCTGCGTGATTCTGAAGATTCCGGCGATCCGCTGGATCAGTTGACTGCGCGCCAGAGGGAAATCCTCAAGTTGATCGCTGAGGGCCGTACAACCCGGGAGATTGCGGATCAACTCAGCGTGAGTGCTAAGACCGTTGAAACACATCGTTCGCAATTGATGGAACGCCTGAACATTCGCAATGTACCCGGACTCGTCAAAATCGCCATTCGTAGCGGTCTCGTCGATATTGAGTCGACCTGAAAAATTGGCGCAGAGCAGCTAGGACCTCTTGATTGTCTCCAGCAAAGCCTGAGACGCCTCTTCGACTAGATCCAGAACGCGTTCGAAACCGGCCGCCCCACCGTAATAGGGATCAGGTACTTCGTCCTCTCTTCCGGACGCATGTTCGAGAAACAAAGATATTTTGTGATGATGCTCCGCATCCGACTGGTCGAGCAACATGGCAAGATTATCTCGATCCATGGCAACGATGAAATCAAAGCGCTGGAAATCATCATCCTGCACTTTGCGCGCACGTATTTCAGACAGTGAATAACCACGCCGTTCGGCCGCCGCGCTGGCGCGCCGATCCGCTGGCTCGTTCGTGTGGTAGGCATGCGTGCCTGCAGAATCTATCGAGATCCGGTCCGCCAGACCTGCCTCGGTAACAAAATGCCGGAATACACCCTCCGCTGTAGGAGAACGGCAGATGTTGCCCATGCAGATAAAAAGTACTGATGTCGTGCTCATTTCGTTCACTAGTCTACATGCAAAGTCACTAATGCGTGAGGCGTCGAATCTCTACCAGCAACTCCTGCATCGGCGCAGGCTTACGAAAAAACTTCGTGAACGCTTCCTTTTCATCGTCACTCAGCTTAGATGCTGTCAATGCGACTATCGGATTCGTGTAGCCCTTCTCGCGCAACGCTTTCGCAGCCGCAACCCCGCCGACACCCGGCACGTTGCAGTCCATCAGGATCAGATCTGGAGCGTATTTGATCGCTTTGGATATCGCCTCTGCCGTATCCGCACTCGTAATCAATCCATATCCTGAGCGGTGTAGATAGTGCTCAAGCAACACGACCATGTCGTCGTCATCATCACAAAGCAAGATACTCAGTGGCTTTGCCGCAATCGTATCGGCATCGGGTACGGGAAAAATCGACGCGTTGTTCGCGGAATCGTGCACTCCCTCTCCAACTGGCACATGCACACTCACCGTGCAACCGTCGCCAGGAGACGAATCGAGCGACACCTCGCCTTGCATCAATTCGACGAGTCGCAACGTAATCGTTAATCCTAGTCCGGCGCCGGTCTTCGCACTATCGCTGCCGCGTTCGAACGCCTGAAACACCCGCTCCTGGTCGTCAGCACTGATACCCGGGCCTGTATCGCTCACCGTTACAATTAAGCGACCGTCATTGTACGTCGCCATCAGTCTTACACTGCCGCTGAGTGTGAACTTGACTGCATTGCCGAGTAGATTGATCAAAATTTGCCGTAAGCGAACTTCGTCGGCGTGCACAATACGTGGCAGATCTTTGTCAACAGAAGTCTGAAACGATAATCCCTTCTCAGCAGCTAGAGGTGCCATCATTGCCGAAAGGTCATCAAGCAAATCGTATATGTCAAAATCCTGTTCCGTTAGTTCGATCTGACCGGCCTCGAGGCTGGCATCGTCAAGCACCGATTCAACCAGCGACGTTAGATGACGAGCCGAACGCGAAATTGTCTCAATGCTTTTAAGGACGTTGTTTTCGCTGGTATCCCCATCAACAGCCAGATCTGCATAGTTGATGATGGATGCAAGAGGCGTTCGAAATTCATGTGACATCATCGCAATAAAGCGACTCTTATTTGCACTGACGCGTTCTGCCTCGCGTCGATGGTGATCGAGCTCCGCGCGCGTTTCCACAAGGTCACTAATCAGTTCGCGTTGACGGCTAATCAATTTGTGTTGCTGTGTATGCAATATGCGCATCTCGTTTACGCGTTGCTGTTTCAATTGCAGTGAATCGTGCTCCTCGCGCGCATCAAGCAATACTACGTAGCAAGTATCGCCTTCTGGAATTATGTGCAAGTTGACGATGACACGACCGGGTGTCTCTAAGAGCTCAAGTTTGTGCGCTGCGTCTAGCCTCATGCCGACAAGGAACGGCGCAGCCTCGCGCATATCAACGCCGACAACTAACTCACCGAGGCCGCACCAATGGCCGTCTCCCCAAGTCTCCAACAGCTCAAAATTCTGGTCCAGCAGAAAGCAATACGGTCTGGTCTGCGTAAGAAAATCGCTTTGCAAGTATTCAACGACGCGTTCTGGAAACTCCACTAGTCGCCTCGAATGTTGTCCGCGACTATCATTTCAGCAAGTCTCGTCAACGCTTTATCAACTGCATCGCCGGTTTTTGCACTCGTCTTGAATACCGTATCGTCCTTGGCGCCGAGCTCTTGCAGACGCTCATCGTCAATACTCCAGTCCGCGACCAAATCAAATTTGTTGATCAGGAAAATACTGGCGGCGGTGCCGTATTGCTCGATGATCTGCGCTCGAATCTGTTGTACTGAACCCAAGGTTTGCGGACGTGTTCCATCGGCAACGTAAACATAGCCACTTGCTCCGCGCAAATATGCGAATTCGCGGTGGCTAAATCGATCCGAGCCGGCAACATCCCATATGATCAGCTTGTGGTTTACTCCCAGCGTCGGGTGTTCGATTTCCTTGGTATCGATCTTGACACCGACAGTGGTCAAGTATTTTTGCGAAAATTGATTATTGACGAAGCGCTCGGCAACGCTTGTCTTGCCTACGGCAAAGTCGCCGACTATGCAGATCTTACTCGTAAGTTGCGTCATACGAGGCTTGCCAATTACCGCAAGTCTATGCTGATTCTTACAAAGCGGCGCGTCGGGTCTTCTCCCGTGTCACTACTTTGTTCCGCAACAGCCATTTTTCTGACGATCTCCAGTGCGCCACCTGTAGCGTTTAGCGCATCGACGCCGATATCGGCTCGTTGTAACAACAACGTTTCATTGACAGGTCTGCCACCCGTCGAATCGGTTGAACTACTAACAGTCACGACAACTGCATAACCGACAGAACCGGATTCATCATGAAGTTGACGCAAGCTAAGCGCGTGCTGGCGAAGCTGCTCCTCGCCATCATTTATGAGTGTAGTGCCGTTGTCGAAGTAGAAAGTCTTTTCCCGCAAGATTGCTGCCTGCTCCTCAAATCGCGTTCGATCGCTGGCGACCAAAGCCTCTGTATCAATATAGCTAACTCCGCCCAGTGCGCTGAATTTGTCCTCCAATTGTGTCGCCCACAACCAGGGCGCCTCGCCCGCGACGCTGAGCGTGTCTTCAGCAACCGAGTATCTGACAGTGCCGGGCTGACCAAATAATTGCGCAGCACGCCGCTCAAGAATTCTTGGCTCCAACGACTGAAACGACTGCATTTCGATGCTCAGGCGATCTGCGGGAATTTCGAATCCAGCGGCAATCGAACTAACATCGTCGGCCAATGGATCTCGTAGGCCGCGGACCAAAAACTGACCGCCATTTCGTTGCGTTTCGGCTACGTATATGCCGGGCGCCACAACCAGGGCATCGTTAAGCTGATCCAGTTGTTGCGAATAGTTCCAATTTCGAATGCCATAGTACGCAGCGGCGGCAACAAGCAATGCAATGATGATCCAGGTCATGAGACGTGGACCACTGCGTTTCTCGCCACTTTCCTCTGCGCGCGCTTCAAATCTTAAACATCGTTCGAGTTCAACTTCGACATCGGGAATAGTCGACGTATCACCTTTGTAGTCACGAATCGCTTCACCATAGCGAAAGTGCATACGTTCAAGAATCGCGCTGAGATCAGCACGCAACGACTTGGGGGGAACACCACGAATCACACAAACCAGCAGTGCATGCGGACCGTGAACGGCCCATAGCGTAAAGTCACCCATATCCGCCGACTCAAGTCGGCCTGTTCGATCGGGCGAGAACGATTCTTTGACGAAGTCCTGAATCGCCGTGAACATCGCGGACACTGCGTCGCTGTCTTTGATCTTCGATGCCTCATGATGAACATGTCCGACCAAGAGTCCGTTTTCACGACTAATTAGGTAGGCCTGCTCAACGCGATACCGCATGGTTTTTTGTAAGACAAACTCGCCGTAGGGAATGCCCGCCCTCGATGCCTGCCAACGCCATTTCAATCCTTTTGGACTGATACTGTGCTCTACAGCCTCGTTGATCTGTTGCGTCATGTTCCGCAATGCATGCATGATCGACTTACGAATCGCAGGCCCGATTACCGGATACAACGCGTCTCCATAAGTCTGCGGATCGTCTTTGAATTCCTGTTGCAAACATTGTCCGACAGGCGCCGCTAACGCATCCACCAGTTCGCCGTCCTTGACGTGACTTTGGTGGATCGCTTCGGGCAAAACGTCAGCGACATCGGTGGTTCGAACGTCTCGGCGCTCAACACGCTCAGCGATGGAGTCCAGCGCCTCCTTTTCGGCGCCGAACAGCAGTTCCTTCAGCTGATCAAGATCATTCATGGACATTTAGCGCAACCGCCGGCTTAGGCGTCGGGCAATTTGAAGTCTTTCTTCAGGCGAAGCGCCACTTCGGTCAATAGTGCGGCCATGTCCTCTCGCGCCAGCTTGCCATCCGCCAATTGCTTGGTTTCAGTATCGAGACTCTTGCTAAGTTGATCATGAGTATCGTGAATCAATCCGGACAGCTCTTCACCTTGTTCCTGCAGCAACCCGCGCAAATCTTGTGCTTCCGCACCGATAGATTCTTCCAGCTCAACACACCAGGACTCGACCTGTTGCGCTAGTTCCTTTAGTTCGCCGGAACCGTGCTTGACATCGTCCCGCCGTGCGGCACGCTCTTCCTTAAATTTGTCATTGAGTTTTTCGATCTCACGCTTTGCATAGACATTGAGCCTCTCGATGCGTTTCTCAAAGTTTGACGATAGGAGATCGATGTTCTTCGTCAAACGTTTTTCGAGGTCTGCAAAGCGTTGCTCGTAGTCGCGCATTTGACCACCGAACAGGATGTCGCGAATCTTGTCGACATTGCCTTCCACGTCATCCGATGGTAGTCCCGATTGATTTTGTCTTTTCGCCATGAGCCTAATTCCTAATTAATTTGAGCCTTACAAATGCTACGTAGTGACATGCTCCATTCTGTATCCATGCTGATATATCGCCGACAGAACCCACCCGTTCTCCGTGCACAAATCCAATTTCTTGCGCAATCGACTCACATGCGTATCAACAGTTCGAGTCGAAACGGACTTATTCTCAATTCCCCAGATTGCCTCTAGCAAATGGCCGCGTGAAACCATCTTTCCTGCATTGCGAAAGAAAAACAACGCCAATTCAAACTCCCTATTCGTAAGACTGAGAATGCGATCATCCAGTTTTACTGTTTGAGCCGCTACGTTTAAATGGTAGGGAGCGACATCCAACCATTCCTCGCCAGACGTACCACCATGAACGCGCCGCAAAATTGCTGCCACACGAGCCGTCAATTCTGCTTGACGAATCGGCTTGATCAGATAGTCGTCCGCACCCTCTTCAAGGCCACGAACTATGCTTCCTTCCTCGTCCTTTGCAGTTGCGATAACTACGGGCGTATGGTCATCCATCTCGCGCCGTAATTTTCCCAAAACCTCAATGCCACTTAGATCCGGTAATACCCAGTCAAGCACGTAGAGGTCAAAACTATCGCGCCGTACTGCACGCAAAAATGACGTTGCATCGGCGTAGCAATCGACCGTATGTTCCGCGTGTGTCAGCCATAGTCTCGTCAACTCTGCCTGATCGGGATCGTCTTCAAGGATTGCAACTCGCAATTCAACTCCAAACCGTTGAACATTGGCGTCGTACGATGTCGCTGAGACCGACGCTTCTTATTACTTTTTGCATCATCAACTCCAGATGCAACACGATTATAACGTCAATGGCGGTCGGTGCCGTGTCCGTCAAACAAAATATGTCGCGGCGGCACTAAATTTGGTGCTCTAGCGGACTCTCAAGTCGTCCAGGAATAGCTTTAAATCGTCGATCAGTCGCTCAATTTGCTGCGCGTCCGCATCTTCGGCTGCATTTTCGAGGTTTGCGCCAATTGAGGAAATATCATGCAACCCGTAAGCGGCGCCGGACCCGTATAGATTATGTCCTGTGATACGAACGGTCTCGAAATCGGAATCACGTACCGCTTGGAGAAGGTTGTCAACGTCAATCAGTCGGCGTGCCAGGTATTTGCCGACTAAACGCCGGGCGAACGGATCAACAATATCGATCGGTTTTCCTGTCTTGCTCGTCACGTAGTTCACCTTGATGGTCATCAACTACAGTCTACAGGCCAGGCCGTTGGCCCCCACAGTAATTCTTTCAAAATTTACTCGACACTCCTGGTGTTACTCCGAGCCCGTATCTTAATAAGATACTCGGGACGGCAATCTCTTAGCCTGCGCAACCCAATCACTAACTACAGTCGTTGACGGAGGCCGGCGAACAAGATTTTTGTCTGCATTGACTTCAGCCATTTTATTAGCGAGATTTTCCGCATTACGGTGCTTGAGTTCCTTGACGGTATCTACGCCAGCAGACTCCAGTAACTCAGCGTACTGACTCGCAACGCCGTTGATTCGAAACAGGTCAGCCATATTGACGCATTTCAATATCCGCGCCTCACTGATTCCCGTCTTCTCCGCCAAGGCGACACGAGAATTCTTGTCCGTTCCTGCCTCAAGCAGTCCTTCGACCGTGCGTACGCCGGCATTGCGAAGAGCCTCGCCAAGCTTTGGACCTATACCTTCAATTTTCTGAATACTCTTTGACATTTTTTTTCTCTCTAATGAGTTGTTTGGTTGTGACTTAAATTAATTCTATGCGAATGAATGAGGACTGATCGTGATTGTGACATTTGTTGACAATAGACAAGCGTTGAAGGATGCCTATCGGAGCACGAATGTCAGTTTTAGATTCACACGATATTCATCGACCTTCCCGGACTTAACGATGACTTTCATGTCGTTTACCCAAGCGCCTTCAATATGATCGAGTGTTTCATTGGCCCTGTTCAAGCCCTTGTTGATCGCATCCTCGAAGTTTTTCGACGACCCTGCTGTGATTTCGGTAACTCTTGCTATAGACATGATTTCCTCCTGAATTCCATCTTTGGCGCCTGCATCTCTACCGCGCTCGTTTTGTCGTTCAGATCATTTTGAACATCAAGGCCGAGGCAAACAATGGCGTTTCGATGAATGTCACAGTTGTTAACAATTGCCGTCGTCGATGAGATACGGCATGCGGTTATGAGAGTTCGATCACGTTTCGAGCCACAATCCGACTGATAGTCTGAGGATAAGCGGGTGAAAAGATCAGGAAAATACCTGCAATACAACGGGGGTGGACCCTGAATGGTTCGGGGTCTCACTCATCACGGAGCGAACGATGAAGTACTTGTCAATTGCAGTAGCCCTCGCCGCGACACTCGCCGCGAGTGCTTGCAGCACCCAACCCCCTAGCTCGAATCCAGTTACAGATATCACTCACACTTATCCACCGGCAGCGCCGCAAGAGGCCATTCTATTGGTCAGCCTCGAAGACGGTTCAGTGATTAAGCAAACGATCAGCTCCAATGCCGATCTATGTTTCAAGATGAACTCCGAAAGCACGACCACCTGTCTTACTCAGGGAGCGCCCGTCATTGATCCGGTGACCAATACAATTGTTGGGTTCAAGATGATCGAAGAACACATTGACCTCGTAGCGAAAACCGACTAGATACGGCGTTTGCGATTGTGAACGATTGTTACGCTGAGACGTATTACTGATTTCCCGCCCTATACTCCGGCCAGCTAAATATGGCTAACAACAGGAGTTAGGGGTATGAACAAGAAGTCAGTTAGAACACTCGTATTCGTGGCCAGTGCCGCGTTCGCAAGTGGCTGTTCCTCGATGGCATCAGAATCTTCAACGGTTGGATCGAGCAGCAGCTCCATTTCAGCCGAAGAATTGGCGGCATCACAACAACGTATCAACCAGTTAGAATCTGAACTCGCCGCAAGAGATCGAGACTTAGCAAATGCCGAGGCTCGTGTTTCAGCAAATTCAGACGCTTCGAATTCAGTGTCAACAGATTCAAGCCTGTTTCCGCCGAATCCGAAGGCAGGACAGTGTTTCGCACGCGTACTTATTCCGGCAACCTATCAAACGGTATCGGAAAAAGTCCTCAAACGTGACGCCGCTGAAAAAATCGAAATCATTCCTGCTCGCTATGAAGACGCCAGTGAGACCGTTCTGGTCAAAGAAGCGTCATCAAAGCTAGAGGTGGTCCCGGCTGTTTACGGCGAAGTTCAGGAACGCGTTCTGGTTAAACCAGCATCTTCCAGAATTGTGGAAGTTCCTGCTGTTTACGAAACGGTTGTTGAGCGTGTACTTGACAAGCCCGCACACACCGCATGGAAGAAAGGCCCTGCTGCGACCCAGTCGGCAAATGTTCTTTCGCAATCAACGACAGACACGGGCGAAATCATGTGCCTCGTTGAAGTTCCAGCAACCTACAAGACCGTAGAGAAGCGCGTGCTGGTAACGCCAGCAAGCACACAGGAAATCGCTATTCCGGCGGAATATAAGACTGTCACAAAGACAGTTGTCAAAACGCCTGCGACGACACGCGAAGTGGTCATTCCGGCGCAATACGAAACAGTCTCTGTGACCAAGCTAGTTACGCCGGCACAAGAAAATCGTATCGCGATTCCTGCTGAGTACCAAACGGTAACTCGCACCAACAAGTCGACGGACGAAAGCATGGAATGGCGCCAGGTCATGTGCGAAGTCAACATGACACGCGCAAATGTTTTGGCCCTGCAAACGGCACTCAAGGACAAGGGCTACTACAACGCTGGCATTGACGGCGTTATCGGCGGACAGACTTTGGGAGCCGCCCGCAAGTACGCTCTGGAGAATAACTTACCAGCTGGAAGCAACTACGTTCCAATGGAAGTGGTAAAAAGCCTGGATCTCAAACTGTAACAATTGAGATCATTTTGCTTGGGCGGACGGCCGTGCAACTCGCACGGCCGTTTTTTTTGCGTCGGGCTTTCGTTGTGCAAGCAAATTGGCCAGTAAGTTGCTTCGCCCTGCTTTAGAATCAGCATAGTTCTCTCGACAAGCTACGGAGTCCGATGCGATGAAGTTGACGGTAAATGGCGAGACGCACGATGTCGATGTGTCTGACGACATGCCCTTGCTTTGGGTATTGCGTGATGAGCTTGGCATCACTGGACCGAAGTTTGGCTGTGGCATTGCCATGTGCGGCGCCTGTACCGTACACATCAATGGGACGCCGGTCCGCTCTTGCTCCGTACCGGCAAGCGCGACCTGGGGCGAAGTCACGACGATCGAGGGGCTCGGAACACCGGCGGCATTGCACGCCATCCAACAAGTCTGGGTCGATGAACAGGTAGCGCAATGCGGCTACTGCCAGTCCGGACAGATCATGTCGGCGGCCGCACTGCTCGCCACGAACACCGATCCAAGTGACGCCGATATAGACACCGCGATGTCGGGCAATCTCTGCCGCTGCGGCGCCTATCCCCGGATTCGTCGTGCTATCAAGAGCGCCGCGTCGAAATTGCGGGAGGCCTAGGCAATGGGTCGATTAAAAACGATTACTCGGCGCACGTTGCTGATCGGTTCAGTCGCAATCACGGGCGGTGTCGTGTTCGGATACTGGCGCTACAAAACGCCGTACGGAAATCCCTTGCTCGACAACCTGCGCGATGGCGAAGTCGCCCTGACGCCATACATACGCATCGATCAGACCGGAATTACGATCATAACGCCACGCGCGGAAATGGGCCAAGGCGTACATACAACGCTCGCCGCATTGGTCGCCGAAGAACTCGATGTGTCGCTCACAGACGTCAACGTTGAACACGGCCCGGCGTCAAAAGCTTACTACAACGCGCTACTACTTGAAGAAGGTCTGCCCTACGCCGCAGTCGATACCAGCAAGTCGGCTGAACGGGTACGAAACTTCACGCACGTACCTGCCAAGTTTCTGGGCATGCAAATAACCGGCGGGTCGTCTTCGACCCCGGACGCGTTCATGAAAATGCGTAAAGCTGGTGCTGCGGCCCGGTCAGTACTACTGCAAGCCGCGGCGAACAAGTTGCATATTTCGGTTGACTCATTGCACACGGCCAATGGGTCGATCATTGCGACAGACGGCAGCAAGCTGGCCTACACCGACGTTGCCGATTTGGCAGCCGAGATTGATCCGCCGAAAGATCCGGCGCTAAAGCCACAGTCGGAATGGCGCATTCTTGGCAAGTCGTTGCCGCGTGTCGATATGCTCTCGAAATGCACGGGTACGGCCGAATATTCGATTGATGTTCGGCTACCTGGCATGTTGTTCGCAACGATCAAAATGAATCCACGGCTTGGCGGTGCAATGAATAGCTTCGACGCATCTGTCGCCGAAACGATGCCAGGCTTCAAGACGGTAGTGCCGCTGGAAGGCGGTGTTGCAGTTGTCGCGACCAACACCTGGTATGCGATCAAGGCGGCCAACGCTATTGAATTCGATTGGGGAGACGCCCCTTATCCGGGTTCGAGCAGCGAGCATTTTGCACAGGTCGAAGCCGCATTTTCGGACGATGAAGACAGTCAATTTCGCGATGACGGAGACGTCGAAGCAGCACTTGCCGACGCTGAAGTGGTGTCCGCGGAATACAAAGTTCCCTACCTCGCTCATGCAACCATGGAACCGCTTAATGCAGTCGCAATACTTGCTGACGGACAATTGGATATCTGGGCCGGCAATCAAAACCCGACGCAGGCGGCGAAAGAAGGCGCGAAAATTGCGGACATCGATATCGACGACGTCAACGTGCATACGACTTTGATGGGTGGCGGATTTGGCCGACGTTCCGAGATGGATTTCGTCAAAGCCGCCGTCCGGATCGCGAAAGCAATGCCAGGCGTACCCGTCAAAACGACCTGGTCTCGTGAAGAGGACATGCAACATGACACGTACCGACCGTTGGCGATAGCACGCTTTGAAGGCGCCGTGGCTGACGGATCTGTTCACGCGCTGCACTTGCAAATTGCGAGCCCATCGGTGACGGCATCGGCAATGGGTCGTATTGGTATCCCGGCGGCCGGGCCCGATATTGCAATCGTTCAATCGGCATGGGATCAACCGTACGGCATTTCCGATTACCGCGTGACAGGTTATCGAGCGCCCGAAATGATGCCTATTTCATTTTGGCGCTCCGTTGGTGCATCGCAAAACGGGTTTTTTCATGAATCCGCTATCGACGAACTCGCGCATGCAGCGAGCGCCGATCCGATGCAAATGCGCTTGTCACTGATGACGGATGAGACGAGTCGTAAGGTCCTCGAGACCGTCGCCGAAATGTCGAATTGGGGTAGCGAACTTCCTGCAGGATTGGGTCGCGGGGTCGCCTTCGTCTTGTCCTTTGGTGTTCCTGCAGCTCAAGTCATCGAAGTCGCTGATACGCCGCTCGGCCTCAGGATTCTCAAGGTTTATGCGGCCGTCGATGTCGGCGTAGCGCTCGACCCGCGAAACATTGAGGCGCAAGTGCAGTCCGGCATCAATTTCGGTCTGGCAGCCGCCATCATGGGAGAAATCACGGTCAATGATGGCATTGTCGAGCAGAGCAATTTTCACAACTACGACGCGATTCGGATGTCGCAGGCTCCGGATATTGAAGTAAAAATCTTGCAGAACGGTGAGAAGATTCGCGGCATTGGCGAACCCGCAACACCGCCGGCAGCTCCCGCTCTGGCTAACGCGATATTTGCAGCGACCGGCAATCGCATCCGCGAACTACCGCTGAACAAGCACATCAAGTTCGAATAAAAAAGGCCCTCACAAGGAGGGCCTTATCTACCCGGACAAAGCCCGGTTGAACTTAATTAAACGGATACATCAATGATACGCCGACTGTCCTTGGTCGATTGCGAACGGTCGGGTCGGACCCTGGGAACGCGAATGCAATCGCATCGTTGAATCCGTACAGCGCTACCTCATCGAATAGGTTCTCGGCAAACAGTGTTGCCTCCCAACCCTTCTCGCTGACGAAGCCGACGCGCATATCGACGATCGCATACTCGGGGCGTACGTTGCTGGAATCAATACCATTGCCAGATACGTCATCATTTCTGCGACCCGGCAGCTCCAGAGTGTCATCGACGTAATTGAGATTGCCCACAATGAAGAATTCACCTTGTTGAGCCGGTATGGAATAGTCAAATGACAAATTGTAGGTATACGCCGGTACATCCGGAAGCTTGTCGCCCTTCTTGACGATGTCGACTGTACTGCCCGGAACCAATACGGTCTCGTCGAATTGCGCGTCGACGATGCCGATGTTCGCATTTACGGTCAGTCGGTCGCTGAGTGCCGCCGCAAGTTCAAATTCCCATCCGGTACTGCTCGCTTCACCAATGTTGCCCGTGAAGTTATTGCCACAAGTTCCGCTGGTCGTTACCAATTGCTGAATGTTATCCCACTTAACGTCATAGAATGCACCGCTTAAGCGAACTGAATCTCCAAAAGACATCTTCAAACCCAACTCTGTATTGGTAACGTCGTCACCAATGTATGCACCTGGATCAGTGATATTCAACGCATTAAGATCCTGTTGACAGGCAAATCCTACCGGCTCTGCCGGATCGTCACTGACAGGAATTACACGGTTGATACCACCTGGACGGGAACCCGTACTCGTCGATGCATAGACCTGGTTATCGTCACCAAACGCATAGGTCAGCGTCAGCTTCTCCTGTGTTTCGCTGTCGCTGAGAACTTCGTCGCGAACGTTTGCACCGGATCGATCGCTGTCACTTGTGAAAACGCCACCCCAGTTTTCTTCTTTCGAGTGAAAGTCGTAGTCGAGGCTGCGTAGCCCTAAGGTCGCAGCAAAATTGTCATTGAAGTTGTAGGTGAGCTCGCCGAAAAATGCGTCTTCTTCATACTCTTGCAGCTTTTGAGTATTCGCAAGACCATTCAGGAACAGCGGCTCAAGCGGTGTGAGGGGATCTCCATCTCCATCGACCGGTGCATCCCAGCCTTCTTGCATTCGATAACCAGCGTCAGAGACCGCGTCCTTGCGATAAAACCCGACCAACCATTGCAGATTAGAATCAGAATTTGAGGTCAGTCGAATTTCGATCGACTCGTCATCGAGTTCGACGAACTCATCGGAAAACAACGACCCCGGAAATAACGGAGCCGGGATGCCAGGATTAAACAAATCGCCAACATCGGTAATATCTTCCAGATTGCTCATTTCGCGATCGATCTGTGACCAGGTTGCCAGCAACGACATAGACTCAAAGTCGTGGCCGAAAGTCAGGCTGGTCATCGTGAACTCGTCTTCAAACGGTTCCGCCGTG
Organism: Woeseiaceae bacterium; assembly: GCA_051007995.1. Lineage (GTDB taxonomy): Bacteria > Pseudomonadota > Gammaproteobacteria > Steroidobacterales > Woeseiaceae > UBA1847. The sequence continues at coordinate 72,563 of JBPCYB010000091.1, read as the reverse complement.
TCATACGGCGCAAACTGTTTGTCACTCGTGATTGGGTTGTCAAAGTTGGGCTTGCCATCCATGTCGGTTGTTTGCGTAAACACCGTGGGCTGCAAATAGGAGTTTTCACCAATATTCCAACGCAATGAAGCACGAATCGATGTCGATTCTTCGGTATTCACATCCGATGCAAACTTCTCTCCAGTGCTACTACTTACGCGGTCGAAGTAGCCGTCATTGTCGGTGTAAGAACCGACGACTCGGAGCGCAACGGTATCGCTCAATGGCGCATTCACCATGCCATTAACCCGATAGTTCATGCCGCCACCCGTTGTTGACGAAAATTCCGCCCCGACACTGGCATCGAATGCTTCCACGTCAGGTTGACGCGTGATCAATCGAATCGTGCCGCCCATAGAGCTGGAACCGTACAACGTGCCTTGTGGTCCGCGCAGCACCTCAACACGCTCGAGATCGTACATTTTCGGATCGACGATCGCTTGCGCGAACGACGTCGTGGATCCCGATGAAATCGTTTGAATCGGCATTTCATCGATATAGAAACTGACCGTCGGTGCGACGCCGGTTGCAGCTGATATGCCGCGGATATTCAGTTTGCTACGTCCGGGCCCACCAGACCGAAACGACACGGACGGCACCGTTGTTGCGATGTCCGTGAAGTCTGCTACACCATTCCTTTCCAGAGCGTCTCCGCTAATCGCGGTGATACTCATTGGAATGTCTTGCAGCGGACTTTCTCGTTTGGTGGCCGTCACTGTAATTTCTTCGAGCACAGCCTGAGCCATTGCCTGCGAAGAAATCGCAAAACCAGCCGCCAATGCAATTGGCACAACTGTAAATTTGGAAATACGCATTTTGTTCCCCCTCAGAAACATCTATTTCATTCAATTCAGACCGCAAGCTGTTGATATAGTTGCAACTGACGTCCTGACATATAACTAGAGTGTATCAACTACTTTGTGAAATATCGCGTTCTGCAGCGACCAAATCCTGCTCGGTATCGACGCCTGAGCCTGGCCGTACCAGGGGCTGCGCTACCCGGATCCGCAAGCCCAGCGCCAATGCGCGCAATTGTTCCAGCCGCTCGCAGGTTTCGAGCTCTGATGGCGCGGCCGAGACGAGCCGTCGCAACACGCCGCATCGGTAGGCATAGATACCGTGGTGGTGCAGTGATAAACGCATGCCGTCGTGCGGAATCGGAGCACGGCTGAAGTAGAGTGCGTTGCCAGCGTCATCGACGACCGCCTTTACCACATTCGGATTATCGAAGTCTTCTTGTGAGGCAATTGGCGATGCCAGCGTCGCAATATCCGCCGTCGGGTCAGTGAGCAACTCCGCGCACTGGTCAATTAACCGCGCTGGCATAGTCGGCTCATCGCCTTGCAGATTGACAACGATCCTGTCGTCACTCCAATCCATGATGTCGCATACCTCAGCGATGCGTTCGCTTCCCGACCGATGTTGATCGCCCGTCATGCAGACCTGCGCCCCAAACTCTTCACTAGCATCAGCGATACGTTGATCGTCCGTCGCTATAACAACTTCGAGTGCAGAGCTCTCGACGCCACGTTCATACACGTGTTGAATCATCGGCTTGCCACCGATCTCACGCAATGGTTTACCGGGCAAGCGCACCGACGCGTACCGTGAAGGAATAACTACAACGAAATCGGTCATCAGTTCTCCTGCTCGTCTCGCAAACGAGATTCGATTTGCTCAAGCCAGGGGCCGGACAACAATGGATCCATTTTCAGCTCAACAGGAACCGTCCACATTTTGTCGCTGACGGCAGTGCCAAGTTTGACAGCGTCTTTCTCGGTCATTAGCACCTCAAAATCATCGCCAAAACTCAGATCGCGTTGCGACAAAGCGGCGTGGTCCGGGAATGCGTGCTCGATGACCTGCATGCCGTGCGCTCGAAGCAAATCGAAGAAGCGCGTTGGATTACCTATAGCGGCAACGCCGTGGACGGTCGTCCCCTCGAATCGTTCAATTGGGCGCGTTAGCGAACCGTTGAGTCGACTCACTTCTTGCGCGACCAGTGCGAATTCGATCGAATTCTGTTCGACCGCCGTGATCGAAGCATCAGGATCTTTTAGCGGACCATTCAATAACACCTGATCCACCTCACTAAGGCGGGAAATTGTCTCGCGCAATGGGCCAGCCGGTAGCAAAAAACGATTGCCCAACCCCCGAGAACCGTCGATCACACAAATTTCGTAGGTCCGCGCCAGTCGATAATGTTGCAATCCATCATCAGCAATGATCACGTCCGCGCCGTCCGCAACGAGCATTTCGGCGGCACGAAAGCGGTCTGCATCCACGACGACCGGACAAGCAGAGCGCCGCGCCAATAGTACCGGTTCGTCACCGACCGTCGCCGGATCACTGGCGATATCGACACGCATGGAAGTTGACGACTTACTGCCACCATAGCCGCGACTCACGATGCCCGGGGAAAAACCGCGTGCCTGCAATTCACGTGCAAGCCAGATCGTGACAGGCGTCTTGCCCGTTCCGCCCGTCGTGATATTTCCAACGACGATAACAGGCGCGACAGCTCGCTGACTGCCGAAAATTCCAATTCGATAGAGACAGCGGCGAGTCGCCACCAACAACCAATACAGACCGGTGAGCGGCAACAACAGCCGATATGATCCTGCGCCCTCATACCAAACTCGATGCAGCCAGTTATACATAGTGGGTGCGCCCTACTCCTCAGTGAACTGCATGTGATACAAGTCAGCGTATTGCCCACCTCGATCAAGCAATTCCTGGTGACTACCCGACTCAACAATTCGACCCGCATCCAGGACGATGATGCGGTCCGCCTTTTCCACAGTCGACAATCGATGTGCAATGACCAGTGTCGTCCGGTTTTTCATCAACTCGTTCAGTGCTTCCTGAATGCGCCGTTCCGAATGCGTATCGAGCGACGAGGTCGCTTCGTCGAGAATCAACACGGGAGCATCCTTGAGCAGCGCTCTGCCGATAGCAATTCGCTGCCGCTGACCGCCGGACAACAGGACTCCGCGATCACCGACCATGGTATCGAGGCCGTTCGGCATGTCTTCGGCAAACGCCCGCACATGTGCAGCCTCCGCTGCAGCAAGAATTTCGTCCTGCGAATGCTTGCGCAACTGACCGTAGCTGAGATTATTGGCAATCGTGTCATTGAACAAGACGACGTCCTGACTGACGAGACTGATGTTGTCGCGCAGGCTTTGCAGCGTAAAATCGCGAGTGGACGTCCCATCCAGTAGGATTTCACCGCCGTCGACATCGTAGAAGCGCGGCAACAAGCTAACGAGTGTCGACTTACCGCTACCGGAATGACCGACAATGGCGAGTGTTTTACCGGGTTCAATTTCCACAGACACATCGACCAGGACGGCATCGTTGTTGTCACCGTATGCAAAATCTACATTGCGGAACTCGACATGGCCGCGAATGGAATCTTTAACGACACTACCCGTATCGACTTCGTCATCTTCATCGATAACCTGAAACAGGCTGTCACCGGCCGCAACGCCCCGCTGGATGGTTGCATTAACGTTGGTAATTCGTCGTACCGGTTGCAGCATCAACATCATTGCGCTGAAGAACGATATGAACTGACCTGGCGAGAGGTTGCCATTGATTGACTCCACTCCTGCCATGTAAATCACGCCGGCGACGCCAAATCCGAATATTACCTGTGTGATCGCGACGCCCAACGAGCGTACCCAAATAAGCTTGAGGTTTTGTTTCCTGTTGCGGCCATCCACTTCTTCCAGACGCTCGGACTCATATTCGTAGCCGCCGAAAATTTTGACCACGCGATTGCCGCGAACGATCTCTTCGGTGACCTGCGTGACTTCGCCCACTGAATCCTGGATACGGCCGCTATAACGTCGAAATGCGCGTCCGAGATAGCGAACGATAATCGCGATTACCGGAAATACGATGCCGACGAATAACAGTAACTTCGGGCTTTGCAGATACATTACCGTGACAGCCGCAATGACGGTCAATACATCACGGATAGCGATCGTAACAACGCTCGTTACAGACTCCGCGATCATTTCAACGTTATAGGTTAGCCGCGAAAGCAATGGACCTGCGGTACGTTCTTCAAAGAACCGAGTGGGCAAGGTCAGAAATTTTCGAAACACTGTTCGTCGCAGTGAACTGATGACATTGCGTCCAATCCAGCCCAGCGAATACTCAGTCGCGAAACCGGAAATGCCTCTGGCGATAAAAATTGCAACGAAGGCAATTGGCATCCAGCGCGCCGTCTCGAGATTCTGCGCTACCAGCGCGTCATCCATCAACGGCTCCAGCAAGTACACCAGACTGCCTTCGATGACTGCAGTGCCGGCCATGCCGATTACCGCGATGAGGGCCACTAATTTGTGCGGCAACACGTATTGCCACAGTCGGCGGTAGGTGTCGGAAGCCTGCGGCTCGATTGCGTCACTCACGATAAACAATGCTCACGATGATGCTTCAATCGAATCCCAACTGTTCAGCATCCTGGTCACTGACCGTAGCAATGCTGATCTGCACGAATCCGAGGCGGCCTGCAACGTCCATTGCAGTAACGACGTCCTGGTGTTTGGCATTGGCGTCGGCGCTGATCGTCAGCGGCAAGCTATTATCGCCATTCGACACTTTCCGCAATGCATTGCGAATGGTTTCAGGGCGACTATTGATGAGCTCACGGCCATTCACCATGTAAACACCCGTCTCTGAAATCATGATGTCGATTTGTTCCGGTGTTTCTGGAGCAATCGTCGAACTCTCTGCTTCCGGCAAGCTGATTGTGATTTGCGACTGCTTCACGAAGCTTGTCGAAACCATAAAAAATATCAGTAGCAACAGAACCACATCAATCAACGAAGTCATATTAACCTCGGGCTGCGTTCTGGGTCGCAGGTTTAGCCGCATGGACTAGCCCTTCTCCTGACGTCGGTGAAGTGCTTCGACCAACTTGATCGCTTCCTTTTCCATATCTACGACCAGCGTATCGACGCGGTTTCGGTAGTAGCGATAGCCGATGAGTGCCGGGATCGCCACTGTAAGTCCTGCCGCCGTCGTAATCAGCGCTTCGGCAATACCGCCAGCCAGGACGGTCGGATCGCCTACGCCATGCGTGGTGATCGCTGCAAACACCTTGACCATACCGATAACTGTGCCAAGCAGTCCCAATAACGGGGATATAGCAGCGATCGTGCCGAGTGTTTCAAGATAACGTTCAAGCTCATGCACAACATGCCGGCCGGTATCCTCGATACTGTCCTTCATGACATTGCGTTCGCGATCGCGATTGATCAGCCCGGCAGCAAGAATCTGACCGAGCGCAGAGCCCTGATGCAGAGTCTGAATTTGTTTTTGGTCGAGCTGGTCTTTTTTGACCCAGCCCCACACCTTGCTGGTCAGATCTTCAGGGATCACTCGCTTCTGTTGCAGCGTCCAAAAACGCTCGAGAATGATACCCGTTGCGATGATCGCGCAGAGGATGATGGGCGCCATCAACCAGCCGCCCGACTTGACTATCTCAACCATACACGCAGACCTTGGAGGAAAAATGAAATATACACTCTACTCATGCCATATTCGACGGTTGTCGGCGCGATAACGCCGAATAGATTCGAGGCCTGAGTCTCCACATATACGCAATTGGATCGCCCCGGCAGCGGCCGTATTGATGACTTCGGCGCCAACGGCCTCCCAGCGGGCCACGATATCCGCTTTCGGGAATCCCCACTGATTGCCAAACGAGGCCGAAACGACGGCCACCGACGGCTTCAACGCGTGCACGAAAGCGATCGTCGATGATGTTCTGCTGCCGTGATGCGGCACGATAACAGCATCCACGGGCGGAAGAACCCGGCGACGAATCAGGCTGTTCTCGGCGTTTTTTTCGATATCACCACTAAACAGCACGCGATTTCCGCCACTGTCCAGCAACAGAACACAAGACCCGTCATTGCCCTCATAAGCGCCGTCGGCAGCCGGATGCAGAAATTGAAAATCGACACCATCATAGGTCCAACGCTGACCGGCGCGACAAGGCACAGACCGCGTGCTTGCCAGAGGCTCGCCTGCGTAAGTTTGGTGAACTGGTACGGCGGCAATAATTGCACCTACACCACCGGCGTGATCGAGATCGGCATGCGATACGACCATATGATCGACAGCATCGATTCCCTGACTCCGCAAATACGGCAAGACGATATTCTCTGCCGCATTGCCGCCACCACGAAACGCGGGCCCGCTGTCGTACAGCAGGACGTGGTTCTGCGTTCGAACGACCACCGCGAGCCCTTGACCGACATCGAGAACCTCGACGATCGCACAACCCATCCGCGGCGCCACGGGTCTGTACAACATTACAGCTGCTAATCCGACCCATGCCAGACGACGACCCGGCCAGCCCGGTGGCAGGAGCACCCAAATCGTGGGCAATACGATGTACAGATACGCAACGCCAGCTGCTGCAGCCACAGCAAATGAGGCCCATTCGAATGCCGCGATTTCGGCTAGCACATACTCCAGCAATGCAATGCTGCTCGCTGCGAAATGCAGTAGGGGATCACCGATTATTCGCAGCGGACCATCAAGCAACATTCCCAGCAACGTCAATGGCACTGTCACGAAACTAAAAAGTGGCACCGCGAGCAGATTCACGGGCAATGCTGCGATCGACACTCGGTCAAACAACAGTGCCGTAAGCGGCAACAAACCGAAAAGCAGCATCGATTGCAGCACCAGGAGATTGGAGCGCCGCTGTGCGGCCCAGATGAGAATTGCAACTGCGGCAAATGACAGCATGAAGCCAGGTGCCATCGTTGCCAATGGGTCCGACATTGCGATCACTGTGCAAGCGCTGCATAAAATACCCAGAAGATCTGGCTTTCGCCTGGTCAGCAACGCAATGCCGGCCAATGCCAGCATCAAGCTCGCCCGGCGCGCAGGAATTGCGAATCCAGAAAGCAGTGCGTACGAAACCGCTGCGATAATCGAAATCAAGATCGCTGCACAATGAATATTTCGTTTCGACCGCCCTATCCCGGATAGGTAGAGTGCAACTAAATAGACGATGCCGGCCGCCAGGCCGATATGCAGACCGGAGATTGCCATGAGGTGGCTTGTACCGGTGGCCGCGTATCGATCCCATTGATCATTAGTGATCAAGTGGCGACTACCAATGGCCAACGCAACAAGAATCGATGCTTGGTCGCGATCTTCAATCGTCTCGACAACACGGTCAACAAATCGCTGCCTTAGTCGATCGATCGCGGCTCCGGAACTCGACTTAAGCAAATGATTTCGGCGACCTGAAACGACATAACCATCAGCGGCGATGCGTTGCCGAAATAACCAGGACTCGTAGTCAAAGCTACCCGGATTGCGATTGCCGCGCGGGCGCCGCAAGCGAACTTCAAACTGCCAGGTATCACCATTGCGGACTTGCACAGGTGGATCGAACCAACTTAGGCGAATTCGATGCGGCAGTCGCGGATCGTCGATCGGATGGGCCACGAAACTGATGCCCATTCCCTGCCGGGCTGTAAAACCAGCAATCTTGAAATCAACAACTATGCTGTCACCTGCAATCGCTGCAGGTATTCGCGAGTCGACCACATCTGTAGCGGCATGCAGGAAAAGAACAACGCCCAGCCCGAACCAAATGAACAACCGGAATTGGCGCAGCGAAAGCAACACGATTGCTGCAACCAAAACGACATTCATAGAGTCGAAAGACAATACAAAGCTGCTAAGCTGCTGCGCGTACATACCCGCCAGTAGGCTCAGGCATGCTCGGGTCATGAAGCACCTACTCGGGCTAGTTTTCTAAAGCTCCTATCGAATCGGAATCAAGGCTAGATGCCCAGACGCTTTTTTAGGAAATTTGCGCTTAAACGCCATCAAGTAACGGAACGTTGGTTTATGACGCCGTTTCGTCATTTGCTGCACGACCACATGTTGTGGGGCATCAGGCGCAAAACTGTTGTTCCTGCCGTCGCCTGGGGTGTTTTCGTCGCATTTCTGCCAATTCCGGGCCACGTGCTCGTTGCGGTGCTCGGGTCGCTGCAAATACGCTGCAATATTCCGGTCGCTGCGCTAACAACATTCGTTTCGAATCCAGTGACAATTGGACCGATTTACTATTTCTCGTATTTGGTCGGTTCACGCTTGCTGGGACTCACGCCTGGTCCATTCGCAATTGAACTGTCTTTCGATTGGCTGACCGGTACGTTTCTGTCGATCTGGCAACCATTGCTTCTCGGTTGCGTACTCGTCGGCGCGATTGCGGCTCTGATCGCCTATGTATTTCTCGATGTATTCTGGCGCTTCTCGCTGGCCGACTACAAATCGCGCAAGCGACGAGATCGTCAACCGCGGAAAAGTTAGTCCGATTGTTGGCGAAGCTGTCCGTTCTCCAATTCGAGAATGCGATCCATGCGTTTCGCGATGGACATATCGTGAGTCACAATAACGAGACTGGTCTGCATTTCCTGATTAAGCTCCAACATAAGCTGCATGACGTGCTCGCCATTGCCGGCATCGAGGTTGCCGGTCGGTTCATCAGCCAAGACCAATTGCGGACGAGCGATCAAAGCACGCGCTACTGCCGCACGCTGCCGTTCGCCGCCCGACAACTCGCCCGGCTTGTGCGTAAGTCGCTCCCCAAGCCCGACTCGGCTGAGCAATTCGCGCGCTTTCTCAAGCGCCGACGACTTCTGTTCACGCCGAATTAGCAACGGCATTGCGACATTTTCTTCAGCCGTGAATTCAGGCAGCAGATGATGAAACTGGTAGACAAAACCGATATATCGATTGCGAAGCTCCCCTTTCGACAGTTCGTTACCGCCATGCATAGCTTGTCCGCCGACGAAGACTTCGCCATCGTCAGGATCGTCAAGACCGCCAAGGATTTGCAGCAAGGTTGTCTTGCCGGAACCCGACGAGCCGACAATTGCGACTCGCTCAGCGGGCCGTACTGACAGATCGACGTCTCGCAGCACTTCAAGAACGCTGCCACCTTCACTAAATCGGCGTGCAACTGAGCGACATTGCAATACGGCATCGGTGTCAGTCATAACGCAATGCCTCAGCAGGCGCTGTCCGCGCTGCCATCCATGCAGGATATACCGTAGAAACGAGTGCCAGAATTAGTGCAATTGATCCGATCTTCACAACGTCCGGAATCTGTAGATCTGCCGGCAGATCACTGATGAAGTATACGTCCGCTGCCAGAAACTTGATGCCGAAGGACGACTCGAAAAAAGTCACTATGGTCTCCAGGTTTAGTGCTAGCAGGATACCAGCCACAACTCCGATAAGCGTCCCGGTAACACCGATGATGCTTCCTTGGGTAACGAATATTTTTAGAATGCTTGACGGACGTGCGCCGATAGTACGCAAGATCGCGATATCGGACTGCTTGTCCTTGACGACCATAACGAGCGTCGAAACGATGTTGAACGCAGCAACAGCAATCACCAACATCAATATGACGAACAGAATTGATTTCGTGATCTGAATTGACTTAAAGAAGTTGACGTGGCGCCGCTTCCAGTTTGATACCAACACAACTTCACCGTGGGCAAGCGCAACTTCACGCACGATAGTCGGCGCCTCGTAAATATCTGTCACAGCCAGACGGACGCCAGTGACGTTGTTGCGCAGTCGATACAGCCGCTGTGCATCTTGCATGTTTACGAATGCCAGGCGCCGGTCGTACTCAAACATCCCAACTCTGTACAAGCCACTAACGGTAAAGCGCTTGGTCCTCGGCACAATGCCCGCTGGAGTCACGATCCCCTGCGCCAGCGTCACCGTGACTTTGTCGCCCACGCCCACCTGCAATGAATCGGCCAGCTCCACGCCAAGCACAATATTGAAGGCGCCCGACGTCAAGCTGTCTAATCGGCCTTCTGTCATAACCTCGCCGATGTTTGAGACCTTGCTCTCTGCTTCAGCGTCGATGCCACGCAATTCGGCACCACTAAGCTGCTCGCCGAACACGAGCAGACTCTGGCCACTGACAAACGGTGCGGATGCACTGACGCGCGGATTTAGAGCGGCCGTCGCCGACATTGCAGGCCAGTCAGCTAACTCGCCTTCCACTCCTTCGATACTCGCATGAGCGGTCATCGTTAACAGCCGATCCTGCAATTCGCGTTCGAAGCCGTTGACGACTGAAAGCACGACGATCAATACCGACACAGCAATGGCTATACCCAACATCGAGATGGCGGAAATCAAAGATACAAAACTGTTGCTGCTACGCGAACGTACATAGCGATTGCCAACCCAAAATTCGAAGAATCGACCCATAGCGATTACTCGTACCGCAACGCAGCGGCAGGATTTACATGTGCTGCCCTGCGCGCCGGGTACAAGGTTGCCAATGACGTCAAGACGAACGCCGAGATTGCAATCGTCATCACATCGGCCATTTCAAGTTCCGATGGAATACGTGTCACGTAGAAGACATCACCCGGCATAATTTGAAAGCCGAGCGTCTGTTCGAGAAACGGCACGATCACGGGCACGTTGATCGCAAGCACAACCCCGAGTAAGACACCGATAAAGACACCAGCCCAACCAATCGCAGCACCTTGTACAAAGAATACTCGGACGACACCGCCCGGCCGCATGCCGAGTGTTCGCAGAACGGCGATGTCGTTCGTCTTGTCTGTTACTACCATGACCAGGCTTGCCACGATATTAAATGCCGCAACACCAATGATTAGCGACAAAATCAAAGACATCATCATTTTCTCGACTCGAATGGCACGAAAATAACTCGCGTTTTCAATCGTCCAGTCACTGCTCACAACAGCATCGCCCAGTTGTGCTTGCAGGTCCGCCGCGATACCCGGCGCCGCCATGACATCGTGCGCGCGAAACCGGACGGCGCTTCGTTCATCGCCCAGATTCAAAATTCCGGCGGCATCAACGGCCCCGACCAGGGCCAGGTTGGCATCATGATCTTGCAGTCCTGCCTCGAAAACACCGGACAAGACAAAGCGCTCCAACACGGGCTCCAGCGTCCCGTCCCCAACGGGCCGCGGAATGAGTAAGACGACGCCGTCACCGAGGCGCAGTCCGAGGTCAATCGCAAGCAATCGACCGAGAATCATATTCCGGGAGCCGGCCTGCAGACTGTCCAGACTGCCCTCGAGCAGGTTGATCGGCGTCTCAGACAGATCATTCTCAAAGTCGGGATCTATCCCGTTGACGAGTACTGCACGCAATTCACGACCGGACTGAATCATGCCTTCCAGTCGCACCAGCGGCGCCGCTGCGGCAACTTCAGGGTGATCTTCGACCGAGGCACGCAGCGACCGCCAGTCATCGGTGCTGCCGGATGCCCCGGTGACCTGCCCGTGCGCCGACATGCTTAAAAGGCGAGATCGCAATTCGCCTTCGAAGCCGTTCATGACAGACAAGATAACGATCAATGCCGCAACCCCCAGCGCCACGCCGGCGAGGGAAATCAAGGTAATAAACGATACGAATCGGGTGCGGCGCTTCGCACGCAGGTAGCGAAGCCCGACGAACAGTTCAACGGGGTTGATCATCGCCTCGCATTAAACCACAAATCCAATAAGCTGGTCCTAATTCGTGACCCGTTTCACAGTTTTGACTGAAGTAATAAAACCTTTTAAATCAACTGTTTCTCGCCCCCACTTAGAGTGATATAGTCGACTGGCATGAGAGGAGTATTTGCGATGACTATGCTGCGTAAACTGACTGTATTGGCCTTCTTTTTCGGTTTTGCCGGAATCGCTGGCGCTGACAATCTGGACATGGACGGTACGAACAATGCGAACGGTTCGGTTGGTCCTGCCAGTGGTTCGACTCAAGCAAGCGTTGAGTCCACCTACGGCAGCCCGAATGCCAAGAAGGCAGCCGTTGGCGATCCACCGATCTCGAGCTGGGAATACGACGGATTCGTCGTTTTCTTCGAGTACGATCGGGTGATCCACACCGTTAAGAAGCGCTAAACTGCGCTGACAAGAATGACGCTAACGCCTGAGCAACAATGCTCGGGCGTTTTTTTTGGTGAATGCTGTGGGATAATCGCCGGCCATTTCAGGCTCGCTCACATGAGCAAAAGCAATCTTGGCTCTCGAACCTCTCCTACTCCCTCCCGCACCTACGCTGCCTGACCCTGGCAAGAGCGCTGCATGGGGCCGTCTGCTTGGCGCGAGTGCGGCTCTGACGATTGCAGAGCTCGCAGCGATAGCCGATGCGCCAATGCTGGTGCTTGCCGAAGACCCGCGCCAGGCCGATCAACTCGAGGCTGAGATTCGTTTCTTTGCTGGCGACGGGCTCGACGTTCAACACTTTGTGGAATGGGAAACACTGCCGTGGGACGGTTTTTCTCCGCATCAGGACATTATCTCCGAGCGACTCACTGTGCTCTCGCAACTGCGAGGCATGCAATGCGGCATCGTCATCGCATCTGCGCCAGTGTTGCTGCAACGACTGCCGCCGATTGACTACGTTGCCGCACGTTCACTGTCCTTGCACAAAGGCCAGCAACTGCCGCGCGAACCATTTGTTGATTCCCTCGTGGCTGCCGGTTACCTGCGCGTACCGCAGGTCAGCGAGCACGGTGAGTTCGCGGTGCGTGGTTCCTTGATCGACGTTTTTCCGATGGGTTCAGAGCGCCCTACCCGTATCGACTTTTTCGACGATGAAATCGAATCGCTGCGTCATTTCGCGACCGAGACGCAGCTTTCCGGCGAAACCCTCGAAAACGTCAAAGTCCTGCCAGCCCGTGAAATACCACTGGACCCGGATGCGATACAGAAATTCCGATCGGCCTATCGCGAACGGTTTGAAGGACAGCCTGCGAAATCGCGCGTCTATCGAGACGTGTCCGATGGCATCGCACATGGCGGCATCGAGTATTACTTGCCGCTGTTTTTCGATTCTACGGTTAGCTTGCTTGAGTACCTCCCTGACAATTGCCTGACGATCGTTCCGGACGGGCTGAGCGCAATCCTGCAACAGAGTTGGGGCGAGATCGAAGAACGATATCAGTTATCGCGCCTGGACCCCGAGCGGCCGATACTGACCGCAGAGGAAACATTTTTTGAAGCGCAATTCGTTCTCGACACATTGCAGGCTTCACCTCAGATCCGGTACTCGACACAAACGATGGCAGGCGCTGCGCGAGTGACAAACCTGTCGACACAACTGCCACCGGCGCTCAAAGTTGAAGCACGTTTTGAAGATGCCGCCGCCGCGCTAATGCGATTCCTGGACTCGTTTGATGGACGTGTCTTGTTTAGCAGCGATTCGGCCGGCAGGCGCGAGCAGATTTTCGAGATGCTCGCTGGCCGTAACCTGGACATCGTGCGCGTCGACGACTGGCAAACATTTCGAGAAATCGACACCCGAATTGGCGTCGCGATCGCACCCATCGAAAACGGCGTATTACTGCCAGACAGCAAAATCGCGATCATCGGCGAGCAGCAACTGTTCGGTGAGCGTGTACGGCAGCAAAATCGGCGCCGGCGTATCGAACGCGATCCCGAAACGATCATCCGTCAGCTCAACGATCTCGAAACGGGGTCGCCAGTAGTACATGCCGAGTACGGTGTAGGACGCTACCTGGGGCTCATCACCCTGGAAGCCGGTGGCATCGTCGCCGAGTTTCTGCACCTTGAGTATGCTGACGGTGACAAACTGTATGTACCGGTACATGCACTTGATCTGATCAGTCGATTCACGGGTGCATCGGCGGAAAACGCGCCGCTACACCGTCTTGGCAGTGACCAATGGGCGAAGGCGCGGCGCCGGGCGATAAACAAGATACGCGACGTCGCGGCAGAACTCCTCGATGTGTATGCGCGCCGCGCCGCGCGCCCCGGTTACCGCTTTCGTTGGCCGGAATCCGACTATCGTGCGTTTGAAGGCGGATTTCCATTCGACCTAACCGATGACCAGGATCGAACCATCAACGAGGTTCTGCAAGATCTCGGCAGTGACAGCCCGATGGACAGAGTCGTCTGTGGCGATGTTGGATTCGGCAAAACTGAAGTTGCTTTGCGCGCAACCTTTGCGGCTGTCCACGGCGGCAAACAGGTTGCGATTCTGGTGCCGACAACACTACTCGCACAACAGCACGGACAAACGTTCAAAGATCGGTTCGCGGACTGGCCGGTTCGTGTTGAGGTACTGTCGCGATTCCAGTCAGCCAAAGAAATCAAATCGATAGTCGCCGGGATGCGTGCCGGTACGGTCGACGTCGTAATTGGAACACATCGTTTGTTGCAGCACACTAAAGATCTCAAAGACGTCGGCCTTGTAATCATTGATGAAGAGCATCGCTTCGGTGTGCGCCATAAAGAAGCGATCAAGTCTCTGCGCAGTCAGATCGACATACTTACGTTAACCGCAACTCCAATTCCGCGCACGATGAACATGGCGCTGGGCGGACTGCGTGACATGTCATTGATCACGACGCCTCCGGCCGAACGACTTGCCGTTAAAACCTTCGTTACCGAATGGAACGACGTTCTGGTTCGCGAAGCATGTTTACGCGAGATCAAGCGCGGCGGTCAGGTGTACTTCATCCACAATCGTGTTGAAGACATTGCAACTATCGGTGAACGCTTAAGCAAGCTTGTTCCTGAAGCCAAAATCCGGGTCGGCCACGGCCAGATGCCGGAACGAGAACTCGAACAGGTGATGCTCGATTATTATCATCGGCGCTTCAATATCCTGTTGTGCACGACAATCGTCGAAAGCGGTCTCGACGTACCGACCGCGAATACGATCATCATCAATCGAGCCGATCGTTTCGGACTGGCACAACTGCATCAATTGCGAGGACGTGTTGGACGATCGCATCATCGTGCCTTCGCTTACCTGGTCGCGCCACCGCGCACATTGATGACGGCCGATGCCATAAAGCGCCTCGAGGCGATTGATTCACTCGAAGACCTAGGCTCCGGATTCACTCTCGCAACGCACGATCTTGAGATACGTGGCGCCGGCGAATTGCTTGGGGATACGCAAAGCGGCCAAATTCAGGAAATTGGATTTTCGTTGTATACCGAATTGCTCGGTCGCGCCGTCGCGTCCCTGCGTGCGGGCGAAGAACCGGATCTCGACAGCCCGCTCGATGCCGGCGTCGACATCAATCTACATGTGCCTGCCTTGCTGCCCGATGACTATGTTCCCGATGTGCATTTGCGGCTGATTCTGTACAAGCGCATAGCGTCGAACGTATCTCCCGAAGATCTGCGCGAATTACAGGTCGAGTTAATTGATCGATTCGGCTTGCTGCCCGACGCCGCCAAGAATCTGATGCGCATCGCCGCCATCAAGCGGCTCGCGGCGGCTCTGGGTATCGAAAAAATTGACGTGGCGGATAAAAGCGGCTACCTCGTATTCGGCGCGAAAAGTCACATCGACCCTGTCGCTCTCGTGCAATTAGTGCAAAATGGCGGTCAAGCTTACAAGCTGCAAGGCGCACACCGTCTGCAGTTTCGTGGCGAATTTGCTGATATTGATCAGCGCTTTACGGCCGTCGAGAAACTATTGAAGCAACTTGCCGTCAAAGGATGCTAATCATGACCGACCTGGCTAGAAAACTCACACTCCTGTTGTTTGCGTTCGCCGCGCCGACCGCACTGCTGGCACAGGACGAATTGCTCGACGAGGAACAACCGCCGATCAAGCGTTATACGGTTGAGTTAGTCGTATTCACGTACACGGAAGACGTTTCTGTAGGCACCGAGGTATTTCCGCCGGACATCATCGAATCGCCCACTGATGAAAACGCAGCCATTGCCGAAGTTAAAGTCACTAAACGGGCTCGACGGCATCCGGATTTCATTGGCTACGTGCCCGTGTTGCTGGACGAAAAAGATTTCACGATGAACGATGTGGTCAGGCGCTTTGAATTACTCGACGCTTACGATCCTATCTTCCACGTTGGTTGGACACAGGTCGGCTCTCCGCAAGCCGACACTCCACCGCTGCAACTGGAAACCTTCGGCACGCCGCCGGCCGGCCTGAACGGCAGCTTCACACTGTACCTGGGACGTTATCTGCATCTGGTCGTCGATCTGGCGATGGATGCGCCAAGGAGTGCTTACAAGTTTAGTTTTGCCGACCAACCAGAATTAATTGAAGGCCCGGTACGTTATCGAATTCAGGAAAACCGGATTATCAAGAATGGCGAGACGCGTTATTTCGATCACCCGAAATTCGGTGTCGTCGCCAAAGTGATTCGAGTGGAGGAAATCGAAGACGATGAAGAGTTGCCGGTACAGCCACCTCTAGTCCGTCGAACCGCCCAGTAGTTGCTGCAGGAATTCACGCGCGGACATTTGCTCGTCAGCATTGGTCGACACCCCTACCTCGAATGAGACGGTAACGAATTTCGACACGGTTGAGCGTGGATGATGCAGACCGAGTTCCCGAATCGCTGCAGATATGCGGCCGGCAAATTCACGCACGGCGGCTTCGTCGGAAGCATGCGATAAGACGACCACTTCACTGCTATCCAGCCTGCCGACGACATCGCTGGCGCGCCGCAGGCAACGGCGAACCGCCTGACCAACACGACGCAAACAGGTATCGGCCGCGTGGCGACCGAACACGTCGATATAGGCTTCGAATTCATCCAGCGCAAATACGACCACCGACAGCGGACTCTTCTCTCGTGCCGCAACAGCCCAATCATGTTCGAGGACTTCATGAAATGCGCGCTCATTAAGCAAGCCTGTAACCGGATCGTCTCGTGACAGATCGCGTATGCGGCGCTTCGCTTTCAACAGCTCGTGATGCATCTCAGAACCTGCGACAGCACCGCTGCCCGCCCCACCGCGCCAAAACGCAACATAAAAACGCGGCGTGTCCTCGCCACCCAGCGATAACGGTCGCAACGCGAGCAAATACTCGCGACCGCCCAGCTCCACCGGAAAACTGGTTTCCTGCTGGGAACGCAGCGATTCGGATATCTCCAACGCAAGATCGCGACCAACGAGTTGCTCGATTACGTCTGCAAACGGCTTCTTCTCAATATCTTCGCCGCTAATCGCATCGAATGCGGCGTTACTCAGCACCACTGGCCAATCGGGATGGTCCATGCGAATGATCACCAGCGGTTCGGCCGACGCCGCGATGACTTGTTCGAGAATTTTCCGGTTTATCGATTTCAAGCGTCCAGCTCCAGCGGCGGCCTTTCATTCCAACGCGCCACAGAGGCATTCGCCTGTTGCCATTCATCGCTTGCGAGTAATGATTCCCGCATCACCTGACCGGTGCCGTGCAGACGTGCGAGACGTACCAACGACAAGGGATTCGAATAATCATTGAGAGCCGAGACGGTCTGCTGTGCGGCATTGCGGTCGTTGCAAACAAGCACCATGTCACAACCGGCCTGCAAGGCCCGTTTTGCTCGTTGCGGCATAGAACCGTATGCGGCCGTTGCCTGCATGCTGAGATCGTCACAGAACACCGCGCCACCGAATCCGACACGATTACGCAACTCATTTTCAATCCAGTATTCGGAAAATCCTGCGGGCATCTCGTCAAGTTCTCGATACACAATGTGCGCCAACATCACACCCGCGATAAGACCGTTCCCTGTTAATCGTTCGTACGGCCGCATGTCATCAAGCAAGACGCCATATTCACGTCTATCCACAGGTAACTTCAGATGAGAATCAGCCAAAACGGCCCCGTGCCCTGGAAAGTGCTTAGCAACTGCAGCCATGCCAGCAGCCCGCAAGCCGCGACAAAATGCGCCGGCAAGCTCCCCAACCGAATCCGGGTTCGAATGAAATGCGCGATCACCGATGATCTCGCTGACCCCCCAGTCCAGATCTACGCAGGGTGCAAAACACAGATCGATGTTTGCCGCTCTTAGTTCCGAGCCGATAAGCCAGCCGGTTTGTCGTGCCAGATCGACGCCCTGATCGCGGTCCCGGGCAAATTCAGTACCGATGACCCGCATCGGCGGTATCGCCGTGAATCCGTCACGAAAGCGCTGTACCCGACCGCCTTCATGATCGACGGCGATCAAGAGCGGTGGGCTGCGTAACGCCCGAATCTCCGCAACCAGATCTGCTATCTGCGCCGGCGATTCATAATTACGCGTAAACAGTATGACGCCGCCAACAGCGGGCTCGCGCAGCAGATCACGGTCGGCCGGGCTCAGCGCAACCCCTTCTACATCGAGCATGACGGGTCCAAGTGACATAGTTTGATTCTATAAAAATACTCTAAACATTTGTAATTACTATCATTAATATGAAAAGACGGCTATCGATTCCACATGTGCAGTGTGCGGGAACATGTCGATGATTCCGGCGGCTTGAAGCCGATAGCCATGCTCGTTGACTAAGGTTCCAGCATCCCGGGCCAGCGTTCCCGGATGGCAGGAAACATAAACAATACGCTGCGCGCCGATCACTTTCATGTGCTGCACGATTTCGGCCGCCCCGCTTCTCGCCGGATCCAGCAAGACGCGCGGCCATCCTTCACGCAACCAGCCCTCGCTGCCATCAATCTTGCTCAGATCCGCTGTGCGAAACGTCGCGTTCGAAAGATCGTTGAGTGCCGCATTGTGGCTGGCAGCGCTAACCAGCATCGCGTCCCCTTCGACGCCTAGAACTTCGCTACATTGGCGAGCCAGCGGCAGAGAAAAATTACCTATGCCGCAATACAGGTCGAGAATTCGGTCGTCGGCTTGCGGATCGAGCAACACGATGGCTTGAGCGACCATTTGTTCATTGATTTCGCTGTTGACCTGCACGAACCCTACTGGGTCGAATTCGATGCGAACATCCGACTCTCGCAAGGTGTAATACAACGGCTCGACGTGTGAGTCGGCGTCCAGCAGCACGATTGAATCGAGGCCACCGGGCTGCAAGTAGATGCGTAAGTCATGCGTCTTACCGAACGCTCGCAATAAATCCCGGTCCGCGTCGGTCGGCGGATCGAGTACTCGAAATACCAGTGCCACGGCGTTTTCCGCCACTGCGACTTCAATTTGTGGCAGGCGCGATCGGATAGACAGGTTTCCGATCAAGTCGCTCAGAGCATCGATGAGCCCATCGACAGGCTTCGCAAGTACCTCACAGCGATGCATGTCGGTAATGAACGGCGCATGCCGTTCGCGAAAACCAACCAGGACCCGGCCCTTTCCGGGCACGTGTTTTACGGCAAGACGAGCGCGGCGCCGATAATTCCAGCTCGGTGCAACAATTGGCTCGAGCCACTCCTCAGGTGCAACCCCACCGATGCGCTCCAGATTGTCTTTGAGCGTTTGAAACTTGATTGCTCGTTGATGTTCGTCGGATACATGTTGTAAAGCACATCCGCCACAACGTCCATACGCTTCACAGCGGGCCTGAATACGATCCGATGAGGGCTCGAGAATCTCAAGTAACTCGGCTTCATCGAAGTTTCGCTTCGATTTTCGTCGCACGAAGCGAACTTCTTCACCCTGCAATGCACCGCCGACAAAGACCTTCTTACCGGTTACATCTGCGATACCCCGCCCGTCGTGCGTAGCCGCGTTAATTCTTGCCGTTTCCGGTTCGCGCTTGCGACGTGCCATCCTGATTTCAGCTCGCTGGCCAGGCGGCGAGAAATTCGTTGAGGTGTGGCTCGTCCATCGAAATCAATGTATCGCGCACTAATTGCAATTCACGCGCAAGCTCAGTTTGATCGAGATTACCTCGCATATGTTCGAAACCCAGGTAGACCAGCCAGGTATTGATGACATCAGTCTCACAATAATCACGAATGTCCCGAATCCCACCGCCGAGGTAGCAATCCCAGACTTTGTCGCCGCTCATGCCGAGCTTCCCCGGATATCCTAATAGTACAGCTGTCTGATCAAGACTGGCGCGAGCGCGCGGCTGAAATCCTGCCAGGACATCCATGAGATCGACGTGCCGCCAATGAAAACGGCTCAAGTAATTGTTGTAGCGAAACTCGCGGTCACCGTCGCCAGTTTCCCAATAACGCGGCGCCTGTATGCCATGTTTTAGAGCCCGGTAGTGCAATACGGGCAGATCGAAACCACCGCCATTCCACGAAACCAGGTCCGGCGTGTAGCGCTCGATCCCATCGTAGAATCGACGCACGAGTTCAGCCTCATCGGCATCTTCATCACCGAGACTCCACACCCGAAACGTATCCGCTGTGCGTAGTGCTACCGAAATTGCAACGATGCGATGTTGATGCAATGGAAGAAACTCGCTGCCCGACTTTTGCTGCTGTTTGAAAAACATCGCAGAGGCCACGTCCGCATCGGAAAGATCGCCCAAGTCCCACATACGACGGCCGAAATCGACGTCAGGTATCGTCTCGATATCAAATGAAAAGCAATGCATGCCGGACTACTCCGCTGCCTCAACGACGGCGAATGCAATCACCAGTCCCGCATCGTCAGTCAAGCTGACATGGCCGGCGCCAATACCCAATCGTGTACAGACTTCGCGGCCGCGTTCTGACCATATGATCAGTGGGCGCCCCCAATCGTTGTTTGTTATGCCGACGTCGCGTAACCAAATTCCATGCCGAAATCCGGTACCCATTGCTTTGACAGCGGCCTCTTTACCAGCAAAGCGCATCGCAAGAAAACGTACCGGCCATTTACTCTTGTGGAACAGTTCCAGCTCCTCATCCATCAGAATTCTCTGTACGAAGTGCTCGCCGAAACGATCATAGGTGGCTTGAATTCGGGCGAGTTCAACGACGTCCGTGCCAACACCGAAAATCACAAGAATGTCATCCGGATCGCGCCTTATTCATCAGACGCTTCATTTCGCTGACCGCAATCGCCAACCCTTCAAATACGGCGCGAGAAATAATCGCATGCCCGATATTGAGTTCCACAATTTCAGGCAGACTGGCGATAGGCGCAACATTGCCGTAGTGCAGACCATGCCCCGCATTCATTACTAGACCGAGACTCCTGCCGTAGGTTGCAGCCTCGGCGACCCGCCCCAGTTCTTTATGCTGCGCTTCACCTTCGCAATCAGCGTAACTGCCTGTGTGCAACTCGACCACCGGTGCGCCCGCGGCTACAGCGGCGTCAAGCTGCGCAGCGTCGGGATCAATGAACAAGGATGCGCGTATTCCGGCTTCCGACAAACGTGTACAAGCATCGCGGACTTTGTCGAGTTGACCAGCAACATCGAGCCCCCCTTCCGTCGTCAGCTCTTCTCGCTTTTCGGGTACCAGGCAAACATCGGACGGTTTGACAGCAACAGCGATGCTTAACATCTCGTCAGTCACTGCACACTCGAGATTCATATGCGTGCGCATAACTTCGTTGATCGCATCCAGATCACCGTCTTGAATATGGCGACGATCTTCACGCAGATGCACAGTGATGCTGTCAGCACCCGCCTTTTCAACCAGGGTCACCGCCTCTGCAGGACGCGGGTACGGCGTACCGCGCGCTTGCCGTAGCGTTGCGACATGATCGATATTGACACCGAGATAGAGAGGGCTGCTGGTCATAGCGGTCTATTCTAGCTTGCGGGCGTTCTTTGTCGATG
This sequence comes from Woeseiaceae bacterium, assembly GCA_051007995.1. GTDB lineage: Bacteria > Pseudomonadota > Gammaproteobacteria > Steroidobacterales > Woeseiaceae > UBA1847. The sequence goes on along the minus strand of JBPCYB010000091.1, from coordinate 51,018 downwards.
CAAATCGATCAGGACTTTGCGGCTCTTGAGTTCCTTGCCGCCAAGGTGAAATCCAATCACCTCACGCAACAGCCGATTTGCAGCCCGTAGAACCTCCGGATCCGCGAAACGTTGTTCGGCTACTGCGCTCAAAAGCGCTCCGTTAAACACGAGTGGCCCTTCGGTACGAGCGACCTGCACGGGACCCTGTTCAAATCGATACTCATAGTGGATATCGTCTTGCAGCGCAGCCTGCGAATCAGCCTCGTGCGCGAGATTGAGGGCGTAACCCAGATGTCGTAACAGTTCGATTTCGAATTGCCGCAAACAAGTCGCCACATTCTCTGCAGCCGCCAATGCCTCAATGACGTGCACGTAGATATCAAAAATGTCAGGTTGCGGATCGTGGCGATGCAGAAAATGCAGTAGCAGTTCATTGACGTAGTAGCCCGATAACAATGCGTCGCCCGTCAAGCTCAAAGGTGCCCCATGCAATTCGGCACCGGTCAAGGTGCCTAGGTCCGATCGTTGCACCCACGACATCGACAATGGCATAAACGGACGCAAGACGCCGCGCAAGCGAGACTTCGGCCCACGACTGCCGCGCGCGACCAAAGCGATCTTGCCATGCTCACGACTCAGTACGTCGAGGATCTGGCTAGTGTCGCGAAATGGTCGATGATGAAGAATGAACGCAGCTTGCTGCTGAACTCGCATAATGTCACTCGTAACCGAGCCGCTGAAGGTCCTGTTCGCTATCGGACCAATTGTCCTTAACTTTTGCCCACAACTCCAGATGCACGCGCCGCCCTAATAGTTCGCACAACTCGAGGCGAGCCGATTGACCAACAGTCTTCAATACCTGACCGCCCTTGCCGACGACGATACCTTTCTGACTGTCGCGATCGACCCAGATAACGGCATCGATTGTCACTTGCTCACCGCTCGTATCATACCGTTCAATCTGCACGGTTAGTCCGTAGGGAATTTCCTGGTGCAACATCTGCGTCAGTTTTTCGCGTATGACTTCAGCCGCTTGAAATTCTGCGCCCCGATCTGTGTGCATTTCTTCCGGAAACAATGGAGGCGATTCTGGTAGGAAGGCCGGAATTGCCGCCATTAACTCGCTGAGGTTGTCTTTTTTAAGCGCTGATATCGGAAAAATTTCTGCGAACTCATGGCGAGCTGCCATCGTCGCCAGGGATTCCAACAGACGTTCTTTTGGATGAACCTTATCGACTTTGTTCAAAACGGCAATGACCGGCGCTTCGACAGACTTGATTCGCCGCATGACGTCATCATCCTCTTCAGACCAGCGTGTGGCGTCTGCCACGAAAAGTACCAGGTCGGCATCAGCCAAGGCGCTGGCTGCTGTGCGGTTCATCATGCGATTCATGGCACGTGTCGCCTTGCGGTGTATGCCGGGCGTATCAACGAATACAATCTGCGTATCGCCGTCAGTATGTACAGCCAGAATTCTGTGGCGTGTAGTCTGTGGCTTGTTCGTTACGATACTTATCTTGCGGCCCATAATGGCGTTGATCAGTGTCGACTTGCCGACATTCGGCCGCCCGACCACCGCAACGAAACCGCAATGCGTCGCCATTAGCTGGCCGCTGTCTCGGTCAAAGCCGCTAGCATTTTTTCAGCAGATTCCTGCTCTGCATTACGTCGAGTCGTGCCGAAACCGGTCGTCGTCAACGAACGGTCCTTCACAAAACAAGCAACCTCGAAAACTTGCTTATGCGCTTTGCCAGACGTCTTGATCAGTTTGTAATCTGGCAGACCTAAGGACCTGGCTTGCAGCCATTCCTGCAAGCGTGTTTTTGGATCACGCAGGTCTGCGACGGATGGCAAGTTGAGCAGACGTTCGCCGAAAGCGGTTTTTATTACCTCAGCGGCGACCTCGAAACCCGCATCGATATACACGGCCCCGAATACTGCCTCTAACGCATCCGCGAGAATCGACTCGCGGCGGTGCCCGCCCGACTTGCGCTCGCCGCCACCGAGTAAGAGGTGATCACCCAGGCCAATATCGGCAGCGAGCTCGCCTAAGGATGTCGTATTAACGAGCGAAGCGCGCAAACGACTCAAATCACCTTCGGGTGCGTTCGCATGGGAGTTGAAGACAAGCTCGGAGATCACGGCGCCCAAGACAGAATCGCCCAAAAATTCCAGGCGCTCATTGTTCGGGCCCGGGCAGCTGCGGTGAGTTAGCGCTTGTTGCAGGAGCTTGGCGTCATTGAACTCGTAGCTCAGCGTTTTCGCGAGCCAGACGTGAGCTTTCGACGCCACAGAATTCAGCGGCGAACGATTTCAGACTTGTCGAAATGTACTGTAAACGAGACGTTGGCGATGAAAGGTGTGCTGTGATCGTAAACGGCGCTGACTTTCAGTCCACCATCAACGGCCGAAACTGTGACATCCCGATACTTTATGAGTGAAACACTCTCGACATCGAAGCGGCGTTGAATCGAGCGCCGAACGGCCGTACTGGTCGCATTTTGACCCTCGAATTCATTCACAACACCATCAACCACGCCGACTACCTTCATGTAATTCAGATAGACCGGCGTCAGGCGAATCGCGGCAAACGCGAACAACCCTACGAATACGACCAGGAAGATCAAGCCTAGCGTGGTCATACCCGCTTGCCCATCTGCCGGGCGACAAATTAAACCGTTTTGTAGGCGTTTCATTGCTTGCATATCCTGATTCTGCGAAAACGCAGTCTCCAGACTCGATTAGTACAGATTTAACGTAATTTTAAACGCCTTTTCAGTGACTTGCACCACATTATTGGATCTTGTCGCCGATTCGCTCCCAGCGCGGCCATTTGAAGCCATCCATGTGCATCCAGATGCGCACGGCCTCCCCCACCAGATGGGTCTCAGGAATTGACTCGATGAAGCGGCTGTCACGACTATTGTCGCGATTATCGCCCATAACGAAGTAGTGCCCTTCTGGCACCTCGAATCTGCCATCGCCGCGATCGTAATTCTCATTCTCGATCCGAATCTCGTGCTGCCGCTCGCCAAGGTGTTCGATAAAACGCGGATCGTCGACCGGATTTGAATGCGGATGCCGTTCGCGGTCGATTACTTCGCCGTTAACGGTCAAAACATGTCGCTGGTACGTCACGACATCGCCGGGCAGTCCGACGACTCGCTTGATGTAGTTGATGCTCGGATCCGACGGCAATCGGAAGACGACGACATCGCCACGCTCCGGTTCACCAGTCTCGATGATCTTTGCTTCGGTGACCGGCAGTCGCAACCCGTACGAGTACTTCTTGACGAAAATAAAGTCGCCTTGCAACAAGGTCGGCATCATCGAACCAGATGGAATTCGAAACGGCTCAAACACAAACGAACGAATAACCAATACGAAAAGCAACACCGGAAAAAACGACCGTGAATATTCAACCAGCGTCAATAGAGACATTGACGCGCCACGCTTGATGCTGGTGCGCCAAACAAACTTATCCAGTGCAACAACGATGCCTGTAAACAACGTCAATAACGTAAGGATTAATGCCAGATTAATACTCAAAATCTATCTCTCATTTGTCTGTTCTGAGGACAGCCAGAAACGCCTCTTGCGGAATTTCGACCGATCCTACCTGTTTCATCCGGCGCTTGCCGGCCTTTTGTTTTTCCAATAATTTTCGTTTACGGGAAATATCGCCGCCATAGCATTTCGCCGTGACGTTCTTGCGCAGCGCCTTTACCGAGCTGCGCGCAACGATATTACTGCCTATTGCTGCCTGAATCGCAACTTCGAACATCTGCCGAGGTATGAGTTCACGCATCTTGTCCACGAGTTCGCGCCCACGCTTTTGCGACTTGTCCCGGTGCACAATTATCGATAACGCATCGACCTTTTCCTTGTTGATGAGCACATCCAGACGCACCAGGTTCGCAATTTCAAATCGCTCGAAGTGATAGTCAAACGAAGCAAATCCACGACTGACCGATTTCAAGCGATCAAAGAAATCAAGCACGACTTCGGCCAGTGGCATCTCATACTCGATCGATACCTGGCTGCCGAGGTAGCGTATGTGTTTTTGCACACCGCGCTTCTCGATACAGAGCTTTATGACAGCACCGACATGTTTCTCCGGCACTAGAATATTGGCGGTGATGATTGGCTCGCGCAGCTCGTCGATATCGTTCACTGGCGGCAACTTTGAAGGATTGTCAACGTAATAGGTATTGCCTGAAGTATCGACAATTTCAAAGATCACGGTTGGCGCAGTGGTTATCAATTCGAGATTGTATTCACGCTCAAGTCGCTCCTGAACAATCTCCATGTGCAACATGCCGAGGAAACCACAGCGAAATCCAAACCCAAGCGCCACTGATGTCTCCGGTTCGAATTGCAATGCAGCATCATTAAGTCTGAGTTTTTGTAGCGCCTCGCGAAAATTCTCGTAGTCGTCAGAGGAAATCGGAAACAGACCCGCGAACACACGCGGCTGCACCTGTTTGAATCCCGGCAGCGGTTCCGCGCACGGCTCGTGTGTGAGCGTAAGCGTATCGCCGACCGGTGCACCGTAAATGTCCTTGATGCCTGCGATGACATACCCAACCGTGCCAGTATCCAGCGCATCGCGATCCTCCATCTTCGGTGTAAAGCTACCGACGCGATCCGCCTGGTGCGATGTACCCGTCGACATGACCGTGATCTTGCTGCGTTTCGGCAGCTTGCCGTTCATTACTCGAACGAGCGAGACGACGCCGACGTAGTTGTCGAACCACGAGTCGATGATCAGTGCCTGTAACGGGCCATCCGGATCTCCGATCGGCGCCGGAATCCGTTCAACGATCGCTTCGAGCAATTCGGGAACACCAAGACCCGTCTTTGCACTGACGTTGACGGCATCAGTTGCATCGATACCGATGATGTCTTCGATTTCCTCGATAACGCGGTCAGGCTCAGCGGCAGGTAAGTCGATCTTGTTCAGGACCGGAAGAACTTCAAGACCCTGATCGATAGCAGTCGTACAATTGGCGACGCTTTGCGCCTCCACGCCTTGTGCAGCATCGACAACCAGTAACGCGCCTTCGCAAGCCGCGAGAGAGCGCGACACCTCATACGAAAAATCGACATGCCCGGGCGTATCAATGAAATTGAGCTGATAGGTTTCACCGTCCTGCGCCGTGAAATCCAGCGAGACGCTTTGCGCTTTGATTGTAATGCCCCGTTCGCGCTCCAGATCCATCGAGTCGAGGACCTGCTCTGCCATTTCACGTTGCGCCAGGCCACCACAATGCTGGATAAACCGATCGGCAAGCGTCGACTTGCCGTGATCGATATGGGCGATGATTGAGAAATTACGGATTTTCTTCATGACGGGGTGTTATCGAGGAACCTGGCTAGTGCTTCGCGGTCGAGATGATACTGGCAGATGAACTCCCCGTCATATTTAACAACAGGGACCCTTGTGTCGTAATCAAGCCGCCAGTCCTCCCGGCTATCAATATCGCAGACGACAAGCTCCGCCCGACCCTTAACCAGCGGCAACAATTCCTCGATCAATTGCTCGCACAAATGGCAGCCGCGACGGCTGAAAACCTGCAAAACCGGCATTCAGGTGCCGGTCTGCGCGCTTGGCAGCCGTTTCTCAACATGCGGCACAAATTCGTCAATACAGGCGCCCTTCTGCAGATATGAACGACTGAGCAGCAGTCCGAGCGACAATCCGACCAGTGCCGCCAACGCAGCCGCAGCGTCGCCCAGCGCAAATAGATAAGCCAGCCCCGCAAAACCAACGCCACCGGCCAGCGGCAGGCCCCAGACAATCACTGCAGCTTGGAACAGATTCGACGATGCCAGCGCTATTTCGACACTATCGCCTGCGGCGAGAGCAATCTCACTATTCACACTCGCCTCGACGCGGCGGATTCGACTGCCGCCGCCCAGGAGACCGGCGCCACAACCTCTGCCGGATGCGCAACGCGGGCAAGCCAGCGCAACATCCACATCCACGATCGCACGCCTGCCTCGCGAATCAGTGACAAGTGAATGAATAGTGCCTGTGGGATTGTCCATCACGGACAATGATAGCGAATTTTTGAGGACCAGCGCGCGCTTAGCGCGGCCGCATTGATCGAGCGATGCGCTCTGCAGTTGCCAGCGGCACTTCACCGACCGCCGTAATGCGAAATTCGTTGATAGGAACGCTAAACGAGTTCGACGCACCGACTTTGGAGCGTCGTGCTCCAGCCTCATCCGTATGCGGCTCAATGAACACCGAGACATTGGCGAGACCATCACTCAACATCATGTGAACCATTGTTTTGTCATCGCCCGACTTTTCTTCGGCATGCGTCGAAATCAGACGAAAACCTGGTGGCAGATCATCACTGGTCCAATCCGATTCGATCGGGCTCTTAGTTGTTTTTTGCGGCTGTGCGAACCAACGGAAATCACCAATGTCGGTCGTTGGTTGCAATGCGCTCATCTGAATTTTCTTGCCGAGAACAATGTCGGCAAACTTCACCTGCTCGATCGACTTGCCGGTGCCGTCCATCAACTTGGTCTGTAGCGGAAAGCCCGTGTCGACATCCAGCCAGATTCGGTGCCCGTAGCGTAAGTCGTCATGTGGCCGGATCGCCAACATGATTGCCTTGCGCCCCGCAACGCGTTCCTCGCGAACAACGGCAACGTCGTACTCGTTACCAAACCGAATATCGCTAGACGGCAAGGTTGAAAATAGCGTGCTTTGATCGTCCCACTCTTCAACCAAAACGGACTTACGGTCCGGCAGGATGCAATGCACTTCGTTGCCGTTGCGAATTATCTCGAGACCATTGCCTTCCTGGATAACCACTTTCTCGCGAATGACACCATCAGAAACGATATGCACGACCTTTAGCGCTTCGGCAGTACCATTTTGAATTCGAATAACTGTGCCTTCATAGTCGGTCGTCTGCACAGCGTCGGTCATTTTCTGCAACCACTCGCCTGGACTCTGGTCTTGCGCAAATGCCGATGCTGCAAGCAAAAGAAAGCCGGCGAACGAGCCAATCATTGCCGGGGCGGTTCGAATTAAATGGAGTCTCATAGTGTTTGTAATCTTACGGCGCTTGCCGATCCTCGGCTTCTGTTTTCTCGCCGGGATCTACTGGCGGTTCTATTTCTTCGAGGTCAATCTCCAGTGAGCCGTCCTCACGCAACTCGGCGCTTACGCGTCGAGTCTCGAAATTATTGTAGCCAGACTCCGATGAAAACTGGTCGTGGCGCTGGAAGTACTCCATGTCCGGAACGGTATACGACTCCTCAGCTGGACCTTCGACAATGGCAGGCGTCGATGAGTTGATGCCAGCAGCTGGAGTCATACTAAGCTGTTGGAGCCCGAAGATGGCGGCTATCGCGACCGTCGCCGCAATCGCAAACCCGGTCAGCGGCCTTGCGTAGCGGCGTCCCGGCGGCTCGATATCGTCGAATTCTTCTTCAATCGACCGGTCGTCGATCGCTGCAGAAATTCGCCCACGCAAATCGCCGGCGGCTGCGATGCTTTGTTGCCCGCGAAGTGCGCGGCCAATTGCAAAATATTCTGCCGCCTGTTGCCTAAGCTCAACGTCCTGGCTAAGTCTACGCAGCAACAGCTGCGCTTCCGCTTCTGGCAATTCGCCGTCTACAAATGCAGATATCTGCATTTTTATTCCTTCATTCATTTCTACCCGCCTGTTCAACGTACTAGAGTTCCTACTTTCTTGCCGATAGCATCTCGGGCCCTGAATATTCTCGATCGCACTGTTCCGACCGGACAATCCATGGTCTGAGCAATCTCTTCGTAACTCATGCCTTCCAATTCGCGCAAGACAATCGCGGTTCGCAAATCATCCGGCAATGCTTGTATAGCGCGTTCCAATGTTTCCTGTAATTCGTGACTCAGCGACACGGATTCAGGTGTATCTGTTTCTTTCAGCTTCGCATGCAATCCGTATTGCTCCGGGTCCTGCAAATCAAGCTCAATGTCCGTTGGCCTCCGCCGCAACGCTGCAAGGTGGTTCTTTGCAGTGTTAACCGCGATGCGATACAGCCATGTATAAAACGCGCTATCGCCACGAAACCGCGGCAATGCCCGATAGGCCTTAATGAAGGCCTCCTGGCTAATATCCAAAGCCGTATCTGGATCACGCACATAGCGCATCACCAGATTAACAATCTTGTGCTCGTATTTGAGCACTAATAGGTCAAACGCGCCTTTATCGCCTTTCTGGACCCGCTTGACCAGCTCCTTGTCGGTCGATTCATTCGACATGTGGCTGTGTCCTGATGTCATCCACACGCAACCACTCGACTTCGGGATAGACCCGCAGGATCGTCGAAAGTTCGGCTGTGGAGGCTCTATACATGCGCATTATGTGACACAGTTCTATGGTGGTCGTGGCTGGTCCCGAATCGGGGGCATGTTAGCAGCTTCGACCGGCTGCCCCCAAGTGTCGCCAGATCACCTGCAAGCGCCGCCACTGCTTGCTTTCACGCGAATCACCGCGCATCAGCTCGCAATAGCTGTGACCATTTGCGAGCTTTAGTCTCAGCCAGGCCAGTCGCGGCAGCACAACACAACCGGATGTCATCTCTGCCGCCTGCCAGACCCCGTCCCGATCAAGCAGCTCAGGAACACCATCACAGAGAATTCGAACTCTTGAAAAATGCCCATGCGCAATTGATATAAGCCGCAACTCCGCGCCACCGATCAGGCACCAGAGTGACACGGCCGCAGCGCGAATATATTTATCCACCGGCAGTCCCAGGATTACGAAGACGCCCAACAACATCGAACAGCATCCGGCGCCCAGCACCAAGCGGCGCAGCGACGGTTCAGGGACCAGTTCGCAATAGTATGTTCTTGATGACAACAGCCAATTCCGGCGGACTTGTACGCTGCTGCAACAAATAGCCGATGAGCTCGGGATCCGAAAGTTGTAAAAGAGACCGAAATGCGGCTTTTTCGGTGTTGTCGGCCGTCGCATAGCGACCGTCCAGATATCCTAGCAGTAGCTCATCGAGCTCACGCATGCCACGACGACACTGCCAGTGTAACTGCGACATTGCTATCGCCGCGTTGCGAGCATCTTTTTGGTCTCAGCAATAGCCTTAGCCGGATTCAAACCTTTAGGACAGGTCTGCGTGCAATTCATGATCGTATGACACCGATACAGCTTGAACGAATCGTCAAGATCATCGAGCCGCGCATCGCGGGCTTCGTCGCGACTGTCCACCAACCAGCGATAGGCGGCCAGTAAAGCCGCCGGACCAAGATACTTGTCGCTGTTCCACCAATAGCTTGGGCAACTCGTCGAACAACAGGCGCACAGTATGCAAGCTGCGGGTTCGTCGATCTTCTCCTGAGCGTCTTTACTTTGCAGACGTTCTGATTTTGCCGGCGGCTCTGTAGTCGACTGCAGCCATGGCTTGATCGATGCGTACTGTGCGTAAAAATTTGTCAGATCCGGAACCAGGTCTTTGACCACCGGCATATGTGGCAGCGGGTAGATCTTGACCTCGCCTTTCGTATCGTCAACTGCGCGTGTGCAGGCCAGCGTATTACCGCCGTCAATATTCATCGCGCAAGATCCGCAAATACCCTCACGGCAGGAGCGACGGAAGGTCAGCGTTGGATCGATCTCATTCTTAATCTTGATCAATGCATCGAGCACCATCGGACCGCAACTGTCCATATCGACTTCATAAGTATCGATGCACGGATTATCCAAGCTATCTGGATCATAGCGATACACGGCGAATTGCCGAGTATTCGACGTACCCTCACGCGCCGCAAAATGCCGGCCTTTGCGAACTCTCGAATTTGGCGGCAACCTGAATTCAGCCACGTGTCATCTCCCTGATTCGCATGACTTAGTACACTCTCGCTTTCGGCGGAATAGCATCAACTTCATCCGTTAAGGTCTCCTGATGCACAGGTCGATAATCGAATGCCACGCCACCCTGATCATTCACCCACGAAAGTGTGTGTTTCATCCAGTTTTGATCGTCGCGATCCGCATAGTCTTCACGCGCGTGCGCCCCACGACTTTCGAGGCGGTTTGCCGCTGATTCGATGGTCGCTGTTGCGTTCAGCATCAGATTTTCGAGCTCCATCGTTTCGATCAGGTCGGTATTCCAGATTAATGACCTGTCGGCAACGCTGACATCCGCAAGTGTTGCGAATGTACCGCGCAACAATTTGACGCCTTCATCGAGTGTTTCTCCAGTGCGAAACACAGCCGCATGGTTTTGCATGATCTTCTGCATTTCAAGTCGAACCTCGGCGGTTGGGCGTGATCCATTAGAGTTTCGTAACTTGTCGATTCGCTGCACGCTGTTGGCTCCAGCATCGTTTGCAAACGGCGCATGTTCTGCGCCAGCCGTCATAGTCTCTGCACAAAAGTGCGCTGCTGCACGACCAAATACCACGAGATCGAGTAATGAATTCGAGCCAAGACGATTGGCGCCGTGCACTGAGACGCATGCCGCCTCACCGACGGCCATCAGGCCCGGGACCACAGTTTCTGCATCGCCGTCCCTGCTGGTAACGACCTGACCGTTAAAGTTGGCCGGTACACCGCCCATGTTGTAGTGCACGGTCGGCAACACCGGAATCGGCTCGCGGGTTACATCGACGCCGGCGAAAATTCGAGCTGATTCGGCAATACCAGGCAGGCGCTCCTCGATAACCTCCGGACCCAGATGTTCAAGGTGCAGATGAATATGATCTGCTTCGCCGCCAACGCCGCGGCCCTCGCGTATTTCGATCGTCATCGAGCGACTAACAACATCGCGTGACGCCAGATCTTTCGCATTGGGCGCATAGCGCTCCATGAATCGCTCATTGTCAGAATTGGTCAGATAGCCGCCCTCACCGCGAACGCCCTCGGTAATCAGGCAACCCGCGCCGTAGATACCGGTCGGGTGAAATTGCACGAATTCCATGTCCTGCACGGGCAAGCCCGCTCGCAGCACCATGGCGCTACCGTCGCCCGTGCACGTATGTGCCGACGTACACGAAAAATAAGCTCGACCATAACCGCCGGTTGCAAGAATGACCTGATGGGAGCGAAAACGATGCAGACGGCCGGTCGCAAGGTCGATAGCGACGACTCCACGGCAATTGCCGTCCTGCATGATGAGGTCAACCGCGAAGTACTCGATATAAAACTCCGCATCGTGTTTCAGCGACTGCTGATATAGCGTATGCAGCATCGCGTGGCCGGTGCGATCTGCCGCCGCACACGTCCGCTGCGCCGTGCCTTCGCCGTAGCGCGTCGTCATACCACCAAACGGTCGCTGGTAGATCTTGCCGTCCTCAGTACGTGAGAACGGCACACCGTAGTGTTCCAATTCAATGACGGCATCAGGCGCTTCTTTGCACATGTACTCGATCGCATCCTGATCGCCAAGCCAATCAGAGCCTTTGACCGTGTCATACATGTGCCAGCGCCAATCATCTTCACCCATATTGCCCAATGCAGCGCTAATTCCGCCCTGCGCCGCCACCGTGTGGCTACGCGTCGGAAATACTTTCGTGATGCACGCTGTCTTGAAACCTTCATGGGCAAGGCCGAATGTCGCTCGTAAACCGGCACCACCGGCGCCTATAACGACGACGTCGTAATCATGATCGATGAAGTCGTAGTCGCTCACGCGCCGAAACCAATGTCGTAAATGGTAAAAATAGAAACCAGGCCTACCAGAAGATGCGCAACACGCGATGCGAGCAGCGATAGCCAGTTAAGTCGCGGCGCATGCACGTAGTCGTCGATGACGACCTGCACACCCAGATAGGAGTGATAAGCAAGCGCTGCACACAGAAATGCAAGCAGGACACTGTTCATTGGTTGTGCGACAAAAGCGAGGACGGTTGCATGCTCGGTGCCGCCAAGCCCGCTGATCGCGACCGCGAACCACAGGCCAAGAATCACCAGAACTATGGCCGAAGCGCGCTGAGCAATAAAATGTCCAGTGGCAGACGAACTCACAACAGCACCCAGAAAACAGTGGTCAACACGATAGCCAGAATCAAAACAAACCACGCAGACGCATCGACTTGTTTGATTTCAAAGCCGCGACCAACATCCCAAACCAAATGTCGAACACCGTTGGCCAAATGCAAGAAGAACGCAAAGGTCCAGCCAATCAAACAAGCACGACCAACGAGCGTCGCTAATAGTGCATTCAATTGGTCGTAGTCGGCTCCGCCGCTGGCGACGGTGACGAGCCAGTATGCGAGCAGGATCAGGCCAACCGACAACGCGACACCGGTAATCCGATGCAGGATCGAGAGAGTCATCGTAATCGGCCAGCGATAGATCGAGAGATGAGGTGATAAAGGCCTTTCAGTATTGCTCATAACTTATTATTAAATATGGTTTTAATTGTCAGAAGTCAATGCAACGACCGGCCTTTTCCCAATCACCGTAGCGGGTTGGATCCGGCCCATCCCGACCGCCGATTTCTTTCACTTTTTCAGGCTCGGGTTGCTCTTTGACGTCGTCTTTTTCTGTATCCTCTGTCGCCATGGCGAAAGTATGCCAGACACAGGTAAAAAGATGTCAGAAATCCCCTACTCCACAATCTCTGTCACAGGTCCGGACGCGTTTGAGTTTCTTCAGGCGCAGCTCACGTCAGACTTGAATGAAATACCTCGAGAGATCGATGCACAGCCAGTTCGATCCGCGTGGTGCAATCCGAAAGGCAGGGTGATTTGCATGCCAACTGTCATGGCGGTCGATAACGGCTATGAATTGTCTATGCCAACCGATCTTGCGGATCTCGTCGTACAACGCATGATGATGTTTCGCTTTCGCGCGAAAGTCGAATTCACCGTGGCCGCAGGTAAGAAGGCCGGTGGCGATTCGGCGCTTGAGTTTTTAAGAGCGGGCATTCCGGAAATCGCGCTGGCTCAATCAGAGAAATTCACACCACACATGCTCAACCTCGATCTTCTGAACATCGTCAGTCTCGACAAGGGTTGCTATCCCGGTCAGGAAATCGTTGCACGAACACACTACCGGGGATCGAGCAAGCGTCGTCTGCTGCTATATAAGAGCACTACTGCAGTGAATCCGGGCGACAAAGTTTCCGACGGTGAGCGTGAAGTCGGCGAAGTCGTCAATGCAATAGATAACCACCTGCTTGCCGTCGTGCATCTCGACTCAACGGCAGGCCCTTTGGTCGTCGGTGACACCGAGCTAACGCCGATTATGTTGCCGTTTGCGGACTAGTCGAATACTTCCGGTCGCATGTGCGGGAACAACAGCACGTCACGGATTGACGCAGAATCAGTGAGCAGCATCACGAGACGATCAATTCCCACGCCAATGCCGGCAGTCGGCGGCATGCCGTACTCGAGGGCACGAACATAGTCATGATCAAATGCCATCGCTTCGTCATCGCCTGACTCACGATCGGCAACCTGGGCGCGGAACCGCTCAGCCTGATCTTCCGGATCGTTCAATTCCGAAAAGCCGTTAGCGATCTCGCGTCCGGCGATGAAGAACTCGAATCGATCGGCGACGAACGGGTCTTCATCATTACAGCGCGACAGTGGTGACACTTCAGTCGGGTACTGCGTGATGAAGGTCGGATTACGCAATTTTTCTTCACCCGTTTTCTCGAAAATCTCGATTTGTAGTTTGCCCGGCCCATAGCTGTCTTTGACTGGCACCCCGAGATTCTTGCAAACATCGACCAGGTAATCGCGATCACGAAGCCTGGATGGGTCGATGTCCGGATTGAATTTCATGATGACTTCTTCGACGGTCATGCGCTCGAACGACGCGCCGAAATCAAATTCCTCACCCTGATATTGCACCGTAGTCTGGCCAAGAATCGAATCAGCCATACCGTGCATCAACGCTTCGACCATTTCGATCAAGTCTTCATAGTCGGCGTAGGCACGGTACAACTCGAGCATAGTGAACTCGGGATTGTGTTGTGTGGATACACCTTCGTTACGAAAATTACGATTGATCTCGTAGACGCGCTCGAACCCACCTACGATGAGTCGTTTGAGATTCAACTCGGGCGCGATGCGGAGGAACAGGGACATATCCAATGCGTTGTGGTGAGTCGTAAACGGTCGTGCGATTGCCCCGCCCTGTGTCGTCTGCATCATCGGTGTTTCGACTTCGAGATAGTCTTGCGCATCGAGAAATGCACGAATGTAGGCAACAACGGCCGATCGCGTCCTGAAGACGTTACGGCTCTCCTCATTAACGATCAGGTCGACGTAGCGCTGCCGGTACCGCGTCTCCTGATCAGCCAAGCCATGAAACTTCTCCGGCAGTGGCCGCAACGATTTAGTTATCAAACGAATCTCATCAGCACGTACGGTGAGTTCGCCCTTTTGAGTGCGGAACAGCACGCCGCGAACAGACACAATGTCGCCAACGTCCCATTTCTTGAACGCTTGATAGACGCCTTCTGGTAAGCGATCACGTTCAAGCATGGCCTGGATTTGCCCGGACCGGTCCTGCAATTTGATAAAACTATTCTTGCCCATTACGCGTTTGACCATCATTCGGCCAACCACGGCAACTTCGACGCTCTCCTCTTTGAGCGTTGCGTCGTCGTGCTCCGCAAAGGTCACTTGCAGCTCATCTGCAATCGCATTGCGCCGAAAATCATTCGGGTAGGCGATGCCATCCTCGCGCAGGGCGTCGAGCTTGCGCCGCCGTTCAGCGATGAGTTTACCTTCGTCTGCTGTCTTGTCGTCTGTCACGCGTTTACAGTCCTTGCTTTAAACTGGCCTCGATAAAGTCATCGAGCCCTCCATCCAATACTGCCTGAGTGTTACCGGTTTCGATGCCGGTACGCAAATCCTTGATTCGACTCTGGTCCAGCACATAGTTTCGAATCTGGCTGCCCCAACCGACATCGGCCTTGCCATCCTCAACAACTGACGCTTTGGCGCGACGTTCCTGCATCTCAAGTTCATACAGTTTCGCCTTGAGCTGGCTCATCGCCTGCGCCTTGTTCTTGTGCTGCGACCGATCGTTCTGACACTGCACCACAGTATTCGTTGGCAGATGTGTAATGCGCACCGCGGACTCTGTCCGATTCACGTGTTGTCCACCCGCGCCACTTGCCCGATACACGTCGATGCGTAAGTCAGATGGATCAATCTCGATATCAATGTTGTCGTCTACTTCCGGTGACACGAATACAGATGCAAATGAGGTATGCCGCCGATTACCAGAATCGAACGGCGACTTGCGAACGAGCCGATGCACGCCAGTTTCGGTACGCAGCCAACCGTAGGCATATTCTCCAACGATGTGTATGGTCGCGCTTTTGATACCGGCAACTTCGCCAGCGGACGCTTCAATAACTTCCACCTTGAATTGATGCGCCTCAGCCCAGCGCAGGTACATTCGCAAAATCATCTCCGCCCAGTCTTGCGCTTCGGTACCGCCCGCGCCGGACTGAATATCGAGATAGGCACTGTTATCGTCCATCTCGCCTGCGAACATACGTCGAAATTCAAGGCCGGCGAGCTTTTGCCCAAACCTGTCGAGATCGCCAACCACTTCGTCGACCGTGCCGCTATCCTCTTCTTCCACAGCCATATCGAGTAGCTGGCCAGCATCATCGAGACCGCTCGTCAGATCATCGAGCGTCAGCACTACCTGTTCGAGCGCCGCACGCTCCTGGCCAAGAGCCTGTGCTCGGTCAGGTTCGTTCCAGACGTCCGGTTGTTCGAGCTCGCGCTGGACTTCGGTCAGGCGTTCCGCCTTGCCGTCGTAGTCAAAGATACCCCCTCAACGCAGTGACGCGTTCAGTCAGGTCGACTATTGATTGTTTGATCGAGCTCGTTTCCATTGCTTAGATGCTGGTGCTGATTTCGCGCGATCTTATCACGCACCACTGTCGTGCAAAGCGCTAATTTGTTCGACGATGAGTTGCGCTGTTTCCCTGCCACGGAACTCGTTCACATCGAGCCTATATGCCATTCGCACGATGCCACGATAGGCATCGCCTGCCTGATTGAAGGCGATAGCGTCGACGACGGCACCGCCTTCTGCCGAATGCACGCGCATCTTTAGGTGATTCTCCCCTACCGTGCGTTGCTCAACCACAGCGAAGTCACCGCTCCATACAGGTTCAGCAAATCCTGATCCCCATGGGCCGGCGTCTCGTAAGGACTTCGCAAACGTCAGGTTGAAGGCGTCATCTGGCAGTACCCCGTCGCTGATAATTGCGCCGCTGAAATCTGCACCCGGGTACAAACGGTCCATTTGCGTCGCAACCGCGGTTGCGAATTCTTCGAATCTATCTTCTGCAATCGTCAGTCCGGCGGCCATCGCGTGTCCGCCGAATTTCTCCACCATGCCCGGGTGCATTGCAGACACGGCTTCAAGCAAGTCACGCGCATGCACTCCCGGAATCGAACGTGCCGATCCCTTGAGAAAGCCGTCTGATTCGCGAGCAAATGCGATAACCGGGCGATGGCAGCGCTCGCGAATCCGCGACGCAATCAACCCAACAACTCCCTGGTGCCATGTCGACTCATACAAACACACGCAAGATGGCCAGCGTCGCTGTTCAAGTCCATCAACGTACGCAAACGCCTGCTCGCGCATCGTAGCTTCGATTTCGCGCCGATCTTTGTTGATCTGATCGAGTACAGCCGCATGCTGTTGCGCCGCACCGTAGTTGTCAGTGAGTAAGCATTCGATACCAATTGAAATGTCTTCGAGCCGACCCGCCGCATTGATCCTCGGACCAACGACGAAACCAAGGTCTGCGCTGACCGTGCGGGACAGTTGTCGTCCCGACTGCTCAAGTAGCGCACGAATACCCGCGACCGTCTTGCCGCTACGAATTCGATCGAGACCTTGTTGCACAAGAATGCGATTGTTGTGGTCCAGCGGCACAACATCGGCGACGGTACCAAGCGCAACCAGATCAAGATAATTGGCTGGAATTTTTGCAGCGCCTTCGAGTCCATCGTTCTGCAGTCGGCGACCCAGAGCCGCAACCAAATAGAAAGCAACGCCGACACCGGCTAGATTACGACTCGGGAACTGACTTCCTTCGAGATTCGGATTTACGATGACATCTGCGGCAGGCAACTCGGTGCCGGGCAGATGATGATCGGTGACCAAAACGGATATTCCAAGCTCGTTCGCTTCACGAACGCCGTCGACACTCGACACGCCGTTGTCGACCGTTACAAGCAAGGCTGGCTTGCTTTGCGCCGCCACTCGAACAATCTCCGGAGTCAGGCCGTAGCCGTACTCAAAACGATTGGGCACAAGGTAATCCACCTCTGCGAACCCGAATGCCGTAAAACAACGCAGCAGCAGTGCTGTGCTGGTCGCTCCGTCCACATCAAAATCGCCGATGATGACAATGCGTTTGTCGCGATGTGCCAACAACAGATCGACGGCTGCCGTAATATTTTCGAGGGAACCAACAGGTGCGAGGCTCGCCAGGCCATAATCGAGTTCGCGCGATGTCATTACGCCGCGCATCGCATATAAGCGCGCGTGCACCGGATTCACGCCGCCCAATTCAACCAGCGCATCTTTATCGGGCGTCTTGCGCAGTACTATCGGTCGCGGCTGATTCAATGTGCTTGACCAAATATTTCTGTATTACGGCGCCAGAATTTCCAACGGTCGGATTTCTGAATCTCGACGCTGTAGCCATCCGCGAGAATTAACTTAACCTGAGTAACACGATCCGACAGCAGCGCTGTCTGAAGTTCGCGGAGGCAGGGTTCCAGCCAGTCCGTTTCGCCGTCCGCTGCTACGGGCATCGCAACAAAACCAGCAACTGAAGCTTCAAGACAGGCCGCGATCGTTCCGGGCCAGTTATCGACGACTCCCGTTTTGCTGAGCCAATAGCCTTTCAATAACGGGTCGTCGCTGAACAGTGGCGGATGTGGTTCAGTCTCTTGCTCGGGCGCGAAACCGCCGCCCCACAACCACAATGAGTTGACCGGTAACAGGCCGTCTGACTCACGGCGCATATTCACATCATGATCATGCAACGCCATTTCGACTTCGCTTCGCAGCGTATGGTAACTGCCCGTTTCATCGCCACTCGGCAAATGGTCATTTGGCATTTGCCCGTCGATTACATATGCCGGAGACTGCGCCGTTATCAAGGGCTGGTCCGCGCGAACATAGCCGCAGGAACCAACACGAGCAAACCCGTAACGTTCCCTGCCCGCCAATCGCTCCTGCAGGTAGTCGAAGATCAGGCGCATATCCGCGGAGGACATGTTCTCGCCGTGCAATGCGTGCAAGCACAGGTGATCGAGTCGCGGTTCAAGATAAACCGGGTCGGCCGCCGCAATCCAGACAGTCGGGCGGTCACCAGTCTGGCCCCAGATCCGCATTGCCGCGAGACCTTCATCCGGGTACGCACGATTCAGGCTTGCGAGTACACGCTCAAGTAACTCAGCCGGTTTGTCTGCTCGGCGAACTGTTGCGCGCGAGAGCCATCGTCGCAGACCGGTATCGGTTATGCGATTGCCGGCTAGAGACGGCAGAACAACGACGGCAGCGGATTTGTCGTATGGGAGGGTCACGATGATTTATGATGCGAATTGATAATTAATGGTAACGGAATCCTGAATTGAAGTTCACTCTCGAATCGCCTTTGGTCGCCGCCGTACGCAGCGTGAGCGACACTGAAATAGTCATCGGAGACCAAAAGTGGTCCGAATCGGTCGCTTTGACTACGAATGGTGTGCTCGAAGACTGGACCCCAGCGACGCTGGACACATTGGGCATTGACGATTTGGCTGAACTCCTGAAATTGGAACCCGAACTGATCGTAGTCGGAACGGGCAGCAAACAGTTATTGCCGAATCGTGAACTCATGTTTGCTATGGCAAGAAAAGGCGTAGGCCTGGAGGTCATGGATACGCCTGCGGCCGCACGCACGTTTAACGTTCTGATCAGCGAAGGCCGTTCCGTCGCCGCCATTTTGTACGTCGCTGCGAATCTCTGACGTGAGAATCTGGGTTGATGCCGATGCATGTCCCGTCGTCATTAAGGAAATTCTGTTCCGGGCGGCCGAGCGGACAAAAACGATGCTGACATTGGTGGCCAATCAACCCATCCGCGTTCCCTCGTCCGATTTCATCAATACCGTGCAGGTAGCGGCTGGTTTTGATGTCGCAGACAATGAAATTGTTAAGCGTGCCGCCAGTGGTGATCTGGTCATCACGGCTGACATTCCTTTAGCCGCTGAAATAATTGAAAACGCCGGTCATGCGCTCAACCCGCGTGGCGAAATGTATTCGAGCGAGAACATCCGGTCACTGCTCAACATGCGCGACTTCATGGATACGATGCGCGGTAGCGGGGTCGATACGACCGGCGGCCCGGCGCCGATTAGTCAAGCGGACCGACAAGCGTTCGCAAACAATCTTGATCGGTTTCTCGCCGCTCATGCAATCAAGGAAAACAATGTTTAGGAAAATACTTTGTGCTCTGGCCACGATCTGCGCGTCGCAAATTTGTGTCGCACAGGAATCCAGTTACGCCTTGACCAACGCCATCGTATTCAATGGTGTAGATGACAGGATTATCGAAGACGTCACTATTTTCGTCGAGAACGGCAAGATTTCTAAGATCGGCGATGCAAGTAATTCGATATCGTCAGAATTTACGGTCGTTGATCTGGAAGGCTACTACCTCATGCCGGGCCTCTTTGACGTGCATACGCATATCAGCACGCTCGAGCAGGCAACGCGAGCCCTCGACTCGGGAGTAACGACGGTTCGAAATGCCAGCGTAACGGCGTATCAGGACGTCGCCTTACGTGAGTTGGTTCGCGCTCGACGAATCCCGGGCCCGGATGTTGTTGCTGCAGGTCTATACGTCACCCCAAACCTGGGTGAAACAGTACTCGCTGACCCTCGCCTGAGTGAAATCGAAGGTGCCGTCGATACGGATGAAGAGCTGCGCATGCTCGTCGACATCAATGCTGATCGTGGCGTCGACGTAATTAAGACGAGAGGCACACAAAGAGCTGGCCTGCCCAACACGGACCCGCGCCAACAGGTCTATTCAGAACATCAGCTGCGCGTGGTTGTCGATGCAGCCGCGAAGCACGGCTTGTCGGTCATGGTGCATGCACATGGCGACGAAGGTGCGCGAGCAGCCGTCCTGGCGGGCGCAAGAAGCATCGAGCACGGCACCTATCTTTCAATTGACACGCTACAGCTTATGAAAGACCGCGGCACCTGGTTCGTACCGACCTGGATCACGATGCATGAAATGAATGAAGAGCAGTACGATCATGTGCTACGGCTTCGCGGTAAACACATGGTGCCGCAATTGGAGAACGCGATACGCAATGCACACAGGATGGGCGTAAGAATCGCTACGGGTGCGGACAACTACTATGACAACGAATCAATCAACCGAATATCGTTAGAAGTCGAACGTTTTGTGCAACTGGGAATGAGTAATTTCGAGGCATTGCAAACAGCAACCGTAAGTTCTGCCGAACTCCTGTTCCTGCAAGACGTTACTGGACGGATTGCCGAAGGCTATGAGGCGGACTTGATTCTTGTGCCGTCGAATCCGTTGACCAATATTGAAGCCTTGCAGGATGTACTGATGGTCATGAGCAATGGCGAGATTGCGCTACAGCGAATTCCGTTTGCGGTAACTGAATGATCACGAACCCGCGCATTCGATCTTCTTGACGCTACTCTGTATCAGATCGCGACAGCTTTTTGACGAGCTGGTACATGAACTCCTGCCCTTCAAAAAACGCTTTGACCTGGACGCGTTCATTCAACCCATGTCTTGTGTCAGCTGCGATATCGTAGAAAACGCCGGATACACCATAAACAGGAATACCCGCGTTGCGCAGGAACAGGCCGTCAGTTGCTCCCGTGCCCATCGTCGGGATGACTGGCACACCCGGCCAGTATTTTTCAGTTAGCTCTTCAATAGCACCAAGTAGCTCGTCCGTTAAGGGTGATGGTGGCGACGGTATCGCTGGATAGGTTTGCGTCACGGAAATCTTCGGGTCGCCAATGACCGTGATCAATGTGTCGAGAACAGCATCCGCATTCTCGGTCGGCAACATACGGCAATTAAGCGTTGCCCGAGCTCGCTGCGGCAGCGCGTTTTCTGCGTGCCCCGCATCCATCATTGTCGCAACACAGGTTGTGCGCAGGAGCGCGTTGTACGTAGGCGTCTGCGTCAGGAAGGCCGCAGCTGCCGGATCGATCGGGTATTCAGTAATGCCAAGCATCGCTGCCGCCATATCCTCGTCTGCGAAATCTGCCGATCTTTCGAAATACAGTGACGTCACTTCGTTTAGAACAATCGGGAAATCGTGCGCTCGTATTCGTATCAAAGCATCTGCGATTCGGTAGATCGCATTATCCTTCCTGGGTACAGAGCCGTGACCGCCCGGATCTGTCGCCTCTAACTCGAATGCCAGGTAAATTTTTTCTGTCGCCTGCACCAGGTTTGCAACGTACTTGCCGTCGCGGATGACGCCGTCGCCACCTTCGCTGAACGCGAACTCAGCTTCGATCAGCTCGCGACGGTTTTCCAGCAACCACGTAACACCATTCTGATCGCCCGTTTCCTCGTCTGCTGTCAACGCAACAATAATGTCTCGGTCTGGCTGAAAACCTTCTCGCTTCAGTCGTATCAGATTCGAGATATTAATTGCTGCCTCGTCCTTATCGTCGCGGGTTCCTCTGCCAATAAAATAGCCGTCGCGTTCTGTCAACGTAAACGGATCCAATTCCCAATCCGCCGGGTCCGCAGCGACGACATCGAGGTGTGCGAGCAACAAGATCGGTTTGCGGCCAGTATCCCGTCCACGATAACGAACAACGAGATTGCCGCGATCCTCGGTAGGCCCAATAACATGCACATCTTCTTCAGGGAATCCCTCAGCCAGCAACCTCGCGGCAATCGCCTCGGCGGCGATCGTCGTATCTCCTGCCTGAGTCGTATCAATTTCGACGAGTTCGACCAACATATCCCTGGCCATCTGCTGATGCGGCAAGAGTCCCGAGGAATTCACAATGGCATCGGGTTGCGCCTTCTCTTCGTCACCCCCGCCGCAAGCCGCCAGAATCGACGCCAGGATTGCGAGAATGGCTGCTCGGCCGAGTACAGATTGTTGGTTGTTCATTGATGCTCCCGTTAATTTGCCGACAGGATATAGCATTCTGAGTTGCGGGAGGGCTGAGATTTTCTGGCGGCGCGTACCGCTAGTCAAGAATGACATCACCCGAGATGCCATGACTTTCCATCATGGCGCGCAGATTTTTGAGAGCGTCAAGCTGGATTTGCCGAACACGTTCACGCGTAACACCGATTTCTTCGCCGATCTGCTCCAGCGTTGAGCGCCGATGTCCGTGTAGACCAAATCGCCGATCGACGACAGCACGCTGCTTCGCATCGAGTTCGCCGACCCAGCGATCGACTATTTGCTTGACCGTATCTTTTTGCGCACATCGCGATGGCTCGGCATCACGCCTGGCTTTGAGTCGATCCACAGGACCACTGTCATCGTCAGCATTGGTCGCACGAATTGTGACCCGATTGTGCAAGGCCAGAAGCCGCTCAACATCAGCGACGTCTCGATTCATATAGGCAGCGATTTCAGCTGCTGACGCCTCAGCGTCGGTCTCCTGCCGGATGCTCCGCGCCGCGCGTAAGCAGGAATTTATATCCTTGATGATATGAATCGGTAATCGCACGGTACCGGACTGATTCATGATTGCCCGTTCGATCGTCTGCCGAATCCACCAGGTTGCGTAGGTCGAGAATCTGAAACCACGCTCAGGATCGAATTTTTTCACTGCATGAATCAGCCCAAGATTGCCCTCCTCAATCAGGTCGAGTAACGGCAACCCGCGATTGAGATAACGGCGGGCAATCTTTACGACCAATCGCAAGTTGCTCTCAATCATCCGATGTCGCGCAGCCTCATCGCCACGCTGTGCTCGACGCGAATAGTACTTTTCTTCGTCCGCAGTTAGGAGTGGCGAGATGCCAATCTCGCTGAGATAGATTCGCGTTGCATCGAGTGATCTCGACGCAACCTTGCTGCCCTGCTCCTGCCGCACAGCTCTCCCCTGTTTCGCAGGCGGCTGCGTGTCAGATCAAGTCGTAGTCGAGTTATCTCGCGGGCAAATACTGTCGCGGGTTAACCGGCTTGCCGTTGCGTCTGATTTCAAAATGCAGTCGCGCCTTGCGTTCCGGCCCCTCACCCATGGTCGCTATGCGCTGGCCTTTCTTAATGGCTTGGCCTTCTTTTACCAGCAGCGACGCGTTGTACCCGTAGGCACTCAGGTAGGTGTCGTTATGTTTAAGAATAATAAGCTGACCATAGCCGATCAGTCCACTGCCGGCATACACAACTGTTCCGGATGCCGCAGCGTTAACGGCCTGACCGTTCTTGCCGTTGATCAAAATTCCTGTTCCGGTACCCGGTTTTCCGCCAAATTGGACGTTTATCTTCCCCGCAGTTGGCCACATCCAGGGCGGCGGCGGTTGCGTCGGTACACTGGGCAACGGTTTTGCTGGCCGCCGGCTGGTCGTTGAAGAACGTGTACTACTGCCGCTTGGCGGCGTCAACCGTATGACTTGCCCTGGGTGAATGAGCGAGCCATCGCCGAGTTGATTCCAGCGCGCTACGTCCGAAGGGTCCTTT
This sequence comes from Woeseiaceae bacterium, assembly GCA_051007995.1. GTDB lineage: Bacteria > Pseudomonadota > Gammaproteobacteria > Steroidobacterales > Woeseiaceae > UBA1847. The sequence goes on along the minus strand of JBPCYB010000091.1, from coordinate 27,366 downwards.
CCGTAGCGCCAGGCAATAGAAAACAAGGTCTCACCGCGGCGCACAAAATGCTCATCAGGTTGCGCGTCCCAACTGCTGCCCGAACTGCAACCGCCCAAAGCAATAAGTACAGCACACAGAGTTAAGACTCGAGATCGCATCAACCACGGACCATGAACCAGGCAATGACTGCAACTACGACCAGTACGACAGCCCAGCCAATTCGTTCGACATATTTCTGCAGCGTCGTTTCCAATCTGTCCCCGCCCCAGACGATCAAACCTGCAACCAGAAAAAACCGCGCGCCACGCCCAATGACCGAAGCGATAATGAACAACGGCAGATTGAGCGCTGCAACGCCGGCAGCGATTGTGAATACTTTGTAGGGAATGGGCGAAAAACCTGCTACGAAAATGACCCATACCCCATATTGGTCAAACCACTGCCGACTTGTTTCATAGGCCGACCAGTAGTGCGAGTCACGCAACCATGGCTCGATCGCTTCGAAACCAACGACGCCGATAAAATAGCCTGCGATACCACCCAGCACTGAGAATACAGTTGCGTTGGCTGCGAAACGCCACGCCTTCTTGCGCTCGGCGAGACACATTGGCGCGAGCATCACGTCGACGGGAATCGGGAAGAACGACGACTCTGCGAAACTCAATGCAGCGAGATAGCGTTCAGCATGGCGATGACGTGACCATTTCAGAACGAGTTCATACAGTGGCGCGAAAATCCTCATCCCGGCACTAATGGAACGAAGCTCACTGCGCCCAACGAGACCTGTTCAAAATGATCGTGCATTCGTGTAACCAACGTCAGTTCCTGACGTCCCGGCGGACCGACCGGAATCACCATGCGTCCACCTGGCGCCATTTGCTGCAACAGTTTCTCTGGCAGCTCTGTCGCTGCAGCCGTCACAATAATGCCGTCGTATGGGCCGTATTTAGGCCAGCCTTCCCAGCCGTCGCCGGGCTTGAACTGCACATTGTGAATACCCAGTCGATGCAGTCGCTCGCGCGTCTTGCGCTGCAATTCCGGCAGCCGTTCAACAGTAAACATTCTTTTCACCAGAGGCGACAATATGGCTGTCTGGTAGCCGCAGCCCGTACCTATTTCCAGCACCGTCTCGCCATCAAAGTCAGCCAACAGGGCCTCAGTCATTCTTGCTACGACAAATGGCTGACTGATGGTTTGCCCGAGACCGATCGGCAATGCGGTATCTTCGTAAGCACGACTCGCCAAAGCTTCGTCAACAAACAGGTGTCGAGGAACATTGCGTATTTGCTGTAGAACGTCCGGCGATCGAATGCCTTGATCAACAAGACGTTGCACCAAACGATCTCGGGTCCGGGCAGAGGTCATCCCGATGCCCTGGATTCCGCTACTCGCATTACTCACGTTGCAGCCATTCCTCGAGTTGCGTCAGAGCTTCGTGGCGGGTTAGATCTACCTTCAGAGGTGTAATTGCAACCGCGCCTTTGTCGAGCGCGTGAAAATCAGTGCCATCACCATTGTCTTGTCCGGGCCCTGCCGGCCCAATCCAGAAGATCGTGCGTCCATGCGCATCCGTAGATTTTACGACAGGCTCTGACTTGTGCCGAAAGCCAAGACGGCTCACGACCATCCCGGTCAGCTCCTCATAAGGCAGGTCGGGCACATTGACGTTCAGAATGAAGTCGGACGGCAATGCGTGATTGTCGAGGCGTTGCACCAATTCTGCGGCGACACGCCCTGCCGTGGCGAAATGTGTTGGCTTGCGGCCGACTAGCGAGATCGCGATCGTCGGATAACCCAGGAATCGACCTTCCATTGCTGCCGCGACGGTTCCGGAGTAGATCACGTCGTCGCCGAGATTTGCACCATGATTAATTCCCGACACGACGATATCGGGTTCATCGTCGAGAAATCCGGTCAATGCCAGATGCACGCAATCAGACGGAGTGCCATTTACGGTAAATCGACCTTCGCCGACGCTTGAAACCCGTAGCGGATCGCTCAAGGTCAACGAATTGCTCGCGGCCGATCGATTGCGATCTGGCGCAACCACCACCACATCGGCAATTTCGACCAACGCATCGGTCAGTACATTGATCCCGGTGGCGAGATAGCCATCGTCGTTACTTACAAGGATTTTCATTGGATGGCTGCTTGAATTCGGTTTGGCGGCTCGCGACGCGCTCACTATACTCAATGTCCCCGCCGCGCCATAGCTTGACTGACCGAAAGAGACACTTTTTGTGACAGACGACGATGACAATCTGTTCCGCCGCTCGATGACCGGCACGAAACCGCTCAAATCCGAGGAAAAAGTTGCCGCTGTGTCCAAGAAGCCGAAACCGAAGGCGCGCTTCTCTCGGGCAGACGACAAGGCCGTACTCATTGAGAGCCTGGACGCCGATATCGATGATCTGGAAGAAAGCAGCGGCGAGGCATTGCGCTTCAAACGCGCGACCGTGGGACGTACCACGATGCGTATGCTGAGCCGTGGCAGCTACGCGATCCAGGCGGAGATTGACCTGCACGGCATGACCCTCGCAGAAGCGAAACCGCGTCTTGAGAGATTCGTGCAACACTGCGTAGGCAACAACAAGCTGTGCGTGCGGATCGTCCACGGCAAGGGTCTCGGTTCAGGTGACCGTGGCCCGGTGCTGAAGAAAGGCGTTAACCGTTGGTTGCGCCAGTGGGATTCAGTTCTGGCATTTGTGTCCGCGCGTCAGGTCGATGGCGGCACTGGCGCTGTTTATGCGCTACTAAGCGAGCGCTAAGACCAGGAGTCCACTAGGAGCCTGTCACGGTAACCAGTTCGCGCAATACAGAGGTCGCATAGCCGCCTTTTGTCAAATTGAACTCCAGCCATAGAACGCCATCGTCGAAGTGATGGCGAAGATCGCTAACCAGAAGGCGCAATGCACGACTTGCCGGCTCCATTCTTGCCGCAACCAGACCTTGCGCGAGGTCGCGATGGTCCTCGGCAGTTGCAGATTCAAGCCTGGCAACGATTCCGGTGCTTCGTGGCGAACCATCCCCCCACAACGGACCGCTCGGATGAATATCCTGCGCTTCGCATCGAGCCGCTAACTCCTCGCTCAACTCGTCCACAGGGAACACGCTGCCCGACCCGTTCAAATTGGCCAACTCGCCCGGCAAAATCTTGTTCCAGGTCTGATCGCAAACACGACGATTGAGGAAATCATTGAAAATAAGCGAGCGTGCCGTCGACAGAGCAATGCTGCGTTTCGCACGCGACATTTTGCGTCCGGCAAATAGCGACTTGCACAGAGAAATATTTCCGCCACCACGACCAAATCTTTGTGCACCGAAATAGTTGGGTACGCCCTGCTCTGCAATTAATTGTAGCCGCTGTTCGAAAACATCAGCGTGCTGAGCAATTGCCGCTGAACGCAACGCGATTTTGAACGAGTTACCGGAATGTGCGCCACGGCGGAGCTTTCGCCGATGCTGTTGTTGCTCGAGAACGACCACGCCATCTGCAGCAAATCGCGACCACTCGACGTCACCCGTGCGGCGTACACTGAACCATTGTCGAGTCACAGCGTGTCGATCTTTCATTCCCGCGTAGCCGACATCTCGCACTGGTACGCTTGCGAAGCTGGCTAAACGTTCGGCGACCCAGTGCGTGTTCGTTGCCGATTTTTCGATCCAGAGAAAATCATGTTCGCCCTCGCCCGTGAAATCTATCGTACAGATCTCGGTTACTTGAAAGTCGCTGGCTTGCGAGCGAATCGTTGCAACAGTCAGGGCACCGCCATGCGCAGTTGCCCACTCAGGAAGTTGTGACAATGTTCTGGTCCGCTGGGCAGCGTTGAACTAGGTGGAATCGGAGGACGGAACGACCTGAAAGAATGTCTCTTTGGGCCCTATCATGCCGAGATCTGTTCGGGCGCGCTCCTCGGCAGCCTCGGAACTCTGTTTGAGGTTGTCGACTTCCGCTTGTAACGCAAGGTTGCGGCGCGACAAAACATCATTTTGCGCATTCTGTTCAGCGACAGCGACGCGCAGATTCCGCGTCTTCGCGAAGCCCGCATCTGAAAACCACAACTGGCCCTGCAATGTCAGCGCGACTACCGCGAGTGCGACCAAAAGCCAACGACCTGTGCCCAAAAGAATCCCCAAATTCCCTTCGCGATTACGCCTCGACTGAGAATGCCGCTCTTGCGGCGTACCCGGCGTCAGCGCCTAATTCTTCTTCGATGCGCAATAACTGGTTGTACTTGGCGATACGATCCGAACGAGACAGCGATCCGGTCTTGATTTGCGTCGCCAGCGTACCTACTGCGATGTCAGCGATCGTACTGTCCGAGGTCTCCCCCGAGCGGTGCGAGATCACTGCCGAATAGCCCGCGTCTCCAGCCATAGTAATTGCATCAAGAGTTTCGCTTAAGGTACCGATTTGGTTAGGTTTTATCAATATCGAATTAGCAATATTTTCATTGATGCCACGACCGAGGATGGCGGTATTTGTGACAAACAAATCATCGCCTACCAGCTGAACGTGGCTACCTATCGCTTCGGTCAGCAACTTCCAGCCCTCCCAGTCACTCTCATCCATGCCGTCTTCGATCGTAATTATGGGATAAGCGTCGGCCAGTTCCGCCAGAAACGCGCTAAATCCGGCGGCGTCGAAACTTCGACCCTCAGATTCAAGCTGATAACTGCCATCGGCATAGAATTCGGAGCTCGCGACATCCAGACCGAGAAGAATGTCGTCGCCGGCTTTGAAGCCCGCTTTGTCTATGGCCGTCATTATCGTGTCGAGCGCAGCGCGATTAGACGGCAAATCTGGCGCGAAGCCACCTTCGTCCCCCACGGCCGTATTCAAACCCTGACTGCGCAGCACGCTCTTCAATGCATGAAAAATTTCTGTCCCGTAACGCAGCCCTTCACTGAAACTCGGCGCGCCAACGGGGAGAATCATGAATTCCTGGATATCCACGCTGTTGTCTGCATGTGCACCACCGTTGATGATGTTCATCATGGGCAAAGGCATCATCGTGCTGTCGCCAAGATGACGAAACAAAGAGATCTGTTTCGATTGCGCCTCAGCCTTGGCAACCGCCAATGAAATCGCCAACAACGCATTTGCGCCGAGTCGGCCTTTGTTTTCGCTGCCATCCAATTCGATCATGCAATTGTCAACGGCACGCTGGTCTTCAAACTCAGTCGCTAAAAGCGCGTCACGAAGCGCGCCATTCACATTGCTAACGGCTTGCAAAACGCCTTTGCCAAGATAGCGTGCTTTATCGCCGTCCCTGAGCTCGACCGCTTCACGAGTACCTGTTGACGCACCTGATGGCACAGCAGCTCGGGCAGCGCTGCCATCAACGAGCGTTACATCTGCTTCAACCGTGGGGTTTCCGCGCGAGTCGAGAATTTCCCGACCACGAATATCCGTTATTCTGATCATTTTTACTCCGAGCTTGGGACTCCGAGGCCATAGTCTGCCTCGAGAAACTCACTTTGCTTAACCGTCGTGTCGATCGATACCAGCATTTCCAATAGCGCCGACATCTTGTGCAAAGGCCAGGCATTGGGGCCGTCGCTAAGTGCTTTCGATGGGTCGGGGTGGGTTTCCATGAACAGCCCAGCGACGCCAGCCGCAGTCGCCGCGCGTGCCAGCACCGGTATGAACTCGCGTTGACCACCGGACGATGATCCTTGTCCGCCTGGCAACTGCACCGAATGCGTGGCGTCGAAAACGACAGGACACCCGGTGCCGCGAAGAATGGCCAGACTGCGCATATCGGATACCAGGTTGTTATAACCGAAGGAAAAACCGCGCTCGCATACCATGATGTCGTTGTTGCCTGTGGACTTCGCCTTGTCGACGACGTTTTGCATTTCCCAAGGTGACAAAAATTGTCCCTTCTTGATGTTTACTGGCTTGCCCGCACTGACAGCACGCAGGATGAAGTTAGTTTGCCGACACAAGAATGCCGGCGTCTGTAATACATCGACGACATCAGCCGCTTCATCCATCGGTGTATCTTCGTGAACATCGGTCAGGATCGGCACACCGACTTGCTGCTTTACCTCGCCAAGGATACGCAGGCCCTCTTCCATGCCCGGGCCACGAAAACCGTCCCGTGAGCTGCGATTCGCCTTGTCGAACGACGACTTGTAGATAAAAGGAACACCGAGCTTCGAGCAGACCTCTTTGAGTGTGCCCGCCGTGTCGACTGCCATCGTCTCGCTTTCGACGACACAGGTGCCCGCAATCAGAAATATTCTGTGCTCGTTGCCGGCATCAAAGCCACACAGCTTCACGCTTGCACCACCTTCGGCAGTGCGCCCTCATGGTGCTGTCTCGCAGCCGTAATAAAACCGACAAATAGTGGATGTCCGTCACGCGGATTCGATGTGAACTCCGGGTGAAACTGACTCGCAAGGAACCACGGATGATCGGGAATCTCAACCATCTCAACGAGGTCGTCGACCGACGTTCCGGAAAACCGAACGCCGGCTTTCTCGAGTTCCGCACGATAGTTGTTGTTCACTTCGTAGCGATGCCGATGCCGTTCTTCAATCTCGGTCGCCCCGTACATCGTCGCTGCCAGCGAACCATCGGCAAGGTCGATCTGTTGTGCACCCAGTCGCATCGTACCGCCCAGTTCAGATTCTTCATCGCGTTGTTCTACATCGCCGGCTTCGGTCTGCCATTCCGTGATTAGCGCCACCACGGGGTGCGGTGTTTTCTTTTCAAACTCAGTACTCATGGCATCGTCAAGGCCTGCCAGATTGCGCGCTGCCTCGATTACCGCAACTTGCATACCGAGGCAAATTCCAAGGTACGGCACCTTGTTTTCACGGGCGAATCGCACGGTTTCAATCTTGCCGTCGATGCCACGATCACCGAAACCACCCGGGACAACGATGCCGTCCATGCCACGCAAACAATCTGTGCCCTGCTCTTCGATATCACGTGACTCGATAAACTGAATCTTGACCTTGGTGCGGGTGTGAATCCCGCCGTGCTGTAAGGCCTCGACCAGCGAAATATACGAATCTTTGAGATCCATATACTTTCCCACCATGGCTATGTTCACTTCACTGCTAGGGTTTTGCTTGGCATCAACGATCTCTTGCCATTCATGCAGATCCGCCACCGGCAGATCCAGTCCCAACTGGTTGGCCACGATCTCGTCCAGACCCTGCTCGTGCATCATGGCTGGAATCTTGTAGAGGTCATCGGCATCGTAGGCTGAAATAACCGCTTTCTGTTGCACATTGGTAAACAAAGCAATCTTCTTGCGCTGCTCCATCGGCAACGGTTCTTCGGAACGACAAACCAGGATGTCGGGCTGAATACCGATCGACCGCAATTCTTTGACCGAGTGCTGCGTCGGCTTGGTTTTGATCTCTGATGCGGTCGAGATATAGGGCACTAACGTCAGGTGCACATAGACGACCCTATCGTGGCCCATCTCGACGCCCATTTGGCGAATCGCTTCAAGAAACGGCAGGGACTCAATGTCACCAACAGTTCCACCGATCTCCACGAGGCAGATATCTGCATCGCCGGCGCCTTTTTGGACGCTGCGTTTTATCTCATCGGTAATATGCGGAATGACCTGCACGGTTGCACCGAGATAGTCGCCGCGACGCTCCTTGGCGATGACAGTTTCGTAAATCCGGCCCGTCGTGAAATTGCTGTGCCGCCCGCCCTTGGCGGTCCGCACGAAACGCTCATAGTGTCCGAGATCCAGATCGGTCTCAGTACCATCATGCGTGACGAAAACCTCGCCGTGCTGAAACGGGCTCATTGTCCCCGGATCGACGTTAATGTAGGGATCAAGCTTGATCATGCTGATCGTCAAGCCGCGCGCCTCGAGAATCGCACCAAGACAGGCCGACGTGATCCCTTTGCCGAGCGAAGACACTACGCCGCCAGTGATAAATACATACGATGTCATAAGCAAAACCAAAGCAATGACAGGCGGAAACAACAAAGGGCTGGATCAAAGCACGGAAGTGTCGAAGTGCTTTTTTCCAACCCTTGTAAAGACGCGCCGTCGTTGGACTAAAGACGGTTTTAAACGTTAACAGAACGCCCCTATCGACACAACGAAAGTCTCACCAGATCTAGTGAATTGGCGGTCTGTTTTCCCAGCGGATTGCAACACCGGGTTTGCTGGCCGCGCCAGCGGCCAACCAGAGATCGGCTACAGCGACCAACTTACCGCCAGAAAACACCAATGGGATGCGATCGCGCATCCATGGTACGACCCCAGCTTCTTGAAGTAATTTCTTCAATTTCTTCGTATGTACTTGACCAATAGGCTGAAATTTCTCGCCGCCCTGGCGAAAGCGTAGTTCCAGACCGCGTTGAATCAAGTCATCGGATAAGCCCTCTGCGGCATTCGACTCCAGGCGCAAAACGCCAAGGCCATGTTCAAGCTGAAGATGATCACTCGCGCCGACTGCGCCCGGATCCGCGGGCGCCGCAGAGACATCAGCTGCAAGGAGATACAACGCCTTGCGATAGCGTCGCACTTCTACACCGGGCCAGCGAACCACTGGCTCGGCATCTTCACGTGCCAAAACCACCTCATCCAGCACACGTTCAACGAGCGCAGCAGAGGGTGTTGGCATTCCCAGTTCGCGAATGGCGAAACGCAATGCGTTGCGCTGACGATCGCTTGGCAATGCGCACAACGCATCGATATCTAAGCGGTCACAGCGTTCCCCCAGCGTTGCCACGTCAATTGCTGCCAGGTCATTAAGCAACAAGGCAGCGGCACCAGCCAATCCGCTACTGCGCTGCAATCGTTTTGCGACCCCGGGCCAACGGGATTCAATTCGCGGCAAGATCTCATGACGCAGAAAATTGCGATCAAAACGTGAATCCTCATTCGACGGATCTTCCAGCCAGTGCAAGTCGTGCAAGTTTGCGTAGTCTCGGAGCTGGCTGCGCGAGAATTGCAGCAACGGCCGGGCCAAAAAACCGCAGCCGAACGGTTTGATTGCGGCTATACCAGCAAGTCCCGCCGGACCACCACCACGAAACAAATTCAGCAACAACGTTTCGGCCTGATCGTCTTGATGGTGCGCACTCAGGAGCCAGTCGCCAGGATTCATCAATGTCGCGAACTCAGCGTAGCGCGCGTCTCGCGCAGCCGCTTCGAGGCCTTGAGCAGACGCGTCTTGAATTGAAACCCGCGCACTTCGAAACACTACATTGAAAGCCGCAGCGATTGGCGCACATTGCAGAGCCCATTCGTTGGATCCGTCTTGCAACCCATGATCGATGTGCACAGCAAGTACCGGGACGTCGCTTTGCGCAGCAAGCGCATGCAACAGAACGGTTGAATCCAGTCCGCCGCTGAATGCGACGACGTAGCGCTCTGCAGGGCTCGCGTCTTCAGAAAGAGCTGCGAGTTGTTGCAGCAGCGACGCGTGGCTGAGCGTCACGCCTCTTTGAACTGACCGAAGCTGGCCAGCCGCCGCTGCCGCTCTTCCAGCAATTGCTCAGGCGACAGCTGATCGAGTTCTTCAAGGCTCTTGAGTATAGCGTTGCGAATAACTTCAGCCGCAACCGAAGGGTCGCGGTGCGCGCCACCGAGAGGCTCGGTCAGCACATCATCGACGAGCCCAAACTCGTTGAGGCTGCTCGCAGTGATGCGCATCGCTTCTGCCGCATCTTCTGCCTTCTCTGCGCTTTTCCAAAGTATGGATGCACAGCCTTCAGGAGAAATCACGGAATATATGCTGTATTGCAGCATCAGCAATCGGTCCGACACGCCGATGGCCAATGCACCACCAGAGCCACCCTCGCCGATCACAATGCTTATGATCGGTGTTTTCAAACCCGCCATCAGATACAGACTGTAGGCAATTGCTTCGCTTTGGCCGCGTTCTTCGGCGCCTACTCCTGGATAAGCACCCGGCGTATCGATAAACGTGACAACGGGTAGCGAAAACTTTTCCGCCATGCGCATCAGGCGCTGTGCTTTACGATATCCCTCGGGTTTCGGCATCCCGTAATTTCGACGCACACGCTCTTTAGTATCGCGACCTTTTTGATGGCCGATAATGACGACCGATCGACCGTCAATACGGCCAATACCACCAATGATTGCGGGATCATCCGCATACATGCGATCGCCGTGCAATTCCTGAAAATCCGGCATGATCAGGTCAAGATAGTCTTGTGTATAGGGGCGCATCGGATGGCGCGCCACCTGTGCAATTTGCCAGGCGCTGAGCTTGGCAAATATGCTCTTCGTCAGCGTCTCGCTTTTGCCTCTGAGCCGCGCAACTTCTTCATTAATGTTGATCTCGGAATCATCACCAACAAAGCGCAATTCCTCGATTTTAGCTTCGAGTTCAGCGATAGGTTGTTCAAATTCTAGGAATTTTAGATCCATGGTTCTCAAGCCCTGCCCGGAAGAAAGACTCTACATGATTTCCCGGCCGGGTGCGTAAAGCAGTCGGACATTATTCGCACCCAGCAATTCGGTCAGTTTGTCGCGCAATTCGCGGCTCGGTCGGACCGACCATTCCGGGCCCAGATTCAGACGCGCGGCAGCCGTATCGCCTCTGTATTGCACAGCCACGTCGCAACTGCCCTCGCGGAACGGCAACAACACATCGTGCAATTTCACCAACAACTGTTCCCCCTGGCCATTTGGCGCAATACTCAACAGCAGACCCTTTGCTCGGGATTCAATAACACGGTCTATCGCCAACACATTCTTACAGTTGACGGTCCAGCCACCCTGAAAATCGTCGTAACGTAACGGACCACTCAAGACGACGATCTCATCCTTGACGAGCAAGTGCCGAAATTCCTGAAACGCCTCACCGAACAAACTTACTTCCATGCGCGCCGAGTCATCGTCGAGGACGACGCTCACGCGATTGCCACGCTTACGAAGATCGGAGATCAGCCCGGCGACGGTCACCTCGCGGCGCGACTGACTGTAGTCACGTTCGCCCTTGGTGTTTTGTGGTGCCGGCTCCGCGATCAGATCAGCGAGCTTGCCATCGACAAAAAACATTGCGTCCGCGCGGACTGCATCGAACGGATGCCCTGCGAGATACAAGCCTAGCGCTTCTTTCTCGTTGTTGAGCAATTCGCGTTCAGGCCATTCGGCAACCACGGCGGGTGGCGGCGTGTCCTCAGGCACTGGCGGTGCGTCAAGGCCAAACATATCGTTCTGACCCGCAGCAGCAGCTCGTGCCTCTTGATCGGCACTCGCCATCGCCTCTTCGAGTTGTTCACTTAATCCACAGCGCGATTGTCCAAATTCGTCCATCGCGCCAGATTTGATCATCGCGAGCAATGCGCGACGATTGATCTTGTCGTGGTCGACGCGACGACAGAATTCGACCAGACCACTGTACGGACCGTTCTCATCGCGTTCAGCGATCAGAGCTTCGACCGCAGCACGGCCGACTCCTTTGATCGCGCCAAGGCCGTACAAGATACTGCTCTCGTCCGCCACGCTAAACGCGTAAGCGGATGTATTGATGCTTGGCGCAAGCAACGCCAGTTTCTGTTTGCGGCAGTCGTCCTTGAGCGTTACAAGTCGATCGGTATTGTCGAGGTCAGCGCTCATGACGGCCGCCATGAATGCCGCGGGGTAATGCGCCTTTAGAAATGCAGTTTGGTAGGCAAGAACAGCATAGGCAGCCGAGTGCGACTTGTTGAATCCGTACGCTGCAAACTTCTCCATCAAATCGAAGATACGTGTAGCTGTATGTTCGGCAACGCCACGCTCCATCGCCCCGGACATGAAAATCTCGCGCTGCTTGGCCATTTCCTCGGGCTTCTTCTTGCCCATTGCCCGACGCAACAAATCGGCGCCACCCAGCGTATACCCTGCGAGCAGCTGTGCAATCTGCATCACCTGTTCCTGATACAGGATGACACCATATGTTTCCTCGAGCAGCGGCTTCAGATCAGGATGCAGATAGTCGATTTCCCCTTGATTGACGGAATGTCGGCGCGCGATAAAGTCGTCGACCATGCCGGACTGCAACGGGCCCGGACGAAACAATGCGACCAATGCAACCAGATCGTCAAAGCGATCAGGACGCATGCGTTTTATGAGGTCACGCATGCCGCTCGACTCGAGTTGAAATACTGCAGCCGTTTGTGTGCTGCGCAACAACGCGAATGTTTTCGGGTCACGGTCGGGAATATCGTTAATATCGAACCGATCGTCAGGACGCGTCTCATTGATGATGCGCTCAGCCCAGTCGATAATGGTAAGCGTCTTCAGTCCGAGAAAGTCAAACTTGACCAGCCCGATGGATTCGACGTCATCCTTGTCGAGCTGCGTAATGATCTGTGTGCCACCGTCTTCACAATACAGTGCCGTAAATTCGGTTAGCTGTCCGGGCGCAATTACCACGCCGCCTGCGTGCTTGCCGGCATTCCTTGCCAAACCCTCAAGCGACTTTGCAAGATCAATGATCGCAGCGACTTCTTCGTCGTCGCGATACATAGTCGCAAGTTCTTCCGACTGCTCGAGCGCCTTGTCCAGCGTGATGCCGATATCAAACGGGACCAACTTCGCAATCCGATCTACAAAGCCGTACGGCTGTCCGAGCACACGACCACAATCACGGATCACGGCCTTGGCAGCCATTGTGCCGAACGTGATGATCTGGGCGACCCGATCTCGGCCGTAACGTTCCGCCACGTAGTCGATAACGCGATCACGACCTTCCATGCAGAAGTCGACATCGAAGTCCGGCATCGATACACGGTCCGGATTCAAGAAACGCTCGAAAAGCAGATCGTGGTGCAATGGATCGAGATCGGTAATTCCCAAAACCCAGGCAACTAATGAGCCTGCACCTGACCCGCGACCCGGACCAACCGGAATTTCATTTTCACGCGCCCATCGGATGAAGTCAGCAACAATCAGGAAGTAACCCGGGAAGCCCATGCCACCAATAACATCGAGCTCGATACGTAAGCGCTCGAAATACGGCGCACTCAGTGCGGCTTTTTCCTTGTCCGCCGTTTGCTTGTTTGAATAAATCTCTTCGAGCTTCGCGTTTAGTCCGCGCGTCGATTCGGCTGCAAGATATTCGGACTCGGTCTGTCCGGCCGGAATCGGAAAAGCCGGCAACACACTGTTCCCAAGTTCTAGATCAAGACTGCAACGGCGCGCTATTTCTGCAGAGTTTTCAATAGCAGCAGGTACATCTGCAAACAACTCGATCATTTTTGCGGAACCGCGCAAATACTGGTTTTCGCTGTAATTGCGCGGCCGGTCTGGATCAGCCAGCCCGCGGCCGTCGCGAATGCAAACGCGTGCTTCGTGAGAATTGAAATCGTCACGACTGATGAATCGCACGTCATTGCTGGCAACAACAGGTACGGCTTCTGCAACAGCCAAACGCAGGCTGGCCTGGACGCAATCTTCCTCGGCGTTGCGCCCGGTACGAATCAACTCGAGGTAGTAACGGTCTCCGAACACGTCGCGCCATCCGTCAAGCAGCTTACGTGCCACCTCGTCGTGGCCGTTGATCAGCGCTTTCCCGACATCGCCGTGCACGCCCGCCGACAAAGCGATCAAGCCTTCGCAGCTCTCAGTATCCAGCCATTCCCGACGGGCCTGCGGCTCACCCCGTATCTGTCCCTCGAGATAACTTCGACTGACAAGCCGAGCAAGATTTCGATAACCGACATTGTTTTGACACAACAGCACCAGCTGGTTCGGGCGCTCCGCTTCATCGTCGTTGGTAATGCGTAAATCGACACCGATAATCGGCTTCACGCCAGCCGCTAGCGCTTTCTTGTAGAACTTCACCATGCCGAACAGATTGTTCTGGTCGGTCATGGCGACGGCCGGCATGCCATCCTCGGCGCAGTGTTGCATCAAGTCCGGAATTCTGACCGTGCTGTCGACCAACGAAAACTCGGTATGTACGTGCAGGTGGACGAATGGCGTCGACATCACAACACCGTCCTTACCGGCGCAAAACTTCGCCGATGATGCTCGCATGCACCATGCTCTTGCAGTCGTTCCCGATGTGCCTCGGTTCCGTATCCTTTGTGTCGTGCAAATTCATAATTCGGATACAGGTTGTCGATCTTAAGCATAATTCGATCGCGAGTTGTCTTGGCGATAATTGAGGCTGCGCTGATGGCGGGGATCTTGCCGTCGCCGCCGACAATGGCTTCGCCTTCTATAGTCGTGGCATCAAACCGCAGATCGGGCAATCGATTACCGTCGACTTGAACAGCGTCAGGCTGTACTGCAAGGCCCAGGATCGCTCGGCGCATCGCCAGCATTGTCGCCACCAGAATATTCAGCGCATCGATCTCAGCCCTATCGGACCAGGCAACAGACCAGGCGATAGCGCTGTGCCGAATATCGCCAGCGAGTTCTTCGCGGCGCGCCGCAGTCAGTTTCTTGGAATCTGCAAGTCCGTCAACAGGCGCTGCCGGATTCAGAATGACAGCGGCCGCCACTACCGGACCGGCCAACGGACCGCGGCCAGCCTCATCGACCCCGGCTACAAGGCCATCCAATTGAAATAATTTTGTTTGCTGCATTACAGGCGACGGATTGTTTAGCTCGTTCTAGTGGCGAGATCAATGACTGCGTCGGCGGCACGTTGATCCGCATCGAGCGCAAGTTCCGTATGCAGTTTAGCAAATCGCTGGCTTATCGCAGCCTGTCGTTCAGGGTCCTTGAGCATCATCGAGACTTCGTTCGCGACGGCATCTGGGGTCACAGCCCATTGGATCAGCTCGGGAACCATCGGCTCCTCAGTCAGGAGGTTGGGTAGTGTGAAATACGGCGTCTTGATCAGCTTGAATATGCTCAGGATTCGCGCCGATATCTCGCCAATGCGATACGCCGCAATCGTTGGCTTGCAAAGCAACGCCGACTCCAGCGCCGCCGTGCCGGACGCCAATAGAACCACATGCGCCGCAGACATCGCCTCAATCGAATCACCATCTACCAGTGTGAATACGTCCTCGAGGCCCGCGGCAGCAATTTGTTGCTCCATCATCGGCCGTAGCTTGGCTGACGCTATCGGCGTGACAAATCGCAATTCGGGATCTTCGGCCAGCAATCTTGCGGCAGCTGCAACAAATATCGGCCCAAGGCGTGCGACTTCAGACGTTCGGCTGCCTGGAAGAACAGCTACGACCGTATGACCGTCCAGATTCAACATCCGACGTGCTGACTCGCTGTCGATGTCGATCGCCAGACTATCTGCTTTGGGATGACCGACAAACACTGCGTCGATGCCCTCGTCGTCAAGAAGTTTTTTCTCGAACGGCAAGATGCAAAGCACTCGGTCCGTGGAACGTCGAATCGTTTCGATTCGCCCCGCCCGCCATGCCCAGATAGACGGACTAACGTAATGCGCGACTCGTATACCCGATTTCTTCAACGCTTTTTCAAGGCCAAAATTGAAATCAGGCGCATCTATGCCGACAAAAACATCCGGTGGCGATGCGCGCCAGCGCCGCGCTAACGAGCGTCGTAAGCGCAGCAAACGAGGGATTTCAGTTATCGGCTCAATCAAACCAAACACGGCAAGCGCGTCTGACTCTTCCAGGCAATGACAGCCCGCGGCGATCATAGCCGGGCCTGCAACGCCCTCGAATGATGCATCGGGAATTCTCGCCTGAACCTCACGAATCAGACCTGCTCCCAACAGATCGCCGGACGCTTCACCAGCAACCAGAGCAACTCGCATGTTAGTTATCGAACAATGCCGCGCTCGGACGAGCGTAGCGACGCGATTAGCAATTCCAATTCCGACTGATCGTCCACACGTTGCTCCAGTTCGGCAACCGCATCAGCAAGCTTCAGTCCGTTGCGATAAAGCACGCGATAAGCGTCTTTGATATTGCGAATCTGGTCGGCATCGAAGTCACGACGCTTGAGGCCCTCGCTGTTGATCCCGCGAGGAACACCCGGATTTCCCGAGACCATCGTGTAGGCCGGCACATCTCGGTTGACGCCTGTATACATGCCTAAGAATGCATGCGCACCGATGCGGCAGAACTGATGTGCACCTGAAAAACCGCCCAGGATAGCCCAGTCGCCGACGTGCACATGACCGGCCAATGTCGTGTTGTTGGCCATAATGGTTTTGCTGCCTACACGACAGTCGTGCGCTATATGCACATACGCCATAATCCAGTTTTCGTCGCCCATCGAAGTCAGGCTATCGTCCTGAATCGTGCCGCGACTGATCGTGCAGAACTCACGAATCGTATTGCGATCGCCAATCGTCAATCGAGTCGGCTCACCTTTGTACTTCTTGTCCTGCGGGTCATCACCGATCGACGCAAATTGGTAGATGTGGTTGTCTTTGCCGATGCTCGTTGGACCATTAACAACGACATGACTGCCAATTTGTGTGCCACTGCCAATCTCAACATCGTCACCAACAATCGAATACGCACCGATTGATACGTCTTCAGCAACTTTGGCGCTTGCCGACACTATCGCGGTGGAGTGAATCACGATTCGTCCTTCTCCAATTTACTCACTCGCTCGATCAAACCACCCAAGCGTCGAACCCTGGCTACCATTCGACCCCACTCTTTAACAGGTTGTGCTGGAATCCCTGTTCCGTATGTGCCGGGCTCTTTAATGCTTTTGGTAATCATGCCCTTACCAAGCACGATGACGTCATCGCACATTTCAATATGGCCTGCCACCGCGGATTGACCGCCGAACATGCATCGTTTGCCGATAACGACACTGCCGGAAAACCCGCATTGCCCAGCGATCGCTGTATGCTCACCAACCCGCACGTTATGCGCGATATGCACCAAATTGTCGATTCGCACCCCATCGTCGATAATCGTATCGTCCAGCGCGCCAAGATCAAGCGTGCAATTCGCCCCAATCTCGACGTCGTTCCCAATGCGTATTCTGCCGAGCTGAGGTACTTTGACCCAGCCCTCCGACGTCATCGCATTGCCAAATCCATCACAGCCGATAACCGTGCCCGGGTGAAAAAGAAAGCGCTCCCCTACTGTGGCGTCACGGACAACAGTTACATTGGCCAGCATTCTGCCATTGGCGCCGATTTCACAATCAGAACCGATTACGCAACCCGGGCCAATGTAGGTGTTCTCACCAATCGTCGTTCGATCTCCGATTGATACGAATGCCGAAATCTGTGCGGACGGCGCTACGTTCGCCGTACCAGATACGGATGCGAACTTGTCCACGCCAGGCTGCAAGGCCGGCACGGGGTGCAGCTCGGCAGCGACACGGGCGTAACACGCATAGGGATTTTCGTGCACCAGGCACGCAGTTGGACAGTCGGCAGCGTCTGCAGCACGCAATATTACAGCAGCTGCCTTGGTCGTGGCCAGCTGCTGTTTGAAAGACGAGCTTGAAAGAAAACTTAGCGAATTTGAGTCAGCATTTGACAGCGACGCGACCGTTGCAATTTGCACGTTCGCATCGCCATTCAGCTCACAGCCAAAACGTGTCGCTATGTCCCCAAGGCTAATCGCCATTACTGGACCTTCGGATCTGGCCCACTTGACGTCGCCCTGATTAGCGTGCGCCCGTGGCCTGGAAGTTCGCTTCGACGGCTTGCAACACGTTGGTAGTGATATTCACAGCTGTACTCGCGAACAACACACCATCACCAACAATCAAGTCGTAGCCTTCTGTTTGAGCGTATGCCTGAACCTCTTGCAACAATGAGCGTTGCAGCTTGCCCAATTCCTCGTTCTGACGCAGGTTCAGATCTTCCCGGAACTCGGTTTGCAGGCGTGTAACTTCGCGTTGCAGATCACGCAATTCTTTCTCCGCATTGCGGCGCTCGGTCTCGCCCATAACTGCTGCATCTTTTTGCGCTTTGGCTTGCAGATCTTCAAATTCTTTCTGCTTTGCGATGAACTCGCGCTGACGTGGGGCAAACTCTTCCTGCAACGCATCCATAGCAGCTTTGGTTTGCGGCGCCTGTTCCATCAGTGCCTGAATATTCACAACCCCGATGCGCATTTCCTGTGCGCCAGCCGGTAATGCGAATGCTCCAACGAGCGCCAGGCCGAGAGCCAATTTCAAAATCTGTTGCTTTACAAAACTCATAAACTATCCATTCCTTAAAACGCTTGACCAATTGAGAACTGGAATCGTTCCAGCTCATCCCTGTAAAACCTGTCGTTTCCTACATACTCGTTCAATGGGAACGCGTAGCTGAAACGGAAAAGCCCCAGCGGCGCCAGCCATTGTACGCCAATACCGACTGATGCACGAAGTTCATCGAATTCAGGCTTGTAGTCGATTGGTGACCCAAGCTTGTCGGTAAAAGCGACCTCACCAGTATTAAATACATTGCCCACATCGTAGAAAATACTGGCCCGGGCAGAAGATGCCCACTTGGCCGGCAGCGGGAGTATAAGCTCTAACTGGCTGGCAATCATAACGTTACCGCCATACGGATTGCCAAAGCTGTCACGAGGTCCCAAGTATGACTCTCGAAACCCTCGAACAGAGGTCGGTCCACCACCAAAGAAGTGCTTGAACGGCGGCAATGCGGTCGTGTCATTGAGCGCCTCGCCGATACCAGTCTCAAGGTTATATCGAAGTGTCCAACGACGCCCGAGCGGGAAATATTTGGTTAAATTGTAACGCGCGGTGTAGTACTCGACGTCACTACCAGGAATTGTGGCCGCCAGTATCACCTGTTGACGCGTGCCGCGGTTCGCGAACAAAGCCCGATTGCGGCTATCGTATGTCCAACCAACTATCGCCTCAACAGAATCATACGATGTGCCGAAAAACACGCCGCCATTTCCAATATTTTCAAGAAACGGATCGCCGTTATTCAGCACCCAGTCCTGTGCCTGTTGCGTACTGCTAGTCGACGCGAGCAGCTCAGCGTGTTGATAGTTGAAACCAAATGATAAGGTTTGAAATTCAGAAAGCGGGTAACCGTAGTCGAGTGTCGCACCGGCGCTCGTTGTTGAGAAATCCGAGGACGCCGATGTGAATTGTGTAACGTCACGATAGTTTAGGCCCATCGTACGGCGAACACCGTCCATGTTGCGAAACGGATCAGTGTGCGAAAGACTGTATACCTTCTGGAATCTTCCGGACACCAATTCAAGCCCTACCCGATTACCAGTTCCCAGAAAGTTCGTATGCACGATGCTGCCATTTAGCAGCAACTTCTGGGATTCCGAATAGCCCACGCCGCCACTAAATTGACCCGGCATCCTGTACTCGAGGTCGAAGTCGACGTCGACCAGGTCGGGACTTCCCGCCACAGGCTTGTTGGTCGATTCAACCGACTCGATGTAGGGCAGTCGTTGCAAACGAACTTTTGAACGATCGACCAGGCGATTGGAAAGATAGGCGCCCTCCATCTGTCGCATTTCGCGACGCAATACCTCGTCATCTACCTGATCAACACCATTGAAATTGATGCGACGAACGTAGACGCGACTTTTTGGATCAACGTAAAACGAAACCGCGACTTCTTTGTTCTCGTGATCCAACTCAGGAACCGGCTCAATCTCGGCATTCGCGTAGCCCTGCTCGCCAAATCGAAATGCCATTAGTTCGGTCGACTGAGTCAGCATCGCTTGACTGAAAATTGATCCTGGACGCGCCAATACCATGGCTCTTAGTTGCGGCTCCGGAATCACCATGTCGCCGACCATTTTAATCTCGGATATCTTGTATAAATCGCCTTCGTGCACACCGATGGTTACAAATATGTCTTTCTTGTTTGGCGAAATGGCAACTTGCGTTGAGTCAACGCGAAAATCGGCATAGCCGCGGTTCATATAATACGAACGAAGCTTTTCAAGATCGCCTTCGAGTGCCTCTTTCGAATATCGATCATCCTGTCGGAACCACGACAACCAATTGCCTGTATCCAATTCAAAATCTTCGCGAATGTCTTCTTCGGTAAACATCTCGTTACCAACAATATTTACTTGTCGAATCTTCGCGCGATCACCTTCAACAATATTGAACCCGACTCGCACAGTATTATTTGGACGATCCAGTACGTAGGAATCAACTTTCACAGCATACTTGCCACGATCGTAATATTGCTCGCGCAACGCCATCTGAACATTGTCCAGAATCGAACGATCAAATGTCCGTCCTTTCGCAAGGCCCACACCGCGCAAAGATTCGGTCAAGTCCTCGGTCTTGATATCTTTATTGCCTTCGATTTCAAAACTTTCTATCGATGGACGCTCGTGTACCGCAACGATCAATACATCGCCATCGCGACGTATTTCAACGTTGTCAAATAAGCCTTGCGCGTATAGTGCACGTATCGCTTCTTGAACCCGAATATCGTCTACCGTGTCTCCGATATTTACAGGTAAGTAATTGAACACGGTGCCTTCTGAAATTCGCTGCAAGCCTTCGACGCGCATATCAGCAACAACGAATTGCTCGGCGAATACAGATGCCGGCAACAACAAGCACATGACCACAATCGAATATCGTACCCGTCGCCAGTTCCAAAGCTGGTTTTTATCGCAATTTCTCATTGTTATTCAGCTATCCCAAAACTCTCGATAAATCGTTATAAAAAGCAAAACTCATTAATAATATCAGCGCCAGAATGCCGAATTGCTGGCCGATTATTTGCGATCGCTCTGACATCGGGCTGCCTTTGAGGAGCTCGACAGTCTGGTACACGATCTGCCCGCCATCAAGCACCGGAACCGGCAGCAGGTTCAGCACTCCAAGACTGATACTGACCAATGCCAGAAATGTCAAAAACTCGTTCATGCCACGCTCAGCTGAATCGCCGGCGAACTGAGCAATATTGATTGGTCCACTGATATTCTTGATCGACACATCGCCGGTCACCATGCGGCCCAACATTCGGACTGTAAACGCCATGGTCGCCCAGGTTTTCTGCACCGATTCGCGAACAGAGTCCAGCGGACCAAATTTTCGAAGATATGCATGGTCTTCAAAATCGTTTCGCACGGTAACGCCAATTTGGCCGATGACGCCATTCTCGGTAGCAACCGACGCAACGAGAATGTCCAATGTTCGTAGCTCATCATTGCGGTAATACTCGAGTGCTACCGATTCCCCGGGTCGCACCGATATTTCGCTGATCAGGTCATTCGTCGTGCGTACGGTCACTCCGGAGACAGAAGTGATGTGATCACCGGCCATCAGGTCCACAGTACTTGCAGCACCGTCGGGCGCGAGCTCTGTGATCACATTGCGTGGGCGCCACGGGTAAAATCCCAAACCATCGAATAGCAGACCCGGCTCGGTTAGGCGCGACGAGTCGTCGCCTACAAGGATCGTCGCTGACCGTTCTGCGCCTGATTCCTTTTTGAGCGTCAGCGGAATTGCGCCTTCGGCAACCATCTCGTCGATCATTGCGAGAAGAGTTGACTCCCAATCTGCAGTGTCGACATTGCCAACAGCGACAATCTGGTCACCTGATTCAAGTCCTGCTCTGGCAGCGTAAGAACCGGTTTCAACGTCGCCGACAGCTGGATATACCGTGGGTACGCCGCTCGCGAAAATGACCCAATAGGCAGCGATCGCGAAGAGAAAATTAAAGACCGGACCTGCCAGCAATACAGCGATTCGTGCCGGAATGGGCCGATGATCGAACGCTCGTCCCTCATCCTCAGGCTCGACGGCTCCTTCGCGACTGTCCAGGAACCGAACATAGCCGCCGAGCGGAATAGCCGACAGGCAATATTCAGTCTGATCCTTGCCACGGACCCAACTCGCAATTGGCTTACCGAAGCCAATTGAGAATCGCAGCACTTTCATACCAGCCCAGCGGCCAACGATGTAATGGCCGTATTCGTGCACCGCGACCAGAATGCTGATCGCCACGATGAAGGCCAGCAGGTTTGTCAGAAACTCACCCATAGGCAATCCAAATCCCTAGACTTGTCCAACATGTGTTGACTGAACCTGCCAGCGGCAGTTCCCGCCCTGGACCCAAAAGCATAGAGAGACGCATCTGAACAGCAACTGAATGAGTCCTCATTGCACGCCTGCCCAGCCCAGACCGAGCGCGAACAAGGGGGCAGCCGCAGCTACGCTATCAATACGATCCAACACACCGCCATGGCCTGGAAACAACGTGCCGCTGTCCTTCACGCCAGCCGTGCGCTTGAACATACTGACCGTCAGATCGCCGACAACCGACAATGCCGCAACGGCAAGGCAGAAAGGCACCAAAACGGCGAAATCAGTGTCAATTTTGAATGAACGCAGCACGACAAGGAGCACAACAGCGACCAGGCCGCCTATGACTCCTTCCCAGGTCTTGCCCGGACTGATTTGCGGAGCGAGCTTAACGCGCCCCATCGTTTTTCCTGCCAGGTATGCGCCACTGTCAGCGACCCAAACGATCAGCAGTGCGAACAGCAACAGCATTGGGCCGGCGTCGTACAGCAGCATCAACGCCGAATACAGTGGCACTAAAACCAGCGCGCCGACTAGCCAGCGAAGTGGCAAGGGAATCGCTGTCGGAAAAAAGAATGTCCAAACCAGCGCGAGTGCCCACCAGCCGAGGCTCAGCATCAGCAATTGCTCGGTATACGGAGCAAGATACGTTACCGTGCCCAGAATCAATAACCCAATCAAAACGACGTAAGGCATTCTCGCTGCCGTACTGCTGTGCCCGAGGAACCCAGACCATTCCCATGCGCCCGCAAGTACCAGGAGACCGATCGCTACACGCACGACAACCGGTGGCATGAAGAACAGCAACACACCTAACACCGTCAACGCGATTATCGCTGTAATGATGCGTTGCTTCATGAACTTACCGCCTCAACCTGCTCGCCTGTGTATCCGTAACGACGTTCGCGTTGTGCAAAAAACTGCAGCGCCTCGTCAAATTTTCGTTCATCGAAATCGGGCCATAGCGTGTCGCAAAACCACAATTCCGCATACGCAAGATTCCACAAAAGAAAATTGCTGATGCGTTGTTCGCCGCCCGTTCGAATCAACAGATCCGGATCCGGGATACCCGACAATTCAAGTTCGTTCGCAATTGTCGTGTCATCAATCTCGTCAGCCTGCATTTCTCCTGTCGCAACTTTCTGCGCCAGTTCCCGGGTCGCTTTGACGATGTCCCAACGGCCGCCATAAGCCACAGCGACCTGTAGTCGCAAACCCGAATTCCCCCGCGTCTGATTTTCGACCGCCGAGATCATGTCGTGAAGCTTTGACTGCAGCTGTTCGCGTGCACCAATAAATTCAAGTCTTACATTATTACGATGCAGGTCGTCGACTTCTCGTTGCAGCGCTTCGACAAATAATCCCATGAGTTTGCTGACTTCTTCGCGAGGGCGCTTCCAGTTTTCGCTACTAAAAGCGAACAACGTCAAGTAGTTAACTCCGCGTTGCGCTGCAACTTCAACAATTTTTCGGACCGCGCTCACACCGGAACGATGCCCCAGATGCCGCGGCATCGCCCTCTTGCGCGCCCACCGGCCATTACCGTCCATGATGACGGCAACATGATTCGGTATGTTCGGATCGGATGTCATCGTTGGGTGAAGACCAGGTCTAGAACCTAGATTTCGAGCAATTCGGACTCTTTGTCCGCCAGCACCTGATCGATTTCGGCGACGTATTTGTCCGTGATCCCCTGAATATCGTCTTCGCCACGATGCTCATCATCCTCACCGATCATCTTTTCTTTGAGCAAGTCTTTGATATCGCTAATTGCATCTCTGCGAATATTTCGGATAGCAATACGTCCACCTTCAGCCTCATTGCGCACGACTCGAATCATGTCTTTGCGCCGCTCCTCGGTCAGGGCGGGCAATGGCACGCGGATCACCGTGCCTGCTGAAGCCGGATTCAGCCCGAGGTCGGAATTCATGATGGCCTTCTCAATGACGGACACCATGTCTTTTTCCCAAGGCGTAACCGTGAGTGTACGCGAGTCCTCAACACCAACATTGGAAACCTGGTTCAACGGTACTTGTGACCCGTAATACTCGACCGTTATGTGATCGAGCAGACTCGTGTGTGCACGGCCAGTACGAAGCTTGGTCAGTTCCTGCTTCAGTGCCGCAACACTCTTTGACATTCGGTCGCTGGCGTCTTTTTTTATTTCATCCAACACGTCTTATACCTCTGCTTGAAGCTTGATTCATCAGGCTGTCACAACAGTGCCAATTTTCTCACCGGACATCGCTTGCACGAGCGCATCGGCACGAGTCAGGTCAAACACACGCAACGGTAAATCGTTGTCTCGACACATCACAATCGCAGTAGCATCCATGACCGACAATTTGTCAGCGAGAACTTTGTCGAACGATACAGTGTCGTAACGCGTTGCATCCGGGTTATTCATCGGGTCGGCATCGTACACACCGTCCACTTTGGTCGCCTTTAACAACACGTCAGCACCAATTTCGATCGCGCGCAGACTCGCCGCTGTATCGGTCGTGAAAAAGGGATTGCCGGTACCAGCAGCAAGAATGACAACCCGACCTTTCTCCAGATGCCTTACGGCACGCCGGCGAATGTAGTCCTCGCACACTTCATGAATTTTCAGCGCTGACATGACACGTGCGAACACGCCCTGCGATTCAAGCGCATCCTGTATCGCAAGCGCATTCATTACGGTTGCGAGCATGCCCATATAATCGCCAGTGACTCGATCCATGCCGGAACGCGCCAGACCTGCACCGCGGAAAATATTTCCACCGCCAATGACAATAGCGATCTCTACACCCGACTTTTGAGCCGTCGCTATTTCGGCAGCCATGCGCTGGATCACGGCGGGCTCGATTCCGTAGTCGAGCTCGCCCATCAACGCCTCACCGCTGAGCTTTAGCAGAACGCGACGATACTTGGCCGGGGATTCACTCATCAGCATGCCTATGTGTTGTCAAAACGGCTGCCTGGCGGCGTAGCTTGGCCCGCCGGGCGGCCGTAGATTCTAGCCTATTCGTTTCGCCTGGTCTCTATTAAATCAAAGGCTTAAGCGATAAACCTCAGCTTGCGCCTTTGACCTGAGCCATGACTTCTTCGACGAAATTCTCTTCTTTCTTCTCAATACCCTCGCCGACTTCAAAGCGCGCAAACGCTGCCACAGACGCATTTGCGCCGCTCAACAGCTTGCCGACCGTAATATCCGGGTCCTTGACGAAGGGCTGGCCGACCAACGTGATCTCCTTGAGATACTTATTAATACGGCCAGTGACCATTTTTTCGATAATCTCGGCGGGCTTGCCCGATCCTTGCGCTTTCTCGGTCTCGATACGACGCTCATTTTCAAGCGTTTCAGCAGGAACGCCAGATTCGTCGATACAGGTCGGATTGGTCGCGGCGACGTGCATCGCAATGTCTCTGGCGAGATCCGCATCTCCACCGTCCAGTGCTACGACTGCGCCAATGCGAGCACCGTGCGTGTAACTGGCAATAGTGCCGTCAGACGTGAGTCGTTCTATACGTCGCACACTGATGTTTTCGCCGACCTTGGCGATCAATTCTGTTCGCCCTTCCTCAACAGTGCGGCCATCCGCGAGCTTTTCACTAGCGAATTCAGCAACATCGCTCGTACTTGACGCTAATGCAGCTGCAGCTACTGCGTCGGTAAATGCAACGAAGTTTTCGTCTTTGGCAACAAAATCGGTCTCGGAGTTGATTTCAACAATGACCGCATCGCCGCCGTCTTGTGCGACGACAACTCGCCCATCCGCTGCAACGCGACTCGCTTTCTTGTCAGCTTTAGCCTGACCTGAAACGCGCAGAACTTCAGCGGCTGCATCGAGATCACCATCAACCTCAACTAACGCCTTTTTGCACTCCATCATGCCCGCGCCAGTACGCTCGCGAAGCTCTTTAACCATTGAAGCACTAATCGTCATCGCTGGCTCCTTCGGCCTTTTTGGCAACCTTCTTGGCGGCTTTCTTGGCCGTTTTCTTGGCGGCCTTCTTGGCAGTTTTCTTGGCGGCTTTCTTCGCGACCTTCTTAGCCGCAGGCTTCTCGTCGGCATCCGCTTTAACTTCTTCTGCGGGGGCCGCTTCCTCGGCTGGAGCTGCCTCTTCCTTGGCGTCTGCTTTCTCCGCTTTTGGCTTCTCGGTCTTCGGCTTCTCGGTCTTGATCACCGGCTTCTTCTTCACTGCAGCTTTCTTGCCGGTTTTCTTCTTGCGGCCCGATGCCTTCTTGACGTTGCCTTCCGCATCCAGCTCTACGAATTCGTCTTCGCCGAGCGCAACTTCAGGCAGCGATGCTTTACCGTCCAGGCACGCATCCGCAACCATGCCTGCGTACAACTCGATAGCGCGCATTGCGTCATCGTTGCCGGGAATAACATAGTCAACGCCATCCGGTGAACAGTTCGTGTCAACAATCGCGACAACGGGTATCCCCAGCTTGCGCGCTTCACGCACAGCGATATCTTCGTGATCAACGTCGACCACAAACAAAACGTCCGGCAATCCGGTCATTTCCTTGATGCCGCCGAGGCTTCGCTCGAGCTTCTCTTGCTCACGACTCAAGCCAAGCACTTCTTTCTTGGTGAGTCCTTCAAAACCACCGTCTTCAGCCATTTGCTCGAGCGTCATGAGGCGCTTCACAGACTGACGGATTGTTTTGTAGTTAGTCAGCATGCCGCCGAGCCAGCGATAGCTGACGAATGGCATACCTGAGCGAGATGCGTGGTTCCGAACTGACTCGCGTGCGGCACGTTTGGTACCAACGAACAGTACTTTTCCGCCGTCAGCGATCGTCGCTTTTACGAACGCGCAAGCTTCGCGAGCCAGGGGCAGGCTCTTCTCGAGGTTAATGATATGAATTTTGTTACGTTCGCCGAAGATGTAGGGTGCCATCTTCGGGTTCCAGTAACGGGTCTGGTGACCAAAATGCACGCCAGCCTCTAGCATCTGGCGCATGGATACGTCTGCCATGTTATTTCTCCGGGTTAGGCCTCCGTACATCCCATCTCGCAACCCCTTTTCAGGTGGGGCACCCAGCGTGATGTGTCGATGTACGTGTGGATTAATTGCCTCAAGGGCGCGCGCTTTATACCATAGCTACTCCCGGCCAACAATGGCCATTGCACGGACAAACACAAAGGGGTCAGAGCCCTTTTTTTCCCAGATACGGAAATGGCGTCGTTAAGCCATATTTGGGAAAAAAAGGGCTCTGACCCCTGTAAAATTCTGATGAACGTCACGATAAAAACGCCTGCTGAGCAGGACCAAATGCGGGTTGCCGGACGCATGGCAGCCGACGTGCTCGACATGATCGGCGAGCACGTCCGCCCTGGTGTCACCACTGACGAGCTCAATCAGATTTGTCACAAATTCATCACTGAGGTGCAGGATGCGGTGCCGGCGCCACTGAACTACCGTGGCTTCCCGAAATCAGTCTGTACGTCGGTCAACCACGTCGTCTGCCACGGTATCCCTGGTGACCGCAAGT
>JBPCYB010000090.1:0-22524 GCA_051007995.1 Woeseiaceae bacterium | reverse complement strand
AATCGGTTCATAGGGCATCATTCTAACGGCAGTGTTAGTCTCAGTATAACCAGATTTCATTCGATAGAGTCCATACATGAACTTACAGATTCGCATACTCCTGTTCACCATTTCGCTATCTCTGGTGAGTTGTTCACCGCCAAGTGAAACGAAGGCCCAACTGCGAATTCTGGAGACGTCGGACATCCATATGCACGTCGTTGATTATGACTATTTTCAGGATCAGGCATCTGTCACCGTCGGGCTGGCACGGACTGCCGCACTGCTCGAGCAGGCGCGATCTGAAGTTAGCAACAGCGTGCTGGTTGATAACGGCGACTTGTTACAGGGCAATCCGCTCGGTGATTTTATGGCCAGACAGCGCGGCCTCCGGGACGGTGACATCCATCCTGTCTACAAAGCGATGAACCTCCTTGACTACACGGTCGGCAACATCGGCAATCACGAGTTCAACTATGGCCTCGACTTTCTAGCACAGAGCATCGCGGGTGCGAATTTTCCGTATATCTGCGCCAATGTTTTTCATGACGACGGTGACGAGGACCCGTCTAATGATGTCGCGTACTTCGATCAGTACCTGATCGTTGAGCGTGCAATCACGGCTGACGATGGCAGCGAGCACACGATCAACATCGGTTTCATTGGCTTTGTGCCGCCACAAATCATGCAATGGGACGCGAGCAATTTACGCGGACGTGTCGTTGCACACGACATCGTCGATACCGCCGCCCGGCTGGTTCCAAGAATGAAAGCCGAAGGCGCAGACATAGTCATCGCAATTCCACATTCAGGTATTTCAACGGCAGCCCGACAAGGCATGGAAGAGCAGACGACCTATTATCTTTCGCTGGTTCCTGACATCGACGCCATCATGTTCGGGCATAGCCACAGAGTTTTTCCAGGCGACAACTATGCTGACATTGCGGGCGTTGACCTTGCATCCGGTACTATCAACGGCGTGGCGGCAACCATGCCCGGCTTTTGGGGTAGCCATCTGGGGTATGTCGACCTGCAGCTTGCCAAGATCGACGGACAATGGAGTGTCGTACAAGGTATCGGTGCCACACGACCGATCTACAAGCTCGAAGATGGCGAAACCGTTGCCCTGGTCGAACCAATGGAAGAGATTCTCGCCGCCGCCCGCGAAGAACATGAAGCGACGATTGAATTTGTTCGAACCGGCGTCGGCGAAATCACTGCACCGATTAACAGCTACTTCGCGCTGGTTCAGGACGATCCTTCGGTTCAGGTGGTAACGAACGCGCAACGGCGCTACGTCGAAGACCTGATTCAGGGAACGGAATTTGACGGCCTGCCCGTACTCTCCGCCAGTGCGCCCTTTAAGACCGGTGGTCGTGGCGGTCGTGACTATTACACCGAAATCGACAGCGGCGAAATAGCGTTGAAACACATAGCGGATCTGTACATTTACCCGAATACGCTACGCGCCGTGCACATCTCAGGTGCCGAAGTTCGTGAATGGTTGGAGATGTCCGCCGGCCTGTTCAATCAGATCGAGCCGAATGACAGCAACGAACAGGAATTGATCGCGCCTCGATTCGCGAGCTTTAATTTCGACATTATCGATGGCGTCGACTATCGCATCGACATCACGCAAGCGCCGCGTTATAGCCCTGACGGAAAGCTGCTGAACGCAGATAGCCACCGCATCGTTGATCTTCGTTTCGATGGCGCACCGATCGACCCACAACAGATGTTCGTCGTTGCGACTAACAATTACCGCGCTGACGGTGGTGGTGGTTTTCCAGGGCTGGACGGCAACAATGTCATCATTGCCGCACCAGATACCAACCGCGATGTCCTGGCAGACTATATTTTTGATTTGAAAACGCTTGACCCGTCTGCCGACGGTAACTGGTCATTCGCACCAATCAACGATGATGTGCTGGTCACCTTTTCATCGTCGCCGCGTGCCGTCGATTCGCTAGCGCCTGGATCCCCGATCGAGCAGGTTGCCACTAACGATAACGGCTCGGCCAAATATCGAATTCGTTTCTAGGTCGACGTAATGCCTTCGCGGTCGCGCAACAAATTAACGTAGGCCTTTAGACCAAGCGCGAAGACAATAAATGCGAGCAGGCGTGCGGATCCGCCGATGATTGACAGGGAGTGACCGACTTTCTGCGGGTCCGCGAAAACGTAATCCGTCGTCGCGGCGATTGCGAATGGCCCGACAAGCAGCCCCACTGCATTGGACATGAAGAAGTAGATACCTGCCGCAAGACCGAGCATAGCCGCCGGGTACATTCTCTGCATCGCAGAAGCAGCGCAGGCGAAACAGATATTGGTGCCGAAAATCGCCAGTATCATCAGCCAAAGTGACGCCGACGACGTTCCCATTAGCGGATACAGAAACGCGAATGGAATCGCGAATGCAGCCCCGATTGTGACAAGTTTGAAACTTGATCCTTCCACGCCACGTCTGGTCAGACGGTCTGCCATGAAACCGCCCAGAAACATGCCGGCGATGCCACCGAACATCTGCACCATGCCGTAGTTAAACGACACGACCGCTCTATCGCCACCGAAGGTACGCGTCAGGTAGGTAACATCCCAAAACCCCTGTGCGTAAGCCGCCAATGAGATCAGTGCCATGCCCACATATAAAGAGACGATCGGCAGCCAGTTTCTTCTCGCATAAGCCTTGACCTCGGGTAGCGTCGCCGCCTCGCTGGCCTTCAGGCTGCGGTCTGCCTGCATCTTCTTCGCGGCCGCGCTCGTCGTTCTGGGTTCACGTACTGTCATCATGCCCAGTGTCATGACCATGCCAACGACACCAAGGAATATCAGCACCAGTTTCCAGGCCGCGGAACCACCGATAAAAAATACATCGTTCCAGCCATCGGCGGCCGTGATGTCCTGCGCGACGCTGAACAGGAAGCCACCTGCTGCGAAAGATAATCCGATACCAATGGGTGCGCCGAACAAAAATACACTGGTCGGCGTGGCCAGTCGCTTGGGCGGGAAATAGTCGGTGAGTAATGACAGTGTAGACGGCAACAGTGCCGCCTCACCCAAGCCGACACCCATGCGCAAAAACAGCAGGTGCCAGAATTTACTCGCCAGACCACACAACGCTGTTGTGAGACTCCACACGAACACGCCCATCGCGATTAACCACGGTCGATTCAGTGAATCAGCCAGACGGCCGACAAAAATGCCAACGATCGAATAGAACAAACCGAACGACACACCACCGATCAAGCTGAGCTGTACGTCGGTAAGGTCCAGATCCACCTTGATAGGATCGAGAAGCACCGCAATGATCTGCCGGTCCATAAACGACAGGACGTAGAAGAACATCATTAGAACGACGACGTACCAGGCGTACGCCGGTTTCGGGTAATTCTTCTCGTCCGTTGCTGCCTGCTCGTCAGTTGTCATTATTTTTCTCTTGTAATCTAGCGGGATAGTCCGAGTCGTTGCGCAACATCTTGCATACTTTGTTCCTGATCGGCATTGAGTTGCGTTAACGGGGGCAGCATCCGGCGCCAATCTTCTTGCCCCGTGCGCACAGCCGTTAACATCTTGGCCGCAGCAGCAATCGGTACCGACTGAATATCCGCCCTTAACTGACGTAGCTCGGCCGCATCCTCACTTGAAACATCTGCACGATCTCGCCAGACGTTTGCGGCTTGTTTTGCCGTTGCGTTGACGGATGCCGATATACAGCCCGCGTAGCCGAATTCCTGTGCATCAGGCAGTGGCCCTTCACTACCCGGAAATACGTCGAATGTTCCAGCGAAGTTCGCCGCCATATGATTCGCGTACTCCAGGTCGCCCGACGAATCTTTCATGCCACAGATTTTTCCGGGAAAAGACTCAATCAATCGCGCAACCAGTTCTGTAGAGAATTTGAGTCCGGTCATCTGCGGAAAATTGTACAGGTAGATACCGATGGCACTGCTCTTGATTGAATCGACGACAGCGGCAAAATAGTTGAACAGGCCGTCGTCAGTCACCGCAGTGTAGTAGTACGGCGGCAATACGAGTGCCGCGTCAAAACCGAGTTCGGCTGCTAGCGTCGTCAACTCGACCGTGTCGCCTAACGACGGCGTACCGGTACCAACCATAAGCGGTCCTCGATTCAAAGACGACGTAGCTACAGCGCGCATGATCCCTGCACGGGCTTTACTTGTTTGCGAGGTCGCTTCGCCTGTCGAACCCAGGACGTTGAGGCCATCGCAACCCTGGTCGATAACCCACTCACAGTGCTCCATGAACAACGGCATGATCGGCGCATAGTCTTCATCAAAAGGAGTGGGGACTGCGGCAAACACGCCGCTGACTTTGTCGTTCAAAATATCAACACCTTTCAGCCGTCTCTTGCGGCCGTTACGGTTTGGAAAAGAACTCTTCGTTTATCTTGATATATGCTTTTTCTTCTTCTGGTACGTCGTCGATGTGCCTGATGGCATCCACCGGACAGATAGTTTCGCACAAAGCGCAGGCAATGCACTCAACCGGATCGATATAAAACATAGTTTCGCCTTCATGAATGCAGTCGACCGGACAGACGTCAACGCAGGTACCGTCTTTGATACCGACGCATGGCGACATGATGACGAACGTCATTTAGCGTCCTTTCCAAACCGGTTCGCGCTTTTCCCGAAATGCGCGCGGGCCTTCGTCACCGTCTTCCGATTCCAAAGCAGCGATCAGCGATGGCAATCGTTTCGACTGCGCTTCCTCGACCGGGAGATCGCTGGTCTCCTTGACCGATTCCTTAATCGCTTTGACTGATAGCGGTGCACACTTGAGGATCTGCGCAACCCACCGATCGACAGCATCATCCAATTCGGCGGCTGGAACGACCTCATTGACGAGGCCGTAAGTCTCCGCCTGCTGTGCGGATATTCGGTTGCCGGTCATGAGCATACCCATCGCAATCTTTTGTGGAATCATTCGCGGCAGTACGATCATGCCGCCGTCCAGGGGCATGCGCCCGACGCGCGCTTCGGGCAAACCGAACGACGCATGATCTGCGGCAACAACAATATCGCAACCCAGAACGAGTTCGAAACCGCCGCCAACCGCGAGGCCGTTGACGCGCGCAATGACCGGCACGTGCAATGACTTGCGTAAGGTCAGCCCGCCAAAGCCGCCAGGACGTGCGTCCTCCCAATACTCGATGCCGGTCTTTGTGTTGCCGCCGGCCTTCATGTCCGCACCAGCACAAAACGCCTTCTCGCCGCTGCCGGTCAGAACGACAACACGGACATCGTTATCGCTCTCGATACGCTGCCAAATCGCCTCTAACTCATCCGCGGTGGTTTCATCGACTGCATTCATTCGCTCTGCACGGTCGATGCTGACGCGCGCAACATGATTGTCGAACGAATAGCTGACGCCCATCAGGCGCTGGCCCGAGCGTCCGTCGCCTCGGCTAGTTCAGCCAGGATCTCGTCGTTGTGCTCGCCGAGTCTTGGTGGCGCCATGCGTACACCACAATCGATCGTCGAGAAATGGATAGGACAAGCGATCGCCTGCATCTGACCATTCACCGGATGTTCAAACTCGACGATCATTTCATTCGCTTTGGTTTGTTCGTCCTCGAGCACCTCTGACAGGTATTTGACAGGTGCGCACAACAAGTCGGCGTCCTCGAGTGCCGCTATCCAATGCGCCGTTGTATTTTTCGCGAACTCATCGCGAAAACGCTGCTGTAGATAGGGCTTGGCATCCCGCTGCGACTGCAAGTCCGGATATTCGACCGACAAATCCTCTGTGCCCAGAACATTGCTGATGTCCTGCAGCGGATTGGCCTTGAACGCACCAACCAGCACGAGCGCGCCATCAGTGGTTGGAAACACACCGGTCAACGGCATTTCAGCCCAATTGATCTCCTTGCCATTGTGCAAGTGGCAGGTTGCCTCCTGCATTTGCATAGCGATCATCGAATCGTATAAGGACACCTCAACACATTGTCCTTCACCCGTCTTAGCCACACCGATCAGGGACGCCAGGATAGCCTGCACCATGTGCATTCCAGCCGTGTAATCGCACAACGCCGTTGGGTAGATCGACATCGGCACCGATTCATCGGCACGTCGCATCATGACACCGCTCATTGCTTGCGCCAGAACGTCCTGCCCGCCCTTGTGCGCGTACGGTCCATTGGGACCATAGCCACTGCCGCTCGCAAAAATGATCCTCGGATTGAGTTCGCGACATTTTTCGTAGCCGAATCCAATGCGATCCATCACACCAGCCCGAAAATTGCTGACAACGACATCGGCGTCGCGAATCAAGTCGTGCACGATGGTCTTGTTCGCATCATCACGCAAATCCAACGCCAGCGATCGCTTGTTGCGATTCAGGCTGCAGAACACGGGATTATTGAGTCCCGCCTCGTCGGTCGCTCCGAATGCCGTACGCGACAAATCGCCACCGCGCGGATTTTCAATTTTGATAACGTCTGCGCCGAAATCAGCAAGCAATTGTGTTGCCGACGGCCCCATCATGACTTGCGTAAAATCGATAACGCGGATCCCGTCTAAGGGAAGATTGTTCGAGTTACTCATGATTCGTCCTGCTCCTTATGCGCTTTCCGCGAAGTCTTCAACACCGGTCGCGTTCGCCGACGGGATGTCGCCCGGGTCCGCACCCTGCGCCCGCATCGCTTTCTGAATTTTGCCGGCATTAACGTCGCGGATATTGATGTCTTCCTGCAGCGCGAGCGATGCCGCGATCCCCGCAACCTCGCCCTGCACCATGCACGGCGGTATCTCTCGTGAACGTTTTTGGGCTTCCGGTTCAGCCGAGTAATGCCGACCAGCAATGATCAATTGATCAACTTTGGTCGGCAGCAGGGCCCGATACGGTGTGTAGTAGTCGCGGCCACGGCAGACCGTATCTTCGAAGTAACGACGATTGACGATATCGTCCTTGGTCACAACGTACTCGCCTTTGAGCATGCGCGTTGTCCGCACGCCGACTTGCTCAGCCGCGCCGAGCATATTGCAATTCTTAAACCCGGGCATGTGTTCACGTACGTAGTTGTACAGTCCCATCATGCGTTCACGACCTTCGTATTCGGCACGCGTCAAATCTTCGACCGAAAATCCATCGTATCCCGGCATGTGCGGACAGTTGCACCAAACGACACCGGGAATCGGCGTCTTGAGCCACCACATCTCCCAGGCCCCGCCAATGATACGGCGCGCCTGTCGATTGATTTTTGCGAACTCCTCCGGCTCTTCGTACTCGAAGCGGATGGCTTCTTCTGTATCAACATTCGCCAAACGGAATACGGTAGTTACGATGTATTGGCCCTGTGTGTGATCAGCGCCAGCGCTGATGGCGACGTCGCAGTCGCCAGTCGTGTCAATAATGATGTCGCCCATGATCGCCTGGCGACCCTCTTTCGTCTGACAAATGACGCCTTTCGCAACGCCATCTTCGACGATTGTTTCACTGAACCAACTGTGCAAGCGCAGCTCAATGTTGTTCTCACGAATCAGGTCCAGTGATGTACGTTTCCAGGCGTCAGGGTCGAATGCCACCGCATAAACAATCGGCTGTGGTTTCTGCGGCTGATGAAAGTCATGCACACCCCAGCGCGCCCATTTCTTGTACATTTCGTCGCTGGCATAGCGATCTTCTTCGGGCGGCAGTACGGCCATGCCCTCTTTTTCCATGCGCGCTACGAACTCGTCGACAATCCCGGACACGACAATTTCCTTGCCGTTAATCATGTCATCGAGCACCAGCACCATGCCGCCCGACGCCATTCCGCCAAGATGGTGGTAACGCTCAAGCAGCGTCACTGTGAGACCGTTGCGCGCTGCCGATACCGCTGCAGTTACGCCGGCTGCGCCACCACCAACGACCACGACATTCGAGGTTGCAACGACTGGAATATTTTCCCCTGACTTATTCATTTTGTAGCCCTCCATACGGTCAATGTAGAGGCTTGTAAACTATTCTACAATGGCAGAAACTGCATATCTGTTATGACTAAACAGAATACTTCAAATATGCGCTTGCAGGAGCTGATGGTGTTCCACGCCATTCTCTCCAATGGCAGCATCACAGCCGCCGCCGAGGCACTTGGCGTGACTCAGTCCAGCGTCAGCAAACAACTCAAGAATCTGCGCGAATACTTCGGCGACGAATTGTTTGTGCGCAGCGGCCGTGGCATGGCAGCCACCACGAAGGCGCTGGCGATCGCGCCGCAGGTGTCGAGCCTGATCAATTCATTTGAGGCCCTGAGCGGCGAGATCGAGTTCGACTCACGCGATATCGCGCGCGATTTCGTCATCTCGACTACCGACGAGGTACAGCACTTCCTGTTGCCGGAGTTGGTTCGACGCATTGCTATCGAGTCGCCACAGTCGAGAATCATTTTCAAAGTTCTTGAGCGCGACTATGCGGCGAAACAACTCGAATCCGGCAGCGTCGATCTCGCCATCACGCTCAATTGGCACGTTCCCGAGCATCTCAAGCAAAAGCGGCTTTACGATGACGACTTCGCGGTCTTGCACCGCAAGAATCACCCGCTGCAAGGCAAGAAGCTCACCTTGAAACGCTATCTCGCCGCTTCGCACATGATGGTATCTCCACTGGGTAATGCGTTCGGGCCGATTGACGAAATACTGAGTTCGTACGGCCATCGTCGTTTCGTGAGTCTGGCGATTCCGTATTTCATGCAGGTAGCAGAACCGCTGACCAGTTCAGATATGTTGTTGACGCTGCAACGCCGAGCTTGTGAAGAATTGGTGAAGACACATTCGCTCGCGATTTCGGAATTACCGCTTAAGACGCGGCCGGTGAATTACTTCATGTTCTGGCACAAGCGCTATGACAAAGACTCAACTAACCGTTGGTTGCGGCAGTTGTGCGACGACATCCTGCACGTTTAGTGGCAAGAGCTAGAGGTTCTCGCTCAGGAAATCGGCCGACGTTTCAACCACTAATTTTGCCGCTTCCGGATTGTCGGTATAAAAACCGAAGCCGTGTCCTGCGCCTGGAATCTCTAGCGCTACTGCCTCGCGGCTGTTGATCGCTGCGCTAATCGCTGACACCGAAACCGCCGGCGGTACGGCATCGTCCTTGTCACCATAAATCACCAGAAACGGTCCAGAAAATTTTGCTAAAGCAGTGAGTGGTTCTGATGCTTCGATATCCCTGAAATATCCAGGCCCCACTTCCAATTGCGAGCCCCACTGCGTGGTGTATACCGAGGACCCTTCTTCGAGTGCGCGTCGCTTGTTGAATTCGTACGCTTCGGGTCCGCCGAAGGTTATTTGTATCTCGCGTTCTGCGCCATTCGAAACAGCAGGCGCCCAGGTCACCATTGTCTGGTAGGTGGCATCGATCTCCGAAAGCAGAACTACCAGTCGGCCACCCATGCTATAGCCGAGCAAACCAACTCTGTCGGCATCCACTTGAATCTGCTCCGCCGCGAAAATTCGCGCCGCCTGCAGGTCCAACAACATATTGGTCAAATTGTTTTCTGCAAATGACTCGGTGCTATCGCCGCAGCCTGGAAAATCCATGCGGATTGACGCAATGCCGCGTTTCGCCATCGCTTCAGCGACCATTTGAAAGCCACCGCCTTCCTGTCGAGATCCGCCATGGCCATGCGCCATGACAACCAGCGGTACAGGTGCATCGCCACTATCCGCCGGCATCACGATCGTCGCCGGTACAGCGACGCCACGTGACTCATAGCTCGTGTCGATCGACAGGACATTCTGGGTCGCGGAAGGTGCTTGATCTGAACTACAGGCAGTCACGGCAACCAGCGCAGCGAGCAGTGGAAAAAAGTAGCGAAATCGGTGCATATTCGTATATCCGGTCAATCACAGTTTATTATGCCTGATATGAAACTTAAGAAAATATTGCTTGTGCTTCTGGTTTGCCTGATTGGCAACACCGCAATTTCCCAACAGACGAATGATGATGTCGTCGTCACGCTGATATTCACCAATGACATGGAAAGCGCGTATGAGCCGGTGCCTGCCTGGTGGCGTGACGATATCAATCGCATCGGCGGCATCGCCGAACTGACGACTTTAATCAAGAATGTACGACGTGACGAACCGAATGTCTTCCTGTTCGATTCCGGCGATATATTCACCGGTGCGCTATCTCGCATCACCGAAGGCGCATTGATGTTCGAATTCATGATCACCATGGACTACGACGCGATGGCGATTGGCAATCATGAATTTGACTACGAAGAAAAGGTTTTCGAGTGGCGCAAGAATCATGCGCCCTTCCCCGTTCTGAGTGCCAATATTTTCTACAAGGACACCGACCACCCGTTCGCTCAACGTCACACAGTCATCGAACGCAACGGAGTGCGAATCGGCGTAATCGGAATCCTCGGACAGGACGCTGGGACTACCGCGGTTGGCCCATACTCAACCGACGAACTCGATATCATTGACGAGGCCGAGGCTCTGCAGAAATCGGTCGACGAATTACGCGACGATGTCGATCTTATCGTCGCGCTGACGCATATGGGTCACACGGCACCAATGCAAACCGATGCCGAAGCCGATCCGCGACTCGATCGCGATATCGACAAGGACATCGCACTGGCGGATGCCGTCGAAGGTGTCGACGTTTTGTTCGGCGGACATGCTGATGCTGGCACCTGGGACCCGGTCGTCAGCCCCGTAAACGGTACTTTGATCATGCAGACATTCGGCCAGGCAACCTATCTGGGTTTTCTACAACTCACACTCGACAGTTCAAACAGGACAATAAAGGCATATGACGGCAAGCTGGTGACGGTTGATTCTGATCAGTTGGAACCCGATGCCGATATCGTTGCCAAGATGGCTGCCTATCGCGCGAAGTATCCGGAACTCACCGAAGTCGTCGGACATACGGCCGAGCGACTCAATCGCCGCTACTTCGATGAGTCTGATCTTGGAAATTTGCTGGCCGACATCGCTGTCGAAATGAGCGGCGCGGACATCGGTTTGATCCACGGTGGCACGATTCGCAAAGACATCCCCAAAGGCAGCGTCGAAGTCGCCGATATTCTCGATACCAATCCGTTTATTGATCCAATCGTTGTCATTGAGATGAGTGGCGAGAAATTGTTCGGCGTCATGGAACAGTCATTCACGCTGTTACGCGGCCTGCTGCAAGTGTCGGGACTCGAAGTCGTTTACGATACGTCGCGACCTGAACGCGAACGTCTTGTTTCTTTACGTCACAAGGGTGTCGACATCAAAGCTGACGACGTGATCACTGTGGCGTTGCCTGCGATCATCGCCGGCGGCGCCGATCACTTTGACGATTTTCGTAGCGCACGTCTGATACGCGAAACCAAACCGCTGGGTGAGTTGACCATCGAATATTTTCGAAAACACCGCGAGATTCCAGTGCCAACGTCTGGCAGGCAACGCGACCTGGCCGCGGAATAGAAATTAGCCGCTAATTTGCTGCAAGATCGTCGCGCATTCGAGCATTGGGCGGCGGCTGGTCCCAGATAAGTCGACCGCTGTGTTCCGCCGTCTCGTAACGACTGAAGAACCGTTCCAGTTCGGTCATGAGGCGACCGCGAACCGCAGCGCTGGGTAAATCGACACCGTGTCGTTCCCCAAACGGGTGCGTCAGGTCGTACCAACGATCGAGCGGCAGCTCTCGCTCGTCACGCTGATACTCGCGGACCAACTTCCACCGACCATCGGTCACCATTCTTAAATTGCCGCGCTCGGCCATCTGCAGTTTTCGCCAATTGATATTTCGACGGCCCTCCAGCAGCAGGCGAAGCGAGTGTCCCGGGCCCGACTCCGCGTCGTCCGTTTCGGTCAGGGAGAACTCGCGGATGGTTGCATGCAAATCCAGCAAATCCACCAATTCGCCGCGCGATTGCCCGCCGCGCATTCTGCCCGGCGCGTGCACAATCATCGGAATACGAATCGTCTCTTCATAGAAATTTGCGGGGTTGGTCGCGTTGGTCTTGCCGTACAAACCGTACTGACCCATGAGAAGGCCGTGGTCAGAGGTGTATACAAGGACGGTGTTGTCGAGAAGGTCCCGGCCTTGCAAAGCGTCGAGCAATCGACCGACCTGCTCATCGATCAATGAAACGGCGGCCAGATATTGTGCGAGCTGTTCA
This sequence comes from Woeseiaceae bacterium, assembly GCA_051007995.1. Classification (GTDB taxonomy): domain Bacteria; phylum Pseudomonadota; class Gammaproteobacteria; order Steroidobacterales; family Woeseiaceae; genus UBA1847. The sequence continues at coordinate 10,418 of JBPCYB010000090.1, read as the reverse complement.
ACATGATCATCAGGCACGGTTGTACGCGAACCACGGTCGGCCAAATCAGACGATGCGCCAGCTCTGACTATGTCACTAGCTAAAGATCGATAGCGCGCCACGAGACGTTCGGGCAGACCTGCAAACGGCGCATGCGGTTCGGTGAAATTCAGGCTAACGAAGAACGGTTGATCTGCAGAATCATCAATGAAACGAATCGCCTCCTCAGTCAGGTAACGCGCTTGCACACCGGTGTAACTCAAGTCCTCTCCGTCATTGGAGAAACTCACCGTGCCACTGTGATGATACTGATTCTCCCAACCGGCCTTGTAAGGGTCATAACTCAACCAGCGATCAAAACCTGGTTGCGGCGGCTTACTGTCGGTCGTCGCGTGCCACTTGCCGAACAGGCCCGTCCGGTAGCCTGCGTCTTGCAGACGCTCAGACAACAGCGTTTGGCCGGCCAGCCAGTTCGCGTCGAAATCGGCGTTCTCGCTAAGAAAATCGTGCACACCGTGCTGTGATGGCATTTTGCCCGTGTAAAAACTCGCCCGCGCCGCTGAACACACAGGTGCCGGTGACATTGCGTTTTCGAAGCGCACGCCCTGATCCGCCAACCAGTCGATATTCGGAGTATCGATTTGCTCGAGCCCGTAAGCCCCAAGTGCCCACTGCGCATGGTCATCAGCCATCACGACGATAATATTTGGGCGATCATCGGCTCGCGCGTGTGAAGTAGCCAGACCAAGGGCAAGCAATAGTGTTAGTGCAAAAAAAAGGCGCCCCCGTGAGGGAGCGCCTTTCCTGGCTTTCATAAAGCCTTCACGCATTTGATGTGCGATCAGAAGTCAGCTCGGATTCCAATCTGAACGCGATACAGAGAGTCCCAGGTATCCGGGGTCTGCAGAGTTTTTGGGTTTGTAAAATTGGTGTAAGTGTACGAACCGCCACCGGCATCGATCGTCGCATCAACTACACCAACTCCAGACGGGACGTCTTGAGTATTGATGTAGCTCTTCGCACCCCAGTCGTCGTTGATCATGTTGAGCACATTTTCAATGTCGAGGTAGATCTTCGCTTTTGAGTCGCCGAAGAATGGAATTTCCTGCTGGATACGAATATCGAGGTCGGTTTGCCAATTCGTGTCAAGCCCGCCCTTCTTCTGGATTCTGCCGCGTTTCAGATTGTTATTGTCGACCCAATTGAAGAACGCGCCGGTCTGGAACCCCGGAGCAAAGTTGACCAGCGGATCATTCTCATCGGTCGGGATGTACAGCATGCTACGCGTGCGGCCATCAGGATCGCCAATCTCTCCAGCGTAATCGCCGGTGAATAACGGGCTTATCTCAGCACCTGCACGTCGTTGGAAAAACGCCGTAATGCTGGTCCGATTGTCGCCAAAAAATGCTTTGGAGAAGGTCGTGCTAATGACGAAGTTGTGCGGTGTATTGCGCCATGACGGACCGACGTCCAGATTCACGATATCGGTCGCCACTACCGCTCGAAAATTCTCGGCCGCTGTGAAGGAACTACCTGAATTAGCAACTTCAGACTGGTTGTACGAATAGCCGCCAACAAAGTTCATAGACCAACCACTGTCGAAGTCAAAGTTCTTGCTGGCCTGCAGCGCAGTCGTGAAGGTGTGGCCGCCATCGCCCGGCTGATTCGTGAAGTATATGTCCGCATTACCACCAATACATTCCGGCGTCACGCCGCTATAGCCTTGGCGAACGCCGTTAAACGTGGCATTACAGCCTGCTCGCAGCACATCGACTGACTCATATATCGGACGACCGTCTGGTGCAGTGCCGGTTTGATTCAGCGCCAGATTTACAAACGCGACCTGGTCTTTCATGTCAGCATAAATCACGTCCAGTTTCAGGTTCCAGTCACTTCGCGTGTTGTGCTCAGCACCAAAACTGTAACGAGTGACGCTGGGCAAGTCGAAGTTCGGGTCGTTTGAATTAACTGTACCCGCATTATTCAGTGCCTGTTGCTGACCCGCATCGATCACACATTCAGGAATGCCCTGGAAACTACCACTGGAAAGAACCATGAGGTCGGCAGCGCCACAGCTGACTGTCGCTGCACCTACACCCAAAGCACCACCGAAGTTTTGGTAGGCATTCGAGAACCAGACAGCTGGATCGTTGCCCGCAAATACGCCAACGCCGAACGACAATCGGGTATCACCGTATTTGTCCGGCATCGTGTAGTTCAGACCAATTCTGGGTTGCAAAATATCGAGGCCGTCAAAACCGACCTGGTTAGTGAATCCGTAACGAGCGACGTAGTTCGGATTCTCCAAAGGCAGATCACTCGATTCGTACCAGTCGTAGCGCAGGCCGAACGTCAATTCCATGTTGTCGTTGATGTCCCATTTGTCCTGCAGAAACACCGAGTTGATGTCTCGCGACCAATTTGCCGCGGCATCATTCGGATCCCGTGTAAATGACACCCCGGAACGAATCTCGTATGCCTGACCTGCAGCCAGGTTGGCGATCATCTCGGTCGAATCTGCGCCGCCGAAGAACACGGTTCCAGTCGCGTTGATGATAAACAGGTTGAACACGTCCAGTGCTTCGTGCTCGTAACCACCTGTTATAAGGTGATCACCCATCTGATAATCAAACTTGATTTTCAACTGATCCTTGTCAGTCCCAAGCTGGTTCGCAGAGCGGAATGTTCCCGGGCCACTAACAAACTCCTGACCGAAGAACTCGCCGCCGAACTGACCACTGCCACCGAGTGCAATACGCGGTTTCGGATTCGCATCTTGCGCCTCGCCGCCGCCTACCGGGTTCTGCAGATCGATAACTTCCTGCGTTGACCAGCGAACTTCCGTCGAGAAATTATCTGTCCAGTCGGAATAAATGCGGAAACCGAGCGTTTCCGAATCCGAACCGCGCGCATGGAAGTTGTCGGAGAACGTGTACTCGCCACGGCCGCCACCAATGTCATCACGGATTGTTGTAGATTCCTCGACGCTGGTGTAGCTCACTTCGGCACGATGATCGTCGTTTATGTTCCAGTCGAAGCGACCAAAGATACGCTCAGATTCAACCGGCAGATTACGAACCGCGGATCCAGGGTCGCGTCCATACTGGTTAATCAGGATATTTCTGATCTGGTCCAGCTCAGCCGTCGTAAAAATCGTATCGTTTCTTGGGAACGAGGTGTCGTCCGCAGAACCAACCGGGTTGGTCGAAGCCGTATCAAATTTCTCGTAGGCCGCGTAGAAGAACAACTTGTCCTTAAAGATCGGTCCGCCGACATCGAAGCCATAGTTTTCACGCTCAAACGTACCCTGATCAAACTGACTGCCGTTAATCTTGCTACCGGTCATGCCATCGTCGTTTAACAGGTAGAAACCACCACCATGGAACTCGTTACCGCCTGACTTCGTTACGACGTTGACATTACAGCCACTAAACTGGCCGTACTCGACCGAGACGGGTGCAAACTCTACAGCTGCAGCTTCAACCGTATCGAACGGAATCGGGAACGTGAATCGAGAGAGGTTGCCCGACAAATTCAAACCGAATGCGTCAGTTGCTCGTACTCCGTCAACTGTAAATGAGTTGGTACGACTGGATCCGCCGAGACAGCTGATGGCACCGGATTGGTCGCCGCCATCGCCGGTCTGGCCGATGCTGACGCGAGGATCGATTCGGATAACATCGCGAATCTGCCGTGTGGTCGACGGCATATCAGTGATTTGCTCGAGAGAAAAGGACGAGCTCGGTCCGGAGGACGTAACGATCGTTTGAATCTGCGCTGCCGTCACGACCACTTCTTCGATGCTTGCACCGGAACTATCCAGCGACACAGTAAACGAGGATGTTCCTGCAACGTCGGTGTACAGGTCAGTAATCGTCAGGTCCTGATAGCCAGAGCCAGAAATGCGTACCGTGTATGGGCCGCCTGGACTGACTGAACGAAAATGAACAATACCGCGCGCGTCCGCGGTCGTCGCCTGGCGACGCCCATCACGTGAGTCGGTAACCGTAGCGACAACGCCGGAAGCTGGTGAGCCGTCCGACGTCAATACTGTGCCCTGAATTGAGGCCGTAATTTCTTGCGCAGCTACGTCTGTACTAACCAGTGCGACTGGCACTGATACGGCAATCGCTAAAAGCATTGCGGAACAAACGACCCCTAAACTTTTTCTTGCACACTTCATTCGAATATCCTCGATAGCGTGATTGTTAAAATAACCGTCAGCCAGACTCGCTCACACGATATGAAAGTCGTTCTTGAATCTCTCGTAAGCCGCGTAACCGGAGCACTCTGCGGGATTATTATTATTGACGTGTGTTAGATACCACGCCTATTCAGCAGTTTCAATCGATGCTTGCCGTATGGCTTTCAAGTCCCGTCAGACTTTGCCCCTCTAATCTGTTGTTTTTTGTTATTTATCAATCATCTATTTCATATACCTCGAATGACTTATACGACTCGTTCAGGTGCATAAATTATTTATCTGCGGTGTTGTAAATTATCAACAGATATCCGTTGTTCGCAGTCTTAAGAATGTTTGCAGTACTATGCGGGTGGTCCCGCCAGGCGGGACCTTTTGGCCACTACTTCCAAGAATCAAAAGGGCCCTATGAAAACGCTTCTATTGTTATCCGCACTGTTGCTATCGATTGGTTGTTTTGCACAACCGCCTGCGTCACCAAACATCCTGCTTATCTACGTTGATGATCTCGGCTACGGTGATCTCGGAAGTTACGGCCATCCGGTATTGCAGACGCCGAATATTGACGCACTTGCGGCGGACGGCCTTCGACTTACAAGTTACTACGCGCCATCTGCACTGTGCTCGCCATCCAGGGCGGGGCTGTTAACAGGTCGCCACCCTTACCGTACCGGTGTCGAAAGCTGGATTCCGCATGACAGTGGCGTCTATTTGCGAGACGAAGAAATAACGCTCGCCGAAGTATTGCGGGACGCTGGTTACGATACCGCGCACATTGGCAAATGGCATTTGAATTCAGATCTTGGCAGCGAGACAGAACCGCAGCCAACCGACCAGGGATTTGACTACTACTACGGACACAACGCGTACCAGCTGCCACACAATCACAATCCAACCAATGTCTTCCGTAACAAGACTGCGCTGCCGGCGCAGGACGGTTACACGGCCGATCTGTACGCCTCAGAGGCAATACGCTGGCTGGCCGATCGCGACGGCGACCGACCGTTCTTCATGTACCTGAGCATGGCCGAACCGCACACGTCATTCGCAAACCCGCCTGAATACAATGCGCTGTACGAAGAATTCTCGTCCGGCGAGATCGTCCCGATTCCGAACGGTGGCACAAAACCGCCGAAAGAGATGCTCATACCGCGAGGCCCAGGGGAGTACTACGCGAATATCACCTACATGGACGCTCAATTGGGTCGCGTTCTGCACTGGCTGCATGCCAACAAGCTGGACGACAACACGGTCGTGGTTTTTTCGAGCGACAACGGTGCCGTCACGTCAAACTGGATCAATTGGTGGGAAGTGAATGCCTACGGCAGCACCGGCGGCTTTCGTGGTCGCAAACATTATCTCTACGAAGGCGGCATTCGCGTTCCGACGATCATCCGCTACCCGAGCGTCACAACAGCAAATTCGGTATCGGATGCGCAGGTTATCGGCATGGACTTGTTCGTCACGCTCGCGAATATTGGCGGTGGTGAAGTGCCCGACGACCGCGCGATTGACGGCATAGACATTCAGACGATTTTCAGCGGAGGTGACCTGCCGCAGCGCAGCCTTTTCTGGGCGCTCGATTCCGTGTCGGACAATGAATTCGCTATTCGCAACGGCTCCTGGAAATTACTCCTGGACCGGGATCGGCTGCCGCGCGAGTTGTATAACCTCGCCGATGATCCGCTGGAGTTTTTTAATCTGATAAATTCTGAAGCTGCGCGGACCGAGCAACTTATGCAGGAAGCAGCTAAACATCTGGCATCAATTACGAACGATCCGCTGCGTCCCAAATTCGACCAGGAGTATGTGCGATGAGGATTTTGGCCACGCTGATTTTGCTAATGCTTTCTGCATTGACAAATGCAGACTGGTTTGACGACATCAAACAGTCCGGTAACGCCGAAGATTTGTATCGAGTGCTGTATTACATGCCGAAAGGTGGCGATCTGCACAACCATCTGTCCGGATCGAATTTTTCCGAATGGCTATACGACCTGGCGTTGGCAGAAAAAGAACGCGGCTACGAGTATTACACCAAAGTACGCATCGAAAATTGTGCGGACTACGGCCACAACCAATATGGCAGTGACCCCTACTATCTGATGTTCCGCAATATCATGGCGATAGATTATGAACGCTTAAGCGATTGCGAAAAGCGTGAATACAAATTGCTGCAAGATCTCAACGACGACGAGAAATCGGCCTGGCTGGACAGCATTCGCCTCGACAAGGATTACGAAGGTCGCGACGAATTCTTCGGCACGCACTGGCCGCGCATGAATGCATTGGGCTGGAACCCCTGGATCCAGGCTGAGACACTATTTCTAAATATGCAGGCTTTCGGTGCCGAAGGTGTGACCTACCTTGAAACGCAGATCTCGATCGCGGGAATGCGAACTGCCGATGGCACACCGATATCGGCTGAACAATCTGTCGAAATCATGCGCGAGCGATTGCAACAGGCTGACGCCATTGCGACCGGCGTCGATGTACGCATGCAAATTTCAATTCTGCGATTCTTGCCGCAAGCTGAAGAACACCTCCGCTACTTGTACAAATTCGTGCACGACCACAGCGACCTGTTTGTCGCTGTGAATATGGTTGGCCGCGAAGATAATGACAAAGGCTATCCACTGCGCTTTCTGGAAACGTTGCGCGACCTGCGCCGACAGTACCCTGGCGTCAAACTGTCAATTCATGCTGGCGAGGTCGACGAGCCAAATTCGCATGTGCGTGACACCCTTTTGCTTGGCGCAGATCGGATCGGTCATGGCAACAACCTGATCACCGACGATGACACAATGCGTCTGATGCGGCATGGCCCATACCTCGTAGAGATCAATCTCATCAGCAATTTGTTGTTGAACTACGTCAACACATTCGACGAGCATCCATTTCCTGAATATTTACGAACCGGCATCCCCGTCGCCCTGTCGACAGACGATCGTGGCATGTGGGATTCCACGATGAGTGACGAATTTTTCGTCGCCGTCACCGAATTCAATCTCTCATGGGACGAGGTCAGGATGCTAAGTCGAAATTCACTCGAGTACGCCTTCGTTGATGCTTCGACAAAGAAGAAACTATTGCAGACCTTCGACGAACGAATGGCGAGATTCGAGCGCAGCATGCAAAAGTACGGTACCGAGCGCCTCGGTGCGATGCCTGAAACTCGTCAGTTTGTTTGCGATCACTACGAACTCTGTAACTAGGCCACTAATAATGCGCCGTCGAGCATTTGTTGTTACCGCTATGGTCATGCTGGTGACTAACGCAACTGCCCAGGAGCTGCGCTGGCCTGATGAGAGCGCGGACGATTGGTTGTTGGCGTTTGTTGACGTTGAAACCACCGGCCTGACACCCGGCCATCATGAGATGATCGACATCGGCATTGTCATCACAGATCTCGATGGTAGCGAACTCGATGAGCTGTTTGTTCGCATCCAGCCAGAACACCCTGAGCGCACGAGCGACGGCGCTCGCGCTGTGAACGCTTTTGACGAGGATCGCTGGCAAGAACTTGGAGCATTGTCGGTCGACGATGCCATTGACCGCATGGTCCTGTTTCACACGAATGTTGCGGGTGATCGCAACATCATGATGGTCGCGTTCAACTCGCATTTCGACGCTTCGTTTCTTGACCATCTGTTTCGCTCCAGAGAACGAAGCTGGCGTGAGCTATACCACTACTTCATTCTGGACATTCCGTCGATGGCTTGGAGTCTCGGTATTCGCGGACTGACGGGGTCGTCCATTTCCGGCATTCTCGACATCGAGGACGAGCCACATGTTGCAGAGCTACACACAGGCATCACCGGGGCTCGCCTGAATGCACGTATCTACAGAGCACTACTTTCTTATCAAGACTAGCGAATAGAAGCACATTTATGACCTCTGCCATCGAACGTTCCGGATTGACACAAGCACAGATCGATCAATTTCAAACCGACGGTTTTTTGATTGTCGAAGATTTCTTTACAGAAGAGGAACTCGACGGATTTGGAAAGGCCGTCGATGCTGCTGTGGAATACCGCACGCGGGACGACGCTCGTAGCCTGACCGACAAGAATCTCTACGAGCAGACCTTTGTGCAATGTATGCGCTTGTGGGAAGACCGGCCTGACGTCAGTCCGTTCACCTTTCACCCGAAACTTTGCGCTGCCTCTGCAGCGCTGCTACAAACCGACACTGTTCGACTCTGGCATGACCAGGCGTTGTACAAGGAACCGGGCGGTCGCAAAACTGACGCGCACCTCGACTATCCGTTTTGGCCGGTCGACCGACAGGACCTGGTGTCAGTCTGGATTCCGTTTCAGGATGTGCATGCGGGCGGCGGCATGATGAGCTACGTTCAGGGTTCGCACCGGATTGGCTACACCGAGTTCGTCGATATCGGTCAATTGCACGGCGGCGAAGAAGTCGATCTGCTGCAGGAACCGCAAATCGCCGGTTTGCCATTGGTCCCTGTCGACGCGCCAAAGGGATCAGCGATTTTTCATCACGCCTGCACGATTCACGCAGCGGACGCCAATGACACCGATGCGACACGGCGAGTGTTCACGATGGCGTATATGGCCGATGGCTGTCGTCGCAGCGCACGCGACGAGAAGTACTTTTCACTGGACCGCGACAATATAGATAACGGCGAACTGATCGCCGGCCCTGGCCACCCTATCGCGTGGCCTCGTACTGAAGGCGACTTGCCAACACCGCCCGAGTTGCTCGGCGCAAGAACTGGCTTTGGCGCCTCAGACGACGAGGTCCTTTAGTTCCTGCAATTCGCGAATTTCGTGGTTAATCGAATCGGCCGCATTGACTGATCGGCTGTGCGGGTTGTACCAACAAGTTGCTATGCCGAAATTGACGCCGCCCTGTATGTCGGCTGACAGATTGTCGCCAACCATGACGGCGGATTTCTTGGTCGGACGTTTCATCGATTCGAATACGATATCGAAAATCTCGGTGCCTGGCTTCGCGGCACCAATTTCCGCCGAAATGGCGATTGCGTCAAAGTAGTCATCCAAGCCCAGTCTCTCTATTCGCGTTCTCTGTACCTCACTGAGTCCATTCGTCACCATACCCAGCGAGGCTCGCTCGCTCAGGTGTTCGAGCACCTCGCGCGCGCCAGCATACAGGTCACCATTCATCCCCAGGCCGGTCACAAAATCATCGGCCATCCGCTGCGGATCAGCATCCAGCTCTTGTTCTGCAACGAACAACTCGAAGCGGCGCGTGCGTACAACTTGTGGCTGAATTTCCTCGCGCTCAACTGCAGCCCACAGTTCGAGATTTATTCTCTGGTATGCCGCCCAGTGGCTTTCTGCATCAGTGACGCCAGCCGCTGACATGGTCTGCTCGAAAGCAGCTGTTTCGGAGGCTTCCGTGTCGAACAGTGTGTGGTCAAGATCCAGGAGAAACGTTGTATACCTCATCGCTGGTCTACCGACGCTGGCGTAAAGGTGGTCGGCAGCGCAGTTCGTCCCCATATGATAGTCACACTTGTCGGATGCCTGACCTTGTCTGTATCGATCTCGAAGTCCGGAATACGCCGCAATATTTCCTCAAGCATGATCTGTAATTCCATTCGCGCCAACTGCGCGCCGAGGCAACGATGCGCACCGATGCCGAACGTCAGATGCCGATTCGACTCACGATCGAAATTCACCACGTCAGGACTTTCGAATTGATCGGGGTCTCGATTCGCCGACGCCCACAGCATGTAAACCTTTTCACCTGCACGAATCGGCTGGCCGCCAATTTCCGTATCCACCGTCACGTTACGGGCGAATGCATGCACGGGCGCTTCAAAACGCAGAAACTCATCGATCGCATTGGGTAATCGTGCAGGATCATCGATCAATCGCTGTCTGAGATCCGGGTGTTCGCTCAGGTACAGCAACATGTTGCTCGCTGCCGCCATTGTCGTATCGAGCCCACCAAACAGCAGCATTTTGACGAGGCCATGTAGTTCTTCGTCATCAAAGCGTACGCCATCTCTTTCGTAATCAATCAGGTGCGTGATCGCATCGTCACGTGGCGACTCACGACGCTCCGCTATCGCAGTCGCAATTCGCTCATCCATCTTGCCGATGTCAACCAGTGACTGTGCTCTTTCCTCGCTACCGTCCGCTGAGAAGGACATTTGATGCAACGGTCCAGCGAAGTCGTGCCAGTGCGATGGATCGAAACCAATAAACTCCAGCGCTGTCATCGACGGCACGGGATTGGCCAATTC
>JBPCYB010000089.1:0-51408 GCA_051007995.1 Woeseiaceae bacterium | reverse complement strand
CTGCGCGATTGAGACGCGTTCCACCACAGTCCGGGCAGTCCTGGCTGTTCAGAAATTTAGCGAGTTCTTCACGAACGGCGCCGGACTCCGTTTCATGATAGCGGCGCTCCAGATTTGGCAATACGCCTTCGAAGCGGTGCAGTTTTTTGATTTGCATGCCGCGCGAGTTTTCGTAGAAGAAATCGATCTTCTCGCCGCCGCTGCCGTGCAAAACGACGTTCTGGAGCTTCTTTGGCAGTTCTGAAAACGGAGTTTCTATGTCAAAGCCATAGTGGGCCGCGAGACTCGTCACCATTTGGTAGTAATACGTTGTCTTGCGGTCCCAGCCACGAATGGCACCGCCTGCCAGCGAGAGGTCTGGATTTACGACCACGCGATCGGGGTCGAAAAACTGTTTTACGCCGAGGCCGTCACAAGTCGGACATGCCCCCGACGGGTTGTTAAAGGAAAACAGGCGTGGCTCTAGCTCGGTCAGGCTGTAGCCGCAAATATTGCAGGCAAAGCGATCCGAGAACACGATTTCTTCGGCAGTCGGGTCGTCCATGTACGCGATGCGCGCGACACCATCGGCAAGGCGCAGCGCTGTTTCGAACGACTCTGCGAGGCGCAGACGGATATCGTCTTTGACTTTTATACGATCAACGATCGCATCGATACGATGCTTCTTCCGCAAGTCCAACGTCGGCGGTTGGTCGAGTTCATAAACTTCGCCATTAATTCGGGCGCGAATGAACCCCTGTGCCATTAGGTCAGACATCAGCTGGACGTGTTCGCCCTTGCGATCGGCGACGACCGGTGCCAACAACATCAGGCGGGTGCCCTCTGGCAAAGCCAGCACTTGATCAACCATCTGGCTGACGGTCTGGGCTTCAAGATCGGTGTCGTGGTCCGGGCACTTTGGCGTGCCGGCGCGGGCGTACAACAAGCGCAGATAGTCGTGAATTTCCGTGACGGTACCGACCGTTGAGCGAGGGTTGTGCGATGTGGACTTTTGCTCGATCGAAATCGCGGGCGACAATCCATCGATGTGGTCGACGTCCGGCTTTTCCATCATTGATAGAAACTGACGGGCATAGGCCGATAAGGATTCGACGTAGCGGCGCTGGCCTTCTGCATAAATCGTATCGAACGCGAGCGAGGACTTGCCGGAGCCCGACAGGCCGGTAAACACAATCAGCTTGTCGCGCGGCAAGCTCAAATCGAGGTTGCGAAGATTGTGCGTTCGCGCACCGCGGATATCGATAGATTTCATAGTGTGATTCAGTAAACGCCGACCAACCTGCTAATATACGCCGCCCTGTGACTCCGGCGCAAAGAGTGCCTTCAATGCAAACCCAATCCCGCGGCGAATCGGCCACGATGCTGTCCTCTGAGAAACGAGTTGTTGGCGTAGCTGCGCTAATCGCGATGTTGCGGATGTTTGGGCTGTTCGCACTGCTTCCCGTGTTGTCGTTGTATGCGGCAAGCCTGGAAGGGGCAACACCGATGCTGATCGGGCTCGCGGTCGGAGCGTATGGACTGACGCAGGCCGGGCTGCAGATTCCGCTGGGCATGTTGTCAGATCGCATCGGACGGCGTCCCGTGATAATTGGCGGGCTATTCGTATTCGCGATCGGCAGCATCGTGGCGGCGATGGGCGATACGATCCACACTGTCATTGCGGGTCGGTTGCTGCAGGGCGGCGGAGCGATATCGGCAACCCTGGCCGCGATGATCGCGGATGCCACCCGCGAGCAGGTTCGGACCCGATCGATGGCCGTCTTTGGCATCGGCATTGGTCTCTCATTCGTCATCGCGCTGATTGTCGGTCCGGCGATTGCTGCCTACTCGGGCGTCTCGTCGCTGTTCTGGATCGGGGCATTGCTGGCGGTTCTCGGCGCCGCATTGATGGGCCTGATTCCGGCTGACATCGAACGTCCAGTTGCGGCGCATGCCTGGAATATCAGACCTGCACTTCGCTCCGAATTGCTGCGCCTCGATTTTTACGTTTTTCTGTTACACGCGATTCTGACGGCGACATTCGTCGCGTTGCCATTCCTGTTTACGAACACGCTTGGATTGCCGGTTACCGCGCATTGGAAAGTGTATGTGGGAGCCTTGTTCGTCTCACTGCTGGGCACCGTGCCATTGATCCTGCGTGACGAACGGCAGGGCAAATCGGCAACCCTGGGCGTGGCCGTGCTTCTGTTGCTGGCGGGGCTGCTGGTTCTTGCGTTTGCCGCATTTGCCGTTACACCCGTATTTATAGCGCTGGCGCTATTTTTCGCCGGCTTCAATTTTCTTGAGGCGGGCCTGCCAGCACGCCTGTCGATCCTTTCAGATGGCCATGCTCGTGGCGCCAGTCTGGGCGTTTTTTCGAGCTCGCAGTTCCTGGGGGCCTTTGTAGGCGGCTTGATCGGCGGTCGTTTCCTCGGCGCTGAGCGTCCGGCGGACGTCTTTATTGTCTGCGCACTGCTGGCGGGGATCTGGCTCGCCGCCTCCGGCTTCAAAAAGGAGACCGGCGAAAAGTAGTGCGGAAACCGAGAAAGTGGGCTGGTAAATCGCCCATCAGGCTCTACAATAGGCGACCCTCATCGGCACCGCAGCCGCGAGGATCAACCAAAAAAATCAGACAGGGGACAGCTCATGGCCCGCGGAATTAACAAAGTTATCATTGTCGGCAATCTCGGAGGAGATCCTGAGACGCGTTATATGCCAAGTGGATCGGCAGTGACCAATCTTACGGTTGCGACAAACGAAAGTTGGAAAGACAAGGCGACCGGTGAACAAAAAGATCGCACCGAGTGGCACAAAGTCGCCATGTTCAATCGTCTCGCCGAAATCGCTGCGGAGTATCTTCGCAAGGAATCGCAGGTCTACATCGAAGGCAAACTGCGCACTCGAAAATGGCAGGACAAAAGTGGCCAGGACCGATGGACGACGGAGATCATTGCCGACGAAATGCAGATGCTCGGCGGACGCGGTGGTAGCGGTGGCGGATCAGCGCCGATGAGCTCCTCGTCAAGTTCGGCTCCATCGAGTGCACCGCCGCAACCGGGCCCCGATGATTTCGACGACGACATCCCGTTCTAGCCAGCGTCGTGTTGGCGGAGGCGCTCCGTGCCTCCTGAGAGACCAGTGAGCAAAAAGCTTTTCATCAAAACGATGGGCTGCCAGATGAACGAGTACGACTCGGACAAGATGGCAGATGTCCTGCGTGAGTCGCATGGCTATGAAGTCACCGACAACGTTGACGAAGCCGATCTGCTGTTGATGAATACCTGTTCGATTCGTGAGAAAGCGCAGGAAAAAGTTTTTTCGGCGCTGGGCCGTTGGCGCCCGCTAAAAGAAAAACGCGCGGGCGTAATGATCGGTGTTGGTGGTTGCGTTGCGAGCCAGGAAGGTGCCGCAATTGCCGAGCGCGCGCCCTATGTCGACGTCGTATTCGGTCCACAAACTTTGCATCGCTTGCCTGAGCTCATTGAGAGCGCCAACGAAAAAAATGCTTCAGTCGTGGACATTTCATTTCCGGAAATTGAGAAGTTCGACCGCTTGCCGGAACCGCGTGCGGAAGGGCCGACGGCGTTTGTGTCCATCATGGAAGGTTGCAGCAAGTACTGCAGCTTCTGTGTGGTGCCGTATACACGCGGCGAAGAGATCAGCCGGCCATTCGACGACGTCATCGCTGAATGCGCTACGCTCGCGACGCAGGGCGTACGTGAAATCAATCTGCTGGGTCAGAACGTCAACGCGTTTCGCGGTCCGATGCACGATGGTCAAATTGCGGACCTGGCCACACTTATCTATTACGTCGCCGCGATTGATGGCATTGAACGCATTCGCTTTACCACGTCACACCCGGTTGAATTCACCGACAGCCTGATTCAGGCCTATGCTGAAGTTCCCAAACTAGCAAATTATCTGCATCTTCCCGTGCAACATGGTTCGGATCGTATCCTCGCAAGAATGAAGCGCGGCCACACGGTGCTTGAGTACAAACAAAAAATCCGAAAATTGAGGGAAGCGCGGCCCGACATCTCGCTGTCATCGGATTTTATCATCGGCTTCCCAGGGGAGACGGACGACGACTTCGAGGCGCTCATGAATCTGGTTGCTGATATCGGCTTCGATCAGTCGTTCAGCTTCATCTATAGCGCGCGTCCAGGCACGCCGGCCGCCGGGCTCGCTGATGACACACCGATGGATGTTAAGAAACAGCGATTGCAACTCCTGCAAACCCGTATCAATCAGCAAGCGCAAGAGATCAGCCAACGCATGGTGGGCACAACGCAACGTGTGTTGGTTGAGAAAACGTCCAAGAAAGACGCAAACCAGGTTGCCGGCAGAACGGAAAACATGCGCTGGGTGAACTTTGATGCAGACCCGTCCTGCATTGGCCAGTTCATGGATGTTGTCATAACCGAGGCGCTACCGAATTCCTTGCGCGGACGACTCGTCCAATAAACGTCGTGTTGCTACTTCCCAAGCCGTGTTCATCGCGGTAATCTTTGACGTACTTTGAATGCTGTCCAGATATCTCGGGACATAGTCCTCGAGCCCGCCGACAATAGTCGCTTGGCCAATCTTTGCGGCCAGTTCGACGAACACCTGCGACAAATAGAACGCCGTCTGAATGTAGATATTGCCAGTCGTGGAAATCGTTTTCGCGTGACCGGGCCGCCCGGTGCAGCTGAAGCAGGCGGTGATCTGCTGTTGTCTCTGTTCGCGTTGACGAGCGACGAGCGTCTGGATCCCGAACGTGTACACATGATGTTGCAGGAGTCGCAAATGAACGATGGTGAACTTGCGTCAGCTAATTCTGACTTGAGCGACGGCGATGACGTAGCGATTCAAACGCAACGCAAGATGATTCGGCCACGAGGCGCCAATCAGACGGCGTATGTGCAGAGCATTCGAAAAAATGATCTGGCATTTGGAATCGGCCCGGCCGGTACCGGCAAGACCTACCTGGCGGTCGCCTGCGCAATCGAAGCATTAAGTAACGAGGAAGTGCGGCGCATTGTCTTGGTGCGTCCGGCGGTCGAGGCGGGTGAGCGTCTCGGCTTCCTGCCCGGCGACATGTCGCAAAAAGTGGATCCGTATCTGCGACCGATGTACGACGCTCTCTACGATATGGTCGGGGCTGAACACGTAACGCGCCTGATAGAACGCAACATCATCGAGATCGCACCACTTGCGTTCATGCGCGGTCGTTCACTGAACGAGTCATTCGTCATTCTCGACGAAGCGCAGAACTCGAGTGTTGAGCAAATGAAGATGTTCCTTACCCGAATCGGTTTCGGATCACACGCCGTGGTGACGGGCGACATTACGCAAATTGATCTGCCTGATCGTCAGGTATCGGGTCTCAAGGATGTCATGCGCATTCTGGAAGATGTCGAAGGCATAGGCTTTACGATGTTCTCGCCCAAGGATGTCGTTCGCCATCCGTTGGTACGGCGTATTGTCGAGGCCTATGAGGCGGATGGTAATGACGGTTGACGTGCAGTTCGCTTGTGAGGACGCCGGTGTCCCGGATGCCCAAGCCATTCAGGACTGGGTAGAGCTTGCAGCAAGTCGCTCCGGCCGTTTGCCCGGCGGGGAGATTGATTTCGCCGTCAGAGTTGTCGGTGAGGCCGAGATCCAGACACTGAATCAGCTGTACCGCAATAAAGACTCGGCGACGAATGTGTTGTCGTTTCCGGCTGGCGACATAACAGGACTGCCACCCGGCGCCGCGCAGCAGATGGGAGATATCGTCATTTGCGCCTCAGTTGTGCGTGACGAAGCATTGCGGCAGGCGAAACCCTTGGCTGATCATTGGGCTCACATGCTGATTCACGGTGCGCTGCACCTGTTGGGTTTTGACCATGGCGAGGACAAACAGGCCGAAGAAATGGAGCATCTGGAGGCGGCGATCCTCGAATCGCGTGGCATAGCCGATCCGTATGCCAGCCCACAATGACAAGCTGCTACAATAGGCTGTCCTGCAACGGGATACAGATCCAGTTTCAATGAGTGACAAACCTCCAAGTACCAACGGCCCAGGCGGTTCCGGATTGTTCGCGCGACTCAAGCGAGCGATTACCGGTGAACCCTGGAGCCGCGAAGAAATTCAAGACCTGATTCATCAATCCGAAATCGATATCGATGCGGAAGAGAAAAGCATGCTGAGCGGCGTGCTCGAAGTCTCCGAAACGCAGGTACGTGAAGTCATGGTGCCGCGTTCGCAAATGGTCGTTATAGACATCGAAGAAGACTTTGATGACATTCTCAAAGTCATCATCACATCCGGACACTCGCGCTTTCCAGTTATTGGTGAAGATCGCGACGAAGTGCTCGGTGTGTTATTGGCAAAGGACTTGCTGCGCTACTTCGGAAGCGACGACTCTGACGAAGTGCCTCTGCAAAAGTTGCTGCGGCCCGCATCCGTCATCCCCGAATCCAAACGACTAAATGCGCTGCTCAAGGAGTTTCGACAAAGCCACAATCATATGGCGCTGGTCGTCGATGAATACGGCGGTGTCGCTGGACTGCTAACGATCGAAGACGTGCTTGAAGAAATCGTCGGCGAAATCGATGATGAACACGATCACGAAGAGGCAGCATTTATTCGCCCTGATGGCGATCGCAATGGCAGACCCTGTTTCGCGGTTCGTGCGCTGACCCGTGTCGAAGACTTCAATGAGTTTTTCGAGTGCGAATTTAGCGACGAAGAGTACGACACGATTGGCGGTCTCGTAATGCACGAACTCGGCCGCTTGCCGCGTCGTGGCGAAAAAGTCGAGTTAGGCGATTTTGAATTCGTGATTGTTACGGCAGACAAGCGCCGTGTTGATGCGCTGCAGGTTCAGCGAAACGGCTAAGGTGTGAGTCGAGCAATATTCTTCGGGCTCGGCTGTCTGTTTACGACTGTATTCGAACCTTTTGGGCTGTGGCCATTGGCGCCGATTCTGTTGCTGCCATTCCTCTATGCGTGTCTGACTATGTCGAATCGCGCAGCAGCGCAGCATGGTTTCTGGTTCGGTATCGGTTTGTTTCTGTGTGGCACCTATTGGATCTATCTGTCGGTGACCGGGCCTGGAAATGCGCCGTGGTGGATCGGCGGCCTGCTGGTCATTTTTCTGACGCTAATTATGGCGCTGTACCTGGCTGGAACGGCCTGGCTCATCGGACGCCTGGCGCGGCAGAATCCGTGGTGGATCGTGGCTATCGCCCCGGCTGGCTGGACGCTCGTTGAGTGGTTGCGCGGCTGGTTCCTGAGCGGTTTTCCGTGGATGTCACTGGGCTATGGTCAGATCGACACTGTGCTGTCCGGCTGGGCGCCCATACTGGGCGTGTACGGTGTCTCGACCATGTTGCTTATCAGTGCGGCGGCATTACTGTTGGCAATCATGCTTGGCGGGAGACAACGCTGGATTGCGCTGAGCATCTTCTTGTTGCCGTGGGTAGGTGGCGCGGCGATGACATCGATCGAATGGACGCAAACAAGTGGCGCCGCGATCAGGACGACAATCCTTCAGGCAGGCGTATCGCAGGAGCGTAAATGGCTAATTGAGGAGCGTGAACCGACCAAGAATTATTACCGCGATACAACGCTGGCACATGCGGACAGTCGGCTCGTTGTCTGGCCCGAGGTCGCGATCCCATCGGTGAGCGATCGTGAAGTGGCTTACATCGATTCGATACAGGAAATCAGCAAACGAAATCGACAGACGATTCTCTTCGGCATCCTCGAGCGCGAATTCTCGCCCAGTGACGAAGTGAGTATCTACAACAGTGTGATCCTCGCCGATGGACGCGACCGTCAGGTCTACAGAAAGCGGCACCTCGTGCCGTTCGGCGAGTACTTTCCGGTGCCGGCGACGGTGCGTGAGTGGATGCGCATGATGAACCTGCCGTTTAGTGACTTGAAGCCAGGCGCTGATCAGCAGGCGCTGCTCGAAATGTCCGACGGCACCAAGTTGCTGGTTGCTATTTGCTATGAAGATTCCTATGGCGCTTTGTTTGTGAACGATCTCGCAGACGCTGCACTATTGATTAACGTCAGTAACGACGCTTGGTTCGGTGATTCGATCGCACCGCACCAGCACTTGCAGATCGCCCGAATGCGTTCGCTCGAAGCTGGCCGGTCTACGATTCGTGCGACGAACACCGGAATCAGCGCCTTTATCGACGCTAGTGGCAAGATCCTGCAGCTCGGAGCCCAGTTTGAAGCCGTTCAGATGACCATGGACATCGAGCCTAGGAGCGGTGCAACGATCTATGCCCGCTTCGGAAATTGGCCAATTATTAGCCTCTGCTGCCTTGTACTGATTGGCTTCTGGCTGCGGTCGCGCGCATCTTAATGTAGTCTTCTCGGTTTTCGCGAGCCGAAACTGAACCCGCCATCATGAGTACCCCGTATAACCCCGAAATTGTGGAGACCAATGCGCAGCAGCATTGGGATGATTCACAGCGATTCGAGGTCAAAGAAGACGACAGTAAAGAGAAGTTTTACTGCCTGACGATGTTTCCGTATCCCAGCGGCAAGCTGCACATGGGGCATGTTCGGGTCTTTACGATCAGCGATGTTATCGCCCGCTATCAACGCATGCAGGGCAAGCACGTCTTGCAGCCGATGGGTTGGGACGCATTCGGCATGCCGGCCGAAAATGCAGCGATCAAGCGTGGCGTGCCACCGGCCGCGTGGACTTACGAGAACATCAAGGACATGCGCGTGCAAATGCAGCGCCTGGGCTATGCCTACGACTGGAGTCGTGAGGTCACAACCTGTCGCCCCGAATATTATCGTTGGGAACAATGGTTATTCACGAAGATGTTCGAGAAAGGACTCGTGTATCGCAAGAATTCGGTCGTAAATTGGGATCCGGTAGACCAGACAGTATTGGCCAATGAGCAGGTGATCGATGGGCGTGGTTGGCGTTCCGACGCGTTGGTTGAGCGCCGTGAAATTCCACAATGGTTCATGAAGATCACGGCGTACGCCGACGAGCTGCTTGATGAACTGGATCGCATGCCGGGCTGGCCGGACTCGGTCAAAACAATGCAGCGCAATTGGATTGGCCGTTCGGAGGGTTTGGAGTTGTCGTTCGATGTTGTCGGCGACGATGAGCCGTTGACCGTATTCACAACACGTCCCGACACGTTGTTCGGCGTTACTTATATGGCGGTTGCCGCAGAACATCCGTTAGCGGTTAAGGCGGCCGCGGGCAATCCGGATATTTCCGCATTCATAGAAGACTGCAAAAAAACCGACGCGGCTGAAGCGACGCTCGAAACGATGGAGAAAAAAGGCATGCCGTTGGGCATTGTCGCAACGCATCCGCTGACGGGCGAGGAAGTGCCGCTTTGGGTCGCGAATTTTGTCTTGATGAGTTATGGCACCGGTGCCGTAATGGCGGTTCCGGGACACGACGCGCGCGACTGGGAATTTGCGAAAAAACACGGTTTGCCGATCAAGCAAGTGATTGCGCCGGCGGATGGCAGTGCGGTCGACGTTAATGACGGCGAGTATCTCGAACGAGGCGTACTGGTAAATTCGGGCGACTACGATGGGCTGGACTTTGACGCCGCCTTCAACGGCATTGCCGATTTCTTCGAGAAAGCGGGCCGCGGCAAACGAACGATCAACTATCGTCTGCGAGATTGGGGTGTGTCGCGGCAACGTTACTGGGGAACACCGATTCCCATCATCTATTGCGATGATTGCGACGCCGTTCCGGTGCCTGAAGATCAATTGCCGGTCGTATTGCCCGAGGATGTCGAGTTTACGGGTCATGGCTCGCCACTTCATGACATCCCCGAATTTATTAACGCGCCGTGCCCGAAGTGTGGCAAGCCGGCACGACGTGAAACAGACACATTTGATACGTTCGTGGAGTCGTCCTGGTATTTCGCGCGCTACGCGTGCCCGGATAACGACGATGTCATGCTTGATGAGCGTGCGGCTTACTGGACGCCGGTCGATCAGTACACTGGTGGCGTCGAACACGCCATTCTGCACTTGCTGTATTCGCGGTTTTTTCAGCGTGTCATGCGCGATGAAGGTCTCACCGATGTGTCAGAGCCGTTCACCAATCTGCTGACTCAGGGCATGGTGCTGAAAGACGGTGCGAAAATGTCCAAGAACAAGGGCAACACCGTCGATCCGCAGGAACTCATTGAAAAATATGGCGCTGATACAGTGCGTCTGTTCATGATGTTTGCGGCACCGCCCGAGCAGGCCCTGGAATGGTCAGACGATGGCGTGCAAGGGAGTTTTCGGTTTCTCAAGCGCTTTTGGACCGCGGTACACACGCATGTGGAACGAGCGGCCGGCGACGAAAATTCCGACGAAGAACTGGCAACGGCGAATAAGGATTTGCGCCGCAAGACGCACCAGACAATTGCCAAGATCAGTGATGATATAGGCCGTCGCTACACGTTCAATACTGCGGTTGCGGCGTCGATGGAATTGCTGAATGCGGTGAGCAAGGCTGAATACGACACAGTTGGGAAGCGAGGCGTTATTCAGGAGGCACTTGAGGCTGTCGTGCTCATGCTGTCGCCGATGGTGCCGCATATTTGTCACGAATTGTGGTCGGTACTTGGCCACAAGACTGCGCTGATCGACGTACCGTGGCCAAACGTTGACGAATCCGCGCTGAGTTCGGAGCAAATCGATATCGTATTGCAGGTTAACGGCAAGCTGCGTGGTCGTATTTCAGTTGCCAGTGATGCCGACAAGGAAACGGTGATCGCGCTGGCGCACGCCGATCCGAACGTGCAGCGCTTTGTAGGCGATAATGAAATTCGAAAGACCATTTTTGTGCCGGGCAGGCTGGTGAATATAGTTGTCTAATCGATCCGCAATCGGGCTCATTGTGCTGCTATCGCTGTCGTTCTACGGCTGCGGGTTTCAGATGCAGGGCGCATTCAGTGTTCCGGAACGAATGGAGCGCACCTATATCGCGAGCGAAGATCAATACAGTCTTTTCTATCGCGAGTTGCGGCGCTCTTTGCAAGCAAATGGTATGCAGCTGGCCGCATCGCCGGCGGAAGCGACAGCCGTACTATCGATCCACACGGACAAGACCGATCAGCGTGTCCTCTCTGTTTCAGCACGGAACGTGCCGACTGAATACGAGGTCTATTACTCGATCGAGTACAGCGTGGACAGCGGTGAGGAGAATCTGATGAAGCGACAATTCATCAATCTGACGCGCGACTATACGTACGACGAAACGCTCGTGCTCGGAAAGGCAAAAGAAGAAGCCTTGCTGCGCGAAGCGATCGTTGACGATCTTGTGCGTATCGTTCTTAAGCAACTCGGGACTATGTAAGCCCTGTCTGGCACCGATAATCCCGGCACGAGTGTTCTGCAAGTCGGCGATGTGCCGATCGAATCGCTGCAGGCATTACTCTCGAAGTACGGTCTGACGTTAATCATCGAAGCGCCCGGGAAGAACATCACTGGGTCCTTCTGGGGTGACAGTGAAGCCGGAATTGTGACGACAAATGTTTTCGCGCGGATCGACACCCCTGTGCATTCACTATTGCACGAAACTTGTCACACGATTTGTATGGATGCTGGCAGGCGATTGGGCCTTGATCGGGACGCCGGTGGCGATGATCTCGAAGAAGCCGCAGTTTGCTACCTGCAGATTCTTCTTGCAGAGCAATTACCTGAGGTCGGTGGTGGCCGTCTGATGGAAGATATGGACGCGTGGGGCTACAGCTTTCGTCTCGGCAGCACAGCGCTCTGGTTCACTTCAGATGCTGAGGATGCCGCGGCATGGTTGTTCGCCCGAGGTCTGATCGATAACACGGGAATGCCGACTTTCGCGCTACGTGGCGGTGTATAGTTTCGTATGGCTTGGGTCCGGTACATCTTTTATTTTCTTGGCGTCGCATTCGTCACTTGGGCGTTGACGCAACTCGAGATTTCGTTTCCGGGTAGCCTGAAACTGCATATCTATCTCAACGAAGGCGACCAGTTCGGTACCAGTGAATTCTCCCCGATAGAAATCATTCAGCCGATGATTCTGGGGATTTGTGGATTGCTGATGGCGTGGGTCGCCAAGTACTGTCCAGCGCAGCGACCGATCGCAATTCCCTTCGGAGGGCTCGCCTTGGCGTTCTTCATTCGTGAACTCGATTTCTATATTGATCGATACCTGGCCGACAATCTCTGGCAGGTACTAGTTGCTGTTGCTGGCGCTCTAGTGATTACGTATGTCTATCGGCAGCGACGACGCATGAAGATCGCGTGGGCACGCGTCTGGCCGTCACCTGGCATGGCGTTGCTATTTGCCGGCGCCCTGATTCTCTTCGCGTTCGTCAGGCTGGTCGGGCATGAGCCATTGTGGCAGTCCATTCTCGGTGTCGACTATCAGCGCGTCGTAAAACTCGCAGTTGAAGAGTTTATCGAGCTCAGCGGTTACTTTCTGTGGCTGATCGGGACGATCGAGTACGCGATTCAAGCGCGAGCGATCGCGTATCGTGAACCACAGCCTGCAGCGCAACGACGGCGCAGCAAGCGCCGCCACGATTCAGAAGGCGAGTACTAGAGCTTCGTCGGGTTAGGCGCGTCGCCGTAGACTTCGACCGGGTCGAATACCTTCTCTGTATCGGTCCATTCCAGATCAACCTGACCGTCGGTCTGTTGCGCATCAAACGCATCGCCGACCGGTACCCGACGATAAAAACAACTGCGGTAGCCCACATGACAGCTGGCCGCGCCGGCAACATCTACCCGCAGCCAGATGCAGTCCTGATCATCGTCGATCAAGAGCTCGCGTACCGTCTGTACGAATCCACTGGTTGCGCCCTTATGCCAAAGCACCTGGCGACTGCGGCTGTAGTAATGGGCTTCGCCGGTCTTAATCGTCAACGCCAGCGCCTCGGCATTCATATACCCTTGCATTAGCAATTCGCCCGAGTCGGCATCCGTCGTAACGACCGTAATCAGTCCGCGATCATCGAATTTCGGGGCGAGATCATCGCCTTCTTCGACCTGCTCGATGGTCTGACGGGGTTGAAATCTGACGGCTGAATCCGACATTGTTTTGTCCTCAAGTAAATTGGCTGTGCGGCGGCAGAATACAAGGCGTAGCCAGCGGCAGCAATATTGCTATTATTCGTGCCTTCAGCCGTTCGCCAGCAACTAGCATCATGACGATACACCTGCACGACACCAAACAGGGCAAGAAAGTCCCGTTCGAGCCGCTCATAGATGGCGAGGTCACGATGTATCTCTGTGGCCCCACGGTTTACAACTACGCGCACATAGGCAATGCCCGTCCGGCTGTCGTATTCGATCTTCTGGCACGATTGCTGCGCAAACACTACAAGTTGACGTTTGCGCGGAATTTCACCGATGTGGATGACAAGATCAATGCCGCCGCAATTGAAACGGGCAAGAGTATCGACGAGATTACGGCACGCTTTATCAAGGCCTATAACGATGACATGGGTGCACTGGGCGTCTTGCCGCCGGATATCGAGCCGCGAGCGACGCAGCATATCGGTGAGATGATCGCGATGATCGAAGTGCTGATCGAAAGAGGGAATGCTTACGAGGCTGAAGGACATGTGTTATTCGACGTAGCGAGCCATAGCGAATACGGCTCGCTGTCGAAGCGCGATCTACGCGAAATGATTGCGGGCGCCAGAGTTGAGGTTGCGCCCTACAAGAAATCGGCACATGACTTCGTGTTGTGGAAACCATCAACGCCGGAGATGCCGGGCTGGGACTCACCTTGGGGTCGCGGTCGACCGGGCTGGCACATCGAGTGCTCGGCGATGGCGAAGAAGCACCTCGGAGAAACGATCGATATCCACGCGGGTGGCAGGGACCTGATTTTTCCGCATCACGAAAACGAGCTGGCGCAAAGCCGTTGCGCCCACGACGGCGCCGAGTTTGCGCGTTACTGGCTGCACAATGGGTTCTTGTCGATGGATAGCGAAAAAATGTCGAAGTCGATCGGCAATGTGTTGCTCGTGCATGACATGCTTAAGTCGATCCCCGGCGAAGTCATTCGACTTGCACTGCTGAGTGCGCACTACAAGCAGCCACTCGACTGGTCGGATGAAACGATCCGTTCAGCAACACGCATGCTGGATCGGCTGTATGGGGCAGTGCGCGGCATTGAGGTCAGTTCAGCGCAACGCGCAGCGGCAGAGCCGCCAGCCGCTTTGGTCGCAGCCCTTGAAGACGACCTGAATTCGCCGAAAGCACTGGCGGAGTTTTTCGCATTGGCCAAAGAACTGAACAAGGCGTCGGACGACAGCAAGAAGCAGGCCCTGGCGGCCGCTATGTTGGCGTCGGGAGAATTACTGGGTCTGCTGCAATCGGATCCCGAGGAGTGGTTTGCGGGCGATGCCGAAGGCGAAATTCCCGCTGCCGAGATCGAGTCGCTGATCGATAAGCGCAATGCAGCGCGAGCGGCCAAAGACTTCGCGGCAGCGGACGATTATCGGGATCAACTGGCGGCTGCCGGTATCCAGATCGAGGATGGGCCCGATGGTACAAGCTGGAAACGCGGTGGTTAACGAAGTTCAAATTGCGCAGGATGAAGTCGTCGAAGAATTTGCGTACTTCGATGACTGGATGGACCGCTACCAATATCTGATCGACATGGGACGGCGACTGCCCGCATTGTCCGACACTGAGCTTGTCGAGGAAAACAAGATCAAAGGCTGCCAATCGCAAGTCTGGTTTGTCGCACATCAGGAGAATGATCGGCTGATGTTCAAGGCGATAAGCGATGCGGCAATCGTCTCCGGATTGATCGCGTTATTGTTGCGCATCTACAGTGGCAGACGCCCGCAAGACATCCTCGATACGCCACCCAACTTCGTTGCTGAGCTCAAGCTCGAGCAACACCTAAGCCCAACTCGCAGTAACGGTCTGTCGGCGATGCTCAAGGCCATCCACCGCTTCGCATCTGAGGCTCAACAGGCGGCGTAATGTTGAGCGCCCTGGGTAGGTTACTAGCCTGGCCGTTGCTCGGACTTGTTTGGCTTTACCGAATGGCCATTTCGCCCTGGTTGGGAAATAACTGTCGTTACTCTCCCAGTTGTTCTGAATACGCGATGGACGCCTTGCGCATTCACGGTGCTTTTCGCGGTGGCTGGATGGCCGCAAAACGAATCGGTCGATGTCATCCGTGGGGCGGTTCAGGCTATGACCCGGTGCCCGAGAAAGAGGAGGACCGCGTTGAAACCCGATGACTACTTTCGCGAAGTTGCGTTACCGCTTACGACGCCGTCGGTGCTTTTTTCGTTAATTCTGTTTTTCTTTTTTTTTAAGGTCGCGTCTATCGGTTTCATGTTCGGCCTGGTTATTGGTCTGGTCCTGGCCTCACAAATAGTTGCCTTTGTGTTACCCGCACTGTTGCGTACGTTATTGCAGGTACTTGACGCGCGCAGCAAAGGCAAAGAGCCTGACCCGCCGGTCATCGAGTTCCTGTCCTGGGTCGGTAATATGTGGGCGCTGATTCCGATCGTGCATATTGCATTCTTCGTTTACGCGTTTTACATGATCGACAAGCTCTTCGGTGACACTTCTGCGTACACGCTGGCAGCAGCTTATGCGTTGTTTCTTCCGGCATCGCTGATCGTCCTGGTGTTGACGCACTCAGTAGTTGAGAGCTTCAGGCCTGTCGCAATTCTGGCCCTTGTGCGCCGCTGTGGTGTTAATTATTTGATCGCGCCACTCTTTCTGATCGCTTCGGCCTGGTCCGTGTATTGGCTATTCCTAAATACCGATCTGCGGCTCCTGACTGAGTTTGCTGGTTTCTATCTGACGTTTGCGTCGTTCGCGCTCTTTGGTGGTCTCGTGCGGCCGTTAAAGCTTCATCGCGAACTCGATATTCCGGAAGCGACCTCGGTGGTCGAAGACGAGTTGCACGAGCAGCAATCCTTGGTTCGGACGGCGGCGTTGAATCACGCCTACGGGCTGATCAGTCGGGGTAACCGAGACAGCGGGCTTGAGTATCTATACGAAGAGTTGGCGAGAGATGAAGACTCAGCGTCTGCATGGTTTTGGTACTTCGACCATATGATGCGTTGGGAGCGCAACGACTCTGGATTGGCGTTCGCCCAGCAGTATCTGCATCAGTTATTGCGAGAGGGAGAGAATGTCGCTGCCGTGAAAATTATGCTGCGTTGTCGACTCGTCAATACCGCGTTCAAGCCGCTGGCAGAAGATATGCCGATGGCAATCTACGCCGCCGAGCAATGTCACAACGAAGAGTTGGCGAATTTCTTGCGATAGCTGTTGAAAAAATGTGCCGCGGCGAGCATTAAAGAACCTGCAATCGTAAACAAGCGATCGGCCAACAGGCCGAGCTCAGTGTGTGCAACGGTCGCGCCGATGATAAGAAGCAGCATGCCGAGCGCACCGCCCGCAAGAATGCGAGAATCGCGGTGGCGACGAAACCCGATCGCAAGCGCGACCACGCTAAGCGGAATGACGATGACCAATACCTGAAAATGCAGGTGCGTCTCGGCAAATTGCGCAAGAAATGGCACGCCGGCCACAATCAAAGGCAGCGCCAGACAATGCACCAGGCATAGCGCCGACAGGACAACTGCAGCGCCGTCGAGCCAATCGGCTGATTTTTGTGTATCTTGATTCATAAGCATTTTCGCGGCGTGAAGGATATATTATAACATTTCTTCACACAAGCCTATTTAAAACAATGAGTTACGGATAAATCTGGTGACAAAAACGATGGACAAGCGCTTGCTCTCGATTCTTCATTGCCCGGTGACACACAAAGGGCTCGCCGTGGCTAAGGCATCGACCCTGCAATCGGTCAACACGGCGATCAAAGCTGGTGAACTCAGCAACCGAGGTGGTCAGGCGCTGCTTGAGCCCCTATCTGCGGCGCTGGTGACGGACGACGGCAAAGTCCTGTATCCGGTTGCTGATGGAATCCCGGTCTTGCTTGAGGGCGAAGCCGTCAACATGGAACAGCTTGGTTGACGATGCTTTCCGCAGAAACCATGCCCCTGTATGATCTGGTGGCATATTCGATGATTCCGACTGCGTGAAAATTCAGGCTAATCAGCTCCAATCGCATCTGCAGAAAAATCTGGCACCTTGCTATCTGGTGAGCAGCGATGAACACCTGCTCGCTGCCGAAGCGCTTGACGCGATTCGGGAAGCCGCTCGACAAAATGGATTTTCTTCACGCGATTTGCACGTAGCGACGACTGGCTTCGACTGGTCTTCATTGCGCGATTCCACGTCCAATCTTTCCTTGTTCGCCGAACAACGCATCGTTGAACTTCGGTTGCCGACCGGCAAGCCAGGTCGCGCCGGCAGTCAGGCTATTGCTGATCTCGTCGAGCAACTTGGGCCAGACCTCATGTTGATCGTCGTTACGCCGAAACTCGACCGCAACAGTCAGTCGGCAAAATGGGTAAAGGCGATCGATTCGGCAGGCGTGAATCTGGCGATCTGGCCGGTCGGTCCGCGCGAATTACCGGGCTGGATTGCTGCGCGCATGCGGCAGACAGGATTGCAGCCGGACCGTGACGCTGTCGCGATGATTGCGGATCGAGTTGAAGGCAACCTGCTTGCCGCTGGTCAGGAGATTGAGAAATTGCGTCTACTGCATGGCGAGGGTGCTGTGACAGCTGATGATGTGAGCGCCGCGGTTGCGAATAGCAGTCGCTTCGATGTGTTCAAGCTGGTCGACGCGGCATTGGCTGGCGACGCAAAGAGAGCCGTCAAAGTCCTGGCCGGGCTGCAGGCAGAAGGCGTGGAACCCGTCGTCGTTGTGTGGGCGCTGACACGAGAATTGCGCACGCTTGCGAGCTTGGCCGATGCGATGTCAGGTGGCATGGACCTGGCAAGTAGCATGCAGAAAGCCAGAATCTGGAGCAGCCGCCAATCTCTGGTTCGAAGCTGTGTCGCCCGCCATCAGCCAGGTGACTTTCACCAGTTACTCAAGACCACTGGCCAGGCTGACCGTGCCGCAAAAGGGCAGCTGCGAGCCGATCCCTGGCAGGTGATAACGCCGATCGTTTTGCAATTGACGCTGGGCCAGCGGAGAGCTGCATGAAGCACACCCGTAGCGGGGCGAATTGCGGATGAGCCCAATCGGGATTTTTGGCGGCACCTTTGATCCAATTCACTATGGTCACTTGCGAACAGCGTTTGAGATGCTACAAGCGCTGCGTTTTGGTGAGGTACGTTTTGTGCCCAGCGGTGATCCGCCACACCGCGGCGAGACCTTCGCGCCTGCGCCGCTGCGTCTCGAGATGGTGCGAGCGGCAATCGCGAATGAACCAAGCTTTGTTGCAGACGATTGTGAGCTTAAGCGTGACGGGCCGTCGTATACGGTCGATACGCTGGCTGCAATGCGTCAGGAACAACCCGACGTGCCGATGGGTCTGATACTGGGTATGGATGCATTTCTTGGTCTGACAAGCTGGCATCGTTGGGACGATATTCTCAGCTACGCGCATATCGTCGTGGCGCACCGTCCGGGGTGGCGTGCGCCTGATATCGGACCACTGGGTAGTTTGATCTCAGAACACGGGACGCATCGAGTCGAGGACTTGCACGAACGACACGCCAATCGAATTCACATTCACGCAGTAACACAACTCGAGATTTCATCGACCGAGATACGTGATCTGGTAATGGCCGGTCGCGACCCACGTTTTCTAATGCCTGACGTCGTTCGTGACGTCATCGTTAATAGTCAATGCTATGCAAACCAGGAGAGTTAATTTGATCAGCAAAGAGAATCACGCATGAACAGCAAAGAACTTACCGCAATGATTGTTGCCGCACTCGAGGACGTCAAAGCGAATGACATCGTCACGCTCGATGTGCGTAACATGACCAGCGTGACCGATTACATGGTCGTTGCCAGTGGCACCTCGAACCGACATGTAAAAGCACTCGTCGAAAATGTCGCCGAAAAAGCACGCGAGGCTGGTCATCGCCCTATTGGCGTTGAAGGCGAAGACGGCAGTGAGTGGGTATTGCTTGACCTGCAGGACGCGCTGGTACACGTCATGCTGCCGAAAGTGCGCGAGTTCTATAATCTCGAAAAACTCTGGTCGCTGGGGGCGACAGGCGACCTGGCCGCGACCGAACACTAGTGCATATTCGGTTGCTTGCTGTCGGCGATCGCCAGCCGGCCTGGGTCGATGACGCCTTTGAAAATTACTCAGGGCGATTACCGCGCGACTGGAAATTCCGCATCGACCAAATCGCCACTGCGCGACGGTCAAAAAACAACACGTCAAAAAACGCGATGGACATCGAAGCCGATGCCTTGCTTGCGCGCATCAAGAAGGATGAGCAAGTGGTGTTACTTGATCAAAGAGGTAAGCAATTGACCAGCGAGGCGCTGGCAACGCGACTGTCCGATTGGCAGGCCGATGGACGTGATCTGTGTTTTGTAATTGGCGGTCCGGACGGTGTTGCGGAGACTTGCCGGCGGCGAGCTGATGTCATCTGGTCTCTGTCTGACCTGACCTTACCGCATGGATTGGCGCGAATTCTGTTTGCGGAGCAGATGTATCGCGCTTGGTCTTTACAAAATGGGCACCCCTATCATCGTGAATAAGCCGCGCAAGCTGTTTCTTGCATCGTCGTCACCGCGGCGAGCTGAGATTCTCGATGCGCTTGGCATTGATTTCTCAGCTGGCGGAGTTGATCTGGACGAAGTGCGCGCCGATGGCGAAGCACCTGATGCCATGGTGCTGCGTCTGGCAAGCGAAAAAGCGGCGGTAGCCCGATTGACTCGATCCAATCCAGTTCTGGCGGCCGATACCGCCGTTGTCGTCGATTCGACTGTGTTTGGCAAACCGCGTGATCAGGCCGACGCATTGAATATGCTCAAAAGACTGTCCGGCCGCAGCCATCAGGTTATGACTGGCGTTGCATTGCACTGGGCGGAGCAGCAGCTGACGGCCCTGTCCGTCAATGAAGTCACTTTTCGCGAAATCGGTCCTGACGAAGCCCGCGCATACTGGCAAAGTGGGGAGCCCTGCGACAAGGCAGGGGCGTACGCTATTCAAGGCCTCGGCGGTGTCTTCGTCGAGAGGATCAGCGGCAGCTATTCTGGAGTGGTTGGGCTGCCTGTATATGAGACCGCGGAGCTGCTGGCTGCCGCCGGTATCGAAGTGTTTCGAGGTGTTGCGAGCAAATGAGCGACGAGTCGCCAAAAGAGGAAATACTCGTCAATGTGACGCCGAGCGAGGTGCGTGCGGCGTTGCTCGAAAACGGCGTCTTGCAAGAGGTGCATATCGAACGTGCGGCGCGCCGCGGTGTCATCAGCAACATCTACAAAGGCCGCGTGACTCGGGTATTGCCCGGCATGCAGGCTGCCTTTGTTGAGGTCGGACTGCAACGGACGGCTTTCTTGCACGTATCCGATATTGTCCGGCGAACAAACGGTAGCGACACCGCGACAGAAGAAGAGAACATTCGCGATCTTGTCAAAGAGGGCGATGAAGTATTGGTACAAGTCGTCAAGGACCCGCTAGGTAACAAAGGCGCACGCCTGACCACATTCATTACGCTACCGTCACGCTACCTGGTGCTACTGCCAAACGGCGACTCGGTCGGTATATCGGCGCGCATTGAAGACGATGACGAACGCGAGCGTTTGCGCTCAATCGTCGATGAGGTTCTGGCGGAGCAGGATGTCGACTGCGGCGTCATTGTTCGCACCGTTGCTGAAGGTGAAGACGCTGATTCGTTGCGGGCTGACCTCAAGTTTCTGACCAAGCTGTGGGACGTTGTTCAGCAACGGTGCAGCAAAGCCGGTGTAAAAACACTGGTACATGAGGATTTGTCTCTACCATTGCGAGTGTTGCGCGATTTTGTAACCAGCGATGTCGATCACATCCTCGTCGATTCAGAAGAGGACTTTGCGGCGATGCAAGAGTTCGCAGCCACATTCTTGCCCGATGTAGCGCCAATACTTGAGCACTATCAACGGCGCCGTCCGATATTTGATTTGCACTCAATCGAGGATGAGATCAGCAAATCATTGGATCGCAGCATCGCGCTCAAATCGGGCGGCTACCTGATATTTGACCAGACTGAGGCAATGACGACAGTCGACGTCAATACGGGCGGTTATGTGGGGCATCGCAATCTGGAAGAGACGATCTACCGGACAAATCTCGAAGCGGCCGTCAGTATTGCGCGACAGTTACGCCTCAGAAATCTCGGCGGCATCATCATTATCGATTTCATCGATATGGAGGAGGAAGATCACCGCGAAAGTGTTCTGCAATTGCTCGAGCAGTCGTTACAAAAGGACCACGCGCGTCACCAGATAACGCCTGTGTCTCCGCTTGGACTGGTCGAGATGACACGCAAGCGAACGCGAGAGAGTTTGCAACACGTCATGG
The DNA here is from genome assembly GCA_051007995.1 of Woeseiaceae bacterium. Classification (GTDB taxonomy): domain Bacteria; phylum Pseudomonadota; class Gammaproteobacteria; order Steroidobacterales; family Woeseiaceae; genus UBA1847. The sequence goes on along the minus strand of JBPCYB010000089.1, from coordinate 30,051 downwards.
CAGAAGACTGTCCAGCCTGTGATGGTCGCGGATTTCTGCTCACGGCCGAGACCGTGTGTTTCGAAGTATTTCGCGAGGTGATTCGACAGTCGCGCGAATTCGAGTTTGATGAGGCGATGGTGTTGGCACATCAAAGCGTTATTGAGTTGCTACTCGACGAGCAGGCCCCGAGCCTCGCAAAGTTGGAACAGCAAACCGGCAAGTCAATTCGACTGCAGCCCGAGTCTTTGTATCTGCAAGATCAGTTTGATGTGGTTTTGATGTGATGAAGAACATCCTTCAACGGCTGCTCAGGATCGCCGCCTATACGGCGGCAGGCATAGTGATTCTGCTCGCAATCGCGGTTGGCCTGTTTCGCCTGTTTTTGCCGCGGTTGCCGGAATACCAGGAAGACATCAAGAGCTGGGCGAGCACCGCGATCGGCATGGAGGTCGAATTCTCGGGAATGGATGCGCGCTGGGGCTTAAGCGGCCCCGAAGTGGAATTCTACGACGCCGAATTGATCTCGATCGAGACCAAATCACGCATTGTCGCGGCTGAGGAAGTGAGCGTTGGCATCGGGCTGACGAGATTCCTAACGGACAGAAAAGCCGTCGTTGATCGCATAGTTGTTCGCGACACGACGATTGAGGTTCGTCAACTCGAAAACGGCCAGTGGTGGATTCAAGGCAGCCCGCCTGATCAACTGTTGCCGCAACGACCAGAGGGTGGCGGCGAGGTGGGGCGCATAGAAATCGTTGGCGAAGACATCACTGTGCAATTCCTGCAGCCGGGCGATGAGCGCCCGCGCGCATTCGCGATTCCGAATTTATTAATCAGTCGTGACAGCATTCGATTGGCGATAGACGCGAGTGTTGAGCTGCCCGGCGACCTTGGAGACAAGCTGACAATTGATGCCACGCAACTGGTCGCAGAAGTCGATGTCAAACAGGACTGGAACGTAACAGTTGAAGCCGACGATATTGAGCTCGCTGGTGTTTCAACATTGCATACGAGCCAAAAAGCGCAATTCGAGTCCGGCCGTGGCGATATGGCTTTGTCACTCGTCATCGCTTCCGGACAGATTCACAGTGCAGCGGCTGAGGTCGACTTTGAAGATATCGCGGTGGCTGGCGCCAACGCGTTTTCATTCAACGGCAGGCTCGAGTTTCTAAACGACGACGATGGCTGGCTGGTTGCGGCCAATGACTTTCGCCTGCAAACGAGCAACGGTAGCTGGCCGTTATCGACGCTGCGCGTCGAATCCGGCACGGATAGCGACGGCAAGATTGTCATGCTCGATGTTCAATCATCCTATCTGAAGCTCGATGACGCAGATGTCTTGCAGCCGTGGCTCAAACCCGAGCACCAGCAATTGCTCACAGCGTACGCTCCGGATGGTCTGGTGCGAAAATTGCGTGCAACACTCAGTGACGTTGATACTGACGCACCACGCTTTGACGTCGCTGTGGAATTTGATCGCATCGGCGTCGCAGCCGTCGACAAATTTCCGGGAGTGCGCGGCTTCTCGGGTACATTGCGAACTGATCGTACCGGCGGTTTGTTTGAAATAGAGTCGGGCGGTGTGTCGGTTGATATTCCCAATTATCTGCCTGAACCGATTGCCTTGGATGAACTGGCAGGAACACTGATTTGGCGACGCAGTAATGACCGTACGACGCTGTTGTCGGATAGCATTGTGTTTCGAAACGCAGATTTCAGTTTCGAATCGAATGTCGAACTGACACTTGACGATGGCAGTCGTCTGCCGGTTGTCGATCTTGCCACGACATGGAGTATCAATGATCTAGCGGTAGCGAAAAAGTACATTCCGTACATTCCCCGCATTCCCCGCACGAGCGAGTGGTTTCAGGAAGGACTGTTAGCCGGGAACATTCCCCGCGGTACGGTTAGATTGTACGGCCCGATGGACAAGTGGCCTTTCGACGGTGGCGAAGGTCGCTTCCTTGTGGAAGCGAATATTCGCGATGCGCTCATCATGTACCAGCGCCGCTGGCCGGCAGCCGAGGTCGTCGATCTCGATGTAGCAATCGACAATATGCGGCTGTATACCGAACGTAATTTCATTATTAACGAAGGCAATGAAATCACGAATGCGCGAATCGAAATTGGTGATTTTCGCTCGCCAATTCTCACCGTTAGCGGCTATTCGGCAGGACCGCTCGACACGGTGCGAGCATTGCTCGCAAAAAGCCCGATCGGTACGGATGTATTCAAGGGTAATTTGGATCGTGTCGCGCTAACCGGGGACGGTTCCTTCGACTTAGATCTGACGATACCTATTCGTGATTTTCAGAACTTTGAATTTACGTCACGCATGCAAGCGAACAACGCAACGATGCAGATTGAGGGCTTCCCAGCGCCGCTGACCGACTTAAGCGGGGTCGTGACGATCGGTCGTGAAGATATTAGCAGCGAATCTCTGGGCGGCACATTTCTTGGCAGTCCGATCGCGATCGATTTGCAGCCGGCACCCGAATCGATGCCGGACTATCGGATCATCGCGTCGGCCGACGGCAGGGCAACCGCTGAGGCATTGATTAGCGAATTGGGCGTACCGCTGGCAGACGACATTGCCGGTGCGACGGATTTCGAGGCACGTTTGCTATTTGCACGCGGAAATCAAGAAGAGACCAAGCCATTCACGATTGAAGTATCAAGCGACTTGGCGGGCATTTCGATCGACCTTCCGGAACCGTTCTCGAAAGCCACCGATCAAACGATAAATTTGACGGCGGCGTTGCAGATGCCAACAGCCAGCGATTCGATCACAACAACGGGCATCGCAGAAGATCTCATGTCATGGCAGTTGGGATTCACAAAGGCAGAAGAGCATTGGGATCTTGATCGTGGCGTCATCGCATTTGGCAATGACACGGCTGAAGCACCTGATACACGTGGTCTGCATCTTCGCGGCCGCGCCGACAACGTCACGTTGCAGGAGTGGTTTGATCGGGGGCGCGACGCGGATGAGAATTCGGGCATGGGTGATCGAATTCGTTCGGTCGACATGGAAATTGGCAACCTGTACATGTTTGGTCAGAACATCGTTGATCATCGAGTTCGCCTTGATCGCAGTGCACAGGAATGGCTGGTGCAGTTCGATGGTGCAGAAATCACCGGTTCAGCTTTCGTTCCCTATGATTTTACTGCCGGTCGCCCGCTTGTGCTCGATATGGAACGTCTCGTGTTGCCCGGCGATGAAGATGATTCGCCGGATGCCGCATCACATTTAGACCCACGATCACTACCGCCTATCTCGATCAGGGCGGCCGAGTTTGCAATTGGATCACGGTTTCTGGGCGCCATTGAAGCAAGCTTGCAGCGGACGGCTGACGGCTTGGAGACATCTGATCTGATCGCAACGGACAATTCGTTCGAAATCGTCGGCAACGGACGTTGGGTTGTTGATGAGTCAGACCCGACTGGCAGCCACAGCTACTTGTCGGCAACGCTGACCAGCACTGACGTTGAGAAAACCATGACACGGCTGGACTATGCGCCCGGAATCGTTTCCGATGATCTGTCGATGGTGTTCGATCTCAATTGGTCGGGCGGGCCGCGTGATGATTTTCGTGATTCGCTCAATGGTGACGTGCTCGTTCGAATTGGGACGGGCCAACTGAGCGACGTAGATCCCGGCGCGGGTCGAATGATGGGCCTGATGAGTGTCGTTGCACTGCCGCGCCGCTTGTCGCTCGATTTTCGCGATGTGTTTAATAAGGGTTTTGGTTTTGATCAAATCCGCGGCCGTTTTGACATCGTCGATGGCCAGACATTCACGTGTAACCTGTCACTCGAGGGTCCTGCTGCGCAAATCGGTGTCGTCGGTCGCGCCGGACTGGTCGATCGGGACTATGATCAGACGGCTGTAGTCAGTGCAAATTTCGGCAATGCCCTGCCGGTCGTGGGTGCTGCGCTCGGTGGGCCTCAGGTTGCGGCTGTGGTGTTGATTTTCTCGCAGATATTCAAGAAACCACTGTCTGAAGTTAGCCAGGTCTACTACACCATCAGTGGGTCCTGGGACGAGCCCGTCATTGATTCTGTCACGGCTGAAGATTTTGCCGAACAGGGTATTCGCGCTGGCTGTATCGAGGGGGCGGAATAATATGCGAGTCGCAGCCATTCAGATGAACAGCGGCGCCGATGTGGACGCAAACCTGGCGCTGGCCGAGCGATTGTTGTCGGCGGCTGCCGCCGACGGTGTCTCTCTGGCGGTCTTGCCCGAGAACTTTGCGCTGATGCCGGAAAAGGGCCGTGACAAAGCGTTGCACGCGGAGTCGCGCGGTAATGGCCCGATACAAGCGTTTCTCGCGGCGGCGTCACAGCGTCACAAGTTATGGATAGTTGCCGGTAGCATGCCGTTGCAATCGCCGGAAGCGGAACGTGTGTACGGCGCATGTCCGGTCTACTCTGCCGACGGCACCGAGCAGGCGTGCTACCTGAAGATGCATCTGTTTGATGTTGCCTTGCCAGACAGTGAAGAGTCGTATCAGGAATCCTGGTCAATGTATCCGGGCGATGACCTGGTATGTGTGGACACGCCGATCGGCCGGATTGGATTGACAATTTGTTACGACTTGCGCTTTCCGGAGATGTTTCGCCACCTCATCGACGACGGCGCAACCGTATTCACAGTGCCGGCGGCGTTCACCAAAGTGACCGGAACGGCACATTGGCATACCCTGTTACGTGCCCGAGCGATCGAAAATCTGGCGTATGTGATCGCGCCCGGGCAATATGGCGAGCACGCAGATAATCGATCAACGTTTGGGCATTCGATGATCATAGATCCCTGGGGTCGAATTATTGCCGAACAGGCAGAAGGCAATTGCCATGTCGCGGCCGATATCGATCCGGACCTGCCATTGAAACTGCGTGCGGAGTTTCCCGCACTCAAGAATCGGCGCTTTTTACAGGAACAGAATTGAGCAGCAACGAACAAAAAGTGATTGACTCGGTCATGTCGCGGACACTCGAACCGGTAGGTCTCGACGAGAATCATCTGAACTCGACATTGAGTTCGATGATGCGCGGTGGGGTGGACTACGCGGATCTGTATTTTCAGGTCAGTCGCCAGGAAAGCTGGACTGTTGAGGACGGCATCATTCGCGAAGGCAGCTTCAGTCTCGATCAAGGAGTGGGCGTTCGCGCTGTCAGCGGCGAAAAGACCGGATTTGCGTATTCCGACGAGCTCATGTTGCCAGCGCTGCAAAATGCCGCGACGGCTGCGCGCGCAATCGCCCGGGCCGGTCAGTCGAAGTCATTACAATCTTGGCGGCGCACTGAATCAGCACCTTTGTATCCACTTACTGATCCGACCACGAGCATTACGGACGAGCAGAAAACAGCCCTGCTGGCCGAGGTTGAGCAAGCCACGCGCGCGCTCGACAAACGTATTGAGCAAGTCATCATCGGCTTGTCGAGTAGTCACGATCTGGTGTTGGTCGCGGCGTCTGATGGCACGCTGGCCGCGGATGTGCGACCACTGGTGAGATTGAATGTCAGCGTCATCCTTGAAGATGGTGGTCGTCGCGAACAAGGCTATGCCGGTGGTGGCGCTCGTACTGATTTGAATTATTTCCTGTCCGGCGAAGTGCCGATCCAGTACGCACGCGACGCGGTTCGTCAGGCTGCCGTGCAAATGGAAGCGGTCGCCGCGCCGGCCGGAACGATGCCGGTTGTACTTGGCCCGGGCTGGCCCGGTATCTTGCTGCATGAGGCGGTCGGACACGGTCTGGAAGGCGACTTCAATCGCAAAGGGACCTCGGCATTCTCGGGTCGGGTTGGTGAGCGTGTGGCGCCTGAGGGGTGCACGATCGTAGATGACGGAACGCTTCCTGACCGTCGCGGATCGCTTGCGATCGATGACGAAGGGACCGAAGGCAAGTACAACGTATTGGTTGAGGATGGCATCCTGCGCGGCTACATGCAGGACAAGCTCAATGCGCGCCTGATGGGGGTCGAGCCGACCGGTAATGGTCGACGCGAATCCTTTGCGCACATGCCAATGCCACGCATGACCAACACCTACATGTTGGCGGGTTCGCACGTTCCCGAAGAGATCATCGCGTCGGTGGACAAGGGCCTGTACGCGCCGAATTTCGGTGGTGGCCAGGTCGACATCACGTCCGGGAAATTCGTGTTCTCGGCGAGCGAAGCCTATCTGATTGAGAACGGCAAAATTACAGCACCGGTCAAAGGTGCGATGCTCATCGGTGACGGTCCGGAAGCTCTGACCCGAATCTCGATGATTGGCACCGATCTCGAGTTGGACACGGGTGTCGGTACCTGTGGCAAAGAAGGTCAGTCGGTTCCGGTCGGCGTTGGCCAACCGACTTTGAAGATCGATGAGATCACTGTGGGCGGTACTGCCTGAGCTTTACATAAGCGCAAAAATATCGCTTGCTGCGAAAGTCTGTGAGTTCGTTCACTCAATTCAACATAGTGTTTCTGTAGTGTCTCCCTGTCACATGGAGGGACATAATAATGGCATTCGAAAATACAATTACTGAGAATGATCTGGATGCAAATTCTCAGCATTTCGTACAGGGGCTGCGCAACGAAGGGCAAGACGATGAACCGGATCTTGCCGTAGACGGCATGTCCGAATCGATCCTGTCGCGCCTGCTCGGGTTGTTCGGAATCGGCCACTAGACACCAGATTCGACCTCAAATCCGCTGGACTCAGCGGCGTTGGCTATGGACAATCAGTAGCCATGTGGGTCTCAAAACCAATCTACGAAAGTCTGCCGTACCTGTATTTGTTGGTGGGTGCGCTCTGTCTGGGCGCCTCCCTGTACGTCAATCACTGGCATTGGCCAACGATTTGCTTCGCCACCGGGCTGTTCTGTCTGGTCGCCGGTTTGGTTGTTTTGTTGAAGCGGCGAGATTTTCGGACAAATGACCGTCGCACCGGCCAGTAACGCAGCCGCTATTCGCCGACGGCGGATTTCTCGTCTTTTTCGTCGCGGTCACTTTTGATATCGATGACCTGCCGCAAGTCGGTGTAGACGAGTTCATGTACCCCGAGTGTGACGATCTCGCCATTCGTGAGGCGATACTTCTTAACCTGTTTCTCACCGATGAATACGCCGTTTGTGCTGTTCAGATCTTCAATGACGCAGCCTTCGTCATCGCTGATCAATTGAGCATGATGTCGACTAACGAATTTGCTCTTGATGTAAATCTCATTGTCGGGCGAACGACCGACAATGATGCGTCCCGGCCCGAACGATTGCACTGACACGGATTCGCCGTTGGCTCGCACCTCTATCTGCGTGATGTGCGAATCACTGCCGTGTCGAGCAGCAACCTGGCGCAGTTTGTCGTACAAACCGGTATTGCTCTCGTGCTCTTGCCAATTGAGTTCAGCGACGGCGGCCATGATGTCGTCGTTCGAAACTGTCGGTTTCTCATCGGCGAAAGTACACAGCAACGCAGTGTCACAAAGCGTGTTTATCAGGCGCGGAACGCCGCCCGTGTAGCGGTAAATCGTGTCAAAACACTCTTCGTCAAAAATATCATTGGGCGAGCGACCGCCGACTTTAAGGCGATGGTCGATGTATTCACGCATTTCACGCTGGTCGAGTGGGCCAATATGAAAACGCAGGCGCACGCGCTGAACCAGCTGTTTGAGACTCGGTGAGTCCAGAGAGTCCTTCAGCTCAGGCTGCCCCGCCAGGATGATTCGCAGCACTTTTTCCTTGTGCGTTTCGATGCCTGACATCAGCCGAATTTCTTCGAGAACCTTCTTACTGAGGTTTTGTGCTTCATCGACAATCAACACGACCTTCTTGCCATTGGAATATTGTTCGATGAGGAACATGTTCAGCATGTCGAGAAGTTCGACCTTGCGCTTATTGAAGGGCTTGAAGCCAAACTCGGTGAGTACGGCTTGCAGAAACTGCGTCGGCGTCAGTTGCGTCTGAGAAACGACGGCGTAGACAATATCGTCGTTCAGTTCGGTGAGAAATGACTGCAATAGGGTCGTCTTGCCAGAGCCAATCTCGCCCGTGATCACGACAAATCCATCCGCCAGCCAGATGGTCGATTCCATGTAGGCTTTGGCCCGGGCGTGCTGCTTACTCCAATACAGGAATTCCGGGTCGGGCGTCAGCCGGAACGGCTGCTCGCCGAGTTTGAAGTGTTCCAAGTAGGACATAATTCGTTGTAGATCAATAGCCTTGTGGTTTTTCGACCAGTTTACCCGGTTTTCCGCGTCTTCGGCTATGCCTCAGTTCCCGCCATCACGGCGAATCACGTCACATTTTGCTCGATTTCGGCAAGTTGGCTGTCCCGATCAGCGGCGGAATCGGCCACGACAGTGATATGGCCCAGTTTTCGGCCAGGTCGCGGTTCTTTGCCATAGTCGTGCAGGATGCCGTAGGTCAGCTTGCGCGCCCGTTCTGGAATTTCACCGATGAGGTTCAGCATGCCGGCGTGTCCACTAAGCGCTGGAACGGGCAAGTCGCTGTCGCTGATGGCAAGCAGGTGTGCGCTAAACTGGCTGGTATCAGCGCCTTCGATGCTCCAGTGTCCGGAATTGTGCACTCTTGGTGCGAACTCGTTGGCAAAACACTGGTCGCCAACAACGAATAGTTCGAGTGCCAACACACCAACGTAATTCAGGTGCTCGAGTAGATCCGTCATATATCGTTCGGCTTGCGCTGCGATGATCGTGTTCGCGATCGGCGCACGCGATGTGTGCAAGATACCGCCCGCATGCTTATTCTGGGTGAGCGGGAAATTTATGACATCGCCAGCAACATTGCGGGCGCCGATAGCCGACACTTCGAAGTCAAATTCGACCCAAGCCTCTGCGATAAGCGCCTGTGCGCCAAGTTGTTCCCAGGCGAGCGCGATATCTTCGGGTTGCCGCACGACGAACTGACCCTTGCCATCATAGCCGAGACGTCGTGTTTTCAGCACCAGCGGCAGGCCGACTGAATTCGCGGCAGCGTGCAGGTCGCTCAACGAGTCCACTTGATGGTATGCCGGCAGAGGAATACTCAGGCTGTCGAACAAGCGCTTCTCTACCAGGCGATCTTGTGCGTGACGTAAAGCGTCGGGCGGCGGATATACGGGCACGCGATCGACGATGTGTTGCAGAGCATCGACGGGCACGTTTTCGAATTCGTAGGTGACGACATCGCAGTCCCGGGCGAGCGTGGCCAGCGCCGTTGGATCGTCAAAATCAGCCTGCAGAACAGTCCCGCAAACGGCAGCCGGCGGATTGTCGGCCGGGTCCACAAATAGACATTGCATGCCGAGATCGCGCGCCGCAAATCCGAGCATCTGGCCGAGTTGACCGGCACCAATAATGCCAATACGCATGCGTCGCGCTGCTAGTCGGCTGGTTTACCGGCGCCGAGAACTTTTTCAGTCTGGTTCTGGCGGAACTGATCCAGTGCCGAGGCTACCGTGGCGTTGTCGTTGGCGAGGATGGCAGCAGCCAGCAATGCGGCGTTGATCGCACCAGCCTTGCCAATCGCCATCGTTCCTACAGGAACTCCCGCCGGCATCTGCACGATCGACAAGAGCGAATCCATGCCTTGCAGCGCTTTGGATTGAACCGGTACGCCCAGCACCGGTAGGCGAGTTTTTGAGGCTGCCATGCCTGGCAAATGCGCGGCGCCACCAGCGCCGGCGATGATGACTTTAAGGCCACGCTCGACTGCCGAGGACGCGTACTCGAAGAGCCGGTCAGGTGTGCGGTGCGCCGACACAACATCGACATCATGTTTAATGCCGAGGCTGTCCAATGTCTCGCTCGCGTGCTGCATGGTTTCCCAATCGGACTGCGAGCCCATGATGATGCCGACTTCTGCGTTCATTGCGAGATTCTAACCAGAATGGCATGCACGCGCCGGAAAACTTGTCGTTTAAGTGTTTTCTCACTGCGCTCATTTATCGTATTGGCCAGATCGGCGAGCAATTGCTGCAGCTCGTCATCTTCATCGCCCGTCGCCTCCGCAAATTTCTGCAATGCTTGCGGCCCGTCACGGAGCAGACTGTCGCGCCAGCGCTCTGCTTTCGCAAACAGGATCTTTTCGGCGCGCTCGCGCGCACCCAGCTTATCGAGTCGTTCTCGAATCAGGTCTGCATCCGCCTGCCGCATGAGTTTGCCGATCAATTGCTTTTGTCGTCGCAATGCACCGTGAGACTTCATCTTGGCGGCTGCGCGCACAGCTGTTAGCAGTTCATCATTGAGCCCGATCGAGTCGAGATCTTTGCTCTTGAGCGGAATTAGGTATTCGCCAAGTTCTTGCAGCGCTTGTTGTTCACGCTTGCGCTCGGTTTTGCTGGGCTTATCAATAGTCACCGGCTAAGCTACCCCGGGGTCAGTATTCGAAACAAAGGCTAAGTACACTATGGGCGACATTGCCACAACGGAATCTCTGGGTCAGCAAGAACTCGAAGCGCTCGTGCAATTGGCATTGGACGAAGCGCGACAGCAGGGCGTTGATCAGGCTGAGGTTGCAGCCAGTCATGACACAGGCCTGTCCGCAACCGCGCGGCTCGGTGATGTAGAAAACCTCGAATACACGAATGATCGCGGCGTTGGTATCACCGTGTACAAGAATCAATGCAAAGGAAGCGCCAGCACGTCGGATATTTCGCCAGAATCGATCCGCGAGGTGGTAAGTAAAGCTTGTACGTTCGCGTCGTATACCGCTGAGGACAAGCACTCCGGTCTCGCGGCGGCCGAATTGATGTGTGCCGACATTCAGGACCTTGATCTGGACCATCCGTGGCCAATCGAATCGGCGGACGCCATTGCGATGGCGATTGCATGCGAAAAGACAGCACTTGATTACGATTCGCGCATTGATAACTCGGAAGGTGCGACCGTCGCGACGAGTCGCAGCACACGGGCTTATGGCAATACGCACGGCTTTGTCGGCAGCTATTCCAAGTCGAGTCACAGCATGAGTTGCGTAGTTCTGGGCAACGAAAACGGCGACATGCAACGTGACTATTACTATAGTTCAGCGCGCGATCCGGCCGATCTGCAAACTGCCGACGACATCGGTGAAACCGCTGCTCGCCGCACCGTAGGCCGACTCGGCGCTCGTAAAATCAAGACGACGAAAGCCCCCGTTCTATTTATTCCGGAATTAGCGCGCGGCTTCATTGGTCACGCAATTGGCGCTATCTCCGGTGGTGCACAATACCGGCGGGCTTCATTTCTACTCGATGCAGTGGGCGAAAAGATCTTTCCCGACTTCGTATCTATTCAGGAACGTCCGCATTTGCCCAAGGCGATGGCGAGTGTTGCCTATGACGGCGAGGGTGTTGCCACCTACGATCGAGACATCGTGACTGAAGGCACGCTTGCAGGGTATGTGCTGGGCAGTTATTCGGCGCGACGTCTTGGCTTGCAAACGACGGCAAATGCAGGCGGAACTCAAAACCTGATTGTGCCCGGCAGCAATGACGATCTCTCGTCACTGATCAAAGAGATGGGAACAGGGTTGATTGTCGAAGAATTGATCGGCCAGGGCGTCAATCCAGTGACCGGTGATTATTCGCGCGGTGTCGTAGGTCAGTGGGTTGAGAATGGAGAGATTCAGTATCCGGTTCACGAAGTCACGATCGCCGGCAACTTGCGCGATCTCTATGGTCGCATTGCGGCGATAGGATCGGACCAGGATTTGCGCGGTGGTATCCGATGCGGTTCGCTATTGGTTGAAGAAATGACGATCGCTGGTAGCTAGTATCGTTTGATCTGCTCGAACTCGCGATCGGGCCGGTAATTGCTCAAGCGTTCAACGACAACGTCTTCAGTCAGCTCATGTGTCACCAACTGGCCAACAATCGGTGCCAGAGTCACGCCACTGTGCATAATGGCGATGTACACGTCTGAGCGATGCGGTGACGCGCCGATGACCGGGTGACCATCGATCGGTAGCGGCCGCCAACCGATATAAACCTGATCGACGCGCGTCTCTGCTATGCCAGGAGAGAATTGTTCTGCTACGGCTAGCATGCGTGCCGCATGTAGCTGCGCAAATTCTGTGCTCGGGAAATCGTTCGGGCGACCCTCGAGACGAAGCGCGTGCGCTTCGTTTTGTGGTGCGCCGTCCTGCTCGCCAAGCACGATGCGTCCGTCATCACGTTGATGCATGTGGACACCTGGCGCGCCGATTATGCGCTGGAGTCGTCGCGGCGCTGGTTGGGTAATTGCGATGACGCCGGGTGTTGAACGCTGCGGGATGTCGATCATGCCGATGTGCCTGGGTATTTCTGGTGCAGCGCCGGTCGCCAATACAAGCCGGTCCGCGGCGATTGAACCTTGCGAGGTTTCGACCGAAGTGAGACGCGACTCCGCGAATGACGCGTCAGTAAGTTCGCAAGGAAAGCGAACCACTGCGCCTAATCGTTCCGCAGCGGCCAATAAGGCCTGAGTAGCGAGAATCGGATCCGCTGTACCGTCATTCGGCGAATATGCAGCTTTGGTGTTGGCAGGAAATACAACGTTGGGTTCAAGTTCAGCAAACTCGTTTGCGTCGAGCATGCGTGCGGGCTCGCCCCAGGCAATTTGCTCGTCGATTTGCGCAGCGAGACGAACTTCCCGTTCGTTGTCGTCGAACCATTCCAGCGAGCCACCCCAACGAACCGGCAATTCCAGCGTTTGCGCCAGATCGCCCCAGTTAGCGACACTGCTTTGACTGAACGCGTGATAGCTCTGTGGTTGTTTGGCCCAGGTCGCATTTATCCAGGCGAACGTGCCACGACTGGCGTGTGTTGCCGGACCTTTTTTGTCGATGACCGTGACCGAGGCACCGGCTTTGGCTAGATGGTAAGCGATTGACGCGCCAATGATGCCGGCGCCCGCGACAACGACTTTTAAGCCTTGGGCAGAGCCGTCGCGAGAATTACAACCGGCCAAGGCGGTTGCCGCAATCAATTTCAAAAGCGCGCGTCGATCCATAGCGTTTCCTTTTTCGCAGTCATTATGAGCGACTTATTTTATTGGCGTAAGTTATTCGTCGCAGCCATAATAGGTTCAATTCGACCAACAATGGGGGTTTTCAGAAAGTGGTGTGGAAAATTGACTACCAGGAGGATAGTCAAATTGTAGAGCTTAGTTTTTCGGGGCGTATCAGCGGAGCGGAATTAAAAGAAGCCGCTGCAGCGCGCATCGAGTTTGGCAATGACAAGGGTATTCGAAAATACCTGATTGACGCGACAGAAATGCTGGCGCCTAAGTCCACAATTTTCGACGTACTCGAGATTCCGGCAAAGGTGTATTCGGACAAACTAATGGATCGTTCGAGCAACATAGCTGTTGTCCAGCCCACCGACCCTGATTCGCAGTGGATTGCCGAATTTTATGGAAATGCCAGCGTCATGCGCGGCTGGAAATCGGAAATATTTTCTGATCGCGAGAGCGCGATAGCCTGGTTGCAGGCTCTGGATCGCTAGCAGAGTTCCTAGCGGCCGGCTTTGTCGAGCAGGTCGGACAGAGATTGATCGCCAAGTGCGCTGGCGACCGACGCGTCAAGATCTTCACCCAGGCTGAGAATTGCCGCTTCCCATTTTGGATCACGGTACGATCCGGTTTCACCGTGTTCGCGAACCACTGCCAGGATGTCACTCAACTTGATGCGCGAAATTTCGCGTCCAGGCACAAGGACTTCTGTTTCTGTCGAGGTCAATAGATCTTCGGCCTCGAGCCCTGCAATGATAGGTGTCAGCGTCACGGATGGCATTTTCATGTGATGCGCGAGCGTACGCACGGTTTCGGTGTTCTTTCCGGCTCGAAAGGCGGCACCAATCAAGAACATCACATTCAGTGCAAGGCGTTCGCGCATCGAATTCGACAATCGCGGCTCACGGCGGCCTATGCGCAGGTAGGCAGGATTCTGATGATAGAAGGCGAGCTGCGCACCGATCAACAGAATCAGCCAGTTCATGTACAACCAGATTAGCGTTGTGATGGCTAAGGCGAAGCCCGAATAGATTAGTTGTGTTCGAGAAGAGAACACGATGAAGGTCGCAAAGATGACACTAACGCTGGCCCATGCGAATCCGGCAGCGAGCCCGCCGATTAGCGCCGAGCGAAAATGCACACGTGTATTCGGCATATACATGTACAAGAACGTAAATACTGAAGTGATCAGCAGGTACGGTGTCAACTTGCTGGTTACCAGAATTATCGGACCGAGGAGTTCGTAGCCGAGCAACAGTTGGATGATTGTGTTGCTCTTCAACGAGGCGATCATGCCGAGCGCGATGACAATTAATACTGGACCAACGGACAACACCACCATGTACTCGACCATGCGGCGAGCAAAATTCATTCGTTTCGCAACGTGCCAGACGTAATTAAAACTCTCTTCGATTTTTTGCACCATCGACACGGCGGTGTAAATGAAGAAGGCCAGGCTAATGCCGCCAAGTGCGCCAACTTTCGCGCGTTCGACGACGTCGATAAGCTGCTGACTGATCTCGGTCCCCTGTTCGCCCATGGCCCCGAAAAGCATGAAGAGCATGGATTCGATTTTCTCCTGCCCGCCGAAGCCTTTGAGTACCGCAAAAATAAACGCAAGCAGCGGCACAATGGACAGCAAGGTCGTGTAGACCAGACTCATCGAGCGCATCATCAGGCCACCCGCGAACATGTCGCGAACCAATGCGACGATGTAACGCAGTACCCAGGCAAAAACCCGTCCGGGCATGCCGTATTCGTACAGCATGTCGGTCCAGATTAGCTGGTGGAAGCGTTCGCGGAGTTTGGCAATCATGGCAGCAGAGTATAAGTGATCAACCGAACAGCCGGGTGAACGCTTCCTGATATTTCTCGCTGGTCTGCTGCAAGATAGCAGCGGGCAGGGACGGGCCCGGCGCGGTTTTGTCCCAGTCCAGTGTATCCAGATAATCGCGCACAAACTGCTTGTCGAAACTTGGTGGGCTGATGCCGACCTCATACTCATCAACTGGCCAGAACCTTGAGGAGTCCGGTGTAATCACTTCGTCGATAAGGTGCAGCCGGCCCTCGCTGTCGAGGCCGAATTCGAACTTGGTATCAGCAATGATAATGCCGCGCTCCAGCGCATAAGCGGCTGCACGTTCGTAAATTTCGATCGACAAGTCACGAACGCGCGTGGCGAGCTTCTCGCCGACCAGCGCCGTCACATCGTCAAAGCTGATGTTCTCATCGTGATCGCCGGCATCCGCTTTGCTCGCGGGTGTAAACATCGCATGCGGAAGTTTTTCGGCCTGCTGCATCCCGGTTGGTAAGTCGATGCCGGAGGTTTGCCCGCTTTCCTGATAGTCGCGCCAGCCGGAGCCGATCAAATAACCGCGCACAACGGCTTCGATTGGCAGTGGTTTGAGGCGTTTTACGACCAGGGAGCGATCGCGCAATTCGAGCTCGAGTTCGGCATTCTCGACAACATCGCCAACTCTTC
Organism: Woeseiaceae bacterium; assembly: GCA_051007995.1. Classification (GTDB taxonomy): domain Bacteria; phylum Pseudomonadota; class Gammaproteobacteria; order Steroidobacterales; family Woeseiaceae; genus UBA1847. Next base: position 14,632 of record JBPCYB010000089.1, on the reverse strand, counting down.
GGTCGGTCAACTGATTGTCGACCAGATCTGCCATCAGTTTGAACCAACACAGGGAAATATCGGTGAGTACTTTGCCCTTCATGGGTACGGGGTCAGGAAGTACCACATCATAGGCGGACAATCGGTCCGTTGTGACAATCAATAGGTGCTGTTCATCGACGCTATATATGTCGCGAACCTTGCCGCGACCGATCAACGGCAGGTCGGGTATCGCTGATTCAAACATCGCATCTGTGGAAATCATGGTGTGGATGATTACCGTTGCGTTAGGATTACGCAACGCTTTCTCTCGAGGTCCTCGATTGTACTGGGGCAAAATCATCGGCACCCTGGCCGGGGCGGTAACACTGAAGCCCTGGTTCGCACTACTCGGCCTGGCGCTCGGTCATCAATTTGATCGTGGCTTCGCGGCGAAGTATCGCGATTTCGAGTCGCGCGGCAGGGGCATCGGCCGGTTGCCGGAAGAATATATTCGGCCGCTATTCCAGGCGATGGGCCATCTCGCAAAGTCCGATGGCCGCGTTAGCCAGGCGGAGATTCGGGCGACGAGATCGGTCATGCATCGCATTGGCCTGGGCCCTGCGCGCGTGCGCAATGCCATGGACTGGTTTGAAGATGGCAAGCGCCCCGACTTTCCGTTATTGGAAACCATGCGACATACCCGACGTATTGCTGCCCGCAATCCTGAACTACGTCTGCTATTTGTGCGTCTGTTGCTCGAAGTGGTACTGGCAAAAGATCGACTGCATCAGAAAGAGCGCGCGCTGATCTGGAAGGTTTGCACCGAGTTTGAAATCGGACGCGTGGAGTTTGCGCAGCTGGAAGCAATGATCCGCGCTCAAAAGGGCTTTCGACATTCACCGGCCGGTGACGCCGACGCTGAACGAGTTCGAAACGCGTATCAGGCGCTCGGCGTCGATCAGTCGGCCACCAATTCAGAAATCAAGAAGGCCTACCGGCGACTCATGAGCCGCAATCACCCCGACAAGATTGCAGGCAGCAATCCAGGGAAGGATGTCGTAGCAGAAGCTGAGCGGCGTACACGCGAAGTCCGGAGTGCTTACGAGATGCTCAAAGCGCGCCGTTCGATTCGCTAGCGTCGTCCGGCTCAGGTACATTTAAAAAAACTAAGGATTCAACAGTGACGCCACTCATAGCACCTTCGATACTTTCCGCCGATTTCGCACGACTCGGCGATGATGTCACGGCGGTGCTCGACGCCGGTGCAGACATCGTTCACTTCGACGTCATGGATAATCATTTCGTACCCAATCTGACGATCGGACCGCTTATCTGTGAAGCGCTACGCAATCACGGAATTCAGGCACCCATCGATGTGCACCTGATGGTCGAACCCGTTGACCGGATCATTCCCGACTTCGCCAAAGCGGGCGCCAGTTACATCACTTTTCACCCGGAGGCGAGTCGCCATATCGATCGCTCGCTGGCTTTGATTCACGACGAAGGCTGCAAGGCCGGGTTGGTTTTCAATCCGGCGACGCCGTTGACCTGTCTCGAACATGTTATCGACAAGGTCGACATGGTCTTGATCATGTCGGTGAACCCAGGTTTTGGCGGACAGAAGTTCATCCCGGGCGCGCTCGACAAGCTGCGTGAGGCTCGCGCAATCATTGCTGCGAGTGGTCGCGACATCCGGCTCGAAATAGACGGTGGTGTCAAAGTCGACAATATTGGTGAAATCGCGGCCGCCGGCGCGGACACGTTTGTCGCAGGATCAGCGATTTTCGGCAGCGACGACTATGCGACGACGATCGCCGCCATGCGGGGACAGTTGCCTAACTTGCCCCATTTGAGTGCATGATATGCGTAGCGACAGCAAACACCTTTTGCACCGTGATGGCGCAGGTTAGGCAACTGTCCCCCTTTTAGTGTTTGCGGTTGGGTCGTGCGCCGTAAACGACGATGGTTTTACCGCTTGCGGTCACGAGACCTTGTTCTTCCAGAACCTTGAGTACACGGCCGGCCATCTCTCTTGAACAACCCACCAGGCGACTCAATTCCTGACGGCTGACTTTAATTTGCATGCCGTCTGGATGCGTCATGGCGTCGGGTTCATTGCAAAGATCCATAATGGCGTGCGCAACGCGGCCGGTGACATCGACAAACGCCAGGTCGCCCAACTTGCGATTGGTTCTGTCCAGGCGCGTCGCGAGCTGTGTCGCGAGTTCAAAAACCAGACCCGGGCTTTCACTTGCGATTTGTCGAAAGCGCGGATAGGTCATTTCGGCGATCTCGCACTCGGTACGCGTGCGTACCCAGGCGCTGCGCGTTGGTTGCTCGTAGAAAAGACCCATCTCGCCGAAGAACTGGCCCTTGTTCAGGTACGCGAGCACCATTTCATTGCCGTCTTCATCTTCAATCATGACCTCGACCGATCCGTCGACGATGTAGTACAGGACGTCTGGCAGGTCGCCGGCGTGAATCATGACTGTTTTGGAAGGTACGGTGCGTACGCGGCAATAGCTCAAAAAACGGTTGATCGCCGGTACATCGCTCAGGGTCTTTGCTTGTGTTTGCATTCAGGGTATTCCTCTACGCGGCTGCGCCACCTCTTTTAATACATAAGCTGGTCAAGGGCAAGCTAAGTCCGTGATTTAATTGCTAGAACCGATATGCGGTCCTGGTCATAATTTTTGAAGTCAGTCGCATTAACTGTCGTACGGGCTCGGGCAATTCGGCTGCGCCGGCTGCAATGGCGTTTTCGCCATGCTGCTGTTCTTCGTCGCGCATCTGTTTGACGATTGCGCGGCTCTTTTCATCGTCGTCGGGCAGTTTTTCCAAATGGCTGCTCAGATGGTCACATACCTGACTTTCGGTCTCGGCGATGAAGCCGAGGCTCCATTTGTCCCCGAACAGGCCGCTCGCTGCGCCCATTGCGAATGAGCCGGCGTACCACAATGGGCTGAGACGGCTCGGGCGGGCGTCCAGTTCGGTCAGGCGTTGCTCACACCAGGCAAGATGATCAAATTCCTCATCCGCCGCCTGTTGCATTTGTTGACTGGTTGATTCGTCGCGGGCGACGGCGGCGTGGCCTTGATACAGACCCTGTGCCGATATCTCTCCGGCGTGATTGACCCGCATCAGCCCGGCAGAATGCGACTTTGCGCGGTCGCTGAGATCCGTGTCAGTAATGCCCTCGGCAGGGTTGGTGCGAGCGGCTCGGCCGGCCGGCGCGCCAACCGTTTTCAGGGCACTGCCCAGACCGGCGAAAAACCGGTCCAGTGGTGTGAGGTCGCGCTCATGCATGCCCACATTATATCTCAGACCAGGTGGCAAAAACTCGCATACGAAAAAACTCCAACGTATACTCCGCGGCCGAATTTGGGAGAGATGTAATGAAAGCAAGAGTTCTATTCGTAGTTTTGGCGGGTCTGATTGTGGCTCCATTCGCCGCAGCCCAGGAAGAGGAGGCGCCAGCAAGTCCATGGGCAGGCAAGGCGAGCCTCGGCTACCTGGCAACCTCTGGAAACACCGAGAATGCGAATCTCAACACGGCCTTTGAAATCGGCTACACGGCCGGTCAATGGACGCATATTTTTGATGCCACGGCGATCAACGCCACCGAAGACGATACGACGACCGCAGAGGCTTACACGGCTGGTTGGAAGAGCGAGCGCAAGCTGTCCGATGCCGATTTCATGTATGGGCGGCTGAACTGGCGCAAAGACCTCTTCAGTGGCTATGACACTCAGTTTTCGCAGACGATTGGTTATGGTCGCCGGTTGATCGACAAGGAAAGGCACAGTCTGAATGGCGAGCTAGGCGTCGGTGCGCGGCAATCTGACGTGATCGACGTGGTTGACGCGCTGGGCGTCGTTATCGTGCCTGGCTTCACTGAGAGTGAGACGATTTTCACGGGTGGCTTGTATTACACGTGGACATTGAGCGATACGGCCGCATTTACGCAGGACTTCTTGGCTGAATCGGGCTCCGAAAACACCTATTTTGAGTCGAAAACGGCGCTGTCAGCCAAGCTGGTCGGCAACCTCGCTCTGGTGGCCTCATACACGATCAAGAACAACTCTGACGTGCCGCTGGGTACCGAGAAGACCGACACCTATACGGCGCTATCGCTCGAATATGGCTTCTAGCCGCTTACCGACGATCGTAAGTGCTTGAATTAGAATAAAAAAATGCGCCCGATTTCGGGCGCATTTATTTCTGTGAAAACCCTGCGATTGCGTTGCATCTGGGCGGCCCCTACAGTAAAATTTCGCGCCTTTCGGCCCTCCGGCAGGCAGTGGCCAAAATTAGAATTAGATTCCCTACGGAAGAGATAATGAATACGTTTTCTGCAAAGCCGGCAGAGGTTCGGCGCGACTGGTTCGTGGTTGATGCGACAGGTAAAACCCTGGGTCGCTTGTCGACTGAAATCGCCCGTCGTCTGCGAGGCAAGCACAAGCCTGAATACACACCGCATATCGATACCGGTGACTACATCGTCGTCGTCAATGCCGAGAAAGTTCGGGTCACGGGCAACAAGCTCAAAGACAAGATCTACCACCACCACACAGGTTATATCGGTAACTTAAAGTCGATTTCGCTGGAGAAGAAACTCGCGAAAGCGCCAGAGAGTGTTATCGAAGGTGCGGTTAAAGGTATGTTGCCGAGGGGTCCATTGGGTCGCCAGATGTTCAAGAAACTGAAGGTATTCAAAGGACCGGAACATGATCATGCTGCGCAGCAGCCGGTCGAATTGGAAATTAATGTCTAAGACCAGACGGTCATAGAACAGAGGCAGATAGATGAGTGACACACAGTATTACGGAACCGGCCGCCGCAAGACATCGACAGCGCGGGTTTTTCTGACAGCCGGAAGTGGCGCAATCACCGTTAACAAGCGGCCATTGGACACGTTCTTCGGACGTAAGACGGCGCGCATGATCGTTCGTCAACCGCTGGAAATGTTGAATGTTACGGAGCAATTCGACATCAACGTAACCGTTAAAGGTGGCGGCACGACAGGACAGGCTGGCGCAATTCGTCACGGTCTGACCCGTGCACTGATGCAATACGATGAATCAACGCGCGGCGTACTGCGCAAAGCTGGGTTCGTGACTCGCGATGCTCGCGAAGTTGAACGTAAGAAGGTTGGTCTGCGCAAAGCACGTCGCGCTACGCAGTACTCGAAACGCTAAATTCGAGCTGCACCACCGCCAGGATTTGGGGGATCGTCTAGCGGTAGGACTGCGGACTCTGACTCCGCCAACCCAGGTTCGAATCCTGGTCCCCCAGCCAACAACAAAAAAGGCTCCTGAAAAGGAGCCTTTTTTGTTGCCAGATATTCTTGCTGAAATTCAGGACGCCGGTTGAACGACGTCCCCGTCCTCAAAATAGTCTTGCATATAGTCGATAAACGCTTCGACAACTTCGTCGACAGCTTCCTCAGCTGAGCCACCAAAAAAGCTCATGCTTAATTCGCCGTCAAAGTTGGTCTTCAGAATTTCTTCACCGGTTACCTTGTTCTTAAAAGTCGCCTGAATGGTGCAATAGGCTTTGCCGGAACCAAAACCAATGAAATATCTCTTCGCACGACTACCTTTTTCGAAGCTCACGACGACACCGTCCAGCACCAGCACGGAGTCGGTCGCGTCTGTGCCTCGAACAACTTCATCGAAAATACTCTGGCCCGGTCTTTCGGCTCGATCTTTCATGATTGCTGTATGCAACTGATCGGCGAATCGACCCGCTAGGTCAACCGAATCCGGGTCGGTTAGATTGCTCGTGAAATCATTGATTTCCAGGACTTCGTATTCAGTAAGAGGCCCTTTGGCGGGTTCGAGCACTGTGTAGCGCGACGATCCGCAGCCACTCAATGCGAACAAAAGAAGCGCAACAGCAGCGACTCGGACGGTCATGATTCTGTTCATTTGCAATATCCTTGTTAGATTCGTAGAGATCTGAGTAGTAGCCAAAAATAACAGTGTACAGAAATCGTCACTATTCTCCTGGGTATCCCGTTTACTCGTCGGGCATCTTCTCATGCTGTGGCAATCCGTCGGAAATTTGAACCCAAGGTTGTTTCGCAGCTGTATAGATATGCATCTGAGGCGTGACCCAACTAGCATCGTCAAGGCTTCCGACTTTCAAGAACAGGTAGTCAGGATCGGCATCGCAATCGAGATATATACCCGAGCTGCAATTTGGGCAAGAGAAGCGGGTTACAGGGCTGCCAGAATCTCCCGCAACAACGTAGGAGCCCATATCTCCACTAAATTGAACGGAGTCTCGTGCAACCATTAGCTCCATAGAGAAGGGACTGCCCGACGTTCGCTGACAATCATTGCAGTGACAATAGAAAGTCAGTTCCGGTTCTTTGGAGCCGCTATATCGGATAGCACCGCAGTGACATCCACCTTCATAATTCTTGGACATTTTTAGGACCTCAAGTGTCGCCTAAATAAAATCGTGAACGTTTCTGGAGAATAGCACTCTGCTCGATCGGTTTTCTGCTGATGGCGTGAACCTGGCCTATGTCGCGACTAATGCCCATGCAATTTGTGCAACTTTGCATCATGAACACGAAAATGTTCGCTGAACCAGCGATCAAGATCTACCGACAATCGTTGTTCGTCGAACTCGCCGTCATCTTCGACTTCATCCATGATGTCGCGCAAGTCATCGAGCAGCGCTTCATGATCTGTCTTGTGTTCCTGATACGCCGGATAACGGGTTTCCTGCATGATCTTTTCTTCGAGCGCGAAATGCGATGCGATTTGCGCGTAGATTTCGCCCAGACCCTCGACAACCTGATCGCGCGTAACGCCTTCGCGAACAGAGCGGTGCATCAAATTAATCAGGTCAATTAATTCCTGATGCTCGTAGTCGACTTCAACCACGCCAACGCTAAATTCTTCTCTCCAGTTGATCAGGCTCATCTAAATTCGAAGCCTCCATTCTCAGCTCTGAATGTAACGGTCAAATATCGGCCGGCGACAAGATTGACATCGCTCGTAAGAGTGTAGTCCCAACCGTCCTCGCGTGCTGTGTCTCTGAGGCGCGCGCTAAGCTGGTGCGGCCCTGGCGCGACCTCAAATCGCTGGTATACCGAAGCCGCTCCATCGCCCCACAAGCCGGATGGCGGCGCTTCCATCGCCAGCACCAATTCGCCGTCGATATCGAGTTCGATAGATAGCGGCAAGCGTGCTCGCTCGCATTGCTCTGTGCGGCGCATGTTAGGCGCGAGTTGCGCAATTTCCTCGGGCGTCAACAGCACGCACGGTTCGATGCGTTCAGTTGCATGACTAAGGGATATTTTCACAACAGCCAGGTCGCTGCTGCCGTACTCATAGTTTGGTGATGCAGAAAGATATCCAGCAACAACAGCGAAACTGCCGTATGCCAAAACTTGCAGCAATAGTCGCATGACCTTATTCACGATCAGCCCGCCGCTTTTTTTGCATTGGCGGTAAGTCACGCAGCCGCACTATAAATTCAGACAACGCCGCGGCTCGTCGTGAGCTCTTCTGCGGCAACCAGCTGACAGCGAGTCGCTCACGCGGCACGCGTTTTCTCAAGTACGGATCGCGATTGCCGTCGATGCGCTGCTGTGTCCATTCGTTACCGAGGCGGTAGTAGCAGTCTCCTTCTGCACAGCCCGATAGCATCACACCGTCGGCAAGGTCGCGGGACAATGCGAAATCGACGAACGCCGGCGGCAACATGCCAACGCATGGCATCGAGATCACCTGCGTTTCCGAATCCTGCAAGGACGTCGCTCCCGAATGTTCACAGGCATACACAAGGACGCGTGCATTGCCGTTGAACTGTGATGATGCGGCGATTGTGCGTTCACGCAAATCGGATATCCGATGTTCGGGCAACTCGATGCCCGGTACGATGGCGGCAGCGCGACGAAATGGCGTTGCGGTCGGACATGAGCCGACACAAATGCCACAACTCACGCAATTGTCGATGTTGACGACCGCTTCAGTCGCGTAGGCTTCGCCATCACTCCGTGGAGCCATCGTAATCGCGCTAAACGGGCAATCTTCGAAACAGCGGGCGCAGCCGTTGCAATTGTCGAGACTCACGACAGCAGGCTCTGTAGCCTTTGCAGGCGGTAGCCATGGCATTAGCGCCAGTAAGGCCGAACCGCCAATAAGCAGCAACCAAAGCTGGCCGCCTGGAATGACATCGAGCAATGGGTAGACTGCGAGATAAAACCAGTCAAGACCGACGCTTGCCGGTACGACGTCCAGATTGGCCGGGCCCTGACTTGTGGCTGGGTATAACAAAGACAACGCTAACATAGTCACAGCTGTGCCAATGGCCAGTGCACGCGGTGGATTGACCTTGGCCTGGGCGTGACGCTGGATGTGAATCCACATCAGGAACAACATGAACAATGGCGCAAAGATGTGCATGAAGACCATCAGTGTAAAAAACCGATCGCTGAGCGTCGTGCTGTTAAGAAAATTATTGGCGATGGGTTGACCAAAAAACGGTAGCACATCGAGCCACTCTGTAGTTGCCACAGCAATCATCTGTGCCAGTTTGTCCCATACGAGCCAATAGCCCGTGATGCCGCACATGTAGATAAACCAAAGTAACGGCACGCCGGTTATCCAGGCGAAAAAGCGCTTACCACGCATCCGGTCCAGCGAATACTCGCGTAGCATGTGCAGTATCACGACAATTACCAGCGCATCCGACGCATAGCGATGCAGGCTACGCATGACGCCGGCGGCGTACCATTGATCATTGGTCATGTATTCGACAGAGGCATAAGCATTAGTTATGCCCGTATCGAAAAACATGTACAGGTAGATACCGGAACCAGCCACGATCCAGAAGAAAAACCAGCCGAGTGAACCGAGGCAGCTAAGCGGGTTGAGCTGCTGCCCGAAGCTCCACTCAAAGACAGCTTCCGCCCGGGCGAATAAAATGCGAATGCCGCGTTTCAAGTTGAACGCCGCCACTCGTAGATGATGAAATAGAGAATCGCACCGAGGCAAATGACGCCGACAAGGATCGACATGAAGATCGAGTAGTCGAACAGGTAACGGCCGCTGTTGGGGTCGTAGACCGTGCAAAAGAACTTAAACGTGTCCACCCAGTGTTCGATGACACCGGCCTGACGGGGCGTGTCGAATACCAGTTCCTTTAAGGGCTCTACAAATGCAGGTGCGTCGAAGTCCTGGCCGTACACCTGCCGGTAGACTTCACCAGTGCCGCTGACAATCGTTGTTTGCGAAAGGTGGTCGTAACCCTTAGCGCTGGCAAAAAATTGGAAGCCGACGTCCTTAGCGATTGCTTCGATCGATTGCTGGTCACCGCTCAGGAAATGCCAGTTCGCGTCGTCGATACCCCGACTGGATGCGTACACCCGCATTTGCTCCGCTGTGTCGACCGGCCAGTCGAAGCCGATCGTAACCACGTTGAATGCGTCCGCACCGAATGCTTCGCGCGCAATATCGACTTTCTCTTCGAGGTTCTGCGTAATAAGAGGGCAGACGTGATGACAGCTGGTGTAAATCAGACTGACGACCAACGGCTTGCCTGCGAGTTGCTGTAATTGAAAGGACTGGCCGCGAGTATCGCGGAAGGTGTAATCGCCAATGGCCGAGCCGATGGCGCCCTGGCTGTCTGCCAGCGCTGCTTCACGGTCATAGCTCGGCGCTTCCTGTGAAAAAACAGGCGCCGTCGCCAGAACGAGGACGACGGCGCCAATAAAGGCCCTGTGGAACATGTCGCCGATCGTCTGCCTAGCTGAGAGGCCAGACTTCAGACAGGTATTTCCAGTTAACGAAGTAGTACAGCACGAAGGCGACGAAGAAGATTGCCACCAGGAACACGGTTCCCGGGATGTGTAGCTTCTCGGCACTGCCGTAGTGGCTGACTGCCGCTGCCTGCGGTGGTACTTCTGGATAGTCGGGTTTCTCATCTTCTGCAAGTTTACGACCGAAGAACACCGAGCGCACGACAACAACGACGAACATGAGTCCACCAAGCGCCGCCAGCGTTGCGAATATGCCGTTCAGCCCCATCATCAGATACGCCGCGGACGGATAGTCAAATGGCAGCTGCGCGTCGGCGAACGACATATCCCAATGCCGTCGAGAGACGCCCAGCGTACCGGCGCCCATCATAAACACCGAGATGCCGGCAACGCCGATGCCGAATACGTAAGGTTGCCATTGTGCGATTTTTCGCATCGCAAGCTCGCGACGAAAAATCAGTGGAATCAGATAGTACGTGATCGCCATGAATGCCAGCGTCGTGCCGGCAACGACAGTTGCGTGGAAGTGACCTGGCACGTAAAGAGTGTTGTGCATGATCAGGTTGATCTGCTCGGTGCCCATCACAACGCCGGAGATGCCGCCCAGAAAGCCGAAAAAGACCAGTGACATGAACATCCCGGCGAACGCAGGATTGCTCCAGGGCGCCTTTCGTAGCCACTCAAACAGGCCCTTCTTTAGTCCGCGTGCTCGTTGCGCTGCCTCGATGGAGCCCGGCACGGTCATGCCATGAATCATGCTGCCGAGCACGGCGAGATACATCGCGTAGCTTGTGTTGAAAATCTTCCACTCGGCACTCAATCCCGGTTCAACGAGGAGATGATGCGCGCTCGCCAATTGCAGGAACAGGATGTACATCAAGAACGCCATCCGGCTGACTTTTTCCGACAACGGCTTGGCGCCAAACGTCAGGGCCGCGATCGCGTACCAAACCGACACGTGGGCAGCGACGTTGATCTGTTGTGACGAGTGACCCATAGCCCACCAGATCGTCTTGTAGACAACGGGATCGATGTGCGCGACAAGTCCCACTGACCAAAGCAGGGTTGGTATCAGGATGATTGCGCCAGAAGCGATCGTAAACACAGCGATAATGGCCGCCGTTAACGCGCCGAATGTCACAAGTGGAATCGAACCTTCATAGGTTTTCTCCCGCTTGGCGATCACCAGCGTGCCGAAAAACACACAGCAGCCAATCAATGCGCCCACCGCGAACAGAATGATCCCTAGATAGAAACCCGGTTCTGCCCGCATAGGTACGTAGGAGGTGAACATCACGCTCGACTGACCCTGCAGCACGACGACATTCGTAATCAGCGCGCCAGCCAGCATCATGGCGAACCCGGCCCATGCCCAACGTGGCCCAGCCAATCGGGAATTCAGCAAGATGGCCGATGCAAAGTAGAGAATCGCAATCTCGAAAAACAGGATCCAGACGAGCAATACGTCGAATCCGTGCGCGGTCAGGGCCAGATAGAACCAGTCAGCTGGAAGGAAATGCACTGCCGGCCAGCGCGTCAAAGCGACCAACAATCCGAACAAGCCACCGATCGCGAGAAATACCACTGCGACAACGGCGTTGGCCTTAATTAGTTTTTCTGCATTACGATCGACGCGTAAGCCTGTGGTAGGGCAGGTACGAAAGTCTATTAATCCGCTCATCTTGGCAGCTCCCTACTCGACGACGTAGATCTTGCCAACCATCATGTGGTGACCGATCCCGCAAAATTCGTTACAAACCACGCCGAACTCGCCGGCCTGATTTGGCTTAAGAGTTACAACCATGTCGTAACCCGGATGTACCTGAACATTGATGTTGACTGGTTGCAGGGAGAATCCGTGTTGCCAATCCATAGAAGACAGGTGTACGCGATAGCTCTGATCTTTTTCGAGCTCGAGAATCGGCCACCATTGCCACAATCGGGCGATTAGATAGACGTCGCTGCCCGGTGGCGGATGCACTACGGGAAAGCCGCCTTCATTGCGTACCGTATATTCATCGATCATTTCCTGGGCGTGTTCTGCGAATCGCTCAGGTTTGATCTTGTACGCTTCACTGGAAAGATTTTGTTCTCCGGCCCCGTGCCAATAGATCATCATAAAGAACATGATCAGGCCCCAGATAAAGGCCACGATGATCCAGATAAGTTCGACCTTGGCGATGGGTTGCCGCCACCAGATCCGCTCACTCGGAGGTGTGATAGCCATTGTGAATTACTCCCCTAGTCCGCGATCGGAATCTGGGTGATTTCGATAATCCCCCAGACAATATAAAAAATTGTTGGAACGGCGATGCCGAGCACCAACAGCACGAACGGGTTGTCGAGAAGACGCTGCATCGCAGGGATCTGCTGCTCGTCTTGTTCATTATTGTTTTCGATCATTGTCGGCCCCACATTCATAGGTGGATGTGGGCACGCTAGCCAACAACAAATTAGCGGTAAATCAGGGGTTACCCGTATAGATACGGATCAAACTGAAGCTGATCAGTGCCAACGTCAGCAAGATGCCAAAAAACAGTAACGAGCGGTACTGGAAACGGCGGCCGGCGGCGATCTCAATACGATCGACGAGCCAATTCGAAATCAAGTACAAAATAGCTGCGACGAGGGTGAAGTAGACTATTTCCACAAGCCCAGCTCCCGGTCAGGCGCGCATTTCTCGTACACCGTCATCGTCGCCGATTAGCAGGATATCTGCCGCGCGGTGCGCAAAAATGCCGACCGTGAGGACGCCCGGAATCTGGTTGATCCGAGCCTCCATCTCCAACGGATTGCTGATCGCCATATCGTGTACGTCGAGAATGTGATTGCCATTGTCTGTGACAAAGCCTTCCCGCCATATCGGTTGAACGCGCAATTTAAGGAGTTTTCGCGACACGAATTCCTGGGCCATTGGCAGGACCTCGATGGGAAGCGGGAAGCCGCCGAGCATGCCCACTAGTTTCGCGTCGTCAACAATACAAACAAATCGACGGGCCGCCCCGGCGAGAACCTTCTCACGTGTCAGTGCGCCACCACCACCCTTGATGAGTTGCAGTCGCTTGTTGGATTCGTCAGCTCCATCAATGTACAGATCGATGTCGCCTACTTCATTCAATGTGGAAACTGCAAACCCCTGAGCTTCGAGCAGCTCCGTCGAAGCTTTCGAACTCGAAACGACAGAATCAATTCGGTCACGAACAGTGGCTAATGCGGCGATAAGAAAATTAACGGTCGAGCCTGTGCCGACGCCGAGCGCGGTTCCCGGTTCGATGAAAGCGAGCGATGCCTCGGCCGCCTTACGCTTTTTTTCTGCAGAGTCCATATGAGGTTCTTATTTTACATACAAAAGTGCCCGCATATGCGGGCACTTTCGTTGTGCTGAGAAGAAGAAGACCTTCTTCGCGGCTCAAAGCCTAACGGCGTCTCCTGCGGCTAGCTTTCTTCTTCGCTTTCCGCTTCGTCTTGCGCTTCGTCTTACGCTTAGCTTTTTTCTTCGCTTTGCGCTTCGTCTTACGCTTCGTCTTCCGTTTTGCTTTCTTCTTCGCTTTCCGTTTGGTCTTACGCTTGGCTTTCTTCTTCACCTTGCGTTTGGCCTTCTTCTTAGCTTTCTTTTTGGTCTTGCGCTTCGTTTTACGCTTAGCCTTTTTCTTGGCTTTGCGCTTCGTTTTACGCTTAGCTTTTTTCTTAGCTTTGCGTTTCGTTTTACGCTTCGCCTTCTTCTTTACTTTACGTTTAGCTTTTTTCTTAGCCTTACGCTTTGTCTTACGTTTAGCGACTTTACGCTTTGTCTTACGCTTAGCGACCTTCCGCTTCGTCTTACGCTTAGCGACCTTCCGCTTAGCTTTCTTCCTAGACTTCTTCTTAGTAGCCATCAGTATTTCTCCGTGTCGGGTACCCGGAGCTGAGTATATACAACAAAAGCAAAAAATCCAGCGACTTAGGTGACGTAATTAACACTTTGCAAAAGTCGAAATTTGGGCCTTTTTGATAGTGAAAAGTGCGCAATGCGATGTGTCGATGATGTTCGACTTGCACGCGTGCAAAAAAAGTAGGTGACGACGGAAAAAAATCGATGCGTAATGAGCTTTGTGAGGCGTTCGTAAAAGGCAGCACCTGTGTTTCGCATTCGTTGCAAAAAAAATGTCGCCAGGTAACGACAAAACGACCTGAAAACAGAAATTGACGCCGAAAACGGCGTTAACTGGCGTCGTGAACAACGCTATAAAGCGGTATATCCCAAGGGTTTGCGTCGATTTTTTCGACTTCTTGGCATTTGAACGCCGCGCCCATGAGTTTTGGACGTTTCCATCGTTTTCGGCTCTTAAGGAACGAAAAACACCGATCAAAGTAGCCGCCGCCCATGCCGATTCGGTTGTTGTATTCGTCGAATGCGACGAGTGGTGTTACGACAAGATCAAGTTGTCGTGGCGGAATGAATTCGCTGTCCGTTGGTTCCCACAAGCCGAAATCGCTGCGTTGTAAGATCGTGTCGCGGTCCAATCTGCGATAAATCATGTCGCCGTGAATTCCGATCACCGGACAAAAAACGCGCTTATTTGCGCGCCACGCGCGCTCAATGACGATTGCGGGGTCAACTTCGTCTCGCATCGGCAAGTAGCACGCAACCGTCTTCGCCGCGAAAAATTCGTGTGACCGAATGATTTTTTCTGAAATTTTTACGCTTGCGGCAGCGCGATTTTCGGCGCTCATTGAACGTCGCGCTTGCAGTGCTTGACTACGCTTGTCGCGCTGTTCGGCAATCAAGAAAAGCGCCTCCCGCCTGTGCCGTTACAGACCGTCGCTCTCGAACCGGAGCAACAGGTGGGGTCAGCCGTGACAACAACAGGCTTGCCGCTTTCGCAGCCTTGCACATATGTTGCCGACAGT
>JBPCYB010000088.1:0-21362 GCA_051007995.1 Woeseiaceae bacterium | reverse complement strand
ATTTATCGCGTGCCGGTCTATGCGGCGAACCCAGTGCCATGTAACCCGTGCAAACTATTTCCTCGGATTCAAAGTAACGCCGCAACTCCGTTTGTTGAAACAGCGGATGCATTTCCATTTGATTCGCGACGGGACGTTCATCTTCTGCAACATCTCTGAGCAATAACTGCATATTTGCTAGCGTGTGATTCGACGTGCCGATGTCGATGACTTTGCCCGCTTGTTTCAGCTTGAGGATTTCGCCCCAGGTCTCGAGAAACTGTTCGTGGATGTACGGCACAGCATCGGGGTTGCGCTCATCCCCCTCGCAGCCCGGCGCATGCACGTTCGGCCAGGGCCAATGGTTTAGATACATATCGATTTTTTCCACGCCCAACGCCCTGAGCGTGTTTTCTGCAGCAGGGATAACGTCCGCAGGATCCATATGGCCGTTCCAGAGCTTGCCGGTGATGAACAGATCATCGGGTGACGAGATATAGCCTTTACGTACGGCTTCCCGGATGGCTTCACCAACAATTGCTTCGTTTTCGTACGCACGCGCAGTATCGATGTGCCGCCACCCGAGCCGAATCGCCTCGACGGTAGCGTCCAGCATGAGGTCCTGAGCCCAGTCCGAGTGAAAAGTGCCGTATGCCGCCACGGGCATCGCCCTGCCGCCGCGCAAATTAACGCTGCCGACCGAGCCCGGATCGATCGCTTCGATTGATGTATCAATACTTGGCATAAGAGCTGAAAACCTATACACGCCCAGTGCTCAGATCAAGTCGGGTTCTGCAGTGCATTTTGGGTGAAGACCAGCTAAAGCGCTCTCTATCGCGAGCGTTGTGATGTCGTATCATTTCCTTCGGAATCAGACGGAGAATGCAACATGTCCATCACACACGTGCCACTTGGCAGGAATGGCGTACAAGTCAGCAATATCTGTCTCGGGACGATGAATTTCGGGTGGCATACCTCTGAGAAAGACAGTTTCAGGATCATGGACCGCGCTTTAGAGCTCGGCATCAACTTCTTCGACACGGCCGACGTCTATGGCTGGACGGAAGAGCACGGTTACACCGAAGAAATTATCGGCCGCTGGCTCGCGCAGGGCGGCGGACGACGCGATGCGGTCGTTCTCGCAACCAAGGTGTACAACCCGGTAACTCGAAAGGCCAACTTGCCGGAGGTGAACAGCGACGGACGCAACCTCAGTGCGTACAAGATTCGCAAACATTGCGAAGGCAGCCTTAAGCGTTTGCAGACCGAGCATATCGATCTCTACCAGATGCACCACAGCGATCGGAATTGCTCATGGGCGGAAATCTGGCAAAGTTTCAGCGCGCTAACGACGCAAGGCAAGATCGTCTATACCGGCTCCAGCAATTTTTCAGGCTGGGATATCGCAACCGCCTGCCAGGAAGCCTCGCACAGACACCTTCTCGGATTGGTCAGTGAGCAAAGCGTCTACAACCTCGACAATCGTATGATTGAACTCGAGGTGATTCCGGCCTGCCGTCACTATGGCCTCGGACTGATCCCCTGGAGTCCTTTGGCCGGCGGTCTTCTGGGCGGAGCTCTTGAGAAACAAAAGCAAGGTCGTCGCACGGAAGAACACACGGCCAATCGTATCGAAGAAAAGCGCCCGCAGCTCGAACAGTACGAGGCGCTTTGCGGCGAGATCGGACACCCGCCCGGCGATGTAGCACTCGCGTGGCTGCTGCACAATCCGATCGTAACTGCGCCGATTGTTGGGCCGCGTACTATCGAACAGCTCGAGAGCGCCGTGCGTGCGGCTGCGATCGAGCTCGATGCGGACACCCTGAACAGACTCGACGAAATTTTCCCCGGCCCCGGAGGCGAGGCGCCAGCCGCTTATGCCTGGTAGCGAACGCAATCGTCCCAAGCCGCGCATTCTGACGCCGATATGGCGCCTGCGGCATCTTGCCCGGCCCTATCGTGTCCGAATGATCGTTGGCGTTGTCGCTTTCGGCGTGGCGCGATTCTTCGAAGCCATGGTCCCATTCCTTACGGCCGTGTCCATCAATCGGCTCTGGGAAGGTAACTACGATCTGACGGGACCAGTGGCAGGAATCGCTGGCGCCGTCGTCTTACGTTATGGGGTAGTTACCTTCGCTCGTTACAACGTACGCCGCGTTGGCTTTTACGTTGCTTTCGATCTGCGACAGCGACTGTACGACGCACTGCAGCACCAGGGACAACGATTCTTCGCGAACCACACCGTTGGCGACATGATGACCCGAGCGATTGCGGACATCGCGCTTATTCAACGCCTTTTCGCGATGGGTACGATTCTGTTCGTGATCGTTGTCTATGCCACGCTGTTCGGCTTCGCTTTCATGCTCTACCTGTCACCCATCCTGACACTCGCGCTATTACCGCCGTTGCCGTTCGTGTTCTGGTACACGCTGCACGCCGCCAAGCAGATGGAGCTCGCATCGACTGCCGTGCAAAACCGCCTGTCGGACATCGGCGCACACGTCCAGGAGAACCTGACCGGTATTCGCACCATCCAGGCCATGGTGCAGGAGGAGCGTGAGATCGCACGCTTTGAGGATACGAACCAGCGCTATGCGGACGCTTTCTATGAACAGGGCCGCGTCAACTCCTCGATGGTTCTATGGATGACGTCGCTCGCAGCAATTTGCACGCTCATTATCATCGGCTATGGGGGAAATCAGGTTCTCACCGGCGCAATGCCCGTGGGCAACTTCGTCGCTTTTTTCATGTACGTGAACATGGTGGTGAAACCCTTCGGTGTCGCCGGCTTCATCATTAACTTGTTTCAACGTGCCGCTGTGGCGAGCAATCGTCTGTACGAGATTTTTGACCTCGAGCCTGAAATTCCGGACGCACAGAAGCATGGCACGCCCGAGCATATCGCGGGACACGTCAGCATTCGCAATCTGAGTTACAGCTATCCAGGCACCGAACAAAAGATCCTCGATGATGTCTCGTTCGAAATTGACCAGGGTGAGACAGTCGCCATCATGGGACGCATTGGCGCGGGCAAGACCACTCTGCTGAAACAAATCGTGCGGCTTATTGATCCCAGTCCGGGGAGCATCCTGATTGATGGCCACGACGTTGCCGATTACTCGCTCTCGCAGTTGCGCGCCCAGGTTGCAATGGTGCCGCAGGACCCGTTCCTGTTCGGCGAGCCACTCAAAGACAACCTGACGTACGATGATCCGAATCGGGCCCTGGACAAGATCTGGGACGCCGTTAACTCGGCAGATTTGAAAACAACAATCGAGGAGTTCCCGGACCAGTTACTGACACTGGTCGGTGAACGCGGCGTTACGCTCTCAGGTGGCCAAAAGCAACGCGCCACGCTTGCCCGCGGACTGATCCGCCATGCGCCAATACTAATCCTCGACGATTGCTTTTCGGCAGTCGATACCGAGACCGAGGAACACATCCTCTCGGAACTCAAACGTCTGCGCGCCAATCAAACGACGCTGCTGGTGTCACACCGCGTCAGTACAGCGCGCCGGGCGGACCGCATCATCGTGCTTGAAGCTGGCCGCATCATGGAAATCGGCAGCCACCGGGAGCTGATCGATGCGGGTGGTTACTACGCGGAACTCGAACGCGTGCAGCGCGAAGGCGCCGAAGAAGAGGATCTTGCTCGCGTGAGGTCGAATACATGAGCGAGCAGCGCAACTACAAACTATTCGACGCTGACCTGTCCGGCGCGGTGCTCAATATGCACCTTTTGGGTCGCCTGTTTAAATGGCTCAAACCCTATCGAGTGTCGCTGTTGCTGAGCACCGTGCTCGTATTGATCTCGGCAACGCTGCAGATACTTCTGCCGATCATTATTTCTCTCGTGGCGATCGACCACATTCTGAGCGGAAATTCGAACAGTGATACACCGGACTTCGGGCTAGTTGAACTGAATGACTATCTTGCCGCCAGCCTGGGTCTTGAGCCCCTGATCGTCGCCTGCATTTTGTATTTCGCGATTCAGATTATCCAGGCGCTCACCGGGCATGCGCACCGCATGACCCTTATCGGTGCTGTTATCAACGGCCTTCGGGATCTTCGCCGCGATTTGTTCATACACCTGGAGACACGACCGTCCTCCTTTTATGACCGGGTCGCAGTTGGGAGAGTGATGACCCGGGTGACCAATGACATCGAGGCGCTTTACGAATTGTTGCGCGGCATCGGCTCTCTGATCGGCGAATTCCTGCCTTTCTTCGTCGCCTTAACGGTGATGCTCGCCATCGATGTGCAACTTACACTGATCCTGTTGCTCGCCCTTCCGGTACTTGGCGTCGCTACTTATTATTTCCGACGCCTGACACGTCGACTATTTCGCCAGGTGCGGCAGACACTATCTGCGCTTAATCAGAATATGCAGGAAAATCTTGCCGGCTTGCAGGTCGTTCAGATCTCCGATCGCCAGCAACAGAATCTGCAACGTTACACCGAAATAAATACAGAGAATCGCGACTGCGAGCTTCGCTCGGTACGTGTCGAAACACTGTACGGCGCGTTTAATGATTCATTAGCCCATGCAGCGATTGGCGTCATCATCTGGTACGGCGCCAGCCAGGTCGCGGAAATCAACATGACGATCGGCGAGGTCGTCTTGTTTACGCAGTTCATCGGCATGCTGTTTCATCCTGTCGTGGTGTTGGGCGAACAAATCAACGTTCTGTTTCGGGCCATGGCGAGCGGTGAACGCATCTTTCAGGCCATCGACTGGGACGAACAGATTCACGAACCCGAACACCCGCAGGTGTTACCTGAACGGCTGCGGGGTGAGGTGCGGTTTGAGAACCTGCACTTCTCTTACGAACAAGGAAATCCGATTCTGCGCGGCGTCAGTTTCACAATTCGCGCCGGCGAGAAACTCGCGATCGTCGGGCCAACCGGCTCCGGCAAGAGCAGTTTGATTCGCCTGTTAGGTCGCTTCTATGACTTCGCAGACGGGCAAATATTTCTCGACGACATCGAACTCAATCACATTCACAGTCATGACCTCAGGCAGCGAGTCGGCGTCGTATTGCAGGACTTCCACATATTCTCCGGATCCATCTACGACAATATTGCGTTGGGTAATCCTGCGATTGATCGGGCAGCCGCGGAAGCGGCGGCGCGAACAGTCAATGCGCACGACTTCATCAAGAACCTGCCCGATGGCTACGATACCGAGTTGTCGGAACGAGGTCAGAACCTGTCCCAGGGTCAGCGCCAATTGTTGGCGTTCGCCCGCGTGCTGGCGGCGGATCCCGAGATTCTTGTTCTCGACGAAGCGACCGCGAACATCGACACGGAAACGGAGTTGCTGATTCAGGACGCACTTGAGCGACTAACGGCTGACCGCACTGCGATTCTGATCGCGCATCGACTGCAGACCGTTCAGGAAGCGGATCGAGTGCTGGTGCTCGATCACGGCGAGGTTGCAGAACTCGGGACACACGAAGAACTGCTCGCAGCAGATGGTTTGTATGCAACACTGCATTCATTACAGTTTGTGGAATGAGCTGCGGCATTGGCCAAGAGTAAAGAAAAGACGCAGAGCTTTGATGAAAAGAAGTGGCCTGAGCTAGCGGAGTTCCGCGACGCCTGTCTCGCAAATAACCACGTTGAGATGCAGCGAATTGCCGTACGAAATCATCACTGGTACGAAAACGAAAACCCGGATGATGCGTCTATGGAGGAACTGGCGAGCGTCTTTCAAGCGCAATGGTACGCCCAAATTGGCGACTTCGAATCGCTGCAACAGGTAGTGTCGGCGCATCCCTGGACAGTAAACCGGCCATGGACAGCACAAGGCTGGCTGCCACTGTCCCAGGCCGCACAGACCCACGGCAAGCGTGACATTATCGACTATCTTCTTGAAAACGGTGCCGACCCGACTCTATCCGTCGGAAGTCCGGATGACCGCGGGACGATCGTGGAAATGGCCCGTTATGGCGAGAATTTTGAACTGGCCGATTGGCTCGAATCGATCATCCTAGCCAAGCGCTGATAACTGAGAAGAACTCCTCCCGCGCTGCTTTTTCCTTCCAGGGATAGTGTCCGCAACATTCCAACTCGCGATATTCCATGTGTGCAATGAACCGGATCAAGTTGTCGCGAATCATCTGGCCGGGATGAGGATCGTAATCCCCCTGTACCAATAGCACCGGTGAGCGTATGACAGCGAAAGCCTGCGGATAGTTGTTTTCTTTCTCCAGTCTCATCATGTCCCCCCAGGTTTCACTATGCGCTTGCAAGTCGAACGGCTCCCATTCCTCACCGTCTGCGTAGGATTCAATCAGATCGAAGTCGGACAGATGTCGCGTCAGTTTGAACTTCCGTATGAATCGTTCCACTGGATCAACAGTGTCGGATTCGTTTCGATGCAGCTCGGTGCGTAGATCCTCATTCATTCGTTCTTCGAGAATTTCTCGCCGTCGCTCCCTTGACGCCTGATCGAATGTTCCGCATCCGACCAGGACAATTCGACCCACATGCTCCGGGTACTCGGCGGCGTAACAGAGCGCGAGCATTGCACCCCACGAATGACCTACTATCGCTAGCGGCGTATCGCTATCGATCTCAACAACAAGTTTGTGAGTATCTGCAACGTGGCAAGCAACCGAAAGAGGCTCGCCACCGCTGCGCCGTTGCCACGGCTCAATAGCGCGAAATGAGGGTGACATTCCCTCGGCAAGTTGTGCCGCATCGCCATACGCGGCGGGGCCGCCATGTAACACAAGTACTTGCGGACCCGATTGACCGTAGCGCCTTACAAACATGACGGATCTCTAGGGATTACCCGCTCTACGCCGCTTGAGTTCGGCCTGTTCTCGCTGTGCCCTCGCCCAGATCTCCCGCGTATGTTCGTGCGGTCCGTAGGCGCTTGGCGGCATTAACATGAGACGTTGCTGCTCAGTGAGTCCGGCGTAGTTGTCGGCGTTGTAAAAGCACGGGCTCCAGGCAACAGCGTGCGGGCAGTATTTGTAGAAAATTGTCCAGCGCTCGTCGTTGCCCTGCCAGGGTAGCGTTCCGTGGGCGCAAGCTTCGGTAAATATGATGGCGTCGCCTGCTTCGGCTGCGACGTGGTCGACGCACTCGTGAATGTCTTCCTGCTTTTCGCGGATCCGCCACTCTTCCGGCAGGCCGTAGTTCGCCTTGTGACTGCCGGCCACACAGGCAAATCCTCCATCACCCGGATTGACAGTCTTGAGTTCGAACGCGACTGCAACGAGACCGTTGTACATCTTGTCGTTGTTGTAGCGGTAATAGCACTGCCCACCATCGTGCGGGCCGACAATATCTCGGCCACGTCCGGCACCCTGCCCGCCGCCGTGCAAGAACAGCTCCCTTCCATCGCCGTTACGATCAACTTTGAGATAGTCATGATCCAGCCGGTAATGCGGTTGCAACAGAAATTCGAGATACGGCGCGATGGTGGGAAGATCGATGAGATCGACGAACGGTCCACCGTAATCGAGCAGTGAACGCGACGACCACGCCATATCATCGTCACTGTAAAAGCGAGTTCGATCTGAGCCGGTGAAACCTCGCTCCATGGATTCCGGATCTTCGAGTAACTTGTCGGTCAGTGCTGAGACCTGTGCGTCAGTGAGGGCATTCTTTACGACCAGGTAACCACGCACGTCGAACAGGTATTTTTCCTGATCATTCACTATCAGCCTGCCTAACTTCCTCGGCCCATTCTGCGAACCGATGTTTGCGGCGTTCATCCACCACAGGGTCAAATTCTCTGCCGGTCGGTAGCACTTCTTCTTCGGGATAGTCGGCACCCAAAGCACTGCGACTCACCGATACACTCCATTCGGCCAGCTCCTTCTGCATGCGTGCTGCGCGTTCCGGATATAGCTTAATCAGGTCCTGTTCTTCACTCGGATCGCCAATAACGTTGTAGAGCTCGAAGGGTTGCGTGATAAACCCCTGCATGGTGAATGAAACGTTTTGCACAATCTTCCAGTCGTTGTCCATCCACATGCGCCCGTCGCTGGCCCTGAAACCCAGTGGTTTGTCGCGTCGTGCGGGTTCCGACTTGAAAACCTCGGCGAGTGACATGCCGTCGTGGACACGGTTGATCGAATCCGGACTCAAACCTGCAACGTCGATCAAGGTCGGAAACATGTCGTAGGTCGTTGATGGGAAGTTAGTGACGCGCGGATCGATGCCGGCCGGCCATTCGACAACCGTCGGTACCCGCAGGCCACCTTCGTAGAAATCTTTCTTGAAACCGCGAAGATGCCCTGTACTGTCGGGCTTCGCTCCCCGGATGCAGCCCAGCGCAGCAGATTCTTCACTGGTCAGGTTTGGGTCAACGTCGTCACTGCAGTCCGACGGATACTCGATAACCGCCTCGCTCTCTAGGCCGTTTGGGTAAGAGAAACCCGTGTCTATGTTGGGTGAGCCACCGTTATCACTGGTAAACCAGACCAGCGTGTTGTCCGCGATGCCGAGCTCCTTAAGCCCTTGGCGTAAGTTGCCGATAGAGCGATCCATTGCGACTATTTCGCCGTGCATATGCGCCGACGACCGATCCACCACGTCGAGAAATGGCGCGATGTCTTCTTCTGTTGCTTCCCACGGGCCGTGCGGCGTTGAATACCAGATAACGACAAATACTGGCTTGTCATTCTCGACCTGCTCAGTAATGAACTGCAACGCCTCATCGACGATGACTTCGGAGCCGTCACCTTGAAACTCTTCTCGTTCGCCCATGCGGCTGAGCTCGAATCTGCCGCCTTCGATGCTGAACAAATCAAACCCGCTGGTCGTGCTGAGCCAATAGTCGAAACCGAGCTCGCCTGGATTGTGCGGGTCGTCCAGCGGCATAGGATGATCCATTCCGACACCGTTAAAGTTCAAATGCCACTTGCCGAAATGCGCCGTGGCATAGCCTGCATCACGAAATGCCGTAGACAACAGATTTTCCTGCTTGTTTAAGGACTCACCAACGCGAAACGCACCGGTACGGTCATTGGTCCGACCCGTCATCACTGAAGCACGCGTTGGCGTGCAACTCGGTGCTCCTGCATAGAAGCGATCCATGCGCAGACCATTCCGCGCCATATCGTCAAGATGCGGTGTTTTCATCACCGGATGACCGTAGTAACCCGTTTGCGCCCAACCCATATCGTCGGCCATGAGCAGGATGACGTTTGGCGGTGCGTCGGTCGCGGCGACAGAACTCGTTGCATTGTCAGCGTTTTGGCAGCCAACCAATACCAAAAGCGTAAGCACAATCCCCATTTTCTTTGTTGTCACAAGATCCTCCATTCGAAACCTATTCAATGCCCGGTGCAGCAGACGGTTCCGCTTTCAACTCTTTCTCATCTTCTCGCATTAGGCTGCGGAGATAGTCAGGGTCTTCACTCGCATCAAAAGTTTCTTCGGAAATCCGACCCTTGTAGTCTTGAAACGGCAGAACATAAGACCGACAGTGTTGTCCCAGCATTGTCATCCGCAGTCCAGGCGTTGTCTTTCGATAGGCGCCGTGCCACAGAGCGCCGTGGAATATCACCAGAGATCCTTTGGGTGCCTCGACGGGAATTGAAAGCGGCAATGCCTCACCCAGTTCAGGCGGTCGATTTTCCCGGTGGCTGCCCGGGACGTAGGCCAAGGCGCCATCGTCGCGGCTATAGTCCGTCAGAATCCAGTTCATATTGGCGATGTGCGGGACCTCCCAGTACCAGGGAGGAGTGACCCTGTTCTGATCCACGTGGAAACCCGATGTTTCTTCCTGCTCCCAGGTGTCCGGTGTTTTCCATTTGATCCAACCGTCGCTCACCGCCACGCGATGTCTATTCCCAAGCAGGTAGGTCATGAGTGCTTTCTTAACCGGGTGGGTCAACACATCTATGAATGCCTGATCCTCGTAAACCAGATGCGAGAAGATGATCTGCCCGATCTGGCCGGGGCGGCCTTTAAAGTTCGCCGACGGGCCTGTGGCGAGATCAAATTTGATTCCGGTGCGCGCTTCACCGACCCGCAGTAGCGCATCCCTAAGCCGGTCAAACCATTCATCGCTGAGTCCAAGTACTTCCTGAGACACAACGGTCAAACCAACCTCATCCAGTTCTTTGAGGTGATTCGCAAGACCATACTTTGCGACTGCATCATCAATATCGATTTTGGTATCTGGTCTCATTCTTCAACAGCAATCACTTTCTTGTCGACTAACGCCTGAATCTGATCATCAGTCAAACCAAGCTCCTGGAGAATATCTTTACTGTGCTGGCCGAGTCGCGGCACATGTTCCCTGAACTCCGGTTGCGAATCCGACCATTGACCAGGAATCGCAGTAGTACGAATTTGTCCTTCGCTCGGGTGCGTGATTTCCTCGAAAAAACCGACAGACTTCAGATGTTCATCATCGAGTAAGTCCTCCAGTTCGTTCACCGGCGCATGCGCCAGGTCCGTTTCTTTGAGAATCTCCATCCATTCTGCGGTCGTTTTACCGGCCAGCGTTTCTTTGACGAAGTTGTAAACTTCGACAATGTTTTCACTGCGCGACGTCATGCTTGCGAACGGTTCCTGTTCAACCAGCTCCGGCTTGCCAACCAGTTGCAGGAATTCAACCCACTGTTTGTCGCTGTAGACCAACAGGGCCAGGTAACCGTCCTTGGTGCGGTACGGTCGTCTATTGGGATTGACGATTCGTTTGTAGCCGGTTCGGTCAGTGGCAGGAACGAACGTATGCCCAGCGAGATGATCGCTCATGACAAACTCAACCATCGATTCAAACATCGGAATGTCGACCGATTGCCCTTTACCAGTGCGCTCTCGATGCAACAATGCGGCCAGAACTGCACTAACCACTTTTAGCCCGGTGACCCGATCGCAAAAGTTCGACGGAAGGTACATAGGTTCTTCATCGTACGCGCGCGAGATCAGGCTCGGAACGCCCGACATCGTCTGAATAATGTCGTCATAGGCCGGACGCCCCTCGTAGGGTCCGCCTGCGCCAAAACCTGTGCACATCACGTACACAATTTTTTCATTTACCTTCGCAACGTCGTCATAAGCGAGACCCAGTCGTTGCATTGCCGCCGGACGCATGTTGCTGACCAGGACATCACTCTCGCTAAGTAATTGCAGCAGAAGCTGCTGGCCATCGGCTTGTTTGAGGTCGAGTACCAAACTGCGCTTGTTGCGATTGTTGTTCAGAAAAAGACTGCTCATCCCTTCCGACCGCCCCGGACTTGCGTAGCGAATCAAGTCGCCAGCATGTGGCTCCACCTTGATGATGTCCGCTCCCAGATCGCCCAGCTGCTGGGTAGCGAAAGGCCCCATGAGCACGTTCGAGAGATCGACGATCTTTATGCCAGCGAGCGGTCCAGCCATACGTCTCTTCTTTTCGTAAAGTCGAGTTGCATCCGATGATACAGACCGATGCCGTTACAGATCGGGTGCCATTTGCCGGTCATCACCCAAAACGCGACCAATCTTCGCAAATGCTTAGTCGCCGAATGCCCGATGAAACGATAAGGCACCTGATGGCTCTTCGTCGGAAAATTTGTTGACCATGAAAACGCTCGCATATTCGGGTTGCGGCGAAAACTGGGGCGCGAGCTCGAAACCGAATCTCGCATAATATTTAGGGTCGCCAACCAAAATGCAGCCAGTCGCCTTTTGCTCCCTGATCTCCGTCAATGCCTGCCGGATCAGTGCGCTTCCTATTCCTTTTCGCTGGTAATCCGGTAGGACGGATACCGGACCCAGGGTTAACCACTCTTGGGACGAATCAGTTGATGTGGTTGGTGACATCGCAATATGACCTACAACTTCGCCCCCGATCGTCGCGACCAGCGATACCGATAACGCCCCAGAATCACGCAAGCGATCGACGATGTCCTGTTCGTCGCCTGACGCATAAGATACGCCTGCAAACGCCTGTTCAGTGACAGACCAAATCATTCCTATGTCGGATGATTCTTCGCTACGAATTATGAACTTGTTCACAGGGCGATGATCGCTCATCAATTCTCAGGCTACAATGACCACGCATGCACAAGATCATCGAACTTGATACGACGAACGCTGGGCTGGTCGATCGTTTGGCCGCCATTACTCACAATGCGTTCACCCTGCACTCTCCTGAATGGGTTCCAAGCCTCGAACTCGCACGCGAAGAAGTGCTTGCAGCAGGTACCACCGGCCGGTTTGGCCGCGTGTGCCTGGATGGCGAGACTGTCGTTGGCTGGATCGGAATCATCAAAGGTGACCATGTCTGGGAGATCCACCCCATCGCCGTGCATATGGACCAACATCGTCGGGGCGTCGGTCGCCTGCTGGTCGAAGAAGTCGCGGCGATCGCCAAAAAATCTGGCGCGTTGACCCTGTTCGCGGGTATTAGTGATGAAACCGGCAATACGAATCTGTTCGGCACCGACCTCTACAACGATCCAATCGCAGCAATGCAGGACATTGAGTCGTTCGCGACCAGCCCGCTTCCGTTCTGGCAAAACCTTGGTTTCACAGTTGTCGGACTGATGCCTGACGAAGAAGGCAAAGGCAAACCCGGCATACATCTCGCGCGTCGACTTTAGCGATCAAGGCCTGCGTAAAGAGTTTTGGTCGTCTTTTTCATGCTGGCGCAGAAAGTTTCGAACTTCTGTTTTTTTGCAGAGATGGAACACGTCTATTGTGTCAGGGAGCTTCTTCAAAAACTGCCGTGTTCGAATTCGTCCGTCCTTGCCGTAGCCCGCCACAAACTTCAAGAACGCCCAATCAAATTGCTCAGGGCAATCTTCCTGCATATCAGGGCGTACCTGCCCATACGACACGACGATGCGCCAGAGGATCCGCCACAATCGACGCATCGTCGAAAAATCCAAAAAAATCAGTGTGTCCGCACGGGCAACCCGGTCCCACATCGTGGCAGAGTTATTGCCATCGAGTATCCACCGCTCCCCCTGGGCCGCCTCTCGCGCCAATCGGTGAACCTCCTCTCGCTCGCGTTCCACCCAACCGGGCAGCCAGTACATCTTGTCAATGTGAATGACGGGCAGGCCGGTCACATCGCCAAGCTTGAGGGCAAGCGTCGATTTGCCGGAGCCGGCGCCACCAATAATCATCACGCGTTTCATGAATTCTTCTGGCAGACCTCACCAACGTATCTGAGCCATATCTTCTATTACCAGACTTCGCCCGGCCGCCACTCTGCGGACAAGCTATCATTCAAACTAACGTTGTCTGGCGTGCGCGGCAAGCGCATAACCAGGATCGACTCGTCCGGCGTCGCTTCTAGTTGCCCGCCAGATCGAATGAACAACTCGCCACGCCAGTGCTCCCAACCCAAGCGTTCGTATAGCGTAGTGTCTGCAGGGCTCAAGGCGCTGAATTCGTATTCGTACATTTCATTTTGCAGGTGCTGCATGACAATCGTCGCAAAGCCGCGGCCCTGGTGCTCCGGCAGCGTTGCGACTGCTTCAACGTAGGCTGTATTCAGCTCGTGCCCGCTACCGGTTTGCAGTTCGCGGACCACCCACATCGCATGAGAAACGAGAGCGCCGTCGAGCGTACCGAGAACGTGCCAGCCCGCACCGACTTTTTTGAGAATCGATGCCATATCTTCGCCGTATGCGGCGCAACACATCTCGATAAATTCTTCGTACTGATTGTCACTCAGTTCGGAGGTGTGAAGGAGTCTAGTTTGTAAAGCGCTCTCGTCAAGAAGCTCAACCATCTCTCGACGTGACCTTAATGTCGCCACCGGCACGTCTGGCCCGTGTTGGTCAATGCGTTGCACGAAAACCGGTGTGTATTTTTTTTCGAAATTCCAGATGTAGGAAAGAAAGTCAGCGTCGGGCAGTTGCTCGGGACATCCTGCAGCCATGTCGGGGCGCACTTTGCCGAAGTTGCGAAGGAATCGGTGCGCGAGGCCGAACAAAGCCGTACGACGCGGAACACGTACCCAGAGAATCAGATCAGTTCGTGGCAGCCGGATGTCGAAACTCGACGCGCCACTTCCATCTATGAGCCAGCGATCACCTTGCACCAATCGGTTGAGGATATTTCGTTGTTCTTGCTCGTCACGTTCCTTCCATCCCGGAAGCCAGCGAACATCGCGGTCGATCGAGAAATACTCGAGTTTCAGTTTGGCCGCGAGCCTGCTCGATAACCAGGTTTTCCCACCTCCCGAACAGCCGATAACCAGCACGCGGTTAGCGCTTGCTATCAGAGTTGCTGCTTTGTCGTTGGGTATGTAGTTAGGCAAGAGCAGCGCCGCCGATTCTCTTCATCTACTCTTGCCGACAGACGAAACAAGAACAGTGATCAATACGCCGAAGATACTTCCCAGTGATGCACAGTAGAACGGATTCGGCCCAATGCTTTGCAGCCAAAAAAACGGAAGGACCTGCGAATGCAACACGCCAAACGTAGCGAAGCCAACGACCATTCCAGATAGCGCGCCGCGTTCGGTAACGCCCGACCACAGCGTGCCGAGAATGAGAGGCCCGGCCAATGCTGCGGTCATGCCACCGATTCCCATCCACACAAGCAAAGCGATATTGACGTCCAGTAGTGCCCAGGCAACCGCGGCGCTCCCCGCAAGCACACCCATCGTCGCCCAGCGACTGACCAGGAGTACACGTCTATCGAGCGCTTCCTCACTTAAGTCTGGCGACCACCGTTTGGCCAGCGAACGACGATATAGATCGTTGGCAAACACTTGCGCCGATGAAACCACCAGGCCATCGGCGGTCGACATCACGGCGCACAGAACTGCGATGCACAACAAGGCGGCGAGCGCGGTCGGCAGGAGTGCGATAAACAGAGCCGGGATTGCCTGGTTCGCTCCGCCATCAAGTAGTGAATCGCCGAGATGAACGCGTGCAAGCAAGCCACCTAAAGTCATCAGGGGCAACAACATGGCAAACGTGAAAGCCAGGACCAGAAACTTGCGGCGATCAGATTCCGACTTCAGCGCCCACAACTTGTTGCCGATGTGCGGCAACATGCCCATGGGAATGTGTGCAATAACCATCGCAATGACCGCGATCGGAGCAGCGACAATAGCTGCCTTCGGATTAAAAGTAAGAACACTGCTCGGATCCAGTTCGCCGAGCCCCTGCATGATGCCGGCAACCCCGCCTTCCACGCCAAAACCGGTCAGGAACATGATGCCGACGCCAATCGCGATCACCAACATCACCGCACCCTGTACACCGTCGGTCAGGATGTCCGCATGTGCGCCGCCCAAAGTGACATAGAGCAATAGGACGATGGTCGTAATCGCGAGCGCGGGCCCCTGCGACAGCCCGAGCATCGTTTCGAACATCACCAGCCCTGCCACGAGTTGGCCCGCGAGGTAGAAAAACAGAATGAGCGACATGACGGCCGCAACAATGCGAATTCTGTCTGAGCCGTAGCGGTCTCCAAGGTACTCGGGAATGGACCGACTGCCGAAGTTGTTACCTTTTTCCGAAACGGCTTTAAGACAAATGAGTACGCCTATATACACGCCAATCGGATATCCGAACGCCCACCACAGTACCGATACGCCGTTCGAATAGGCGTAACCGGGCAAACCCAGAAATGTCGCGCCAGATGCCGTGGTCGCCGCGAACGCCAGCGCTAGTGTAAGAGGACCATAAGACTTACGAGCGACCGCATAGTCATCGGCCTGTTTGACCCGACGCGTTCCCCACACGCCAAGACCGAGCATGCCGAGACTGTAGATAATGAAGAACATCCAGGACCAGGTTTGCAGAGTCATTTCGATCTTATCCTTTGGTCTTTTGTTCGAATCTTTCGATGGACGAAACCGCACCGTCTAGCGAACCCATGATGCGCCTGATCAGCAAGTCCATATCGATGCCTTCGGTACTTTTTTGCCCTGCGCAATAACGCGCATAGACACCATGTACGATCGCTGCCGACTTCCAGTGATTGAACGCATAGTAGAAGTCCAGTTTGCTGATATCACTACCGGTGCGATCGGCGTAACGCTGCGCCAACTCGGCCTGGTAGGGAAATCCGCCAGCGGCCGTCGGTGCCTCCGGATACTTCGACAACTCTGCTTCATTCTCCGGCCAGGTCTTTAACGTGTAGGCCAGGTCGGCAAGCGGATCGCCGAGCGTCGAGATTTCCCAGTCGATGACCGCCGACACTCTTGAATCCTCGCCGATCAGGCAGTTGTGAAAACCGTAGTCGCCATGCACAACACGTGCGGCGCCCTGCTCCGGCGTGTTGTCGAGGAAAAACTGCTTGAGCTCGTGCGCGCGCGGATCATCGAGTTGTGCCGGCTCAATTGACGCTTGCCAGGATCGGTACCAGACTTTGACCTGACGGGCGATGTAGTCCTCTTTCTTCGCAAAATTGCCGAGACCAATTTCGTCCGGATCGAACGCGTGCAGGTCCGCCAGCGTATCGATAAACGAATATGCCATCGTGATGCGCTTGTCTTCCGGCACCCACTCAACAGCCTGTTCCTTGCTGTGTAATGGCCGACCCTCGGAAAAACCCATGACGTAGAAAATCGCGCCGGTCACGTCTTTGTCGTCGCAAAAGCCGTAGGCGGCAGGCACCGGGAATCCGGTCGGCGCCAAAGACGAAATCACAGACCATTCCCGGCCCATGTCGTGCGCTTTGGGCAACAACTTCCCCAAGGGCGGGCGGCGAACAACGGCCTTGTTGCCCGACGGGTCCTGCAGCAGGTAGGTGAGGTTTGAGTGTCCACCTTCCAGGCGAGTCCACTCAAACGGTGGTGTTAAACCGTTAGTGTTCTCCGCGATCCAGGCCTCTACGGCCGGGATGTCATAGCCTTCTGCTTCTCTGCTACCCAATGTACTCCGCCCGTATGGCCAGTCGATCGATTTTTTCCGTCGCATTTCGCGGTAACGGCGTATCGCGAAACCATATCTTCTTCGGAATTTTGTATGACGACAAGTGTGCCTGCAAAAACTCCTGTAGCTCACCTTCCGTGGCTGATGTGTCGGAGCGCAGGTGCACACAAGCGCCGACGTTTTCGCCTAACCGCTCATCGGGAATCGAAAACACGACGACTTCAAGCACGCTCGGATGCTGGTGCAAAGCGGCATTTACTTCCGAGCAGGAAATATTTTCACCGCCGCGAATAATCATGTCCTTCTTCCGGTCGACAATAGATATCATGCCGTGCTCATCGACTTTCGCCAAATCGCCCGTATATAACCAGCCGTCTCGCAGCGCTTCTGCAGTCTCCTCTGGCTTATTGAGATAACAGCGCATATTGCTTACGCCTTTGATCACTAACTCGCCGACGTCGCCTGTCGCGACTTCACTATTGTCGTCATCAACAATTTTCATTGCCATCAACGGCGGCTGCAGCCGACCGGCTGCGTCAGGGTTATCTCGATAAAGTTCTCCGCGCATGCCGATTCCGGGTCCCCCCGTTTCCGTCATGCCCCAACCAGTGCCTGGCAACGCGTGCGGTACCTGTTCGACCATCTTGTCGAGCTGCGCCGACGGTCGTTTCGCACCGCCGGAATCGATCGTACGTAGCGAGTCCATAGACTTGCCCATTTCCGCAGCCGCCTCGATAAGCTCGTCCGACATTGTTGGTACGCAAGCGAATCGCGATACTTTTTCCCTTTCTATGAGTTCAACCGCGTGTCGCGCATCCCACTTGTAGAGTATGACGAGCTTAAGCCCCATCCAGAGCGATAGCAGAAAATTCGCGTGCGTTGCAGAGATGTGAAAAAACGGCGTGGTCATCATGGTGCAGGCTTGATATGCATTGCCATCAGCATCGATCGTCGGTGCAGGTGCGAAACCCAACAACACTGCAACCTGCGCACCAAACACCCATTGCTGTGCGGCAGCGACTGCGCTGCGATGTGTAAGCACGACGCCCTTTGGGTGTCCGGAAGAACCGGATGTGTACATCACACCGAAGTCACTGTCCGGATCGATATCGATCTCGGCAGAAATCGCATCCGGCTCGTTATCGATCAGGTCCCAGAATTTCCGTACCTTTTCCATTGTTGTCGTGCGGACAACGACGCTACTGATCCCCATTCGATCCGCAAACGGCTGCGTTTTCGTTGAGCGCGGCTCATCAACAAAGGCGAGCTTGGCTTCGCTATCGGTAAATCCGTATTCCAGCTCTTGCGACGTCCACCAGCTGTTCAAGAATACCGGCACCGCCCCGACGCAGGCGATCGCCATAAACAACATTGGATACTCGGGACAATTGCGCATCAGCAATGCCACCCGGTCACCCGGTTTCACGCCATAGACATTGACCAGCGCGCTGGCCAGTCTCAGGATATTTCGGTGAACCTCTTTAAAGGTGTAGCGTTCATCCTCGTAAACAAGAAAATCAGCATCACCGAACTGCAGACTCCAGTCCAACAGGTCGCGAAGGTTGCGCGGTCCATTCCTGAAAGTCTTGAAAGTAACGCCGTCAATTACGCGGTCTTCGACAGTGAACAATTCGTCCGACTTAACCTGCTCTATAGCTTCCTGTAACGACAAATCCGACATCGAGGGTTTACGCGTCGGCGCCCGCGGCAGCCTCACGTCGCTTTTCCAACTCTGTAAGAATTTCCGCGTGCCGCTTCTTGTCGATGCGATACATCATCATGAATGAGATTCCAACGAGGTACAGTACGAGATACACCGGGCCGTTCAGGATCAGCAGTCCCTCTATGGCCTCAGCAGGAATATTGCCAACTTCGGCATTCTCCGGGAAGCCAATAAACTCGAGGCCGAAGCCGGCAATAAATCCACCGACACCTTGTGTCGCCTTCTTGCCAAAACTTCGCACCGAGAAAATAATGCCTTCGCGGCGTTTGCCTATATTTAGTTCGTGTTCATCTGCGATATCGGCCAGTTGTGAATCGATCACAATGTACGAAACCGGAAACACCATGAAACCAATGAGCAACGGCACGAAGACAGCGAACAATATGTACGGTGAGTCGTTGGGCAAGAAATAGCCAAACAATTTGAGCGTGTACGGTGCCGCAATGATGACCGCCGTGAAGACCGTCGTGTAGATGACGATCTGTTTCTTCTCCCAGAATTTGGAGAAGAAATACAACAAAGGCAGCGCGACGAAGACGCCCGGCAGTTTTGCCATGCCGGCCCAGAACATTTCTTCCGAGGAAAACTCGAACGCATATATATAGGCGTAGTTCGCCACCACGCCAATGATGCCCAGGCCGATGAAGATCGTCAGCAAGCTCAGGCAGGCAGCCAGGTAAGACGGATTGCGCAATAGCGTACCGATTTCCTGAAAATAGCCACTCAGAACAAATTTCTTACTTATCTCGACCTTCTTGAGGTAAGGCAATTGATCGAGCGTGCCAAACGAACAGAGCAATACTGAAAATAAGATCGTTATGGAGCCTGCCGTTGCCAGGATAATGTAGCGCGCTTCATTGAGCAGGCCATTTTCCGCGCCTTCAGGAGTCGGAAAGATAACCACATAGAGCAAAGCGGCGATGATCATTGACAGCACCATCTCACCGACATTGTTGTAGCCAAAGATCGAGGTTCGCTCCTCGTAGTCGTCGGTCAATTCTGCACCGAGCGCATCGTGTGGAATCAGGTACAGCGTTTGGCCGAGACGCACCAACGCGAAGAAAGCAACCAGCCATATGAACAGGCCGGTTTCACCAAGACCGTCGAGTGGTTGGTACAGAAAGAAGAAACCGACGGCTATCGGTAATGCAGACGCAAACATGAACGGATGCCGTCTTCCCCATCGGCTTTGGAACCGATCCGAAATCGTGCCAACGATCGGATCCAAAACGGCATCAAAGATACTGACGATCAGATAGGCGGTACCGGCCAACGAGGCAGAAACGCCCAGCACCTGGTTGTAGAACAAGATCGTGACGATGCCACCGGCGGTAACGGTGGCTTCCTGAAGCGCCCCGGAAGCAAACAGCAGCTTGGTTCGAGTCGATACCTTGCGGCGCCGATTGACTGGCTCGCCTTCAGCGCTCGTATCCTGTTTGTCGATTGAATCGTCCATGCGTCCCCGTATCAGTACCGACTGAAGAACTGCCAGATTGCCTCGGCAGCGTCCGTCCCGGTGTTATCCGCCACCCGTGGCCAGTCGTGTCCCCAGTCTTCGATGCGGTAGTACCAGACTTCGGTGTCGTCGACACTATTTGAATAACGAAAGGCGGTCGTTGCGGGTGGTATGAAATCTTCGCTCAAGGTTTCGTAATTGCTGGCCGCTGCCCAGAATTCGACAGACTGTTGAATGCTGCGTATCGGTTTGTCCGAATCTTCGCTGGCGCTTCCATCGATTGGCACAACGTCATCCAGTACGCCGTGTATGTGAAGAATCGGTACGGATTGAGGCGCCTCGCAGGCGATTTCCTCTGGCCCGGCGACCGACGCAAAAGCATTGAAGACATCGGGCGCTAAACAAGCCATCGTATAGCTCATCGCCCCACCATTTGAGTGGCCGACGATAAATCGCTGTTGCGTGCCAAGACCGCATTGTGACTGCAGGTGCGCCGCCAGCTCGGAAAGAAAACTGAGGTCATCGAGCGGCGTAGTTGGCTCCGGGTTCGAGTTCCAGAATGGCGAATCGGCATACGCAGAATCGCTATCCCAAACATCTTTGACTCTTAATCCCTGCGGGTAAACGACGGCGAACTCATTTCTGTCTGCGACATCATTGAGCCCGGTGCCGTCCACTACAGTCTTCGCGTTGCTGCCGAAACCATGCAGCATGAATACAAGCGGCGCATCAGCAGGAAGGTTTTCCGGCCTGTACAAGGTGTACTGTCTTATCCGGCCCTCGTGGATCATTGTCGCTTCAAAAACGCCCGGCCCGGAGCCACAGGATTGCTCCGGTACACTGGCAAAGGAAACTGTCCAGTGCCCGAGAACTGCCAGAAGCAGGACGAATTTCATGTTTGTAGGCGCGAGGTAAATTTATCGACCCTTGAACTCGGGCTCGCGTTTCTCGATAAACGCTTTGACGGCGCTTTTGTGATCTTCCGTGCCTGCGCAGTGCACATGGTGCGAGACCTCGAGATCCAGACAATCGTGTACCTCGCCCGAAGTGATAGCCCTGGCAAAATTCTCTTTCATTTAGCCGTAGGCTACGGTCGGTCCGCTCGCAAGTCGGCCCGCAATTTCCTGGGTCTTTGCTGCGAGATCTTCTGGCTCAACGACCCAGTTTGTCAGGCCGAGATTCAGTGCCTCGTCGGCGCTGATTCTCTCTGACAGGAAATACAGCTCGCGCGCTTTGGCCGTGCCGACCAATTGCGACAGGAATAATGTGCCGCCGTAATCACCGGAAAATCCAATACGCGCAAACGCACTGGTCATGATTGCGTTCGATGCCATGATGCGCAGGTCGCAGGCAAGCGCAATGCCAAGGCCTGCACCCGCTGCAGCGCCTGGTAACGCAGCAATAG
>JBPCYB010000087.1:0-14269 GCA_051007995.1 Woeseiaceae bacterium | reverse complement strand
TACCTTCTAAGTGGAGCGGGTGATGGGAATCGAACCCACATCATCAGCTTGGAAGGCTGAGGTTCTACCGTTGAACTACACCCGCCTCTCATCATTCTTTCGCCTTTTTGAGGCGTACAAAAATCCTGACAGTCTCTTTTCGCCAAACCGTCCGGATTTCAAAAATTCTCTTTGTATGTCCCTATCTTCTTGTGTCTCGCGGCCTGTCTCTTCGTACCCAAAGTCACCGAAACAACGATAAAGCGCATTGCTGCTATACTCGTTCTCGGCCTTTTCTCCGCCGACCGTCTTGTCTAAACAAGCTGTCTGGTGGAGGGGGTAGGATTCGAACCTACGTAGGCATAGCCAGCAGATTTACAGTCTGCCCTCGTTGACCGCTTGAGTACCCCTCCGCGGACACAAGCCGGCTATTGTCTAATCGTCCTGCCTTAGTGTCAACATCTAAGTCACTGATTTTTTGTTTGCTGGCTCGCCTAGCCGAGGCTCCAGTGCCAGGGCTCGTAAATGATCCCCCAGGGATTGTCGCGCGGGTAGGTCATCGAGAAACCGAATCGTCCGGCCTGGGTCTGCAACCAGTGAAAAGCTTCAGTATTTTCAAAGTCTTCCGTCAGCGGCCGGGATCCCGGCGTGGCGATATCCACGGCGAGACCAGTATGGTGCTGACTGAAACCAGGTGCAGTATTTACGGCCAAAATATCCGAAATCAACTGTCCAGCGTCAATTTTGCTGCGAATCAGGTCAGCCTGATACTGATAACTGCGAAATCCGGACACGATCAGGAGCAGAATTTTGTCGTCAGCAGCGGCTTTGACCATCTTGGCCCACTGTTGTGCGGCGGCTGGCGTCAATCGCTGCATTCTGCCGACCAGGTTCGGCCCAACGTCGACCAGGTCGACTGCCTCGTCGAAGATCGGCTGAGCCGTTGCCTCGCCGTAGTCGGCCTGAATTCCAAGTTCCTGATGAAGTTCGCGTAGCATACGGGGCGCGATTGTCCCACATCCATCGGTTCATAGACTATGAGCAAAGACAAGATTTACACGACGGCCAAAGACGCCGGGAAACCGTTTCGCTTCAACCAGGCCGTGGCAGACGTGTTCCCCGACATGCTGCAACGCTCCATTCCGGGCTACGCAGCGTCTATCGAGGCTATCGAATCTTTGGCTGCTCGCTACGTAACAAGTGGTTCCACCTGCTATGACCTTGGCTGTTCGCTTGGCGCTGCAACGCTTGCCATGCGTGCCGGCATCAACGCTGCAGGCTGCAAGATTGTGGCCGTCGACAATGCAGCGGCAATGGTCGAGCGCTGTCGTGACCTGGTCAGTCAGGACACCGATCCGCAAGCGA
The DNA here is from genome assembly GCA_051007995.1 of Woeseiaceae bacterium. GTDB lineage: Bacteria > Pseudomonadota > Gammaproteobacteria > Steroidobacterales > Woeseiaceae > UBA1847. Next base: position 12,925 of record JBPCYB010000087.1, on the reverse strand, counting down.
CACCTGTCGATGTTCGCCAGGCCGACATTCAGGACACGGCTATAACAAATGCCGCAATGGTCGTCATGAACTACACCTTGCAATTTCTCGATGTCGATACTCGGGACGATCTCCTTGCGAGAATATTCGACGGCATGTTGCCCGGTGGGATTTTCGTTTTGTCCGAGAAAGTCGTCGACGATGATCAGAACATGGAAGAATTGCTCGTCGATTTGCATCACGAACATAAACGTCGCAACGACTATAGCCAGCTTGAAATTGCCCGCAAACGTGCCGCACTGGAAAACGTCCTGATTCCTGAGACGGTCGCAACGCATCGCCGACGCCTGGCGGACGCCGGCTTTGAACACAGTGCCGTCTGGTTGCGGTATTTCAATTTCGTGTCAATTGTTGCCTTGAAGTCGAGCTGAGATTTTGATGATTGACTACGATGCTTTATGGCGCTGCTGTTCCGATATCGGAGTAGGATCCTGGCGCGAACAAACCGAAGCACTGATTCAGAACCGTCTGAGCGATGCCGCGCATGGTGACTTTGCGATATGGCGAGCGACCATTGAGCGATTGCGAAGTCTCGACTCGAGTCAAACGCAGGATATTCGCGACGCATTGATGTCGCTTTCGCCGTGGCGGAAAGGACCTTTTGAGCTCGCCGGAATAAGCATCGACAGTGAGTGGCGCAGCGACCTCAAATGGGCGCGGCTCAAAGACGCGATCGCACCGCTTGCGGGTCGAAACGTATTGGACGTTGGGTGTGGCAACGGTTACTACGCCCAACAGATGCAGGCCGCCGGCGCAAAAGCCGTCATCGGTGTAGACCCGACATTGTTGTACGTCATGCAATTCCTCGCCGTAAACCATTTTGCGCCTGCCGAAAATGTTTTTGTACTGCCACTACGTTCGGGCGAGTTGCCGCAGAATGACCGCGCCTTTGACAGCTGTTTTTCAATGGGCGTGCTTTATCACCAACGCTCACCAATCGATCACTTGCGACAACTCAAAGGAATGTTACGACCGGGGGGCCAATTAGTACTCGAGACGATCTTCGTTCCGGGCGAAGAGTCTTATGCATGCACGCCGGCCGATCGATACGCGCGCATGCGTAACGTCTGGCTATTGCCGACAATCTCCGAGCTCAAGACCTGGCTTTCGCGCAGTGGATTCAAAGACATCGCGGTCATTGATCAATCGGTTACCGGCATTGATGAACAACGCAGCACCGAATGGATGACGTTTGAGTCACTTGCAGAAGCGCTGGATCCGAGCGACTCGTCAAAAACCATTGAAGGATGGCCTGCCCCGCGCCGAGTCATAGTTCTTGCCAACGCACCGTAGCTTCATTAAATTCTGTCATGACTGAACGACAGGAAATACCATGCAGCTATCACCGGCCGTCGAGAAGTACGTCCTCCACTGGGGCGAAATGGGCACGCGCTGGGGCACCAACCGCACTGTGGCCCAAATCCAGGCATTGTTGTATTTGTCCCCCGAACCGTTGCGTGCCGATCAAATCGTGGATGTATTGTCGGTGGCGCGTTCAAACGTCAGCACCAGCATTCGCGAACTACAAAGCTACGGCCTGGTACGCATGACGCATGTGCTTGGCGACCGGCGAGATTACTTTGAGTCGCTGCATGATGTTTGGGAGTTGTTTCGCGTCATCATTGAACAACGCAAGCAGCGCGAATTGAACCCGACGTTGTCGATGCTTCGCACCACAGCCGAAGAAGTGCTCGAGGAAGACGACACGGACCCGGTGACGAAACAACGAATTCAGGACATGTTGCAATTCGTAGAAACAACGAGCGACTGGTATGAACAGATTCGTGACATTCCAACGCCAACGCTCACCAAACTAATGAAGCTCGGCCAGGGAATTACGAAATTGGTCAAGAAATAAGCGCCAATCCAAGTCGCGACTATTCGACGGCACAACCAACATCGAGATTGGTGCTCGACTTGCGATGTTCACGTAAAAACCATATCGACTCGGTTAATGCCGACGCTTCGGGACCACCGTGCACAGCATCGGCTGGGCGACGAAAGTAGCCGCCCGGCAGATAGATGCCCGTGTACGGGCCTTCCGGCACACATTCACTATCCTGAAATTGCCCCGATATCAGATAGCCTTCAAGCATTGCAGACGAAGACTGCCACGGAATCTGCGCGCCCGGTTCGTAGCGCATCAACCAGGTGCGTTCATTACTACCAGGGTCCAAGCGGAGCTCTTTGCTAAATACTCCGACCGTATCCGTCGGCTGCCAATCGACGAGATTGCTATCAAGAAGCATCGGCGTACCGATCACAGCATCGGCGTCGTGGTCATTCAAAAAATACAAAACCCGCGCTCCCTCATCGGTTTGCATGTTGAAGCCAAACGAACCCGGCGGCACATACGCATAACCGCCTTTGGTTAGCGAGAAATCAGCAAGCTTAAGCTCACCCGCCAGAACATAAATTTCGAGTGCTTTACCCGGAGCACCGCCCGTCGTTCCAGTCCACGATTCAGGCAAGTCGATTCGATTGCTCACGCTGCGTGTGCGCGCATCACCTGCATACTCTTTGGCGCGAACACCGGGCAAGGTCGCGAGAAACAAATCCGGAAGCTCGTCCGAAATCACGAACGATGGATACGCTGGCGGCTCAGGTGCCGAGGCGCATCCGCTCACAAGTATGACGAGAGTCAGGCTGGTCAGGATTGAGACTTTTTTCGGCAGCTTTTTCATTTGTCACCTGCGGACATGTTGCATGTCTGTCATGAAAAAAGCCGCCCAGAAATCTGGGCGGCATAGCAAGCAAAGATGTATTAGGCCGGCATCGAAACGGTTGTGAATGGAGCAGTCATCCATGTTGCGTCGCTGTCACAGGTTTCGTTGCCTAGTTTGCGGTTCGCTTCTTCGTCGGCCACTTTCGATAACGCAGGTAATCGAAAGAATGAGCTACGTGTTGAGAGGAAGCACGTGATGCCTGCCGACCAATCATGCGTCCAGCATGGCGCCCCGCCTAATCGCCTTCTACATCCCATCTCCGTGCGTACCGAATTGGTACGCAAAGGATGCTACTACATCTTGTATGCGAAGGCGAGTAGCGCACAATATGTGGTTATGATTTGATCAAGTCGGTAGCATTCTCGCTCGATCTGCGAAGGAATCAGCATGCGTGAAGACGAAATGATCGATGGTCGATCGACTCATCAGACGATTGGCCTCTTTTTGGGGCCAATTATTGCGGCTGTGATGCTCTTAAGCGATGCGCCGCAAGGATTGAGCGAATCAGGCTGGTCTACAGCGGCGGTCGGCGCACTCATGGCGATCTGGTGGGCTACCGAGGCGGTACCTATCGCAGTAACAGCTCTTATACCGCTCGTGCTTTTCCCGCTGCTCGGCGTCGCCAACATTCAGGACACGGCAGCACCGTATGCAAACAAGGTGATCTTTCTTTTTCTGGGCGGCTTCATCGTCGCGTTCGCTATGCAACGTTGGAATTTACATCGGCGCATCGCATTAAATGTTCTGCAACGAATGGGCAGCAACGGCAAGTGGTTGGTCGCTGGCTTTATGCTGGCCAGTGCAGTGATCAGCATGTGGGTAATGAATACGTCGACGACGATGATGTTGCTACCGATCGCCGTTTCAGTCATTACTGTCATTCATAAGTCTGTCGACTCGCTCGACGAGAAAGCGCGCAACGATTTTCAATACGCGTTGCTACTGGGCGTAGCATATGGAGCGACGATCGGCGGTATGGCGACTTTGGTTGGTACTTTGCCAAATGCGATGCTGGCTGCATTCATGCTCGACACATATGGCACTGAAATCGATTTTTCCCGTTGGATGATGGTCGGACTTCCAATGGCCGCGATCATGTTGCCGCTTGCCTGGTTCGCTCTAACACGTTGGGTGTTTACGGTGGATTTTGAGACTAAAGGTGAAGGCAACGCGGCACTACGACGAATGCGGGGCGAGCTTGGTCGAATGAGCAAACCGGAAGTTCGTGTGGCGATCGTGTTCTCGACGCTGGCAATCGCGTGGGTTACTCGCCCCTTGCTGATTACACTACCGGGACTGTCCGCACTGGATGATTCCGGCATCGCAATGGCAGGTGCAATTGCATTGTTCCTGATACCGAGCGGCGACAAGACAGATCCGTTGCTGATTCGTTGGCAATACGTCGAGCAACTGCCGTGGAATATCTTGCTCTTGTTTGGCGGAGGTCTGACCTTGGCAAGTGCCGTGAGTCGATCGGGACTCGCGGAGTGGCTCGGCGTGAGTCTACAGAGCATTGGCGGCCTTCCAGTATTCGCACTCGTTATCATAGTTGCCACGATGATCATTTTTCTGACCGAGCTCACAAGCAATACCGCTACAACCGCAACCTTCCTGCCAATTGTTGGTGCGATTGCGATCGCATCCGGCATCGACCCTATCGTACTGGCCGTACCGGTCACACTGGCCGCCAGCTGTGCTTTCATGCTTCCGGTTGCGACCCCACCGAATGCGATTGTGTTTGGATCCGGGCTGTTGACCATTCCGAAGATGGCACGCGCCGGCTTCGCCTTGAACCTTGTCGGCATCGTTATTGTCTCGCTCGCAGCACTCGTGCTCGCGCCTCGATTCTTGAATTAGGTGTATTAAATGTCCAACAACTACTCAATTGAAAAGAAAAACAAGGTGCGCCAACTGCGGGAAAAGGCCGCCTATGATCGGGAAACCGTGCACGCAGTTCTTGACGCTGGACTGGTCGCCGCCGTGGGATTTGTGCAGGACAATGCACCGGTCGTTGTACCCATGATCTACGGTCGCGAGGGTGAAACGATATACCTGCATGGCGCTCGCAAAGCGCGCATTGTTCGATTGCTCGAACAAACAGAACAGGCTTGCCTCAACGTGACTTTACTCGACGGTCTCGTGTATGCGCGTTCCGTTTTTAATTCATCGATGAATTACCGTTCAGCGACCGTTTTTGGCACACCAACATTGGTCGAAGGTAATGCAGAGAAATTAGAAGCAATGCGAGTAATCAGTGAACATACGATGCCCCGCCGTTGGGACGAAGTCCGAGACTCGCACGAACGCGAAGTCAAGATGACCGGCGTTATCGCCCTGCAAATCGAATCCGCATCCGCGAAAGTGGCGTCGGGAATGCCCGACGATGAAGACGAGGACTACGACATTCCGATTTGGGCTGGTGTACTGCCCATTGAATCGAGAATAATGAAGTTGCAGTCGGACGACCGCTTGATCGACGGTGTCGAGGCTAGCGAGGTCGTCCGCGCTATGCAGGAAAAACTACTGTAGCAACCCGGTATTTTCGGCTTCGAGTCGTAGTAATGCCTCCTTCGCTCCGAGTCCGCCGCCAAATCCAGTCAGATCACCACTGCTGCCAATGACACGGTGGCAAGGCACAATTATGGGAATCGGATTGCGGCCATTGGCGGCGCCAACGGCCCGTACAGCTTTCGGTCGACCAATTCGCTGCGCGATATCGCCATAGGATGTCGTCGCGCCATACGGAATTCGCTTTAGCTCTTCCAGAACCAGCAACTGAAATTCTGTGCCCGTCAAACTGAGCCGCAGATCAAATTCTTTACGATCGCCTGCAAAATATTCCGTCAGTTGCGCCCGCGCGTCCGCGAACGGTTTCTCGTTATAAATCCAGTCCGGCTCGGGGTCATAGCGCATCGCACCCTCGGGAAACCCAACCAGACTCAGGGCATCGTCATCACCGGCCAGCAACAAGTCGCCAATTGGTGTCGTCAAATAACAGTAGTACATCTCTCAACCTCCGGAGTTCGACAAGGAACTCCACAATAATAATGCGGCGTATGACCGCCATGGCCGCCAAGCTTCGGCACGGCCACGTAATTCTTTCACCCCGGCATTGCCGCTGGCTCCAATGGCATGTAGCAATCCAAGATCCGACGACGGAAACGCATCCGGGTATTTGAGCGCACGCATCGCAACGTATTGCGCGGTCCAGTCACCAATTCCTTTGATACTGACCAGGGACTGACGAAACTCCGTCGGATCTTGCGTACCGTCAAACACCAGGCTGCCATTGCATACAGCCTGCGCCACTCGCCGAATCGTTGCCGCACGACTCGTTACCAATCCGAGATCGTTAAAGCGGGCACGCGCGAGTTTTTGCGGCGTAGGAAATAGTCTATCCAACATAAACCCATCACTGCCTTCGCGCATCGATTCTGGCATTGGCACCGCTTCGCCATAGCGATTCGCAATGCGTCCCGCAAGGGTCGTCGCCGCTTTGACCGAAATCTGCTGGCCAAGGATGGCGCGTACCGTGAGTTCAAACCCATCCCAGGCTCCGGGAACTCGAATGCCGGGGCGCGCCCGCAATAATTTGCGCATACTGCGGTCGGCAGATAGCACGTCGGCAATGTCGGCTACAGGCGCATCGAGATCGAACATTTCGCGAACTCGTTGCACAACGGGAAACAGGTTTTGTGTTGTTATTCCGTGCACGCTCAATTGCAGACTTTCGTCTTTGTTGTTTGCACGGCACTCGATGACGCCCGCTTCGCCGTCGACCGAAATCGTTCGCAAGTAGCGACCATTGGCGAGCTGTTCAACGCCGGGCGTCGCGCGACCAGCAAGGAAATCTGCAATGCCGCCCCAATCATACGGACTGCGCCAGGGCAGACGCACCGTTAGCACGCCCGCGAATTCAACGTTGTTATCTCGCCGACGCCGTAGCTCGCGAGGCGCACGACCGTAAGTATTGCGAAACGCATCATTGAATCGTCGGGTACTTCCATAACCGGCAGCGATGGAAATCTCGCTCATCGGCAAGTCGGTCTGGTCAATGAGTCGCTTCGCAAAGTGCAGACGCTGCGTATGCGCGACCGACAACGGCGACGCACCCAGATGTTTCGTGAACAGTCGCCGCAAATGGCGGCTAGTTACGCCGAGCCGGTCCGCAAGCTGCTCTATTGATCCGTCGTCGAGGGCGCCTTCCGATATCAGTCGTAAGCCACGTCGAACAGTGGTCGATGTGCCACTCCATGCCGGAGTCCCGGGTGCACACTCCGGACGGCAGCGCAGGCAAGGTCGAAAGCCGGCTTCGCAAGCTGCTGCTGCACTCGGGTAAAAGGAGACGTTCTCCTTTTTGGGCGCATTCGCCGGGCATATTGGCCGGCAATAGATACCCGTCGTTTTTACGCCCACAAAGAACTGGCCGTCGAATCGCGAATCGCGGGACAGCCGGGCTCTTTCGAATATGTCGTGTTGTTGCATGCGACCAGTATACGCCCGGGGCAGGCATTAACTAGCCAGAATCGGACCTATATGTTCAAGCTACTTGTCGATGCCGCCGATCGTGATCGCCTTGATCTCCAAATAATCGTCGAGGCCGTACGAAGAGCCTTCACGACCCTGCCCGGATTCCTTGACGCCACCGAACGGTGCCATCTCATTTGAGATCATGCCTGCGTTTACGCCGACAATGCCGTACTCCAGGCCCTCGGAAACACGCCAGATACGACCGATGTCGCGTGCGTATATGTAGCTCGCCAGACCAAACTCCGTGTCATTGGCTAAAGCGATCGCTTCTTCCTCGGTCGTGAATTTATAGATAGGGGCAATCGGGCCAAAGATTTCCTCACTGAACATGCGCATGCTGTCAGTCACACCCGTCAACACGGTCGGCTCGACGAAACATGCGCCCAAATCCGAGCGCCCGCCACCAACGACAACCTGAGCACCTTTCGCGACCGCGTCTTCGACAATCTCGACGACATCGTTTGCAGCGCCCTCGTCGATCAATGGCCCGATCAATACGCCAGCTTCTGTTCCGTCCCCCATCTTCAAGTCCGCTGATGCCGCTGCCAGTTTTTTCGTGAATTTATCGTGCACGCCATCCTGCACCAGAATTCGGTTCGCCGACACGCAGGTCTGTCCCGCATTTCGGTATTTGCAAGCCATCGCACCATCGACGGCGTCATCGATGTTGGCATCGTCGAAAACGATAAAAGGAGCATTTCCGCCGAGCTCCATCGATGTGCGCTTCACTGTCGGCGCGCATTGTTCCATCAGCAGTTTGCCGACGGCAGTTGAGCCAGTGAATGACAACTTGCGAACTGTCGTATTGCTGGTCATCTCCGCGCCAATCTCGCGAGTATTGCCCGCAACGATATTGACAACGCCCGCGGGCACGCCGGCCCGTTCAAGCAATTCGACAACTGCAAACGCAGAAAACGGCGTTGCATTTGCCGGCTTACAAACGACCGTACATCCGGCCGCGAGCGCCGGTGCGATTTTTCGAGTCAACATTGCACTCGGAAGATTCCACGGAGTAATACACGCAACCACACCAATAGGTTGTTTGATGACGACGATACGTTTGTCGTTCGACGGCGGCGCGATCGTGTCGCCGTAGATGCGTTTTGCTTCCTCGGCAAACCACTCGATGTAATTTGCTCCGTAAATGACTTCCGCTTTGGCTTCGGGAACTGGCTTGCCTTGCTCGGCCGTCATGATCTGAGCAAGGTCGTCCGCGTGCTCGACAACCAGGTCAAACCATTTTCTAAGAATTGCGGCGCGCTCTTTGACGGTCTTTTCCCGCCAGATCACGAGCGCACGGCTCGCCGCGTCTATAGCCCTGCGCGTTTCGGCCGTGCCGCATTTTGCGATCTCGGCAATCACCTTGCCCGTGGCTGGATTGCTGACCGCGAGCGTCTCACCGCTATCGGCATCAACCCACTGCCCGTCAATGTAAGCCTGGGTTCTTAGTAGTGTCGTATCAGATATCTGCATGGGCCCAATATATCAATGTGTGCGTAGTTTATGATACCGGTTCATACCAAGTCAGGATTGAGAGCGTGGGTTTCATGTCAATCGTAAATTGGAATGCAGCCTTGCTGATGTGCCTTGGCCTGCTCGTGTCTTGCAAATCCTCGCATTACGAGCTTGATATGCAGGTTGACGGCGACAAGATGCAACGTCAACTGTCTGTCTGGATGGATCCATCATCTAACTCAGAGTCAGAGTTTGGTGTGTTTCCTACAGAAGATTTGAGCCCGATAGCAGCTGCATATCAGACCGATCTTCCTGAAGACCTTGCTGCCAGACACGAATTTGCCGGTTCATTCGGGCCGCTCATGCCCGCTGATATCGGTGGTAGTGGCTGGCTGTTGGCGTGGCCGACTTCATTGGGCACGACGTATATATATTCCGAACAGTTTCGCGGCAATGACGCGATTCACGCTGGTCTGCACCGCAGACTGAAGACGAGCCATAGAATAATCGACACGATAATCGTCTGGCTTGAATCGGAGTTTTCTGAGTCTGACGATTTACAGCAAATAGTAACGGGTTTTGATACAACACTCCGAGCAGACCTGCTCGATTTGACAGCATACGATTGGGTCGACGCCACGGTAACTGCTGAAGAATTCGGGTCCGAGAACCTGCTGTTTCGATTCGCACAGTATTTCGCCAACAGAGGTTATTTCGATCCGCTTCGAATTCCCGAATATTACCGAATCATTTTCAAGGCAGAGAATACCGACGACATGCAACCAGGGTTAGATATCGTCGCTCGTGGACTCGCAACCAGACTTGGATTCTCGTCAGACGCACCGTTGCCAATTCCATTTCAAGCCCTTGTCGATGATTGGCCACGCTACGAAGAGTCACTCAGCCAATTTATAGAGACTAGCGAACAGATCAGTGCACTCGAAGAAGCATGGGCTGTGGAGGACAATACGCAGAATTCTGCCGATCGAATCACTGCCAAAGATTTGTTGGAAGACACTTACATCTTCGGCATTGACCTGGGAATCTGGGATTACACCACCCCAGAGAAGCTGACGGCCGTGTTACACGTTTCGAGTGAACCTCTGGAAACTAACGGTGAGTGGAACGAGGAGAGCGCCACGATCGAGTGGCAGATGACATTGGCGTCTAACAAAGAACCGACCACGCAGGTTCCGAATTCACTCTTCGCAATGTGGGTGAGTCCAGCCGTAGATTTTCAACTCGAGCACTTTGGCTCGATTGCGATCAGCGACGAGCTTTTCGTCGAATACTGCTTGTGGAGAAACGGGTTGATACCCAGCCACGCTGAACAATGGGATGCATTCCTGGAGTCACTCATACCCGACCCAGACCTGGACGAGGAAATTTCCGCATTTCGGTTCGAGGATGAACCCGATATAGACGAGGCTAATGAACACCTTTACGAGGTGATCGGTCAGCTAGCTGAAAAGTTGTAGCCCAGCGGCGCAACTATGCACCGCCGAGCTACACGACATTAGGCGGCCGCGCCAATCTTGTTCTGCAACCAGTTGCCCAGATCGTCGGCGCCACCGATGAGGTTTCCGTCGACGAACACCTGTGGGTACGTAGTCGCATTCGCCACTGCACGCAGCGTTTGATCCGTGTAATCACGATTCAATACTAGCTCCTCAAATTCCAGGCCTGCGTCACGCAGCATGCCTTTGGCCTGCGCACAGAACGCACAGCCCGGACGAGAGAAGACCGTGATGTCGCTGGGTCGACCCGCGTTCGGATCCAGGTAGGTCAACATCGTATCGGCGTCGGACACGGAGAACGGGTCGCCAGGTTCATCTGATTCAACGAACATTTTTTCAACGACGCCGTCCCGTACCAGCATCGAATAACGCCAGGAACGCTTGCCGAAGCCGAGATCATCCTTGCTGACCAACTGCCCCATACCGGCCGTAAAGTCACCATTTCCGTCTGGCAGGAATGTCACACGATCAGCATTCTGACTTTGTTTCCATTCGTTCATAACGAACGCATCGTTTACTGATATGCAAACAACCTCATCGATGCCGCGCTCTGCGAACAGCGGTTGTAGTTGATTGAAACGCGGTACGTGTGACGAGGAACAGGTTGGTGTAAATGCACCTGGCAGTGAAAAGACGATGACGGACTTGCCGGCAAATACGTCCGAACTCGAAAGCTCTACCCATTCATGGCCGCGACGCGTCTTGAATGTCACGTCCGGTACTCGTTGTCCTTCAATTGTCTTGCTCATTAGTCTCTCCGGTTATCGATAGCAGCATTCTAGGGCTCGTTATTAGACAAATAAAATGGTTTAATTCGAATATATTGTCCTATTTTTTCGATTATGCAGTTACCCAGCACCAAACAACTTCGCTACTTTGTCGCACTCACCGAGGCCAAGCATTTTGGGCAAGCAGCCAGTGCATCGAATGTCTCGCAATCTGCGTTTAGCAACGCCATTAAAGAGCTCGAAAGCACGCTTGATGCACAGCTGGTCGATCGGACCAATCGACAGGTAACCATCACAGCAACGGGGCAACAGGTAGCAACTCTGGCGAGACTGGTGCTTCGCGATTTGGGCGATTTGGTTGAAGCCGCGAGGGGCGGCCGCAAAGCGCTGGTCGGCGAGTTGCGCCTTGGCGTAATCCCCACAATCGCACCGTTCCTGTTGCCGCAGATGCTGCCGAAACTGAGGCGACGTTTTTCAGAACTGCAATTGTTACTGATTGAGGATCAGAGTGATCGAATTTATCAGCGCCTCATGGCAGGCGAGCTCGACCTTCTGCTGCTCGCACTGCCCTGGGAAATGCGAGGCGTAGAGCAAGACATCCTATTTCGCGACCCTTTTCGGCTAGCGTGTCGCAAAGGCACAGAGCGAGTGGACCCGGACGACTACCGTTTCAACCGACTTGATGCGAACAGCATTCTCTTGCTCGAGGATGGACACTGTCTTCGCGACCATGCACTTGCCGCGTGCAAGATTCGCAGTACACAAAAGGTGCAGCAATTCGCGGCCAGTAGTCTCCTGACGTTAGTAGAGATGGTCGACGCAGACCTCGGCATCACATTTTTGCCTGAGATGTCACGTAATTCATCGTTACTGAAGAACACAGCCGTTGAACTTCATTCATTGCCGGATAACAGCTACCGAAATATTGGCCTCGCCTGGCGCAAGGGCAGTGGCCGTGCAGAAGAATTCGCATTGCTGGGTGAATTTCTGAAACAACATCGTTAGTCGACAGCTATTGTCTATTCTCCGGAGAGTCTGCAAGATCTCTCGCCATGAAAGATCAAGACGCGCAATCGACAGTTTCCGCTGCCGTTAGAGAGTTTATGAAACTGGAGTCTGCCGGCGGCATTCTCCTACCAGCCTCAGCCGTACTGGCACCGCACATAACTAAAGAATTGCCGCTCTCCTGCCGATACCCTTGTATGGCTGCATCTGACGACAATCGCAATTATTACGAGATCTTACACGTGGGCCGCAATGCCCCCGCAGAGATTATTCGCTCGAGCTATCGCACAATGATGCAACAGCTCAAGCACCACCCCGATTTGGGTGGCGACGCCGCTACGGCAGCGATCATCAATGAGGCATTCGCGGTCTTGAACAGTCCTGACAAACGGGCCGAGTATGACGCAAAGCTGGATATATTCGCGAAGCTCGCAGACGGCATCCCGGAGCAATCCGCCGAACAGGAGCCGGTAGCCGAACCTGCGCGAATTCTGGATCCGTTTCGTGAATGCCTGTTTTGCGAATCGCCACATTTCCTGGGCAAGCAAATCGAGGTAGACGCGAGCTGTCGCGCTTGCGAGAGCCCGTTAGCCATCGCAGAAGGTTTGCAGGCAGACTCAGCAGACCAACGAGCGGTCGCAAGAATCGACAAAAGTCAGGCCATCATTTTTCATACGCATTGGCCACAACGACACGGCATCGCTGGCCAAATGGAAGATGTCTCATTAACCGGCTTGCGTTTTTCGACCCAGCACTCGCTTGAAGAGGGGCAACGATTGAAGATCACCAGCAATGCGCTACAGGCGATCGCCCACGTGACACATTGTCGTCACGAGCGTCGTGGCTGGAAGACGCTGTGCATCGCGGGCGTATCGTTTGCGACGCTGCGCTTCGCACGTTCGGTTGGCGCATTCGTTTCTACGCG
>JBPCYB010000086.1:0-45603 GCA_051007995.1 Woeseiaceae bacterium | reverse complement strand
GCAACTTCATGGACAAGTCACCCGATTCGTTGTTCCGACGCATCGATCCCGACTATTATTACCCGACGTTTGGCGACGATTCTGTTGTTGAGGAGATGGCGCCAAGTATGGGTAAGTTCTTCGTGCGCCTCGGCAAGAACGATGACTATGGGCAGTGGGGTAATTTCAAAGTTGCCTACATGAATAACGAGCTCGCGCAGGTCGATCGAGGACTGTACGGAGCGAACCTGCATTATCAATCGAAAGCTACCACTGAATTCGGTGAACGTCGTTTTGCTATCGACGGGTTTGCTGCCGAGCCGGGAACGATTGCAAGCCGCGAGGAGTTCCGTGGCACGGGTGGATCGCTGTACTTCTTGCAACGGCAAGACCTCCTGACCGGGTCCGAGCGCGTGCGGATCGAGTTGCGCGACAAGGCGTCAGGTGTTGTGACCGGTGTAGTTAACTTGATGCCGGCGATGGACTACGACATCGACTACTTGCAGGGACGCGTCTTGCTTTCCGAGCCGCTTGCGGCTACCGCTGAGGACAATCTGCTGGTCCGTAGCGGTTCGGTATCAGGTGATGAGGCTTATCTTGTCGTGCGTTACGAGTACACGCCGGGCTTCGACGACATCGACGCACTGGCAACGGGCGGACAGGCGCACTACTGGATCGGCGATCACGTCAAACTGGGTTTGACGGCGAACGTCAATGAACAGGATGACACCGACAGCAGCCTGAACGCTGCCGATCTGACGGTTCGAATGAGTGCCGGCACCTGGCTGAAACTGCAGCAAGCCACAAGTGAAGGCCTGGTATCACTACCGACTTTCTCCAACGATGGCGGCTTTGAGTTCAACGCTTTCGACCCGGCGTCGTTTGTTAACGCGAAAGCGGATGCGGACCGCGCCGATATCAGCTTCAGCTTTGGTGACTATTTCGACTTTACGCGCGCCGAGATTACGATGTTCGTGCAAGAGGTCGAAGCGGGCTATTCCGCGCCGGGGCTGACTGCGATTTCCGACACGCGAAGTTACGGCGGTACATTCAACCTGCCTATCGGTGACAGCTTTTCGATGGCAGCCAAAGTCGATAACCGTATCGACGAGCAAGGCATCGAAATTCACGCCCGTGAAGTTAACCTGGGCTACCAGATCACCGATCACTGGGACCTCAGTGCCGGTTACCGTAAGGACGAGCGCATCGACGGTTCGATCATCGTGCCGTTCACCCAGGAACAGGGCGAGCGCGCCGACGCTGTTTTGCAGGTTGGCTACGACTCCAAGTCAGACTGGAATGCGTACCTTTTCGCACAGGACACGCTGTCGACAACGGGTGACCGCCAGGAAAATGCACGCTCTGGCGTCGGCGGTGCTTTTCGCGTCACCGACAAACTGCGCCTGGAGGCGGAGGTTTCTGATGGTGATCTTGGCGCGGGCGGCCGCATCGGTTCCAACTATGCGCATTCCGAGCACACGAGCACCTACCTCAACTATGCGCTCGAGAACGAGCGTACCGATAATGGGCTGCCAAGTGGTCGCGGTAGCGAAGGCAATCTTGTCGCGGGTATAAAGTCTCGCATCGCCGATAGCACGAGCCTGTTCCTCGAGGAGCGGTACCAGCACACCAAGACGATGACCGGCCTGACTCATGGAACCGGAATCAGTTTCGCGCCGACGCAGAAATGGAGCATGGGTATCACGACAGACATCGGCACGCTCAGTGATGTGCAAACCGGTGCAGAAACCGATCGTATCGCAGGCGGACTCCAACTCGCCTATTCGACCAACGCGCTGCAGTTCGCGAGCAGCGTTGAATATCGCAATGACGAAACCGAACAACTTGATCTTTCGTACACAGAGCGAACGACCTGGTTGTATCGAAATAACATTAAGTACCAGATTAGCCCGGCGGCACGCTTTATCGGCAAACTGAATCATTCGAAAAGCGAAAGCACGCTCGGTTCGTTCTTCGAAGGTGGCTACACTGAAGCGGTACTGGGATACGGGTATCGGCCGGTACGCCATGATCGGCTTAACGCTTTGGTTAAATATACCTACTTCTACAATGTGCCGACGAGCGAACAAGTTACGCTGCAAAACGTCGCGGCCGAGTTCATACAAAAGAGCCACATTGCCGCCGTCGACGTTACATACGACATTACGCCAGCGTTATCGATCGGTGGTAAGTACGCGTACAGGCTCGGCCAGGTCAGCCTCGATCGCGAGAGCGAAGATTTCTTCGACAATAACGCCAGTCTTTACGTGCTTCGTGCCGACTACCGTTTCCGTGATAACTGGGAACTGCTGGTTGAAGGCCGCTTGCTCGACATGGCGGATATTAGTGAAAGCAGGAGTGGCGCCCTGGCTGCAGTTTCGCGTTACTTTGGCAACCACCTCAAGATTGGGCTGGGTTATAACTTCACCGACTTCTCAGATGATCTGACTGATCTCAGTTACGATCACAGCGGCGTTTTCCTTAACCTGACTGGCTCGATGTAGCGAAACTCCCGAGTTCTAGGGGTGGGCGGTTTCGCGTTTAGGTAAGAAACGTTTGATCCCGAGGTAAGCACCGACGATAAGACCGCCTGCCAGGAATCCGAACAGCCCGTTGTAAAGCAGCTCTGCAAGGACGCCGACCAATCCACTCGCAGTTGGCAAGCCGTGCGCCCATGCAGCGACGATATGTAAGCCTTCGGCCACTATCGGAAAGCCGTGTACGAGTATGCCGCCGCCGACCAGGAACATGGCGGCGGTGCCGACAATTGATAGGGTACGCATCAGTTTCGGCGCCATGCGCAAGATCCAGGCGCCAAACCAGCGCTGAAATTTCACGGATCTAGATTCGCCGGTTTTTTCCAATAGGTGCAGACCGACGTCGTCCATCTTGACAATACCGGCAACGAGACCATAAACGCCGATCGTAATCACAGCAGCGAGCAGTGACAGAACCATTACCCGTGTAATCAGGTCCGCGTCCTGCACCGTGCCGAGAACAATGACGATGATCTCGGCGGACAAAATGGCATCTGTGCGAATTGCACCGCGAATGCGGCCCTTTTCGAATTCGACCATGTCAACTTCCGCATCGGCGACCGCTTGCAGGCGTTGTACGTGCTCTTCTTTTTCTTCGGAGGCATGCAGGTAGCGATGGACCACTTTTTCGAAGCCTTCGTAACAGAGAAAGGCACCGCCGAGCATCAGCAGGGGCGTAATAATCCACGGCACGAATGCGCTCAGTAACAACGCTATTGGCACCATGATGGCCTTGTTGATCGCCGAGCCTTTGAACACGGCCCATACGACCGGCAATTCTCGCTCGGCCCGAATGCCGGAGACTTGCTCGGCATTCAGCGCGAGATCGTCACCGAGTACTCCTGCGGTCTTCTTCGCGGCGACCTTAGCGAGGATAGAAACATCGTCGAGCAGAGTCGCGATGTCATCTAGCAATGTAAAAAGACTGGATCCGGCCAAAGGGTGACTCTCTTATATACGTTGGGACCGACATCGACGATGTTCGGAACCAGGAAAATGGTAGGTGGAGCAACGGCGATAAGCAAGCGCTGCTGAGCAAATAATACATACGCCTAATCCTGCGGTAGGATGCGTCTATGAAAAACATTCTCGAAAGCGTCCCTGTGGTGCCCGTTGTCGTTATTGATGACGCGAACAAAGCCGTTCCGGTGGCGCAGGCACTAGTTGCGGGCGGACTGCCGGTGATTGAGGTCACGATGCGAACGGCGGCTGCGCCCGAGGCTATTGCGGCGATCGCGGAGCAAGTGCCCGAAGCAATCGTTGGTGCGGGTACGGTGCTGAGCACTCAGCAAGCGACGGACATCGTCGCGGCCGGGGCCAAATTCATCGTCTCGCCCGGCTTACATGAAGACGTAGTGACTGTTGCGAATGCGCTCAACGTACCAATCTTCCCTGGTGTGGCAACGGCAACTGAATTGCAGCAGGCATGGAATCTCGGTTTAAGAGTCCTCAAATTCTTCCCCGCACAGCAAGCAGGTGGCATTCCGATGATCAAAGCGCTGGCATCAGTGTTCCGTGATGTCATGTTCATGCCAACCGGGGGAGTGTCTCCTGCGAATCTTCATGAATACCTCGAAGAGCCGGCGGTGTTGGCGTGCGGCGGCAGTTGGTTAACTCCGGCTGCTGCGATTGCAGATGGCGACTTCGACCGCATTGCCACCCTGGCCAGCGAAGCGCTTGCATTGGCTATGAAAGTGAGAGGCTGAGCCATGAGCAAAATTAACCGAAGAACTTTCCTTGCGGGCAGTGCCCTGACCGCCGCGAGTTGTGCGCTCCCGATCGGCGCTTTGGCAGCACAGGAAGGCATGCGAAAACGTGTCATTCCAGGTACCGATGAGTATTTGCCTGTCATGGGGCTCGGGGCACCTGCGCCGTTAGTCAAAATGCCGCCCGAGGGCAAGGAGCTGCCGATGTCGCTCATCCAGGCAATGCTCGACCACGGTGGCCGGGTGTTGGACACCAACCCGTTTTTTCGACCCGACCCAGCGATCGTTGGCCAAATTGTGTCGGAGATGAACGCGCACTCAGATTTGTTCCTGACCGCCAAGATTACCGTTGACGGCAAAGAGCAAGGTATCGAACATCTGGAACGATCCGTCGCGAACCTCGGCAAGCATCCGATGGATCTCTGCATGGTGCACAACATGCGTGACATGCATTTTCACTGGCCGACGCTCAAAGACTGGAAAGAAGCCGGGAAGACTCGTTACATCGGGGTCAGCCTGGGCCGACCAGGGCAGTCGGCCTACAACAACTATGCAAACTTCCATTCGCTCGAGGCCTTCATGCGAGCTGAAAGTCCCGACTTCATCATGATCCCGTATTCGATCCATCACCCCGAAACGGCCGAACGGGTTTTGCCGCTGGCGATGGACATGGGCACTGCTGTCATCGGCATCGAAGCGTTCAAGACACATGACGATGGTGGTTTGTTCGGTTTGGTCGCAGGCAAGGAGTTGCCCGAGTGGGCGGCCGAATTCGATTGCGACTCATGGGCACAATTTTCCCTCAAATTCATTGTGTCCCATCCCGCGATGACCTCGATCGTGACCGAGACGAGTAAGGTCAAACACGTCATCGACAACATGCGTGCGGGATACGGCCGCCTGCCCGATGAGGCGATGCGACGAAGGATGAGTGAGTACTTACTTTCGCTATAGCCTTCTCGAGAATTGCTAATTCGCGGGCATCACCTCGCTAACGCTGAAGTTAGCGAAGCGAACCGCTTCTTCGTCAGGGCGAAGATTGTCCCAATCAAGAATGGAACGGTAGATTCCCCACTTCGGCCGCACGAAATGGCTGACGTCTTCGCCGCGCCACAGGTCGAGTCCACTTTGATCGATATCGAATATCACTGCATCGTCGCGCATGCGCGTGACGATCAGGCGCAGGTCGGCGGAGTCGGCGAAAGTTACGCGGCAATACGCTTCGAGCCACTCGCCTGTCACCATGCTCCAGTCGGTTCGCGCCAAAACAGTGTGGTCCTGCAACGGACTTTGTCGTACCTCAATACCATCCTCTCCGCTCCGTTCCGCGCCCGAAATGGTCAGAATCGGCTGGCTATCCGGTCCGCCAACGGCTTTCAGCTGAAACAGATGCGTAAATCGGGTGGACACTTCCATGCTGGCATTGATCTTGAATTTCCAGCGATAGATAAACGTCTCGTTTTCGTATCCTTTTACCGCCTCTTCAGACTGATCATAGGTTTTGATTTCGTTGCGTTGCCTGTCATCGTTTTCGACACGGTCGCGATCGATGTCGTCATCGCGGTGAATGATGAAGACGAAGTGATTGCCGATCTCCGCGTCGAAGTCTTCGTAGATATGCCGCACCCCGGGATGATTGATCGGATAGAGGTCAGGCGCCTCGATCGGGCCCGGAATTCGGTCACCGCCAAAGTCCCGTATCAGGTCATAGGTGTCGAGCCCCACCGTGGCCCCGTCGGCATCCAAAGTGCGGGTCGTGAGTACGTTGAATGCGACCGTATCGGTCGGTGGTCCTGGATTCACGACGGGCGGCTGGATGACTGGTGGAGTCTGGCCACCACCGCCGCCCGAGCTACAGCCAACGAGCACGAGCAAAACGGCAGCCGGCGAAAACCTACGGTTCTTCATTGTCGTGGCTTTTTTCGAGTTCGTAGAACGTAACCTGGTCAAAATCTGTGTCGTCGCCAGTACTATTTTGCATATAAGCGCCGGCCTTGAAATACATCCACTCCTCGGGGACATCGTAGCCACTGTTCTGTTCGCGCATGTCGACGAAACTGTGACCGATAATCGGACCGCTGCTGTCTCCGCGTCTTAAGACGACATCAATGCGCGCATCCTGTTGTGTGATCTCGTAGGAGAAAATTTCATCGAGCGCGATGCCGTTTTCCGGATTCGTATCATCCGAAGGCGCATTGTCTAAGTCGTCGTTAATGGGGCCAAGCACAGGAAAATAGATGTCATCCGAGTTACGGATCTCATGTGCAAAGTAGACGAAGCCGCGCTCGTTCTCTGGGTATTTTCGATAATAAAGACGTATAGGTTCATCGCCTTCGGCGTGAATCTGCCCGATGATTACCCTTCCAACCTGATTGCGATCGCCGGTGTCCGTGACGTGATTAACCGCAAGTGTGCCGCGCAGCACACCGTTGCGTCCGCCGACCGGGATTCCAGGGTCCGGTTGATATCCCAGTAACCAGTTGTTCAGGTTTACGCCCCGGGTACTGATGCTGGTATTGCCGCGGCGCAACATTTCGCGCAGTTCCGAACGCGTGTACCTTGTGTTTGCAGATGTTTTGGCGCCTGCAATCGTCGAGCGAAAGACCATGCCACCGTCAGGTCCGGTGAATAAGAACCCGTCTGTGAAGCCGTTGTCCAGATCGGTTTCACTTGCGGTGTCGGAGATCCCGTTTCCATCAAGATCCGCTGGCGTATTCAGCTTCCAGCTGATCAGTTCGAAGTTCGAACCGGGTGGCAGCGCAGGGTCAAGCGCGAAGTCGGCTGCGACGACGTTGCTAGTTTCCAAAACTGCATTTGCCGTATCGAGGGTACAACCGAATGCAGTGCCTTCGATGATTGCATTATCCAGATTCACAGAATTGCCGTGGCCCTCAATACGAATATATCGTGTTGGCGTATCAGGCACGTCGTAACGTTCAAAACTTACGGTCTCGCCAGAGGATTGTTGATTCGTCAGAATTGAATCAAACGTCACGCCATCTTCAGATGCGAAAACGTCAAACGAGGCAACGCGTTGATCCCCTTCGAACCAGGCGAGCCCGACTTCACGAACTAAATACCGCACGCCCAGATCAAAGGTAATCGTTAGCGAGTCACCCGTCGTTTCCCATCGCGAAGCGGGGTCCAGGTTGTCATCAATCGCCATTTCCGGCTCGAATCCTGCACCGCTCAGGCCGCCGTCCGTTGCCGCGACAATGTTGATGAGGTGAGTGCCGCTGCACGTTGTCGGCAGGACTGGCGGGATGACGGGTGGCGCTGTGTTATTGCCGCCGCCGCCCGATGATCCGCCGCCACAGCCTGCTAGGACAAGCAGGCCAGCTATCAAACCGGCTCGATACTTCATCTCTTCGGATCGACAGAACGGGCCAGTTGTATTCGCCGGAAAGCAACAGAAACGTAGTCGCCATTCGCTTTGTCCGTTGCCCAGTCTCCTGTGCCTGCGCAGGCGGTGTACCACATTGCAGGGTCATCATTCGTGCTGCACTGGTTGTATGCGCCCGCTTTGAAGTACATGGCATCACCCGAGTAGCCTTGCGGGTGATCTTTCTCGTCGACCTTTCCGTAAGCATCGACATTATCTGACAAGTCGATCTGATACTTCACTGTCTGCGACGGATCAGTCGTTCTAAACGTGAGGTACATGATGTTGCCGTGCACGTTGATGTTGTAGTTGAACAACTGACCGAGCGCTATGCCCTGTTCACCCGGGTCTTCGGGGTTGTCCCAAGTGTTGCCCCAGACGGGGTAGGCAATATCTGTCCTGTCCGGGTTGGTTCTCTCCAGATTTCTTTCATACGTCCAGAACACCGAACCGGTTTCATGGTCCGGCCATTTCTTATAGTAAATCTTGATGGGCTCGTTGCCCCAGCCAAAACCCTTACCGTTATCTATGACGCCTTCATCCTTATCGGCGTGAATCTGTCCAACAACGACAGAGTACGCTGGTTTCTTGTTCGCGTGTTTGGCGTTTTTGGCGACATGGAGCACTTTCAATGTGGCCTCCAACTGCCCGCCGACGTCAGCAAAGTTCTTGGCCCCGCGATGTGCCTTAAGCGCAAAATTGTTCAGGGGGTCGTGGGTTCCAATCCTGGTGTTCTTGCCACGAAACATCTGACGCAATTCACTTCGGGTGTTGCTGGAGTTCGCCGTCGTTTTCGCTTTGTTCGGTGCAGCGAATACCAGGTACCCATCTTCATCAAGATAGAAAAAATCCGGATGAGAATACTTGTGTATTGATCCCACCTTGATTTCGTCGATTTTGCCGTCCTTGTTCTCATCCAGGGGAAGCGTGAGTTTCCAGAATCCCAGATTAAACTTATCAGCGGGAATCTCCGCATATGTCACCGACGAGGTCAGCAGAGCTAACATCATGCAAGCCGATAAAACACGCATAGCTTAAGAATCCTTATTTAGAACTTGACCCTGGCACCGATGAAATAGCGCGGCCCGTAGGAGAGAGCCTGATAGACATTGCCGTCAACAGCACGGTAGTCGATCCGTGGTTCATCCAGGATGTTCTTGGCTTCCAGAGTCACGTCAACATTATCGAACATCTTGTAACGCACTTTCAGGTCCAACCTTTGATTGGTATTTGTGTAGCGAATCCGACCTTGAGTGTCTCGTGTAAATTGTTGAAAGTAGCCAGATCGCGTCTTGTGGAACGCCTCGACGTTCCATTTTTCGTTGCTCCAGTACAATTGTGCCGAAGTCACGTGCTCGGATAAACCAAAGAGGTTGGCGGGTGGGAGAATGCCGATTAACGCCGATTCAGTAAACTCACCTGTATTTTCGTCAAACGTTAGCTCCACACCGTCACCACCATGCTGGTCTTCAAACTCGAAGTCAGAATCCGCATAGTTGTAGCTCAATTTTCCGCCGAATCCGCTCCAAAATCCGGGCAAGTAATCAAACGAGTGGGTCAACGAGATCTCAAAGCCCTTGAGAGTGCTGTCGTCATTGCTAATCTGTGTGGTCTCTACTAAGCCTTGGGCGGGGTTGCCATCAAGATTGAAGGTCTCAATTTGGGCAACGTTCTCAAACGCGCCGTTGAATTTCTTCCAATAAAGCGCACCGGCAATCATCGTGTCGGCGTTTGGATACCACTCCAGACCCAGATCGACGTTAGTCGACAAGATGGGTCGCAGGTAGGGGTTGCCCGTTGCCGTAATTCCACTGACGGCCTCGTCGAGCGTAGCGTAGGGGTCATTTGCATCGTTAGGTTGGACTGCCCGGCCATTACCATAGGCGTTAGGGTCCGGGCGAGACATCCCTCTAAAGAGTCCGCCTCGCAGGATCAAATCGTCATCGAGGTCTACAATCACCGTTAAGCTGGGGAGAACCTCTTGATAGTCGTTTTTCTGAGTATCGGTTTCGAAGACACTAGCAGTGGAATCTTCTGAAACAACAAACCCTTCGGTGACCTCTTCTACGGTGATTGGTCGTCGGTAACCTACAGAAGTGATATCGGTATCGACAACGCGAACGCCAAAATTACCCCGTACCGGAAAGCGGCCAAATTCTGTTTCAAAGTCCGCTTGAACATAAAAGGCCAGAGTGTCTTCCGTTACATCATTGGTTCCGGAAGTAATGCCATTTTGGAACTGTATTCCGGACAAACCACCATAAGGTGCTAACCAGGCGTTCGCAGCACAGTCAAAGTCAAAGGTTGCAAATGAGCTCACCGCCGAACCGCTGCTGGTGTTAGTTATGAGTTGATCGTTCCTGACATTTGACAGGAAATCTGATTCCGGGAAGTTTCGATCGGCACAGGCCAGCACGTTGGCTAGTAAAGCATCCGTCAAGGCGTCGTCTGCAACGCCATCGGGCGTTACCATATCCTCGTCCTCGAACAGGCTTCGACCTTCGTCGTTTCTCAACCCTCCTCGTGTGAAATATTCCATACTGGAGGACCGCACACCCGCTTTCACAGTGTGTATTGCGCCCGAATCTCGCGTCCATTCCAGGTCTGCGCGAAGAGCATCCAGTGTATTGTCACGAAAAATCTGACGTGCCCGGATTCGAGCACGGTTCCGTGCATTGAAGTAGCTTGGGTCAGTTACTTCGAAGCCGTTGCCACCATCGTCAAGAATAGTGGCAATTGGAGCTCCACCTGAACCCTGGTTTACATCTAGTTGAACGGTGAAATCATCGGCGTTGTTACTGCTGCTACTATCGACAATATTATTGTCTGTCGCTCCTAGTCGAAGCTCTACATCAGTCTCCCATCGATTCGTGTCAGAAGAGGCGTAATCAAGAGTCAAACTTAAGTTGTCAGTCAGGGCGTAATCAAAATTGATACCGTATCCTTCATATTCTTCAAGTCGCTGAAAATCCGTGGTATACGAATGTATTGTGGTTTCAGAAACAGAAGAAAAAACGACGCCAGTCGACGGATTGGAGGTTAGCGCGGACAGATCTTCCTGCGTGCTTCCCCATTGCAGATCCTTGCGAAGTTCCCGTTGATCACGTTCGGAATATTGGAAATCCAGAGTGATGTCCAAACGATCATTGGGTTGCAACTGAAAGCTTGCAAAGATTGCCTCTCGCTCATCATCCGTTGTGTTTTGACGATAACGATGATCCCGCGGAATATAGGCGAAAGGAATATCGTCGACTGAGTCATAATTCGGGTTGGCGTCAATCAAGTCTTGAATTTCGTCATTACTGACGTCCGCGGTGTCATCATGACAGCGGCGATCAGTTTCAGTTGGCAACGCGTTGGAAGCAAATGAGGTTAGTTCACATGCTTCCAGGCGACCGCCGCCCGACGTCGCTTGGTATTCTTGCTCCGGATTCGTTTCATCTCTGGCTTGTACGCCAAGAGAGACGCCTAGACGGGCGCCATTGTCGAAATCAAACTGATCGATGTACGCAAATGTAGCGCGTGATCCATAATCCTGGCCGCCTTCGATGTTTGACTCATCGGGGCTATGCGCCAGCTTTACATTGGCCTGCAGTAAGCGCTTTCCATAGTCCAATGGCTTTTTGGTGTCCAGGTGTACCTGGCCACTGACGGCCCCCTCGATATATTCAGCGGATTGTGTTTTGTGAATCGCAATCTGGTTGAACATCTCAGAAGGGAAAATGCTGAAGTTTACCGCACGGTTACCACCACCATTCGTAGCTTCTCGACCATTGACCACAGTCGTTCCCAAAAATGGCCCCAACCCCCTGACGGAAAGTTCTGTTGCACCTCCGTTTTCGCGATGTGAAGTGGCGCCGGTAATGGTTTCGAGTGCAGCACCTATCGACAGCGCTGGAATATCTCCAATTTCCTCGGCGGACAATCCGTCTACTATTTGTGTGGCGTTACGTTTGAGGTCGATCGAGCGTTGGATAGTCGATCTGGTTCCGGTAACGACAACTTCCTCAATCGCATCGGTTGAATCGTCGGATTGAACGGTCTCCTGAGCGAAAATTGCTGCACTTGCGACTAATGTCAGGATCGCGGTGAATATTGCACTCGCTTTGGGACGTGTGATCTGCGTTGGCTTAAACATGACTAATCTCACAATATTTATTCGATTTTGAAAGGACTCACTAAGTGTTTTGTTAAGCAGCATCTTATTGCTCCACTCCAACAGTCGCCTCGGATGTATTCGAGTGATAAGGCGAAGCAGCGTTGTCCGTGTCAAGCGAGTCACCATCCAGATAAGACTCGAAGTCATCAGAGAACACTTCGGTAGTGCCTGTTGTGTCAGAGAAAATAGCCAATTCATCAACACTGAATATGCCCGTCGCTGCACGCACGCCACCATTGTCACCAAAGCGGAATGCAACGTGTGTGACGCCATTGAATGCGTTGTTGTCCGTTGTGTATGGAGCAAGACTGACACCATCCACCGTTATCGTGACCTCTGGAAGCGTTGTTGCCGGGTCACCACCCGGGTACTCCCAGGTAACAATCACATTCATAAAAGTATCCAGCGCGTGTGGAAGCGTAGACGTATCGATAGTGCCTGGACTTCTCACACCAAAACTGTCATCGCGGATTCGGAAATCCAGAATCGCGCCATCGTTATTGGTGTTTGAGTTAAACAAGGTGATGAAGGCATCACCATTTCCCAGGGTATCGTCCAGTCTTTTCACGGCAACTTCCAGGCGGCCTGCCACAAGCGGGCCATCGGCGCCCAGCGCATAGCGCAACTCACCCGTGTCACCCGGGTCGGTGTCAATGATTTCGGCAAGTTGATTTCCGGGAGTGCCAGGACCGCTCGCACCATCTGCTTCAGCGCCAACTGTCGCCTCAGATGTGTTTGAGTGATATGGCGAAGCACCGTTATCCGTGTCAAGCGAATCGCCCTCCAGGTAAGACTCGAAGTCATCAGAGAACACTCCAGTCATTCCATCTGTATCGGAGTAAATGGCTAGTTCATCAACGCTGAATATGCCTGTCGCATCACGCACGCCACCATTGTCACCAAAGCGGAACGCAACATGTGTCACGCCGCCCATGGCGTTGTTGTCCGTTGTATATGGAGCAAGACTGACACCATCAACAGAAATTGTGACCTCTGGAAGCAGTGTCGTGTCACCACCCGGATACTCCCAGGTAATCAGCACATCCATGAAGGCATCCAGCGTATGCGGAAGTGAGGACGTATCGATAGTGCCCGGACTTCTCACACCAAAACTGTCATCGCGGATTCGGAAATCAAGAATGGCGCCATCGTTATTGGTGTTTGAGTTAAACAAGGTGATGAAGGCATCACCATTCCCGAGGGTATCGTCCAACCTTTTTACGGCAACTTCCAGGCGGCCTGCCGCAAGCGGGCCATCGGCGCCCAGCGCATAGCGCAACTCACCCGTGTCACCCGGGTCGGTGTCAATGATTTCGGCAAGTTGATTTCCGGGAGTGCCAGGACCGCTCGCACCAACAATGGTTTCCACAGTGGCCTCAGATGTGTTCGAGTGATACGGCGAAGCAGCGTTGTCCGTATCAAGCGAATCGCCGTCCAGGTAAGACTCGAAGTCATCAGAAAACACTTCAGTAAAGCCCGCTGTATCGGAGTAAATCGCCAGATCATCAACACTTACTTTCCCTGTGTCTGCTCGGACGCCACCATTGTCACCAAAGCGGACGGCAACGTGTGTTACACCGCCAAAGGCGTTGTTATCCGTTGTATATGGAGCAAGACTGACACCGTCGACAGAAATCGTAACTTCTGGAAGCGTTGTTGCCGGGTCACCACCTGGATATTCCCAGGTAATACGCACATCCATGAAGGCATCCAGCGTATGCGGAAGTGAAGACGTATCGATACTGCCCGGACTTCTTACGCCGAAACTGTCATCCCGGATACGAAAATCAAGAATGGCGCCATCGTTATTGGTGTTTGAGTTAAACAAGGTGATGAACGCATCGCCATTGCCGAGATTATCGTCCAATCTCTTGATTTTTAGTTCCAACCGACCTGCCGCAAGCGGACCATCGGCATTCAGCGCATAGCGCAACTCACCGGTATCGCCGGGGTCGGTATCAATAATAACGGCTACTTTGTTTTCGCCGGATGGACCGGCGCCGCCGACGCCGTTGATAGTAATGACCAGGTCAGCAGTTGTCCCGTCAACCGATTCAATTTGAATGGTGTCCGTTTCTCTGTCGCCCTGAACCATCGCCGCAATAGTTGGGTTCATTGTGTCGAGCGTGTATTCCCATGCGCCGGACGGCAGGATCGAGAACGTTCCAAACAAAGTAGCTGTCGCCATTTGCGCGACAAGCATATCTTCACCTGGATCGGGATCGATGACAGTCACCGTATCCATCAAAATATCCGTGCTATCGCTATTGATAGCGCCTACCAAATTGAAGAAAGCAGCCGGCACAGATTCTACAGGCGCGCCGGCGTCAAACACTGCAACTACCGCGTCGACTGAACCGGCATAGTCCGGGAATCCGGCGAACGGGTCGCCAACGAAGTAGGTCTCGAAATCGTCCGAGAATTGCTCGGCGGTCCCGGCCGTGTCGGAATAGATTGCAACGTTATCGACAAAGAAAGTACCGAAAGGAATGGTTGTTCCGTTGTCGCCAAAGCGCCACTGAACACGTTCAACGCCCTCACTGAACCACTGATCCAGATCTGTGAAATCGCTGTCGACAACCGCCGCGGTTGAGAATGGTCCACCACTCAACACTTCGCCATCAATGAGGATCGTAATTTGATTGGTCTGCGACATGTCCCACATAATTTCAATGTCGTACCATTCATTAGGTGTGAACGGAGCTTCGATGATGCCGCCGGGGTAGGCCGCGTTATCCGTGTTGCGGACTAAAAACCTTGGCGCTCTGACGCTTCCATCAGGGTTGGTAGCCTCTCCTTGTATGCGCAGGTCAACCAGTGACTCCGAAGAGCTGCCGGAAGAGCCATACAGCGTAATGTACGCGTCCTTTTGATTGCCATCGTTCGCTAGGGCTTCAGTTTTCAGGAAGGAAAAAGAGAGTTTTCCCTGCAGTAAATGAGGATCGAGGTTGTGTCTTAATTCACCCGTGTCGCCGTTAATGGTGTTGGTGATTGCAGCGACTTGTGTAAGCTTTGTAATTCGGATGACTAAATTAGCCGTTGTGCCGTCTACCGAGGTAAGTGCGATGGTGTCGTTGATAGATTCGCCAACTGCCAGGCCGGCCACTGTTGCGTCGGCCGTGTCCAGGAGATAGGTCCAGGCGCCGCTCTCGTCGATGCCGAATGTCCCATAGGTGGTTTGGGTGTCGGTCTGCGCGACGACCCTGTCTTCACCAAAGTTCGAATCAGTAACGGTGACCACTCCCGCAAGAGCCATTGTTTGAGTATTAGAAATGGTAGCGCTCAAGCCGTCAAAAACGGCTGGTTCTGGTGCGTTGTTGATCGCGTCCTGCACGACTTGCGTAGCCTCGCTATCCAGGTTGGCGGCCACCGCAGTAGTGGCCAGATCTGCGATCGCCGCATTTAAGTCATCCAGCGAGGATTGAGAAAATGTGCCATCGACCAGATCGGCGCCGAGACTGTTGATTATGTCCGCCGCCGAAGCGACAGGGTCGTTAGCGTCCGCTTGCGAAATTATGACCAGCGCTGTCGCATATCTTCCTGTTTCATCATTGATAGCTGCTACCGACGCCACCTCCGTTGGCAGAATTTCGGTAATGTCGCCGTAAACGCCAAAGTTCGTGGAAGTAGCAGCGTTATGCGTAGAAATTGCCGTATTCAGATCACCCGCCGCTTCAGCAAGCTGGGTAGCGATTTCTGTCAATGGCGAGATAGTAAGAAGAGCGTCACTGTCAACATTGACGACTGCTCGGGTAGCAGGCGCATCGAGAATGAGGCCCGTCGCCTCATCGACATAGGTTCCGCCACTACAGGAAATAAGCGCTGTTCCATCAACGGGAACCAGCGCTCCGAAGAACACGAAACCAGAGGCGGTCGTGTTCGAAGCCAAAGCAGTGCTCGCCGCAACACCACTGGAATCGACAGCAGAGATGTCACAAACGGCACCTTCTACTAATCCATGATAATAGACCGCACCAAGGTCAAAAGCGGCTTGGATATCAGACGCTGCGGATTCGACCGTCTCGCGAAGACCGGAACCATCGGTATACCGAATGACAACAGTGACAGATTCACCGCCTTCGTCGGCGGTTAGCGTGTAGGAAGCGGAAGTTGCGCCTGAAATCGCATCACCATCTGAGTACCACTGATAACTCTCACTGCCAGCCTGAATGCCATCGCTATCCGATACCGATACCGATAAGGTTTGGCCTACAACGGCATTACCGCTTAGGCTCGCGACCCCGTTAGAGCCCTCCACAAGCTTGGTGCTATCCCTATCGCTGCCGCATCCGACTAGCGTCGTAAATAGCACAGCAAATAATAAGACTTTGTGATTCATTTCCCTGAACTCCTACATAAAATTTAATTTTGTTCTTGTCAGCCTGCTAGCTCACCGTGGCTGCTTTTATTTGTATATGACGTTGTTGATTTCGTATTCGTTGTTGTTTGCTTTTATCTGAGCGGTCTCCTGCATCACGTTGTCTTTAATCACCGTGATCGGCTCGCCATTAGTCAGATGCAGGTCGAGTGGTGCACTGCTCATCCAGTTCGAGTTCGAAATATGTAGTTTCTGCACGCCATGAAACCTGAGCGATGCCGCAGTCCTGTTTCGTGAACCCAGCCCTGTGTTGATGAATTCGTTGCCTTCAATGACAACGATTGGCCCGAAGGTGCTCTCGTCCGTTCCGCCTCGGTAGATATTGGCTACTGATCCCTGAACATCGGTGAACTTGCTGCCCTTAATCGTGACGTTTTCAGCGTTATAAATTCCGAGGTCTTCCGTTTCCTTGTCCAGCGACAGAATTGAACCGGTGATGTTGCTCATTTCCGTATCTAGAATCTCAATTGAATCGGCAAAAGTGTTCTTGTAGACCTTTAGAAAATCAAACGTGTGGTTCACGTCCAGGTCGGTGACTTTGCAGTTTCGTACGGCCAATGAGTAGTTTCGGTTCATCGAGTATCGGCTTGTGCTTATGACGTTGTTACCAGCCTGGTCCGGAGATTCGGCCCCGTTTATCCACAGATTCTCTAATTCAAGAGAGCCGCCGTTCTGCAGAATAAAGAAGCTGAGTTTTTCAGAGCGGACAACTGCCTTGGCACCGGCCTCCGCTTTTACTGTGATCGGACGATCTATAACGGCGTACTTCGTTAGAAGATACTCGCCGCCATTCTCGAGTAGCAGAGTATCGCCTGGCTTACTGCTGTTCAGTGCGTCCAGGATTGTATTTGTTCCGGGTTTGACCGAAATCGTCGCACCGCTTTGGAAGGCCGTGAGCGCGCCGACTCTGGGATAGTAACTTGCACCGGTGTCTTCTTTGGCGACCGGCAATCTAACGTCGCCGAAACCGATTTCATCAATCAAGGATTGGGCGGGCACGAGCAATCCGTCTGCATTTTTTTCGACAGCATATGGCGCTTTGCTGAAGCCACTTTCGATTGGAACACCGGCTTCCTCGTTCAGCACGTTGCCTTCAAAGCTGATACCTGAAACGTCGTCATACACTGTAAACGGATCGAGGTTCGTCTTGCTCATAAAGATGTTGTTGTGCATTGACGAACCGCTCGGCGGTGCAGACCGTTCTTCGTCGCTTCCTGCGCAGAGTTGTATGTGGTCACTGTCGACGACAATATTGTTGTTCATTTTCGAATCGATGACCGGGTCGTATCGATTGATGGGTCCGTTCGGGACGCCGTTCATGATGACCAACGCACCGCGGAAACGGTGCCCGGTCAAACCGTACAGGTAATTGTTTCTGACCGTTTGATTCTCATTGATGATTCGAATGCCGCCCGTGTTCGGAATGCGGTTGCCCAGGAAGTAATTGTTTTCCACGGTCGTGTAGTGGCCGTGACGCATTGTTAGAGTGCCCTGGCTCTCGAAAAACACGTTGCCGCGAATCTTATTGCCACATGACTTACTTGAAATGATTTCGAGCTCGCCGCTGGTCCGGTCAAAATAGTTGTATTGCACAACTGAATTCGAATACTCGCGAGAATAGTGACTAGTCCCGATTCTCAAGGTCTCACCACCGTTCGAACCGAGCGTCGCTCGCGGTCCAAAGTAGTTGTACTCAATCAGATGATCGTTTTCCCGACTCTCTTCTGTGGTCATTTTGACAGCCAGAGTTACGCCACGATTGCCTTTGCCGATCAGGGAGTTGCGGTCGAATTGGTTGTTCTTGCCGTAAATGGCAACCCAGGTATCCGAGTCATGTCGTTCCGGGTTCGTATAGTTGTCAATGACCGTGTTGGTTACACGCGAATTGTTCGCCAGCTGTTCCTTCGACGTTCGAAAGGAGATAACTTCGCTTGTCGGTGTGAAGCCGTTTTTAAACACTAACCCGGACACAATAATGTGCTCACCGGAAATGCTGAGATTGGATTCACCACTTATGACCACTTTGCCAGGCTCCTCAGCGGTCAATTCGATTGGCTGGCCCGGCAATCCCTCTGCCTTAAGTTCGAGTTCGACATCGGTCCAGGTACCGTTCGCAAGAGTGATCTTGTCACCCGGTTGTGCCGCCGCAACCACCGCTTCGAACTCTTCGATGGTGGTTACCAAGTTGGGATTCGACGTTTGCGCGCACGCTGCGAGTGTCAGGATCAATACAAAGGGAACAAACGGAATTTTGGAAGTCATTCGCATCATCTGTTTTCTCAGCTACCTCTGTACACGACCCGATGCATCACCGCCCATCAGGTGCTCTACTTCAGGCACCGAGACGCGGTTGAAGTCGCCCAAAATCGAGTGTTTCAGACAGCTAGCGGCAACTGCAAATTCCAACGACTGTTGCCGATCTTCGTAGGCGTTCATGCCATAAATGAAAGCGGATGCGAAACTGTCGCCACCGCCAACGCGATCAACGATGTCGGTCATCTCGTAACGTCGCGACAACTTGAAACCGTCAGCATCACGCATGCAGGCGGACCAGCTGTTACGGTCCGCACTGTGTGACTCACGCAAGGTAATAGCGATCGTCGACATGTTCGGAAACACTTCTAGAACGTTTTGACTCAGAGACTCGTACTTCGCCGTATCCAGTTCACCGCTTTCAACGTCAACATCTGCTTCAATAGCAAGCGACTTTTGACAGTCCTCTTCGTTAGCAATGCCGACATCAACAAACTTGACCAGCTCGGTCATCACTTCAGGCGCTGTCTTGCCATACTTCCAGAGTTTTCCACGAAAGTTGAAATCGCAGGAAACTGTAACGCCTGCCTTTTGTGCCGCTCTTACTGCTTCGAGACTGAGTTCTGCCGCAGACTCGCTGAGAGCTGGAGTAATACCAGTTATGTGCAGCCACTTGGCGCCGCCAAAAATCGCGGGCCAGTCGAAGTCACCCGGTTGCGCTGCACATATTGACGAGCCTGCTCGGTCGTAAACGACTTTCGATGGTCTTTGATTCGCACCACTTTCCAAATAGTAGATACCAACGCGATCGCCCGAACGCCGGATATGTGCTGTATCGACATTGAATCGACGCAGTTCGCGTATCGCGGATTCACCGATATCGTTGTCCGGTAGTGCGCTGACAAAGCCTGCGTCAAGGCCATAATTGGCAAGTGCAACTGCGACGTTGGCTTCACCACCACCAAAGGTTGCCTCGAATGATGGCGATTGAAAGAAACGCTCATGACCCGGTGTCTTAAGACGCAACATGATCTCGCCAAAACTCAAAAAATCGGCCATGGTTTATCCCCTTACTTCTTTCGCGATACTTGCGGCTTCTGCCGCCAGTTCAGTGATCCGATCAAAGTCGTTATTTTCGATTGCGTCGGCTGGCGTCAACCAACTGCCACCACAGGCGGCTACTGCAGGTACCTCAAGGTACTCACGCAGATTTTTCGGCGACACGCCGCCAGTCGGCATGAAATCGACGTCACGAAAAACAGAAGCGAGTGCTTTGATCATTCCGGTTCCGCCCGCCAGACCCGCTGGAAAAAATTTCAAAGTACGCAGGCCAAGATTCCAGGCGCTCTGTACGTCGGTCGCTGTTGCAACGCCAGGATAAATCGGTACGCCTAATTCGTTTGCCACGGCGACGACACCGTCGTGCAAACCTGGGGAGACGATAAATTTTGCACCTGCGGCAACTATCGTGCGTGCGTGCTCGTCACTCAACACGGTACCCGCACCTACATGCGCATCAGCTACTTCAGCTGCAATGGCTGCAATGGCAGCTGGTGCCGCCGCCGTTCGCATCGTGATCTCGATGATCGGCAAACCTCCCGCTACAAGGGCTTTGGCAACAGGCACTGCTTTGTCGGCGTCCTCAATGACGACTACGGGGACAACCAGGGTTTCTTCCAGTAGTGATTTCATTGCAATCGATTCTAGGACTACGAGTAGTAGGCCCCGCCATTGATATCAACGTTTGTACCGCTCATGTAGCTGGATTCCGATGATGCAAGATAGATGACGAGATCCGCGACTTCTGCCGCCTCTCCCTCGCGCCGCAGCGGCGTACCTGCCGCAACATTGGCTCTGACCGCATCCTTGGTGAAAGTATCGTGGAACGTCGTGTTGATCATTCCCGGGCAAACACCGTTTACGCGAATGCCGCTGGGCCCTAGTTCTTTGGCAAAGGCACGTGTCAGTGTCATTACAGCGCCCTTTGAAGTTGCATAAGCACCTGCTCCTGGTCCTCCGCCGTCGCGACCGGCCAATGACGCCAGATTTACGATGGAACTGCCTTCACCCATGTGAGGAATCACACTTTGAGATGCCAGGAATGTGCTAGTGAGATTGAGTTTCATGATCGATTCGAAAAAGGATTCATCCATTTCTGCGAGCGGAACTCGTTCGACCAGTCCGCCGACAACATTCACTAGGACATCGATCGAATCACCGAATGCTTTGCGCGCCTCTGCGACCAGGTTGTCGACATCGGCCTTCTTAGTCATATCGCCTGCGACAGCAATCGCCTGTCCGCCAGCATCAGTAATTGCCTTGACTGTAACGTCACCGTCTTCCTGGCTTCGAAAGTAGTTGACGACAACCTTGGCGCCATTGGCACCCAGTTTTTCTGAGACGGCACGGCCGATATCTCTTGCACCACCGGTTACGATGGCAACTTTTCCTTCAAGCGTACTCATTAAATTTTCCTTTGCTAAATGCGTCGGGCTTAGTCAGCCGTTCGCGGACTAAGAGGTTGAATATTTCCACAGAGAATCCAGACTGAGAGGACCGTCATAATTGCCAGCCCGGCACCGACAGCAAAAGCGGGTGCGTAACTGTTTACGGTGATAACCGGAATCAAAAAGTTGAGCAAGACGACTGCAAGCTTGGCGGCGGTTCCAGCGAATCCGGCGAGCTGGCCAACGGCCGATCCGTAAAAATCGCTCGGCAGCGTCTGAATGTTTCCGACGGCCGTTTGAAAGCCGAAGAGGATGACGGCCATCAATAGCACTGCCACTAACGGTGTCGCCGCTTTCATGGTCATCAGGAGTGCAATCAACATGATGAGTCCACCCAAGGTGATGACAAACTTCCGCGTCTTATTAACGGACCACCCGGCCTTGATTCTGTTCTGCGCCAACAAGCCGCCGAACCAGGCGCCAAACATGGCCCCAATATACGGAACGGCTGCATACTTCGCGATTTCGGCGACGCCGAAGCCGTAAGTCTCGTTCAAATAAAGAGGCAACCAGCCGACGAATAGCCACCAAATCGGATCGAGAAAGAAAGAGGCCATAATGACGCCCCAACTTTCTTTGCGAGACAAGATTTCACTTGACGACGGCGTGTAATCGGAGACTATTTCAGTCTCGACGTTACGCTGGCCGCTTAAAATGTAATCCCTCTCTTCCTCGCCTAGCCAGGGATGACTCTCAGGTCCGGATTTGTAGACTACAAGCCAAGGCACTAGCCAGAGGAAGCCGAGCAAACCAATCACGATGAATGTGGCCTGCCAGCTGCCGAACAAGACGAACAAGATACCGACGATCGGGCCGGAAAAAATACCCCCGATAGCCGCGCCTGAGTTGAAGATGCCTTGCGCGAAGGCACGTTCCTTAATCGGAAACCATTCGGCATTGGCCTTTGTAGCGCCCGGCCAGTTCCCCGCTTCCGAAACTCCCAAAAGGCCGCGGAACAAAGAGAAAGTTAATATCGAATTAGCGGTGGCGTGCAACATCGTTGCCACTGACCAAACACCGATGGCGAGGACGAATCCGAGTCGCGTGCCAATCCAGTCGAATATTTTGCCAAACAATGATTGGCCGAAGGCATAAGCGAAAGTGAAAACGTTAATGATGATGGCGTAATCGGTCTTGCTTAGCCCCAGGTCGGCAGAGATCTCTGGCCACAAGACGGCGAGTGCGCCCCGATCGATGTAATTAATAATCGTGGCGAGTGCAACCAGGCTGACCACGATCCACCTTAAGCCAATCCTTTTCATTGTTCGCCCTCGTTCAGAAAGTCTTCTCGTACAGGACTGAATATGTCCAGCAATACGCCTGCTTCGCGACAGACAGCGCCGTGATCGAGATCGGGGTGAATGAAAAAGCTATCACCGGGCCCGACACGCGTCTCTACGCCATCAATGAAAACATCAAATTCGCCACTTTCGACGTAACTGGCCTGTGAATGCGGATGCGAGTGGACATCGCCAACGGCGCCAGCCTCGAACGAGACTTTGACCATCATGAGCGTGTCGTTATAACCAAACATCTGCCTTTTGATGCCACCACCAAGATCTTCGACGGGCGTCCCCCGGCCAAGCAAAAAGGCATCGCTGCGGTGCTTCAAGAGTCATCTCCCCGATTATCAAACCTGGGTCGATGACCTACAGATCTGCTGACGATGCTAGTTTGAGCCAACGGTGCCTTTACAATTTTTCTTGTTATCAGGCCCTTCATCGTTTGCAAGACTAAATTGGTCTAGCAATATTGTCAACCAATAAGACGGACCAAAAGATAATTCACATTACCCAATTGGTAAGACCGATTCGCGGATTCGCGGATTCGTGGTGCGGATCAACCGTTTGCGGCAGTCGTGAGAAAGCGTTGCCGACTCTCGCTGGTCTTTTCCTGCAGTTCTCGTAGTGCTTGTTCTTCTGTGATATCAATCATCGATGCGAGCAGGCGTTTAAAATGGGTCTGCATTGCATCGCGTGCAGCGCCGGGGTTTCGATTCTTCAACGCTTCGAGAACTTCTGCATGCTCCGTACCGCGGTCGGTGGCGTCTTCTTCTTTGCAAATAGCGGCGTGTACATTGCGGACCGAGTCAATTTCTGTGCGCATTTTCCAAAGGGTCTCAATGATGTATTTGACGGCTGCGTTATTGGAGGCGGCGGCGATAGCCAAGTGAAATTCCTGATCTGCCAGCTGCGAGTCTTCCTCGTCAGCTGGATCTGAGCTCGACATTCTCCCGATCAAATGTTCTAGTTGTCTTAAGTCGGCGTCACTAACATGTCGGGCGGCAAGCGCTGCAGCCTCCGACTCAAACAACAGTCTCGCCTCGGTTAGCTCAAATGCACTGAGCAGTGGCCAGCCTCCAATTCCGTTCTCGCTCGGATCCAGAACATAAACCCCGGATCCTGTTTTGATATCAATATGACCAAGCGCCTGCAGAGCAATCTCTGCTTCGCGAATGGTGACCCGGCTGACTTCAAATTGTTCCGCCAGTTCGCGCTCACCAGGCAATCGGCTGCCGGGCGGGAATGCGCCGCTACTAATCATTTCCATTATCTGGTCGGCAACGGTGTGAAAAAGCCGCTTGTCTGTCATGGATCCCTTCCTGTGTGGACCGGTCTAGCTAAATCGCCAGTCCGGACTTAGTACCAATAGTTTACGGAATTGGAAAAAATATCAAGTATCGCCGACATTATTCAGGGCTCGATTCGCTCACGACCAACCTTGAGAACGTAACTTGTGAATAGTTGCCGTCTGCCAAGTCTTTTTCCAGATCGCCCGTTCCAGGACATGCCGGATATCTAAACGTCGGTGCATCCTTAGTACTGCATTGGTTGTAAGAACCTGCTTTGAAGTACAGATAATCGCCGGTGTAACCGTTTGGGTGGTCCAAAGTATCAACTACGCCGTTTGCATCAACATTATCGGACAAGTCAATCTTATGTCTCACGGTGTCCAGTCGATCGCTCTCGAACGTAAGGTACATAGTGTTTTCATGTACATTCACCGTGTAGCTAAAATCTTCACCAAGGGCAACACCATTATCGCCGGGTTCCGAAGAGTCAGTCCAAGAGCTGCCCCAAACTAAATACTCGACATCGATTCGGTTCGGATCGTCAAAATCCAGGTTGCGTTCATACTGCCAGTAAACTGATCCCATTTTGTGATTTGGCCATTTTTTGTATGAGATTTTTAAAGGCTCGTTGCCCCACCCGTACCCGTGATCCTGACTCTCAAACTGGTATGCGTGAATTTGTCCGATCACAACAGAATACGCAGGCTCCTTATCAGGATATCCCGCATTCATGGACACATGATCAACGTGCAGTGTAGCCTCCATCTTGCCGCCTATCGCATCAAAATCACCTGAATCTTCTTTAGCAGCCAGCGCCCAATTATTTCGCGGGTCAGCTTCCTCAATTGACATATCTGAGCCGCGGCTCTCGTACCTGAACTCGCTGCGCGTGTTGGTAGACGTCACTTCAGTTGCGGCTTTGTTTGGGCTGGTAAAAACCATGTGCCCTTCATTGTTCAGATAAAAGTAGTCCGGGTGCATGTATGTCTGAAGCTCTGGTACCTGGATAACGTCGGCCCCACCGTCACCACTCTCATCAACGGGCAAAGTCAGTGACCAGTGACTTAGGTCATACATACTTGCAGGGTAGTCATTTGCGCTAACAGAATCCGCCTGAGTATTTTTCGCTGCACTTTCGGCAACTGGAGAAGCGTCGTTTTCTGCAGAGCAACCAACTACGACTATCGAACCCAGAGAAATAGACGCGAGTCCAACAAACAGTTTGTTACTAGTTCTGATCATTTCTAAATCCTCACCTTAAATTCGGTCGACTCTTCAAGTCATTAGCCTGCTTTCAGATTTCGATGCTTTCTGGTCTGCTCGTACTCGCGAGAGAATTTCATTCACGATATCTTCCGCCGAAGGCCGGGCATCGATCAGCCAACCGTAGTCGGGAGTCTCAAGCTCCCCGAGCTGAGAGTGCAATAACCGTTGATCGAAAAAGTGACTCGTTCGCCCAGACAACCGCTCAACGATCGTTTCTTCGGGGGCATGAAGAAATACCCACAGTGGTCGATCAGCGCATTGTGTCTCCAACATCATTCTGTACGATTCCTTGAGCGCCGAGCAAGCAAGAACAGCACCTCC
Source organism: Woeseiaceae bacterium (assembly GCA_051007995.1). Lineage (GTDB taxonomy): Bacteria > Pseudomonadota > Gammaproteobacteria > Steroidobacterales > Woeseiaceae > UBA1847. The sequence continues at coordinate 20,543 of JBPCYB010000086.1, read as the reverse complement.
ATTGCTCTGCCAGTCGGGCAATTTGTTTGCTAGCGCCTCGAGCCAGGGTTGTCGATCCTCTTCGCCCAATGGACTACCGCCTTGCATCTTTTTTATATTCGCCGCCGAATGAAAGTCGTCCGCATCGAAAAACGGGAGCCCAAGATTCTTGGCCAAACGTTCTCCGATCGTTGTTTTGCCGACACCTGATACTCCGCAAACAATGACGACCATATTCTGCTAACTCAACTGCTCATACAGGGCAAGCACCCCGTTGTAGGAGATCAAAACCGAAAACAGGAACGCAAGACCTAGAACCGCATTCAAGAGGTATCCTGCCGAATGCGATCCCATGAGTTTGCGTTTATTGATCATGAAGATAATTCCAGCAACGACCAACGGCAAAACAAAAACATTGAATACCTGAGTAAGAATTTGACCTTTGACAGGGTTAAATCCCAACACCGGAATAGTCATGGCCATCACCGCAGCAATGCCAGTGATAATTCGAAACTGTTTCGACTGCGTATCCAATTTTCCTGATCGGTAGTCGGCGATGAGCAAAGGCGCGATCAACATACAAGGAAATACGGAAGACAGCCCTGCACTGAGCGTTCCGAAAAAGAACAGTGTTAGCGACAACTTACCCGCGACGGGTTCCAAGGCACCAACCATGCCTAACACGTCCGTAATCGGTTCTTGGTTCTGATACAAGGCGCCCGTCGCAACCGCCATCACCGACCCGCTAACGATGAATACCAGCACGGCGGCGACAACTGCGTCATTTCTTTGTTGAGCCTGATTGGCCATCGTCCAGCCTTTGCCCTGAATGAACAGCGGCCTGGAAAGAAAAGTTGCCGCGGCCATCGTGGTACCAACAAATGCTGCGACCATCATTTTGCCTCCCGGGACGTCGGGAATAGTTGGAACTAGTCCTCTGACGACTTCGACGGGCAGGGGGTGCACGAAAACCAGCGAAACGACAAATGACACCGCCATTATTGTGACGAAAAATACCAGGAGCTTTTCGAATAGAGAGTATTTGCCAATCAGCATGATCGAGTACATGACACTAATGACGATTGCTGCAATAGCGATAACGACCCCATACTTGTGTGGACTAATTGCGGGAAAATAGAGCGCGAGTAACTCAAAAATGATGTTCGATGAAATACCAAGAATCCCAATGAGGGAATTCCACTGGCCGAATGCAACGCCAACGATTATCAGTATGGCGATCAGCTTGCCGAATCGCAGGTACTTCTTGAACGCATGTAGCGCTGTTTCGCCAGTGACCAATGCAAAATTGCCATACGCGTAGATTAGTACGCCGGAGAAAAGACAGCTCAGCAATAAAACCCACAGCAGATCCATCCCGAATGTGCTGCCTGCAACGATCATGGACGTCACGCTGCCGGTACCGATCGTGTAGCCGATGGCGAAAATGCCGGGGCCGAAACCCAATATTGCTTTTGTTATTTTTCCCAACATCAGACCTCTCCTGACCGTCGAGCATGAGTACCTCGAGACAACATATCAATCAGTTCTAAGAATTTGGTCGGACCAAATGATCAGACCAAAATACTCTGCGCGTCCATTGCCAAGAACCGTTTGCGATTCTCGGTCGAGCTCCTGCGCAGTTCCTCGACCCCCTTTGCCTCGGTGATATCGATCACAGCCTCAATCAATCCGATCCAATGAAAAACATGCTACACAGTAGACCAGTTAGATGCAATTGGTATACAAGATAGGTTGACATATTGAGCGATATTGGTTACTAAGAGTGATTCAAGCGTTCATACCATCACTAAACCAATATCCAAAAACGCTTTGTCTACGGCTTTTTGGGGGGGATAAAATGAAAACTAGATTTGCTATTAGCGTGCTAGCGGCATTTGCAATTGCGCCAGTAACCTTCGCACAGGATGCCGATGACGACGTGATCGAAGAAATCGTTACCACCGGTATTCGCAGCAGCCTCGAAGCCGCAGCGGATTTGAAACGCAATGACTCGCGCATTATCGACGCCGTCGTCGCTGAAGATATCGGCAAACTGCCGGACAACAATATCGCCGAGGCACTGGCGCGCATTACGGGTGTTTCGATCAATCGTGAATACGGCGTGGGAACAGAAGTTTCCATCCGTGGTCTTCCGGACAACCGTGTTGAGATCAACGGACGCACGACACTGGGCGATGACCGTAACGGCATCAGCCTCGACGATATGCCGTCGGCCTTCCTGTCCGCGGTTGAAGTGATCAAATCGCCAACACCGGAAATGATCGAAGGTGCTTTGGGCGGCACGGTCAACATGAGAACCGTAAAACCCCTGGATCTGAAGGAATCAGTGTTTTCCTTGAGTTTCGATGCAGAGTATGCCGACAAGACTGAGAACTGGGCGCCCATTATTAACGGCACGTATGGCAACATCTGGGATCTTGACGGTGGCGGTACGTTTGGTGTTACAGCATCTATCTCGCATCAAGAAAGAGAATTGCGACAAGATACATTCCAGAATGACTTGAGAGTTCAAGATGGCTTCGATTGGAACAACGACGGAATGGTCGATGCCGCCGATCCGGTCGCTCAAAATACACCGAGCGGAAATTATGTGATTTCCCGTGAGCACAAATACGAGCCCTGGGTGGAGCACAGAGAGCGCACGGCCGCAAACGTTAGTTTGCAGTGGGCGCCGAATGACCGAGGCAATCTGTACCTGGATTTGAGTGTGGCTGAACGTAGCGGCGGTGAAGAGGCTTATTCGGTCCTGATGGCCGGCGGTAGCGCTACTAATGCGAACGGCGGTGCGTTTGAAGACTCAAATGGCCAGCTCACCAATTATACTCTGGAAGGTGCTTTCATCCTGCCGAAGACGTGGAGTGAATTCAGGGAAACCGACACCTTCTCGCACGCTCTTGGCGGCGAATTTGATGTAACGGACAAACTGCAGATTGGTTTCGAATTTTCGACTGCAGAGTCTGATCAGGTTGAGCCCAAATCAGAATTTAACTGGCGCGCACATGATCCGGTTGCGGAAGCTCTCGATCCAGCGGCACAGAACCTGTACAACGTCGACGCGCTTATCGACGCGGGTAGCGGCAATCGAGTACCTGGCGTAACGTTCATCGGTGATCCAGGCATCTACCTGGATGCGGATAGACTCGCATTGCGCGAGTTCAGGCACCTGACCGCTGACGACGTGAATAAAGAAGACGCTTTGCGTCTTGATCTCGAGTACAGCAATCCAGGCGGCCTGGAATGGTTTACAGCATTGAAAGGCGGTATCCGTACAGCCGAAAGAGAATCTGAATTTTCTCGAGCAGAGTTTCGTTCCGCCAACCTGCACCAGGATTTAACCAGTGCTACGGATCCCAATGACTACATCGTATGGACGATGTCAGAGTTCGATGCGCTCTTTCCTGGGACCCTTGTTTCGCCGTATGGACCGGGCGACCTGTTCGATCAGGCGGGATATTCCTCTCCAAACCAGACAGCACCGTTCATGCTCTTTGACGCTGCCCGGCTGAGCGGCAATCTTGAAGGCACTTTCGATATCATCCAACAGTTGCTGCAAGGAACAAATAGAGAGGTTTCTGGTAGTTTGAAAGATAATCTAGCGTTTCAGGAATCTTCATACCGACTTATTGAAGAAGATACTTCTGCCCTCTATTTACAAGCTGATCTGGATTTTGAAGGTGTCAGAGTCGTATTGGGTGGTCGTTACGTAGAAACCGACGTTAGTTCAAGCGCTTTCCAGGATGGCGTTTTGGTTACTGACAAAGATACCTACGACGACTTCCTGCCTAGCATCAACATCTCGGTGGATCTGTCTGATAATACGATCTTGCGTGCTAGCGGTGCCAAGGTGATGCGTCGTGGCGGATTCGGAGATTTGAGTCCTTCATTTGACTTTAACTCTGACCTTATTCTGGCGGATCGTGGCAATCCCGGATTGGAACCTTTCCGGGCCAACCAGTTTGACTTCGGTGTGGAGCACTACTGGGAAGGTAATATGCTTTCAGCCACCGTGTTCTACAAGGATGTCTCATCCTTCCTGAAGGAATCTATTTACTGCGCGTATTTTGCCGATGGCGTTCCGGGTCAGAACCATGCTGACGGTGCGTTTGACGGAATTTGCATCCTGCCTGCAGGCGTGACTCAAGATTCATTTACATTCACTGATACAGATGACCGGGCAACGTTCGATGCCTATGTTGCAGAAGGCCGTAATGGCGTGAAGACGACAACGGTTACTAATGGTGCCAATGGCAAGATTCAGGGTTTTGAAGTGGGAACTGTCTACAACTTCGATCATCTGCCCGGTGCTTGGTCTGGATTGGGTATCAATGCCAACTACACATATTCGGACAGCGAAGACCCCAACGGCGTAGCGCTGGAAGATATTTCTGAAAATACGTACAACATCCAGCTGTACTGGGAATACCAAGACTGGAGCGCTCGTCTGGCCTACACGTCACGCGATCGATTCCTGGATGAAACCGGGGCCAAGCGTACCGAACATATTGGTCGTTTGGTGGAAAGTAATACGATTGATACGGTAGGCGATCCTACTCAGGGCAATAATTTCCGCAATAAGCTCGAGCAGTTAGACGCTGCTGCCAGCTGGAATGCAACCGACAAATTGACAATTGTTGGTAGCATTACGAACCTGACGGGCGAGCCTTTGATTAATTCAAGTGTCACCGGAACCACTTGGCAGGTCCAAGAAAGTGATCGCAGATTTAGTCTGGGAGCGCGTTACACTTTCTAAGTCAAGCAATGTATGGGACTACTAAAAATCTAGTTTTTAGTACGACCATGAAACGAATAAGGCAGCGCTCTGATCCAGAGTGCTGCCTTTTTATGTTGGTCGAAACTTCTCCGTTGGCTATACTATTTGTATGAAAAAATTATTTGTTTTTCTCGTTTCAGGCTTGTTAGTAGCATGCGCGGGATCTACTGGGGCGCCGGACGGGCAGCCCGAAGCGAATGATGGTCGCGGTGGCGAGAGCTGCATATCAGAGACTCGGATCCGAGGGTTCAGGGTTCTGGATGAGGTCAATCTGGTTATCTCGGAAACGCTTCGACGCCACTACCACGTGGTGCTGCAGCGTCGAGCCTGGGGACTGAGATCTTCCACACCAATCACACTCGATTCACCGACGAAAAGTGTTTGCGCGGGAGTCGGCGAGTTGGTGTATGTAGGAAACACAAAAAAGCTGGAGAGGATTCGAATTCGGCAAATTACGGAACTCAACAATGAGGAGTACGAAGACCTGCTCATCCGGTGGGGGTTGTTGGAGCCCGAGGTCGAAACGAAGCCTGAGCCCAAAGAAGTTGAAGGCGCGGATACAGAAGAGTTGGAATAAGCGTCTTCGACTCACTGCTCGCTCTGATCTCAGTTAATCTGGTGGGACACTCCAGCAAACTCAGTTGGACGTAAGCAAATTTTCGCATCCTGAATTGTAGTCTCAAGGTAACAAGAAATGAGAACAAGTAAGTACTTGGCCGCAATGCTGCTGTTATCGACATTGGCAGTTCCGATAATTTCGCAATCAGCCGATCACCCAAGCCTGATCATGACCAAGGAAGGCGTTGAGAAAATCAGAGCTGAGCTGGGCAACGTCCCGCTGTTTGATGTCAGTGTGAAGCACGCTCGAGAAGAAATGGATGCGGAAATCGCGTTGGGAATCGACACTCCGATACCTAAGGACTTTTCGGGGGGCTATACCCATGATCGGCACAAACGAAATTTTTTCATGGCGCAAAAGGCGGGTGTGCTGTTTCAGATTTTGGAGGACGAAAAGTATGCTGCGTATGTTCGCGACATGCTGTTTCAGTACGAAGCCATGTACAAGGACCTGCCTGTGCATCCGCAGAAAAGATCCTATGCGCGAGGCAAATTGTTTTGGCAGTGTCTGAACGACAGCAATTGGCTGGTATATATGAGTCAGGCCTATGACTCGATTTACGACTGGTTGTCACCGGAAGAACGCACGCAGCTGGAAGAGAATCTGTTTCGACCGTTTGCCGATTACATTTCCATCGAGAATCCTCAATTCTACAACCGCGTCCACAACCACAGCACCTGGGGCAATGCTGCCGTCGGCATGATTGGTCTCGTCATGGACGACGATGAGCTAGTTCAGCGCGCTCTGTACGGCATTGAAGATGCAGGCCTGCTGGCGGGCTTGAAGGACAATGACGGCGGATTCATTTGGGAGGAAGGTCAAAAAGCCGGTTTTCTGGCAAACGTGGACGAACCCTTCTCGCCCGACGGCTACTACACTGAAGGGCCTTACTACCAGCGATACGCGATGTATCCGTTCCTGGCATTCGCGCAGGGACTGCATAACGCAAGACCGGATCTGAAAATCTTTGAGTATAAAGACGGTGTTCTTCTGAAGGCTGTAAATGCGCTCTTGAATTTGACAGACGCGGACGGCGAATTCTTCCCGCTCAATGACGGTCAAAAAGGAATGTCCTGGTATGCCCGCGAGTTAGTTACGGCGGTCGACATTGCGTATCACGTAGGCGGGCAGGACCCACAGCTCCTAGGTATTGCCGAAGAGCAGGGGCAAGTATTGTTGGACGACTCGGGTTTCTCTGTTGCCCTAGCGATTCGCGACGGTAAAGTGCAACCCTTTGTGAAGTCCTCAATAAACCTGTCGGATGGCGCAGATGGTAAGCAAGGTGGTGTAGCCATATTAAGGCATGGAAACGATGACCTGACTCTGGTCTTTAAATACGCAGCACAGGGTTTGAGCCACGGTCACTACGATAAACTCTCGTTTTCTCTTTTTGAAAAGGGTGACGAAGTCCTCCAGGACTATGGTCTTTCGCGATTCGTCAATATCGGGCAAAAAGGCGGCGGCAACTATCTAAAGGAAAATACGACGTTTGCAAAACAGACGATTGCTCACAATACGATCACACAGAACGAAACGTCGCACTTTGACGGGAAATATGAAATCGGCAGTCAGCATCACTCGGACCTCCATTTCTTTGATACGTCCGACCCTGATGTTCAAGTTGTTAGTGCTACAGAAGCCAATGCGTATCCGGAAACGGAAATGCAGCGCACAATGGCACTCATGAAACTCGAGAATTTCGAAAAACCAGTCTTGCTCGACATCTTTAAGTTACGATCAAATGAGAAGAATCAATACGATATGCCGTTTTACTTCATGGGACAGGTGCTTGATGTCAATTTCGAATACGTCACACCTGCCACTTTGCGTGCGCTTGGCGAGAACAATGGATATGAGCACCTATACCTGGAAGGTGCGGGTGATCCGCCACCCGGTAACGGCAAATTCCTGTGGATGGACAATCGCAAGTTCTATTCATTGACGTCGGTGACCAGTGATTCGGACGAGATACTGTTCACACGAATTGGCGCCAACGACCCTGAATTCAATTTGCGCAGGGACGCGGCGCTAATAATTCGAAGAAAAGATGCGAAAGACTCAGTCTTCGCGTCCGTAATCGAAGCGCACGGAAGTTACGATCCGGTTTCTGAGCTAGCGCTTAATTCGAACAGCAATATCGCGGAACTGAAAGTCGTGTTTGACAATGCGAAATACACAGCAGTATCGATCGAAGATATGCAGGGGGGCAGCAGCATCTTCATTGTGTCGAATCAGAATGCATCAACGAGCAAAAAGCATAAGATCAAAATAGAGAACAAAACCTATCGTTGGCAAGGGCCTTATCACCACGCAGATAGATGAGCGGGCCAGTCAAAGTATCGATTCATGGAACCGGTTGCCATTCGTTACATAACGCACCTCAAACGGGATGTTCACATGAGCTGATTTTCGTCTAGATCCGGTATGCCTTACTGAAATCGCATGCAGGCAGGGAATTTTTCCTGCCGCAAGAATTCAGGAGGCTAGCCATGTATCGCTGTCGGCTTTTGTTCGTTTTCGTCACTATCCCGGGGTTTGTCGCACCCGCCGTCGCTGAGGGGCTGGATCTCAGCTACGACGTAGCGGCGAGCACCGACTATATGTTTCGCGGTGTCTCACAAACCGGCTCCGATCCTGCCCTGCAAGCGTCAGTATCCGTGGATACGGACAACGGCTGGTACGGCTATCTGTGGGCGAGCAACGTTGACTATGTCCAGCCGCCGGAGCCCGACGACGGCGTCAGAAGCGAGCTCAATATTTTCATCGGCCACAACTGGACGGTCAGCGAGCGGCTACAGGCCGATCTTGCATGGGTCCGGTATGTGACGCCCAGCGCACATGAAGACATGGACTACGACGAGTGGTTCGGAACCGTCACTCTCGATGACCGGCACGCACTAACGGTCACCTATTCCGACGACGTGTATGGCAGCGGCGCACCCAGTTGGCACTACCTTGCCGCAACATCTTTCGATCTGCCGGCTGAAGTCACACTCGAGTTGCATGTTGGCAGTGTCGACCTTCGCGATGCCTACGGTGAGTCCTATGAGTATGGCGGAGCATCACTGGTCCGCAGTTTCGGCGTTCTCACGGCCAAACTCGATTATCTGCAGACGAGCAGCAATGCAAAACGCGTGTCAGAGGAATCACTGATCAAACCGCGAGTTGTCCTCACCGTTGGTTTGAATTTCGAATGAGAGAAGCCATGTGTCGGTCGAACAAATTCAGGTCTCTCGCATTGCTTGCCATGTTTGGATTAACTGCCTGTGGTGGCGGGGGTGGCGGTAAGGGTAATGGCAACAACCCTGCCCCGGCAGGTCCTGCGCTTTCCATTGCGGCGGCGTCGGTCGTCGAAGGCGACGCGGCGACCAGCAATCTCGTCTTAACGGTAAGTCTGAGTCCGGCAGCCACCTCGACCGTCAGTGTCGATTATTCGAGTGCCGACGCAAGTGCCGACCAAACCGACTACACGGCTGTGTCCGGGCGGTTGGACATCGCCGCGGGCGACACGAGCGGAAGCATCACCGTTGAAATACTTGGCGACACTATCATCGAGAGCGACGAACAATTCACAGTGGCGCTGAGCAATGCGGTTAATGCGACGATCGCGAGCAGTGCTGCGACCGGAACAATTACAAATGACGACTTTCCGCGCCTGAGTATTGCGAACGCCGTGATTACGGAGGGTGACAGCGGCACCATCGCCATGAGTTTCGACGTAATGATGGATCTGCCCGCAATCGGCGACGTTACCGCCGACTATGTAAGCAGTAATCTCGTCGCAACGGCGGGCAATGATTTCACAGCTGTAAATGGAACACTAACAATTGCGGAGGGTGATACAGCAGCCACCGTTGAGGTAATTGTCAGCGGCGACAACGAAATTGAGCTGGACGAACAGTTCGTCGTCAACCTGCTGAATCCTTCGTCCAATGTGCTCATCGATGATGACGAGGCAACAGGGCTTATCATCAATGACGATTTTCCGAAGCTTTCGATTGGCCCCGCGAGTGTCTCCGAGCTTGATGCGGGAACGCGAACGCTCGCGATGCCGCTTACCCTTGATGCGGCCGCGCTTGAGGATCTTGAGGTCAGTTATATGACGGCCGATGGCACGGCTGTTGCAGGTGATGACTATGTTGCAGCCAGTGGCTCAGTCACGATACCGGCCGGTGATCTTACGACTAACATACCGATTGAGACTGTCGGGGATACAGTCATTGAGAACTCCGAGGCATTTCAAGTTTCAATCACGGGCCTGCAAGGTGCTGCAGAGATCGAAATCGATGCGGCTCGCGGTACGATTCTGGACAACGACGGGCCGCCCTCGGGGCCGCAACTGTTTGGCTTTCAGGCCTTTGTCAGCGAAGGCGATAGCGGGTTAGCAATGCTTAACTTTCTGGTTCTGCTCGACGAGCCCCAACCCGGTGACGTCAGCTTCGACTATGTGACCGCGGATGGCAGCGCGATGGCACCGGATGATTACGTGGCTGGCAGCGGCACTGTCGTCATTCCAGCCGGTGCTACCGAAGCCTCTGTTGTCGTGAGCGTTGTCGGTGACACGGACGATGAAAACGACGAGCAACTGACCCTGCAGCTGTCGAATGCGACGGCTGGCGTCACGATTGTCACACCGCAACTTTCCGGCACAATTATCGACGACGACATGCCAAGCCAGGCGCGACCGCGCCTGAATATTTCCGGTTCGTCGCTCACTGAGGGCGACAGCGGTACCGACGATATGGTTTTCGCAGTGAGTCTTTCGGAAGTAGCAACGACGATCGTTTCTGCTGATTTCGTCACCGAAGCCGATACCGCGACCGAGGGCGCTGATTACACGGCCGTCAACGGTACCGTGACGTTCGCGATAGGCGACACAGCGGCCGTTATTTCTGTTCCGGTTGTCGGTGACACTTTCACCGAAGACAACGAGCGTTTTCGTGTGCGCTTGTCGAACCTGATCGGTGAAGCCGATTTTGGCAGTACCGTGGGTACCGGCACAATCATCACCGACGAGCCGATCGCCAGAATTCGTATCGCGGATACGAGCGTCCTCGAAGGGGACTCCGGCACGGTCGACATGTTGTTCACTGTCAGCACGTTCGTGTCGAGTGTTGATCCCGTAAGTTTTGACTTTACAACTAGTGACGGCACGGCAATCGACGGTGAAGACTACGTCGGCGCAACGGGATCGGCGCAGATTGCGGCCGGTGAATTCGAAACGACATTTCCTGTCACGGTCAACGGCGACACCGACAACGAAGACGATGAGACTTTCACGGTAACGCTCGACAATTTGTCGTTGAACGCGACGTTCGCAAATCAGTTGGCCACGGGTGCTGTTGTCAACGATGACGGGTCGCCGGGCTGGCAGACACCGCAACTTCTCGGCGATGGTTTTGAGCCCGACGTCGATATGAACTCAATCGGCAACGGCGCCGCAGTCTGGAAGACTCGTGACCCGTTTTTCCCGCTCGACGACGCGGCGACTGGCAGTATGATCCTCGCCGGTGTTCTACAGCCTGTCATCCAGATTGACCTCGTCAGAGCAAATGATCCAAAGGTTGTTGCGATGGGCGGAACCGAAGCGCTCGCGGTATGGAACACACGGGAACTCGAGTCGAGCGCTTATCGTGCCGGTACCTGGACTACGTCGCCCGTGCAGGACGGACTCAATTTTAACCACCGTGTTGCCGGCAACGAATCCGGCCATGCCGTTACCGTTTGGCAACGTGATCCGGTGAATACTGGTAGCTACTATAACAACTGGCGCGCTGTTTTCGATCCCGTAGCCGGCGTCTTCCTGCCGCCCGAACAACTGGAATTCGACGATACCGGATTCGCGCAAGCCCCATTCGTTGCCATGAACTCGGCTGGCGACGCAATGATCGTCTGGACGCAGTCTTTCAGCAATTCTTCGCTGAGTGGCGTCTATTTCGACCACTACGATGCAGCGACTCAGGTTTGGAGCGGCGCGACCTTGGTAACGGGCATGGGAATTGGCTGGCACGCGCCGATGGGGCTCGCTATGCAGAGCGATGGCAGAGTTGCGATGGTCGTCCGGGCTGACGGGTTTCCTAATGACTCAACCGAATTGTGGCGCTTTGATCCGACAACGTCGCAATGGTCGTCGCTCGGCACCGCAAATTCAGGTGCCGGTATTCCGCGGCAGATGGGTCTAAGTGTAGTCGCGGTCGACGGTAACGATAATTTGTTCGTGTCGTGGCAGCAAGAACCTGACACCAGCAGCGCCTGGCAAATATGGGCGCGTCGTTTCGACAACGCCAGCGACGATTGGAGCAGCGGCCCAATCAGACTCGAGCAAGCCGGCTTGGTCGATCCGCACGATGGTTTCGATATTGCGGCTGACACTGAAGGTAATTCGATCGTTGTCTGGGTCCAGAACGTCGGTACGTTCACAGCGCGCGACACCCGTGTTCGTGCTGCGCGATACACAATCGCGAATGATGACTGGGGCCCGGCCGAGCAGATAGATGACGAGAACGAGGGCACCGAATCGATTGAGCCTCGAATCGCGATGGACACAAACGGAAACGCAGTAGTCGTCTGGCAATATTGGCCAGAAGGACAAATTGGCAGCAATCGTTTCATTAAGCCCTGAGTGATGAGCGCGAACATATACAGCTATACTGAACGACCCCGGTACAAGGCTGTGGCTGTCCGAATGGTGGTCGTACAGCTTCTGGAGTGTGCGGTTGCGCGAGGCAAGGGACATCACACAACTGTTGCAGGCGGCGTCGTCCGGCGATCGGCCAGCAAGCGATGCACTGTTCGAAGCCGTCTATCAGGAGTTGCGCACGATCGCCAAATCACATCGACGGCGCTGGCATGGCAACGAGACACTGAATACGACTGCGTTGATTCACGAGGCTTACGTCCGGCTCGCAAAGCCAGATCTCGCGAGCTATGCGAACCGCTCGCATTTCTTCGCGACCGCATCGAAAGCGATGCGTCAGGTTCTGATCAGTTACGCCGATCGCATTTCAACGGCAAAACGCGGCGGCAACCCACTGCGCGTGACGATGACCGACTTTGCGTCAGCCGACGAAACGACGTTCGACGATCTGCTGCAAATCAACACGGTGCTCGAGCAACTTGAAGACACCAATGCACGTCATTGCCGACTGTTTGAATGCCGCGTGTTTGGCGGCATGACGATCGACGAAACGGCCGAAGCGCTAGACATCTCGCCAGCCACAGTGAAGCGCGACTGGACAGTCTTGAGTGCATGGGTGTACCGCGAAATGAACAAGGATCAAACAGATGCCGATCTCGGAGCGCGCTGAAGAACTTTTCTTGAAGGCACATGCGCTACATCCGGACACGCGCGCGCAATTTGTGACGGATGCCTGCGGCGGCGATCAGGAACTGCTCGACGAAGTCTCCTCGCTGCTGGTCGCCGCGAACGAATCAGAACAATTTTTCGAGGGCCTGTCGGGAAAGGTCAGCCTAACTGCACTGTCCGGCGAAGAAACGCCGTTGCCGAAGAACACGGTTTTCGGACACTGGCGTCTTGTGCGACTGATCGGCAGTGGCGGCATGGGTTCGGTGTATCTGGCCGAGCGTGCCGACGGTGAGTTTGAAAAGCGCGCTGCTCTCAAAATTTTGCCAGTAGGTCTTGGTGGTGAGCAGGCGCGCGCACGGTTTCTCGTCGAGCGACAAATACTCGCGCGCCTCGTACACGACAACATCGCACGACTGCTGGATGGTGGCGTCACCGATGACGGCGTGCCGTATTTCGTCATGGACTATGTCGACGGGATGTCGATTGATGTCTATTGCGATGCGCAAAATCTGTCAATCAAACAACGGTTGCGCCTCGTGCTCGACGTTGCGAACGCGGTTCAGTATGCACACCAGAATCTGGTCGTTCATCGTGACCTGAAACCCGGTAATGTGCTTGTCGAAAACTCTGGCCGGGTGCGCCTGTTGGATTTCGGCATCGCGAAAACGCTTGAACCTGGCACCGATGGGGAAAATCTTACGCGCGTCTCACAACGACCAGCGACGCCAGGCTTTGCGAGCCCGGAAATGTTGCGCGGAGAACCGGTTGACGTCACGACCGATGTGTACTCGATCGGTGTGCTGATTTATGTGCTGTTGACGGGGCGATTGCCGTTGACCTTCGATGGACTAAGCCTGACGGACATGCACGAACGCGCGATTGCAGATGTGCCGCTTCCGCCTAGTCGTTTCAATGACGGTATCGGCGGTGATCTAGATGCGATCGTCGCGAAGTCGTTGGCCAAACTGCCTCGGGAACGCTACGCATCGGTCGAAAGCCTTGCGAACGACCTGCGGAATTTCCTCGAAGGATTGCCGGTCACTGCTAAAGCACCGTCGGTAGCATACCGTGCGAGAAAATTCCTGGGGCGGCATCGGCTGGGGTCGCTATTCGTCTTGTTTGCAGTGGTTTCGCTGGTGGGAATTACGGCGCTTGCCGTGCGGTCGGCAATTACCTCAGATGAGCAGTCGCGTGTCATCGCAATGGAGCGCGACCGTGCGGAGCAGACCCGGGACTTTCTCATTAGCATCTTTGATTCGGCCGATCCGAATCGTGCGGCCTCCGAGTTAACGGCACGGGAAATCCTGGATAGCGGGCGGCAGCGCATCGATACAGAACTCGCCGAGCAACCCGAGCTACAGGCAGAACTTGCCAGGACGATCGGCGAGGTATACGCGACCATGCGCTTGACGGACGAGTGGCGCGAGATGTTGGACATGCAACTGGAGTTGCATCGCGAGTTGTCCGGAACCGAGTCCGCAGAATATGCCGACGTACTGATTGGCATGGCACAGCTCGAGGACGTAAGCGGTAACTATGACAAGTCGCAGGCGTATTCAGAGGAAGCGTTGGCGATCGCGAAGCAACTGGATGATCGACTTGGTCTCGCTGCGGCCTATACGCGTGTCGGACGCGTTCGGCATTTAAAGGGCGATTACGAAGACGCGGACAGCGGCTATCGTAATGCACTCGAAATCTACACGGCCGAGTTGGGCGCAAATGCTATTCAAACGAACAAGGCCAGATTGCATCTTGCGACTTTGCTTAACCACCGGGAGCAGTTCGAAGAGTCCCTGGCGTTACTCGAACAGGCGCTCGCGATGCGACAAGAACATTACCCGGGTGACCACAGCGAATATTCCGAAATCTTTCTCGCCACGGGATCGGTGCTTACTTCGCTGAATCGTTTTGATGAGGCAGCGGAAACCTACGAACGGGCGTTCGCGATGAACGAACGACTGCACGGGCCAGATAACCGATTCAATCTCTTCATCGTAAACGGCTTGGGTAAAGTCGCCGAAGCGGCGGGCGAGTACAACACGGCAGCCGAACGCTACGGTGAGGCAGTGCGATTAACGTCAATGTATTTTCCCGATCATCCAAACCTCGGAATCGCGACATCCAATCTGGCTAAAGCTCACTCGCTGACAGGTCGATACGATCTGGCGCTGCCGCTTTATCGTGATGCGGTCGATATTGTCGAACGCAAACTGCCGAATCACTGGATGCTCGGCGGCATGCGCGCGCGACTCGGACGTTGCATCGTGCAGACAAACGGCGACTATGCTGAGGCCGAGGTCCTGATTCTCCAGGGAATCGATACCTTGATGGCGAAATGGGGACCTGACCACGCGACTACGAAAGACGCGATAGCCGCAGCGGCGGAACTCTACGATGCTATGGGCAAGCCCATGCCATCTTTTGAGTAAAGCTGTGGTGTCGCGGTCATCGAGCTCCAACTAGTTTGTAACAACTTGTATCGCGCGCTTCTCATGCCACCGGCAGGCTGCTAGCCTGTCTGGATAATAAGAACAATGAGGAGAACGCTGTCATGCCCCAGTTCAAACAGACCTTGAACCCTCGTCGCGCGGTGCAAATCGCATTCCTGACTGTCATGAGCGTGCTATTGGCGGGTACTGCAAACGCGAAACCTCGTGTCGAACTCAAATGGAAAGAAGTCAACGAAGGCGTAGGCGTGATTTGGGAGCCACGCGCCGGACTTCAGGCTGTCAACCACAGAGGCCGGTTCTATGTGCTTGGTGGGCGAGCGCCGAAAATGGCACCACTTGCATTCGGCGACAGCATTTTCTTTAACGACGTGTGGAAAAGCGGCAACGCTGGCAAAGATTGGTCGCGGATTTCAAACGGCAATGGAGCGCCTTGGGCCGCACGTGCCTATTTTCAGGCAGTGACAAAAGGTCCATACATGTATGTCATTGGCGGGCAGGACTCGGCCGCCTTTCCGAATCCAGACCCGACCTGTGGCGGCATGTTGCCGCCCGGTGTGCCCTGTCCGGAATGGATTCTAGGATCAGAATTCTTTAATGATGTATGGCGCAGCCGCGACGGTGTCAGTTGGGAGCAAATGACGAATGATGCCGACTGGTCTGAGAGAGCTGGTTTGAGTGCGGTCACTCACCGCGGCTGGATCTACGTAATGGGTGGGTCCGTGAATGATGACACCGCCATTATTGGACCCGGTGGACCGCCGCGAATCTATTACAACGATGTCTACCGAACACGCGATGGGCGTCATTGGCAAAAGATGACCGAAGAAGCGCCCTGGGCACCACGTGCAGGCGCAGTGGTCGTATCGCGTGGTGCGTACATGTACATGCTGGGTGGCGAGGACGGATTCGTTTGTAATCCGTTTACGCCGCGTTGTCCGCCGTACTTTAATGATGTCTGGAAGTCGAAAGATGGTCGCCACTGGACGCAGGTAACGGAAGCAGCCGGTTGGTCGCCACGACCCGGACATCAATGCGAAGTCTTGTTCGGCCGGTTTTACTGCTTTGGCGGTTTCGGTTTGAGTGAGGACCCGACGATGCCATTCAAGCCCTCGAATCCGGTCGATATCTGGGCTAGCTATAACGGCGCAGACTGGACTCAATTGTCCGGGTCTGCGTCACCACCGTGGAACGCAGCAGGTCCAGAAGACATCAAATACGACTTCGCTGCATTTCCGGTTTACTGGGTTAATGGTCGATTTCGACCGTCCATCTTCACATTTGGCGGTGATCGCGAGACGTTCGATCCGACCGACTTCCTCGGCTTTCAGAAAGTCGACAATGATGTCTGGCAACTTGCGCTCAGGTGGCGCTGGTGGTGGCGTTAAAGCTGTCTTGCATCGTAGGCCCAGTGAAGTAACGCCTGGCGTTGCCGAGGGCGACAGGAAAAATCGCACATCTCGCAGTTCTTCTTCACTTGTGCGATGTGTCGACTCATAGCGCGCCATCGTTTTATCTGCCTGTCATCGTCCGCGCAGCGGCGACCCATGTAGTATCGACAGTACCATTGAAACCAACCACGTGGATCGTCTGCGTGAATCCAGCCTTTCTTTTTCCACTGCGATAGAGACTGGGAAGCGTTCACGCCGAACCAATTAAGATCCGGATCATGTCGTTCCGAATTAAGTCTGGCCTTAGCGAACCAGGCCTTCGGAAATTCGTCGCTACAGTCGGTCATATATTTTCCGCCGAAAATGCCAAGTTCGAGCATCGTATCCGGTGCCAGCTCGGGTCGAAAAGCAGTGTGAAAATTTTCGCCCAATGGCTCAGTGCGGCAGTAGACGTATCCTGACTGCATTGCGTCGTTTACAACAATTCGTTTCTTACTCATCGAAACAAAACTTTCATGACCGGTCGCTGTTTCTAGCGATCAGACATCTCTCTTTGCCGCATCGGCATGCCATCGATTAGCGCGTAGATTTCGGTCATCGATGTATTGGTTTTTGCTGATAATTTGATCGAACCATCTTTGCCAATCAGAGTTACAGAAAATGCGACGGATCGCACACCCAATGCAGCGCGTGCTGCGGTGGCTTCCGAGATGGTCAGTCTTCGCTGCTTAGCCGTAGACGGCAAATCTTCCAGCAGCGTAACAAGTACCATGTCGCGGTCTTCGAATTCTTCAGACGTCAACGCCACAGCGGCTTGCTGTGCTTTGAGGTTCTCATCATCCTCGTTCGGCGCACTAATTACGAGCACGCGGTTCTTCCATAGATACTGCTCAATCTCAAATGCCGCGATTTCTGAATAGGCATGCACACTTGCCATCTGCAGCTCAAAAGCTCCGTCTTGATTGTCGTAGATCATCAGACCCATGCCCTCGATCAGTCCGGGATCAAGAGTAGGTCCGTCCAGCTGATAGCCCCGGAATTTTGGAACAAAGCTGGAGAATGGAATGCGCACCTTGCTCCAGGTACCGTCGCTAGTCTCGAATTCAGCCCAGAAACTAACCGGCCTGCCGCGCCAACGGGCGGCCGTTGTCAATTGCCAGGTGTAGCGGCGGCCATCGCCCTTGACGTATAACTCAATTCCAGTTTGACGGGATAAATCAAGCTGCAATGGGTTGGTACGGATCGAGCTGAATCCTCCTCCATTCGTGTTTGTGCTGCCGGTGAAGGTCAAATGGTCATCGTCTTGTGAGAATCCGCCCGCACTTCTTCCGCCCATGACGTTATCGTTCAGGACATACCAGCCCAGATCGGAACTGGCCGGGGTGAAGTCAGTGAGCAATAGTCGGCCGTCGGGACCAGAATCAGAGGCGCTGAGTGCGGCGGTAGTGAAAGTCATCAGCAGTAGTCCGATTGCCCAGCAAAATTGCGATTCGCGATAGATCAATTTGAAGATCGTCATGCACTAAATCATACAAGGCACGAGGTCCATTATGTGCGCCGGTCTGTATCAAGATGTTTCTGTGGGGCGCCGTCTGGGCGGCCAAACAATATGGCTTGACGACGGATATTGCCGATGCCGAATTCGTAGTTGTATGAGCGAACAGGAATGGATTAGTCGTCTTTGCATCCAATCTCGGATTTGGTGCCCAGCTTTTGTCGTTCACCATTCTCGTCGACAACCCAAAAATTGGTCAGACTCTTGAATGGGCGGTGTAGGTATTCAATGACGTACTCGCGCTGCGACTCGACTGGAAACGAAAAATCGACCGCTGCTTCGGTAATCTGGCCGCCTAGTGCGCGTCGATCGTAGTACACACGAAACTGCCATTCTCGCCCGCCGCGCATTACAAATGCTTTGTGCCGATTGCCAGGCTTTAACACCAACTTTTCCGCGCTATCACAAGTGCCGTTTTCAAATGCAAAGAGTCGTACTCCGGTCGAGCTCAAGAACTCACCCTTCAAGCCCGGCGCAATGAAACTCACTGTTGCCGCAGATTCTCCCAGATCTTTGCCGATTGTAACTACCTGCGTTGGGTTCTCAGGGTAGGGAATTTCGGCCTCGTCGAGACATTCAAGTTTGTTCTCAACCATGAATTCCTGTTCGGATCCATCTGCCCCAACTTCAGTCACGCGAAACCCAGTCATTCCATCAATGCTCGGGTGATACGCAATGTTGTACTCGTGACCATCCACAGGCGTAAACGAAAAATCACGATGTATCGTCTTGCCAAACATGACGCGAAAACTGAACGCGAAGTTCGTTGGGTATCCGGCGCGTACAAATATCGACTCGCGCTGTGTTTTCATTTTTACCTTCAATTTTTCACCTTTTTTCCGCTTGCCACATATGTCGCTTGCGTCAAAGACAAAAAATGTCATCTCGCCATCGTAGGGAATTAAGTTGATCTTGGCCCGAGGCCCGCTTTCGACTGACTCAAATGCAGCGCCAGCATTCAAGGCACCGAACAGCAATGCTGCGCAAGTCAGGATTCTTAAGCTTCCAAAAATCATTGAAGTCATTGTAGCCAAAGATGCAGACATCCCCAAGGCGAACAGTTCTACCACTTCGCAAATGACTAGCTTTCGGCGATAATCCTGGTTTACGTCGCTAGTGGTGTTTCAACATGCGTAACGAAACAATCGATCGAATCATGACCGTCAATCCGGCCACTGTTGCACCGGGCGACTTGCTTGCGACAGCCGCTGCGCTGTTCGAGTCAGCAGGTGTTCACCACGCGCCTGTCGTCGACAGCGGTGAGCTTGTGGGCATTCTGTCTGCGACAGATTTCCTGAAACTGCATTTGCTCAAGAGCAGCAATGTGCCGCTTGAGAAAGTCAAAGTCCGGCAGCTCATGCAAACAAACCCGGTCGTCCTACCGCACAGTGCAAGCCTGCGCGACGCCGCAGAAAAGTTTATGGTCGGCGAATTTCATGCGCTGCCCGTAATTGACGACGACGGCGCGCTTACAGGCATTATTACAACGAGCGACCTGGTGCAGTATGTGCTGCAACATGTACCGAAAGGTGACGGTAGCCTCGAGGAGAACACGAGCGAGCCTCGCGACGTGGACGAACAAACTCGGCGGCTCAAAGCCGTATGTAAGGCCGCCGAGCATTATATCCGAAGTGGTCATGCCGATCGTGAACACAGTGTGCTCGTTAAGCGACTCGACGAACTGCGTTCATCAAAACCGGAAGTCTTTTAAGAAAAACAGCCGGTGTGATCAGGCGTAAGTATCAATGAACGTGCTACTGATACCCAGCGTCGAGTTAGCGATACTGAGCGCCTGACGGGTCGCAAAAAGCAGGCCGTTTACGAAGCCGAATTGGCCGTCACGATCGGCGAGGAGTGAGCTAACCGCATCGCCACGCTGTTGCAGGTTTGTCGTTAGGTCTCGTCGATCAATTGAGGCAAAGTCCCCGCGTCTGACTGCATCGGCCGAATTGTCAAACCTCAGGCCGAACACTTCGACCTGAGATTCGTCGCCAATTACGCTGCGCAATGCTGACGCCAACGGAGCACTGGCCGATGCCGAATTTCTGAAGATGTTGTTGAGGTCCCCGAATACATCGGCGAATGAGTCAGCGATCCGGTAAGAGCGGCCCCTTGAAAAGCCGCGACCGCGTACTGCTGAATAATCATTGGCCTCTAGCAGATTCAGTGCAGCAAACAGGCCGGTATCGTTGCCATCAACTGACAAGCGTCCCGTTTCGCCGCGCGTCTCAAGCATGAATTGTTGTGACGCAGTATCAAACGATGCTGTAACACCGGCTTCTGACGCGTTGATGCGATCAATCACTGCATCGAGGCTATCCGTTGCGGTGTCGACCGCGATTTGAACGTCATTGATGATAATTGAGCCGCTGCTAACGGTCGAAAATGCAGCGACCTGGTCCAGCTCTATTTGGGTTTCAGGGTCGATACCGGCGACGACGTTGGCATTATCGA